>NZ_JBZYWL010000002.1:0-1004984 GCF_059115365.1 Edaphobacter sp. FHG110511_03 | reverse complement strand
GCGGTTGGTTCGCTCCGTGTACTCATGATTCAACGTTAGGACGATTCACGCACCAACGGAATTCCCAAATTCTTATGCCATATAAGCAGTATCCCCGAAAGCTTTGGACCTTCGCACCACTTAGACCTTCATATCGCAGAAGTAGGCTCGGATACCGCCCGAACTATCCACTTACACCTCCAGCCACTCCAACCGTCTGGGTTTCTACCCAAGAACCCCCTTCGCCTTCGCATTCGAGGATACGCTCACCTTCGTCCCGTGATACATCACATCCTCTTCCGCGCTTGCCGTCGCCTCTGCGTCGTTCATATGTGGAGGCTCTGGAGCACCCACGAACTTCGGAAATGCAGGCAGCCATAAGATCTGCGGCGAAAGGTCATCATCCACAAGGTTGTACACGCCCGGATCCGCCGTCAGCGTCGCCACCGTTGCAGTCGCCGCGTCGTTGATATGCACAAACGGCGATAGGCCCTCGCCCTTGCCTTTCACTGGATTCTGTTGCCGCATCGCCATATTCGCCGCGGCCCCGTCGGGGCAGTCCACGTACGATTCAACGAACGGTTCGCGCTAAGCTCGAGGACCTACATGGGCGCCTCTAAACGTCAAGACTGATCGACTCAACGATATCCGGTGCCTCGCGAACAGCGTTGCGCAGGTGAACAACTCACCCTCGGCCCATAGAAGAATCGTTCCAGGAATCCGTGAAGGAACATGTTGCTGGCGTCGATGTCGTCAAGTAGCAGCTCCTTCACCAGGCGATCCTGCAGCGAACAGGATGGTGATCGCCTTCACTCAATGGAGGCTCGTGGGTAGCGCATTCACCTCGGTGACGACTTGGGCTTCGTTGCTTAGGAGGCAGGTTTGCAATTTCCGCATTTCTCTGATGAAGAACGGTCTGGAACCTTGAGGCCACGGCCCCTAGTTCCAATAGCCTAAAATATGGGGGAATAAAAAAAGCAACGCAGTGTTTTAACTTCATTGTCTAGTCATTTGAACGCATTTTCGGAGAGTGTATGTCTATAGCCGCAAATTCTGGCGCTGTTGCCTCAATCTATTCCAATTCCAGGGAGAAGGAGCGCGCCCAGGCTACCAATGCATCGGTTCCCTGGTATGTATGGATGGGAGTGCTCGCAGTGACTTCGTCCTCGATTGGAGGTACCTGGGACATCGCCTGGCATCGCTCAATCGGACGGGATACCTTCTGGACCCCGGCGCATATAGCCGTTTATGCCTGTGGGGTGCTCGCCGGAATCGTCGGCCTCTGGCTGACGCTGCAAAGCACGTTCGGACAAGACCAGAAGCGACGTGATTCAGCGGTGAGTCTCTTCGGCCTGCGCGCTCCGTTCGGTGTGTTTCTCGCCGGGTGGGGTGGGGTGGCGATGCTTACTTCTGCTCCATTCGATAACTGGTGGCACAACGCCTATGGGCTAGACGTAAAGATCATAAGTCCGCCGCATACTTTGCTCATTCTCGGTACTCGCGCGGTAGAAATCGGAATAATGTTTCTGATTCTCGCCGAGATGAATCGCTCCGTTAAAGCTGGTAACAAGGCATTCAAGAGTTTGCAGGTGTTGTATCTGTACATGGGAGGGCTTCTAGTCTCAGGCCAGATGCTTTTCCTACGGGATTTCACCGGCGACACCAGGTTGCACCAGTTCCTGCCTTACATGGCTACAGGCATAGCAGTGCCGATGATACTTACCGCGATGTCGCAATCCTCACGCTCTCGATGGGCTGCCACGTGGACGTCTGCGGTTTACATGATCTTTCTCATCGGTGAGATTCTGGTCATGCCGCTTTTCCCGGCAGTGCCGAAGCTTGGACCGGTGTACTTTCCTGTGACCCATCTTGTTCCGGCGAAGTTTCCGATTTTGCTTATTATTCCCGCTCTAGCGCTCGATCTGCTCTGGCAACGGACACGGAACTGGAAGCTGTGGCAGGTTGCGCTCGCCTCGGGATTTGTATTTATCGCTGTTCTGGTCGCTGTTGAGTGGCCGTTTGCCAATTTTCTGATGTCCCCAGCAAGCGCGAACCGCTTCTTTGGGACCATGTACTTCGGCTATTACTCAAAAGCTACGAGTCTCGACCGCTTACGTCAGTTCAACCCTGCCGACCAAGGGGTCACGCTTTGGTTCGGCTTGTTGCGTGCCTCGATTTATGCGTCGATCTCGATGTGGGCCGGGTTGGCCTTTGGCCGGTGGATGCGAGGGGTACAGCGATGAAGTCTTTTGCCCAGTTGTTATTTTTTTTCCTGATGGCCTTCGGCATCTCGGCTACCGCCTGGGCACACGTAGGCAATAAGGACGTCTTCGAGACAGTAAACGCAGGGCCTTACAGGCTCTTTGTCACGGTGCGGCCTCCCAATGTGATTCCGGGCGTCGCGACGATTGAGGTTCGAACCTCAGGATCTCAGGTGAACGCGATTAAGATTGCTCCGGTTCCGCTGACAGGCGAGGCGTCGAAACATCCGCCGACTCCCGATGCAATGAAGGTATCGACAGCGGATCCAGCCTTCTTTACCGGCTCGCTCTGGCTGATGGCACAGGGCTCCTGGCAGGTTCGGTTTGAGGTCGATGGAGCAGGCGGATCTGCTAGCGCGGGTGTTCCTGTGCCTGCGATTCCGCTTTCGGTTCTCTCGATGAATCGTTCGCTGGGGATTTTGCTGGGTGTGCTGGGATTGATTCTCTCGCTTGGGATGATTGGGATCGTTTCGGCTGCTGTGCGCGAGTCACGGCTGGCGCCCGGGACGCAACCGACGCCGAGCCGACGGCGTAAAGCCCTGATGGCGAGTGTTGCCGCATTGGTCGTGGTTGTGTTGACGATCTACGCTGGGAACAGTTGGTGGAAGGTAGAGGCTGCAGGTTATACCGCGGACATCTATCATCCAACGGATCTACAGGCCATGCTTACGGGGAATAAACTCGATCTGACCGTTGGCAGGTATAGCGAAAAAAGAAGGCAGGATTCGCGTGAGGATTCGTTGCTCAAGAAAGATGAGTTGCTGCTCGATCACGGCCATCTGATGCATTTGTACGCGATTCGTCAGCCGGAGATGGATGCCGTTTTTCACCTTCATCCGGAACCGGTCTCGGATAAGCACTTGGGCATGACATTGCCGGCGATGCCTCCGGGGAAGTACAAGCTCTATGCCGACATCGTCCACATGAACGGCTTTCCTGAGACTCTGACGGCGGATCTTATCGTGCCGGAGGGAATGTCTGCTGCTCCCTTGGCGTCAGAGGACGCATCAGCTCAGCCGCTCGCGATCTCACAGGGGGAGCTGGGAGCAGCCTACGAGCTGCCTGACGGCTACTCGATGGTCTGGGATCGCCCGAAAGATCTGAACGCGAACGCCGCTTATTCGTTCCGATTTCGACTGGTTGATGCCAATGGAAAGCCGGCAACTGACATGCAGCCGTATCTAGGTATGGCCGGTCATGCGGCATTCGTGAAGGACGATGGAACTACCTTCGCTCATACGCATCCGGATGGTTCAGCTGCTATGCCCGCTATGATGCTTGCCAACAATGACAGACAGGAGATGACCGATATGCCCGGCATGGAAATGCCAACGAGTAGCGCGCCAATTTCCTCCACCGTTGGCTTTCCCTATGGCTTTCCTTCTCCTGGGAGATACCGGATTTTCATTCAGATGAAGCACGGTGGGACCGTCGAGACCGGAGTGTTCGACGCGGATGTAAGATAGACCATTTTCGAAGCAGGTTGCAAGCGCACCGTTGGGAACTGTTCGTTCGCAATCGAAGCCCCGTAGAGCGAGCTCACCGGCTTCCACCGAAAACGCGGTGAGCTCCTGCATGCCGAGTTCACGACAAATAATTACAAAATATCTGCGACAAATAATTTCAGAAGCAGCAGCTGGAACTACTTTTTCAGACCGAAGCAATAGAACTGACCATCGTAGGTGCCGAGATAGATCTTGCCGTCGAAGACAGTGGGATCGGAGAAGTGATTGAAACCGGTGATGGTGTCTCCGCTCGACCATAGTTCCTTGCCGGTCTGTCCATCGAGCACGTAGACGGTAGCGTGATTTGACTGCGAAGCACGAATGGCGGAATCGAATTTCAAGCCGATATCTTTCCACGCCTGCTGAGTATTGTCACCACTGCCGTGAGTGATGATGAGGCCGTTGGCGATGACTGGCGGATCGCCGCGGAACATGTCGCGTGAGATCCAAACCGGTTCAAGCGTAGGCTTGCCAGCCTTGTCGACCACCTTGAAAGCGGCTGCGCCACCTTCTTTAGCCACAGGCGTGTTGGTGATGGAGAACTTCGTCTTGCCTGGTGCTGACGGCCCCCAGAAGGGAACTACGACCCAACGGGTGCCCGCAGGATCCTGCCACGACGAGACTGCACCCCAGCTCCCAGCGTTCTGAAAGTCTGCAGCTTCATTGCAGAAGAGCTCGGTGCGATAGAGCGGTTCATGGTGATCTTCGCCACCCGGATTCTTGGGATCGAGCAGATAGACCTTACACTCCTTACCAGAAGCAGCCATCAGCTCGCGTCCCTTGTAGGTGAAGACCGTCGGTGTATTGTTGGGGTCTAGATCGCGTTTACGAAGCCAGTCCCAGTTCAGCGGAGTGAACCAGTCCTTGACCTGCCAGGAACCGTCCTTCAGTTCGAAGCCGACGACCGAATTACCAATGACCGGGTTATTGGGGTCAGTGGTGACGTCATATTTGCCGTCGCCAGTAGTCGTCCATACCGTGCCGTCGGAAGTGATCACAGGGCCGCGCCGTCCCCACAGACCGCCACCGCCGCCGAAGCCAACGGTCTTATGCAGGGCCTTGGTCTTGATGTCGACTGAGAGGATTCCGGCACCGCGGAAGTCAGCGAAGATGATCTGGTCTTTATAAAGCTGCACGGCGAACTTGTTCGGAATGCCAGTCGCTACGGGACCGAAAACCATGTCGCCGGTTGCGGCATCGAGGCCAACGACATCGCCTTTGCCGTCAACCATGTAGACGGTGCGCTTGCCCGATGCATCTGCTTCAGAGATCGCGGGAACTCCGGTCGTGCCGCCAGGTCCGAGGAAGCCGAGATGCTTCGGTTCAACCTGCTGTGATGCAGGTTCCTCGAAGTTTTTCTTCCAGATTTCTTTTCCGGAATCAGCATCCATGGCATACAAAACGTTCGATGCACCTAAAACATAAAGAACATTTTTGGCGCCGCTAGCTGTCTCCAGACCTTTGATGGCTACGGGAGTCATGAGAGCGTGCAGTGCGTGAGGATTCACGTCGGTCTGCACCTTCCAGAGAAGGGTGAGTTCTTTGACATTGTCTTTGGTCAGGATCTTTTCATTTTTGGCCCAGCCGGAGCGTTGCGTGTCTCCACCGTCCATCGTCCAGTTCTGAGCGATAGCGGCGCTGCAGCTAAACGCTACAGCAGCAAGTGCGATGAGTTTCTTCATACATGTTCTCCTGAGTTCGCTTACCGTTCGAACGGAACGCCGATGGCGTAGAGCGTGTTGTCGTAGGTTGAAAAGTAGGCACGGCCGTTAGCAAATCCGAGACCGCTGTGCGAGAAGGAAGTCGCTTCCGTGCCGGTGCTCCACAACTCCTTACCGGTGGAGGCATCAAGGATGTAAAGGGTTGCGCCCTTTGACATCTTCACGACCTCAGCAACGGTGTAGGGAGTACCGTCCTTCTTGGCGAGGCGCGGGGTTTCACCGGTCGAGAGAGCATAGACCAAGCCATTGGAGATGACCGGTCCGGCAGGGGAGATCAGATCGCGCGAGACCCATTGTTGCACGAACGTCGGCTTGCCATCCTTGTCCTCGATCTTGAAGGCGACGATGGAGCCGGTCGGAGCAGCACCGTTTGCACCGGTCTTTATAGCTGCAGCGCCGCGGATGGAAGCGTAGACCCAGCGAGCGTTACCGTTGGCCTCATCTTCCCAGGTGGCGAAGGTGCCGTAGATTCCATTGCCTCCGAAGTCGGTGTCAGGAGTGACGACAACGTCAGAAACTGCCAGCGGGGTCTTATGATCCGAACCGCCGAGCGAATCGCCATCCAAAAGATAGAGCTTGCCGTCACGACCACCGGCCACCAGGACATCCTTGCCCTTCCACTGAAAGAGAGCAGGAGTGACTCCGGGAGCAGCTACACCCTTCTTGAGGGCAGACAGAGTGCCGGAAGGCGTGAAGTAGTCCTTGACAGTAAGCGTTTTCGGATCAAGTGCAACGACAGTGTCGCTGTAAGTACCGGCAACGTCACCTTTGCCCTCGGCGACCATACCGTACACCGTGCCCTTGGTGCCAATCGTTGTGCCACCTGCGCCCGAGAAACCGCTGCCGTTGGTCATGAAAGACTTCACATCGATCTGAGCCTGCTTCACAATTGGCTGATTCGGAACGGAAGGAAGCTCCGGAGGCGTAAAGGCGGCGGCATAAAGACCGTTTTCGCCAGAGCAGCTATCGACGGTGGAAGCATAGATGACATTGTTGTTCAGATTTAAACCGGTCACCTTAGAGCCTGCTGGGACAAACTGAGCAGCGTCAATGTACATTCCATCGCCGTCCTGCTGACGTAAGGTGCGAAGCTTGCCGTCGGATGTGAGTGCCCAGACATAAGGTTGCGGGCGAGCAAAGCTTCCACCTGCGGTACGACGACCGGTGCTGTTTCCAGGCAAAACGACGGATGCAGTCATGCCTCCGGAACAGAGTGCGGTCGGTGGGCCGGCAGGCTTGGCTACATCCTTGAACTCGGTCGTGAAATAGTGCTCACCGAGGTCGGAATCCAGACCGAATACAGTGTTAGAGCTGCCAGCTACAATCAACAACTCCTTGAAGCCAGCCCAGCCAATCAGTTGGGTAAGGTCGACGGGATTAGAGAGGGCGTCCAGACCTGTGGAGGTGTTCTTGAATTTGTATTTGTACATGATCTTGACCTGGCCTTTGGCGATGTTCTGCTTGCCGAGGTACTTGTCATTGCGACCCCATCCGTCGCGTTGCGAGTTACCACCAGTGCTTGGCCAATCGGCGGCCCAAAGACTGGCACACGCGCTGAATGCGATGCATGCCGACCACAGATATTTCCTACGCATGTAGAAGACTCCCTCCAACATCCAGAATTTGCTGGACATGATTGCTGCAGATATCAGTCGGTTGAACTATTGACGGTTGAATCGAAGGCACGACGGGGAGGACCGAGGGATAGAGACCTCAGACTAGGCCTTGTGCCGGTTCGACGAAGCAGATGGAATGAGACGTCTCAATAACGATGTGTTTAGAACATACTGAAAAGACGATTGTCAATGGTTCAAATATGTTAGTAGAAAATTATCTAACAGAGTCAGACAAGGATCTCTACGCGAGCGCCATTGTGGTGGAAACGAACAACAAGGTCAGAGCAACAACCGGCAATATGTAGAACCGAAGATTCATCGTGCTTGCCAGCGAGTAGGTCAAACCGACCTTGCTCCTAACAACGAACGAACGATACGGGGCTGGGTCGAACCGTCAAGGACTGACTTACGAATAGCAACCGAGGATGGGATAACCCGAGCCTCATCGCAAGGCTGAATTCCACGCTTTGAAGGCTTAAGCCATCCACTTTAGAGAACGACGACCTTTCGAAGCTATAGAAAGCTATCAGCCAACTCGCTGAAACTAATAACCTTACAGGGAAAATGCCTAAACAGTGACATATTACCGTGCTTAGTCTCGTCGGGCTTTACCAACAGCCATCTTGCGCACAACACACACATTTGTGGGCCAGCCTTTTGATCCTAGGTGTCGGATGCGCAAGTAGCGAACTATTCGGACGCCAAAAAATGCATCACCGTAGATTGCAGAAAATATGGCCCACCGCTCACTTTACCCTATACTTAGCCGCTACATTCTCTCTCTCCAACAGCAGAAGCGGCGATCGTCCTCTCGATCCGCGATCAAAAGTGATTAACTATTTGGGCGTCTGCTGAATACTCTTTGAAATCCTAGCCTCGGTATCGCAATATACATGACGGTAACCCCGACATCGTTTGATTCAGCATTTGTCTAAAGCAAGTACTGCCTGAAATAGCTATAAAAGTTAGGATCCTCCCAATAGGACAGGTGAGCGATTAGCGGAGCATATTGGAACAAGCGTTGATCATCAAGTTGATAGAAGACGATTCTCCCACTGATTGGATCAGCTAGTGAATAGGCATTGATCCATTTGAAGCCGACTTTCAGCGCGCTCAACGCCTGTGCCCTTTGTGAATCCGCAGCGGGTGGTTGAAACTGGAATTGACGGGGAGCGGCTGTCAAAACAACGCCGCGGAAGCTGTAGAGCAGATCGAGAGTCTGATGCCGGAGCACTTGAGAAGCGTCATCTTGTACACGGAAAAAGTAGAAAATTTTATTGAGCGGGCAGCCGAAGGTGATGAAACCTTTGAGAGTTTCTAGATGTTTGGGCTGAATTGCATTTGGTGCGGCCGGCGAGCTTGCACTAGCAAGATCCAAGAGGTTATTCATCGTGTCATATGCAATAACCGAGCCTAGCGAATGCGCAACGATGAGTACGCGATCGTACCGAGGAGCGGTATTCATCAAGATTGCAGAGAGTGCTGCAGTACACTCATCGATAATCTGCGAACGCACAGAGTAGCTTTTAGAAAATTGGCTCGAATTCGCATAAACAGCGACATCGCCGACGTAGTCTACAAGAATAAACCTGACAAAGGCCGCAAGAAGCAAGGTAAGCATCTGCGCCGTGTACCTTCCAAAATTCGGATCTAAGAACATAAATGCGGAGATCCAGTCCCTCCAGTCTTTTCTGGGAGGTAGAAAACTGACACCTTTTGCAAAGTCATTTACCGACGCCCAGTGAGGGAAATGAGATTGCACAAATGGGAAACAGTGTCCGAAAGCAGTTCTAAGGCAAATGCTAAACCGAAGCGCCGGGGCGAGTAAAAAGGGTAACAAGAGCAGATGCGCGGCGATCACAATGATCAGAAATACCCGCCAAGATATCGAAGTTTGCCAACCAGAGTTCGTCTTCCAACTCTGCCAAAGAGCCCTAGCGGCCGAATACACATATAGATATCGAATGGACAGAAGTGAAATTAAGACAACAGTCGACCACTTGAAATGGACCAGCTTCGATAAATTCTGAATTGTGGCTTCTTTGAGCCAGTAGAGAAGCGCTATAAAAAAGCCCAACAGAGGAAGAAATAACGATGCCTGGCGCCAGAGTTCTTTCGCAATGATGAACGGTATGCGCTTTCTCGCTATTGCTTTGCCGATCGCCTTCGCTTCCGACCAGCTTTTTCCTCTAGCCATCGCGGCAGCTTCTTCGGTTCTGGCGATAGCGGTGACGTTCGAGGCGAGATATAGGAATGGTTGAAGACCTGCCTTGATCAGGAACAATAGACTACCTGTGTAGGTCACCTTGTCTTGTGTGATGGGAGCCCAATAATACTCGAAAAGTGAAATGCTTTCGATAGCTGCATCCGGCTCGCTAGAAAGAGGGAGAGCGCCGGCTAGTGATGGCTTGATGAGAAATGAAGCGCGAGTCCATGATTTGCTGATTCGGGTAGGATCGGATACTTGCTCTAGTTCGGGAGTAATAGTCCATGTCCCCGAAGTTCCAAGCGACTCCATCAGCTTCCGTGTGAAGTGATCTAAGGTCTCATACGGCTTTTCCTGACCAATTCCATGCACAACAAGAATCGCAACTTTCTCGTTCTTCATCTCGCACCTGGCATTGAATACGTGATCTCGATTCGGCCCATTGTTATCAACGGCGGAGTATTTTGCGATGACGTACTCCGATCGGGCTGCCTCGGCCTTGGCGTGGGCCTCGACAACGCATGCAGCGCTCCTACGTGTTCTGCTGAGATACGCCGGGCCAGACTTCGAAGGGGAGTTGGCTCAACGGTACCATGGGTATGCTTGAACTCCAACCGCAAGTATACCCATGCCATATTTCTCCACGGACCCCCAGGCCAGAGCTCGCTGACTGGGAATCTCGTATTGGCAGCCGAAAGTCGCCCGTAT
Source organism: Edaphobacter sp. FHG110511_03 (assembly GCF_059115365.1). Lineage (NCBI taxonomy): Bacteria > Pseudomonadati > Acidobacteriota > Terriglobia > Terriglobales > Acidobacteriaceae > Edaphobacter > Edaphobacter sp. FHG110511_03. The sequence continues at coordinate 994,988 of NZ_JBZYWL010000002.1, read as the reverse complement.
CCGCTCGTCTGCGAGATCATCGCGTCCGACGGCCATATCCTTGGGCCCGTAATCGGGTCCGTGTCGATCGCCCGCTTGAGTCCGAAGGTCGGCACCGCCATATCGCGCACGCTGGTAAACCCACGCATCAACGTATTGCCCGCTTCTTTACCGCCAACAGATAAAGGTATCCATACTCCGCCGACATCATGACCGTCATCGGCGGAGCCACCAGGAACACATGGCAGTGAGCATCGAACAGCCGGGCATCAGTGTCTTTCCGCCACCGTCGATAATCTTGGTCATTCCGCTGCGATCCGTCGGAATCGGACTTGAGGAAACCTTCTCGATCAGATTGCCGCGAACCAGAAAATTGGACGGTCCGGATAGCTGTCCATGCGTCCCATCAGCGATACGCGCATTCTGAAAGAGGACCGTTGTCGGTGAGTACGGTTGAATCGCGGGAGTTTGAGCGACAGCTCCGTTTACCAAAGGGTATCGTTGATAGCGAGAAAGGTACAAAGTATTACTCCACTAAACCGCTAACACTCAAGACTTACCTTGCTCTCCGCCACGTAAGCAAGGGGGTCGAATGTCGCTCCACCTGCAAGAATGCGAACACTTGTCGGTGGTGATCTAAAAAAATTGAATTCTTTGTATTGACGACTACCTTCTGACAAGACAGACTGTATGTCGGAAATATCTCCCTCCCCGATTCTGCATTTCAGGCCCTCATTACTCGCTTTTTGACAGGAGAACCACTTTCCTGAGTCGGCATCTTTGCTGGAAGGAGATTTGGACTATGAATCGCATAATAAAGGCTATCTCGAAAGTAAAACCAAATGGCTTGCGGATCGGCGTAGGTTTTTTGGCGGCAATGGCGGTATGCTCCCTCCCGGAATTCGTACAGGCTGAAGACCCCATTACCTCTAAAGTAGAGGTAACAACACTGCAAAGTTACAGCGGGGCACCGCTTCCTAAACCGACAAAAATTCTCGTTTACGACTTTGCCGTCGATACTTCCAATGTACAAGTCGATCGCTCCCAGTCGATTCGTCCACGGCATATGATCGCCGGGGACGAGAGTCCGGAAGCTGTAGCGAAAAAGGCGTCAGCAAACTTCTCACAGGAACTGATCAAGAAGTTAGCTACAACTGGAATTCCACTTGAGCATGTCGCTGCAGATGCTGTCGCACCAGCGAACACGGTTTCCGTTCAAGGCTCCTTCAGCTCCTTGAGACAGGGAGACAAAGCAGAACGAGCAGCACTTGGCATGGGTACTGGGTCCGCCGATGTTCGGACCCAGGTGGACGTGCGCATGAAAACTGATACTGACTCGGTCCTATTATCCCAATTCCAGACACAAATGAAACCGGCTGGCGGCGTTGGAGCCGCTGTGCCTGCGGCAGCAGGAGTTGATCCTGCCGCGATCGCAGTCAAGTCGAAGGTTGGTGACCGTCGCAAAACAGTGGAAGCCTATGCTTCGAAAACTGCGAATGTCATGGCAGAAGAGATTAGTAAGGCGATGGCTAAACAGGGCTGGATCAAGGTTAACGATAAAGGCGAAGTTGTCCCGTAACACTTGGCAAATTCGAAATCCACGAAACCAGTTTTAACAATGCATTTTGCTGAGACTGTGCCAAGGTTGCTCGTTTTTATGGGCCCAAATTTAAAAATATTGAGATGCGACCATGAAAAAGATCTTTCGGCGCTCTTTGAAATTGTTTGTCTTCACAGGTGTGTTTACGGTTTTCTCCGCTAATGCACAGGACGATAGCCCAGCAATGGCCAAGTTCAAACAGGACATGAAAGCAGCAGTGCTTAACGGAAGTATTACCGTTGGCCAAGTCAAGCAGTTACAAACTGATGCTGAGACATTAAAGGCTGCAAAGGCAGAGCAGGTTCCTGGTGCTCCGATCGACTTGCTAACGCCTTATCGCGCGGTAGCGAATATGAAGGCGACGATGGCAGGTGTAGCACCGAAAGATCGAGAGATACTGCATCAGGATCTGCAGGCAGTGCTGGCGACCAAAACTCATCCAGACGCAGCAGCTGATCCGAGCCCTGGTAAAAAGCTCGGTAGAGATATCTTCAAAGCCATCATGTTTGGCACTCCCACAGAAGCACAAGTGACTCAGCTTCAAAGCAGCCTCAATGATCTCCAAGGAATCAAGGGCGAACAGGGGCATCCGTTGCAGCAACTACGAGCGTTAAGCACCTCCAAATCTCAGATTCAAGACGTTATGAACACCGACTCGTTTCGCCCCGAAGACCGACAAGCTGTGTTGGATGATCTCAATAGTCTTGGTGGCGGAGGGCGCAAATAGCGAGCGACAACATGCAAAAGCACGCAATTGTCGCTCTAGTGAGCTTATTCATGACGGCCGGATCCACTTTTTCGCAAGAGCCCGAACTGTCTCTGTCTGAGGCAATTCAGATTGCGCTTACAAACAACCGCAACGTTAATATCGCGAAACTTGGAATCACCCAATCCGAATGGCAACTCGCTTCGACGAAGACAAAGCGCTTGCCATCAATCACAACTTATCTTTTGGGATCGGGGAACATTACTTCTCCAACCTTTACGTTCAAGCAGGGAGTTTTCGGAACGGTTGATGGAAAGCCAAACCCTGATAAAGATGTCAAAATCAAGCTGTCGTCGGGATTTACTGGATATACCGTTGATGAAGTCGCGCAACCGCTCACGCAGCTTTACAAAATTGGTCTCGCGATCAAAGAGCAGCGGCTCGAAGTAGATCTTTCTCGTTATAAGTATTTGGGTAAACGCCAATCGATCGCTGCGGATGTAAAACAGGCTTATTATGCTCTGCTGCAGACAGAAAGCACTCTTGATTCTGCCGGTGCGACTGTGAAGCAATATCAGGAGACAGATCGGATCGCCACTAACTATCTTGCGCAGCAGTCTGTTCTCAAGTCGAGCAGTCTCGATGTTAAAGCGAAGCTGGCCCAGGCACAGTACCAGGTAATCCAGCTGAATAATACGTTGCTGACGCAGCGAGAAAAACTCAATAGTTTATTGGGTCGAGATATCGATACATCATTTCGGACCCAACAGGTCCCACCCATGGAGCAAGAAGAAACCGATTTGAAGCTTGCGCGGAGTGCAGCGCTCACTCAACGTCCTGAAGTCAAGGAAGCAGAGATAGATACACAACGCGCTGAATACGATCGCAAGCTGGCAAAAGCTCAATACATTCCTGATATTGGTGCCACGTTGCGGTATGTGACCCCTTTCAACACAGCAATACTTCCACAAAATATTGCCGTAGTGGGCTTTGAAATGCGGTGGGAACCATTCGAGTGGGGGCGGCGCAAAGACGATGTGAAACAGAAAGAAGCCGTTGTTGATCAAACTAAACTCCAGCTTGACGAGACCCGCTCACAAGTTTTGATCGATGTAAGTAACAATTTTCGCAAACTTGCCGAAAGCCGTTCATTGCTTGCCGTTGCAGATGCAGCGCGAACTGCGGCGAACGAAAAGCTCCGTGAAGTAAACGATAAGTTTAAAACTTCTGCCGTTCTGCTTCGGGACGTGCTCGAACAGCAAGCAGCAGTTGCAAATGCAAATAACGACTATGAAGAGAGCCTTCTTGCTTTCTGGTCTGCAAAAGCCAACTTCGAAAAAGCATTAGGAGAGGAGTAATCGAATGAACCGATTCGCCTCCTTCGTCTTGTTTTCTCCGCTGCTAGCTTTCTTCATTGTTGCCTGCAAACAAAAAACGGTTCCGAGTGAGGCTCCACTCCCGGTTCACACGGCATTGGTTCAGAGTTACGAAGTGGGGAATGGTGCCCGGTACTCGGCCAGCATCGTTCCATACTCGCAAGTCAATTTAGCTTTCCAATCCGGCGGATACATCGATCAGATACGGCAGGTGAAAGGCACCGATGGGGGGATGCGCAACATTGATCAAGGAGACTGGGCACCGAAAGGCACAGTACTCGCCGTTGTCGACCAGCAAAACTATCAAGACAAGCTCTCGCAGTCAAAGGAACAGCTCGCTGGTTATCAAGCTGAACTTGACAAGGCTAAACTGACCTTTGATCGTACTTCAGCGTTATATTCCACTCAAAGCGCAACAAAGCCCGACTTCGATTCTGCTAAGGCTCAGTTAGATAGTTCGACGGCATCCGTAGCTGCGGCTCGCGCGCAAATCAACGAAGCGCAGACTGCGTTAGCATACTGTTCACTGAAGGCGCCGTTTGACGGATGGATTGTCAGCCGTAATGTAGATGTCGGTAGTTATGTCGGCCCAGCAACGAATGGCTTCACGATTGCGAATACGCGTAAAGTCAAGGCAGTCTTCGGAGTGCCTGATACTTCAATCAGCCGGATCAAGATTGGCCAATCACAGACGATCACAACAGATGCCCTGCCTCAGACATTTCATGGACATGTGACCTCGATTTCCCCTTCGGCAGATCCAAAAAGCCGTGTCTTTTCTGTAGAGGTATCGATCGACAATCCCAAAAATGAATTGAAATCGGGGATGATTGCGTCGCTTATTCTCCAAGGCTCACTGCTGCCGCACTCCGTTACCGCGGTTCCTGTCTCCGCCGTTGTGCGCGATCCACAGCATCCAGGGGGATTTGCAATTCTTGTTGCGGAAGGTGATGGTGAGATCCAGAGAGCTCTACTGTGTTCAGTGGAACTAGGGAATGTGTACGGAAACAATATTGGAGTCAATGGCGGTTTGCAGATGGGGCAGCGGGTGATTACAAGCGGAGCCACATTGGTCAAAAGCGGAGATAAGATTCGCGTGATTCCGTAGCGAGGTTGCAAGTCACAAGATGAGTCACAAATCTGAAACCGAATACATCGCGAATACACACAACACGGCGCGCTTCTTTACCGAGCACCGTCAGGTGGGTTTTGTGCTTCTGATCGCCGTCTCTCTTTGGGGTTGGTATGGCTACAAAAATATGCCAAAGCGCAAAGACCCGATTATTCCAGTTCGAGTGGCCGTTGCTTCAACGACATGGCCAGGCGCCACTGCGGAAGAGGTTGAGCAACTTGTTGCACGGCCGATCGAACAAACGATGGCTCAAAATGCCTTTGTAAAGGGCCCTACGCCTGCTGACTTCGGTATCCGATCCATCAGCTTTCCCGGTCTTTCGCTCGTCTATGTGCAGCTGGAAGATAACGTCTCCGATACAAAGAAACAATTCGCCGATATCAACCTAAAGCTGGACGCGCTTAATGCCAAGCTACCGCAGGGCGCTGGCCCAATTCAGTTCAATAGCGACTTTGGCGATACAGCAGCTGCGATGCTGACCATTGCTAGCCCTCCGGCAAATGCTGTTGACATCGCCTTGCGGGCACGCTCCATTCGGGGTGCGATCGAAAGAACACGCGCCGCAGAACGGGCTCGATCTCCACAGCCGCACGTCAGTATTATTTATGCTTTTCCAATTTCAGTCGCTCCAGCAGTTATTCGTGAACCCTTCACGGCAGTTGTTGACTCCGGTATTGCAAACCGCTTTATTTTTGATCCGCATTTCTTTGAAGGAAGTGGCTTCATTGGGGTTGATGTAAAAACGAAATTGAGTGATGAACAACTACGAGTCTTCGGTGAAAAATGGGTCAAGGAGAATCTGCATCGCTCGGAGATTCACCCTGATGCCTGGAAGGCCGCACTCATTCGTGAGCCAGACCAAACTGAATCGAGGCTTGCCGCGGTGGCCGGTGATCGATATTCCTATCGGGATCTTGATAACTTCACGGATCTTATTGGCCGTACGTTACAGGGAGCTCCTGAGGTGGCCAAAATCGACCGCAAAGGAGTTTTGCCCGAGCAGATCTATCTCGATTACTCTCAGGACAGACTCGCCGCCTATGGTTTGCAGCCATCTAATCTTAAAGACATCCTCGGGGCGCGCAACATTACTTTACCTGGAGGACAGTTAGAAGTCGGATCGAAGAGTATCCAGATCGATCCATCCGGCAAGATTACTAACCCTCAGCAATTCGGCGATGTCATTATCGGAACCTCCTCCTCTGCCGGTCAAAGTCCGGTCTATCTACGTGATCTCGTGCAGATCTCACGCGGATATCAAAGCCCCGCAAAATATTTAAATTATTTCAGCTGGGCTGATAAGGACGGCAAATGGCACCGCAATCGAGCGGTAACCATAGCTGTCCAGATGAAGGACGGCGAGCAAATCGGCGCCTTCGGTCAAAGCGTGGAAAACAAGCTTAGTGCGGTCAAACAATATCTTCCAGATGATCTGATCATCGCTCACACTTCCGATCAGCCTTTGCAAGTGAAGGAAAATATAGGCCTCTTCATGGATGCGCTTTATGAGGCCATCATCTTGGTGGTTCTAGTGTCCTGGATTGGATTTTGGGAGTGGCGCTCCGCCGTCTTAATGGCCTTTTCGATGCCTATCACTCTCGCCCTAACCTTTGGATCGATGTATCTCTTGGGAATTGATATCCAGCAAGTATCCGTGGCCACACTCATCATTGCTCTCGGTCTACTGGTAGATGATCCTGTTTTGGCGGGTGATTCCATCAAAAGAACTCTTGCTGAAGGTCATCGTCCCATTATTGCCGCTTGGCTCGGACCAACCAAACTAGCAACAGCAATTATGTATGCGACAGTTACAAATATCGTTGCCTATCTTCCCTTTCTAATGGTTACCGGAAGCACTGGATATTTTTTACGTAGCCTTCCCATCGTGATGACTTGCGCGCTTATTTCATCACGTCTTGTCTCAATGACCTTTCTTCCGCTCCTTGCCTACTACCTGTTACGGCCCGAAAAGAAGCCGGAGAAGACGGTGGAAGAGATGCGTGAAGCGGGGTTTTATGGAGGGTACGCCAAAATTGCTCGCTATTCGATCGAACATCGCTGGAAATTTTTCCTAGCATCGTTGGTCGTTTTGGTTTTCGGCTTCTTTATCTTCAGCAGGCTAAACACTGCATTCTTCCCAGAAGACGTACAATACTGGTCCTATATTGATGTGTGGCTTCCAAACGACGTAAATCTGGGATCGACCAATGAAGCAGCAGTAAGGGTTGAAGATGTTGTTCGCCGACAAGCCGAACAATTTTCGATTGAGCATACTGCAGGTAAGAACGGGCCCATCGTTAGATACATTACAACTTTTGTTGGTGGTGGAGGTCCTCGCTTCTGGTTTTCTGCTTCGCCACAACTGCAACAGCTTAACTATGCACAAGTGCTAATTGAAGTCACAGATAAAGACATCACCCCGGAATTTATTAAAGAACTGCAGCCCGTACTTACATCCTCGATTCCCGGAGCGCGCCTTGATGCGCGTCAGCTCCTTACTAACCCGATTGACTATCCGATTGAGATTCGCGTCTCCAGCACAGCCGATGTCGACGCGGCGCAAGAGAGTGAGGATATTCGTCAGCTGCATCGAATTGCCGCAAAGATAGAAGATATCCTCCGTTCGTCTCCTTTCTCTGAGAGAATCCGCAACGAATGGGGCGAGGACGATGCGCTCATTGAATTGACGATTGACCCAGATAGAGCCAATCTCGCTGGTATAACGAACATGGATGTGGCTAACTCCTCCACCGCAGCGATCACTGGAAGTACGGTTAGCGTTTTTCAGGAAGGACAAAAACAGATCCCGGTCGTCGCTCGAGCGCAGATGTCCGACCGGGCGCATCTGTCCGATATCCAGGATCTTTATGTTTATGCCTCGCAGGATAGTTCCAAGATCCCGCTCTCACAGATCTCCAATGTAAATCACAGCCTTGTTCCCGGACGTATTGTACGAATGGAGCAGTTCCGTGCAATCAATGTACGGAGTTTCCCCGTCGCAGGCCATTTGAGTTCTGAGGTACTCAAAGATGTTATGCCTCAATTGCAAGCTCTCGAAGATTCGATTCCTGCTGGCTATCAGATTCAGATTGGCGGTGAATACTACAAGACCAAAGCAGGATTTAAGAATCTAACAGCCGTAATGGCGATCTCCACTTTTGCTGTTTTTCTTGCCCTTGTCTTTCAATTCAAGAACGCAATTAAGCCCCTGCTTGTTCTTGCTGCTGCACCCTATGGCATGATCGGAGCCTTTCTGGCCTTGTGGATTATGGGTGAGCCATTCGGCTTCATGGCATTTCTTGGTGTAGCCAGCCTAGTGGGTGTAATCGTTAGCCATTCCATTGTCCTCTTCGATTACATTGAGGAACGCCATATCGCTGGGGACGATTTCGAAAATGCACTTATCGATGCCGGTATTCTTCGCCTGCGCCCGGTTCTCATTACAGTCTTTGCAACTGTATTGGCTCTCTTTCCATTGGCGATGCACGGAGGACCACTTTGGAAGCCCCTGTGTTATGCGCAGATTGGTGGCCTGCTCATTGCAACTGTCGTGACCAAACTTCAAGTACCGGTTATGTATGCGATTTTCGTGCTTGATCTAAAGATTCTGGATTGGAATAACCCCGAGCAATCTGAAACCGCCTCTACCTCTTCCTTGCCAAATCAATATCGACCAGCGAGTAATCCTGAATGAAAAATGGCATCTTGGCTTTCGGCCTGCTCGTAGCTCTTGTCCCTGCTCAGGGACAGACGTCCTCTTCTCAACCAACCACAAACTCCATCTTGCAGCGTTACGATCAGGCCATTGATGTGGTGGCCGAAAAAGCCATGCGGTCCGTCGTAGAAATAGAAGTTACAGGTTATGGCAGCCCCGAACACGAAGGCGACAACGCCTCTCCACAGACATTGCAGCGACAACGCTCTCTGGGTTCGGGTGTCATCGTGGACCCGAATGGATACATCGTCACGAATAATCACGTCGTCTCTGGGGCTGTCAGGATTCGTGTCGTCCTAGCACCTGCTACCGTTGAGATGTCGCCTTACCATACTTCTCTCGCACGCAAGCAACGATTTTATGAAGCCAAGCTCATCGGAACTAATCGTTATGCCGACCTTGCCGTCATTAAGATTGATGAAAAGAATTTGCCGGCCATGCCCCTACCGGATGAACAGTTTCACGTTCGCCTTGGGCAAACTGTTTTAGCTATCGGCGCGCCGCAAGGGCTCGACCATACCGTCACGAAGGGTATCGTGAGCGCTATTGGACGACAGCCCGATCCAGATCGCCCGATGGTGTATGTGCAGACAGACGCCCCTATTAATCCTGGCAATAGCGGCGGCCCGCTCATCGACGGTGAAGGCAATCTTGTGGGTATCAACACGTTTATCTTCACTTCTGGCGGTGGCAGTGAAGGCCTAGGCTTTGCTATTCCGGAGCCGGTCGTACGGTTTGCATACAACGAAATCAAGGCGAATGGGAGCGTGAGACCCATCACGATTGGGGCTCACGCACAGACGATTACGCCTGATCTCGCTGCGGGTCTGAAGCTTTCACAAGACTGGGGGGTCATTGTCTCCGATATAAGTCAAGCCAGTCCCGCAGAGGCCGGCGGTCTGCGACCGGGAGATATTGTCACGTCAGTGGATGGGATCGCTATCGATTCGCTTCCTAAGTACATCGCATTTTTGTACCTACATCCACGTGGCGTACCAATGCAGATGCAAGTTCAGCGTGGGGGCGATAAAGTGACGCTTCGCATCATGCCCGTCGATGCGCCCCCTACGGTAGAAAGCCTGTCAGACCTTATTAATCCTTCAACTGACCTTGTTGCGCAACTTGGTATCTTCTGCATTGATCTCAATGGACAGTTGAGTGCTGCGTTAGCGACCCGTTCAAAAACTGGGATTCTCATTGCCAGTCTTCTTAGCGGTGAACCTGCAACATCGGCAGATCTGCAGCAGGGAGATGTTATTCGTATGTTGAACGGAAAACCTATCACTGACACGATACATTTTCGACACGATCTTGCTGCATTTCCCAAAAATTCTCCTGCTGTCCTCGAAATCGAAAGAAATGGGACAATTCAATATGTCGCTTTCGAGATCGAGTAGCCAAGATAGGTGCATTTTTACTGCATGGATGTCGCGGTCGATGATCGCATTCCGGATCTTACAACAAGCCATCAAGTCAATCGGGCACTAGCGTTCCGAGCTTCTTCGCGATGCCATGGCTCGAACCGTCGAGGCAGGAGCAGCGCAGACGCAGGGTAGACTGCTCCTTTATGAGCTATGGAAACTGTGTCGGACGGTGTCGCTGAGGTATCGTTGCATGGCTGTTTCGACGTTGAAGATACTCCCCAGGGACGCTTGGATTTGGATAGCTATGCGATTCACAACGGGTTTTGACCGTGCTGAAAAGCGAGATCAACCGACTAAAGAGGAGCCGGCTTTGGATGGCCCAAGGTCTAGCGAACCTTCCAGCGAGTGGATAGGGCAGCCAGTTTTTCATCCATCGATTGAGGTTGCGGGATGATTTGCTTTTGCGGCTTCGGCGCAGGCTTGCCTGTGCAGGGCTGAGTATTTGATGTTGGGGATGGCCGCACAGCGGAGCCGGATCGATCTAATCGAGCCATCAGAGCTTTCATTGAGAGGGCGATGCGTCTGGTGGCCGTGTCGACGCTCAGGACCTTTACCTTGACGATCTGGCCGGCTTTGACGGCTTCGTTGGGATCCTTAATATATCGGTTGGAAATTTCGGATATGTGAACGAGACCGTCCTGATGGACGCCGATGTCGACGAAGGCGCCGAACTTCGTGACGTTGGTGACGACACCTTCGAGGGTCATGTCCGGTTGTACGTCGGCGATCTCCCGGACTCCTTCGTGAAATGTGGGTGCAATGAACTTGTCGCGTGGATCGCGGCCAGGTTTGCGGAGTTCTTCGAGGATGTCGGTGAGGGTGAAGGTACCGGCGGCGAACCTGGATCGATCGATGCCATCGAGGAGAGTAGGGGTGGCGATGATCCGGTCGACAGGAGCGTTGAGTGAGGCGGCGATCTGATCGACCAGGGCGTAGCTCTCTGGATGGACTGCCGTGGAGTCGAGGGGCTGCGACCCACCACGGATGCGAAGGAAGCCGGCTGCCTGCTCGAAGGTCTTGGCTCCTACGCCCGGGACCTTCTTGAGCTCGGAGCGGCTCGTGAATCGGCCGTTCTCGTCGCGGAACTGAACGATATTGAGGGCGGTGCGTTCCGTGATGCCAGCCACATAACGAAGGAGTGTCCAGGAAGATGTGTTTAGGTCGACGCCGACCTTGTTAACGCAGCTTTCGATGGTGGCTTCGAGCGATTGCTGCAGCTGACGCTGGTCGACGTCGTGCTGGTACTGGCCGACTCCGATGGACTTAGGGTCAACCTTGACCAGTTCGGAGAGGGGGTCCTGAAGCCGTCGCGCAATGGAGATGGCACCGCGCACGGTGAGGTCGAGGTCGGGGAACTCCTGCCGGGCCACGTCGGAGGCGGAGTATACGCTGGCCCCCGACTCGCTCACCATCACTTTGAAGATTTCCGTTATGCCGTGTTCGCTGAGAAAATCGCGGACAAACGCGTCAGACTCACGAGAGGCGGTTCCGTTGCCGATGGCGATGGCACGGACGTTATGCTGACGAACCAGCATGGCAAGGATCTGGCTGGCTTTCGCCGTCTGCCCGGTGTGAGGGTAGATGACGTCGTGGGCGAGAAACTTGCCGGTCTCGTCGACGATGGCGACTTTGCAGCCGGTACGGAGGCCCGGGTCAATGCCGAGGACCGAGATTGGGCCGGCAGGGGCGGCAAGCAGGAGATTGGCGAGGTTGTCGCGAAAGACCTGGATGGCGTCGATGTCAGAGCGTTTCTTCAGTTCGAGGCGAAGTTCGCCCTGGACGCTGGAGTTCAGGAGTCGAGTCCAGGAGTCTTCGATAGCGAGATCTAGTTGTGCTATCCAGTCGCCTTCGGGCCCAAGAATATAGCTGCGGATAACACCGGTGGCGCGGACTGGGTCAAGTTCGATGAGGAAGTATAAGACGGATTCGGTTTCTCCACGGCGGATGGCGAGCATGCGGTGTGAGGGAATGGTCTTCACCGGCTCGCGATAGTCGTAGTACATCTTGAATTTTTCCTGGGGGTCGACGGCGTCCAGGGACTTGCGGCTGACGATGATACCCTCCTCGTGGAGGCGCTGGCGAAGGGCTTTGCGAAGCTCGGCGTGCTCGGAGATGCGCTCTGCGACGATATGCCGTGCGCCTTCGAGTGCCTCGGCGATGTTGGCGACGCCCTTCGCCTCGTCCACGAAGTTAGCAGCGAGTTCAAGGAGCGAGAGTGCTGCAGGCTGTTGTGCCCAGATATAGTCGGCGAGGGGTTCCAAGCCCCTCTCGCGAGCGATGGCGGCCTTGGTGCGCCGTTTGGGACGGTAAGGGAGATAGAGGTCCTCGAGCTCACCGCGGTCGAGAGTGGCCTCGATCTTCTGACGCAGATCATCGGTGAGCTTTCCCTGCTCAGAGATGGAGGACAGGATCGTCTCACGGCGACTGACGATGTCACGGAAGCAGGCGACTTTATCTTTGATGTCGCTTATCTTGACTTCGTCAAGGGCCCCGGTGGCCTCTTTGCGATAGCGCGCTATAAAGGGGACCGTCCCTCCTTCGTCGAGGAGCGAGATGGTAGCAATCAGGGAGCCGAGGGAGATGGCCAGACTTTGGGCGATGTGCAGAAGAATTTCCGGGGAGAGTTGCTTTGCTTCATTCATGTTCTAAGTGATCTTATCCCTTAGCGCGGAGGAAAACCTCTTGGGCGACAAAGCTTACGATGCATTCTCAATTAACGACAACAGGCCGGGTCGCTGATTGAGTGCATTGGCGATTTCTCAAAAACTGAAGACTGCACCGGCTGCTATCTTGGGGCAAGTCCCGGGAAATCTCGCCTCTTGGGGCTAAACAAGTTGTTTTTTTGAGGGGAGCCGAGGTCGACAGCTTCTCTGCGAGACGTGTAGGCGATGCGATTAGCTGGAAAGCCGCTTCGCAACACAGGTGTCCATCTCGCAACATTTCGCGCGACGATGATACCGGCACTAGCTAGGATCGGGGATATGCAAAACTCAATGGCCAATTCTGTTGCATGCATCGTTTCCCGCCCAGTAAATTCAGGGTGGAGCGCCAGATTACTCCTCTTCTTCGGTTTGTTTCTGCTGAGCGTGTCGTACTTCGCGCATGCCTCCGGGCCCGTGGGGATTCCCATGACTTCCGATCGATGGACGACGACGGCCGGCACAGTGAACTTTGTCGAGTACATGGGGCAACACTCCATTGAGTTGAAGGCGGGTAATTATGCACAGCACATCCAATCCGGCGCGGCGATGCTCAATGGCCTTATCTTTCACAGCGGAACTATTGAGTACGATGTGGCCGCAACCGGTGACATGGGCGCGGGCTTCATCTTCCGTCGCGCCGACAAGGACAACTACGAGATGTTCTATCTGCGGCCTAGGCCGAAATGCGAAGAAGCTCCCGACTGCGTGCAATACGCGCCACAGACGCATGGGGTTTTGTTGTGGGACATGTTCCCGCAATATCAGGGGCCGGCTCCCTTGCTTCAGGGCGAGTGGAATCATGTGAAGCTCGTCGTCTCTGGCAAGCGAATGAATATCTTCATCAATGGCGCAGTTGAGCCGACGCTGAAGATTGGGCGCCTCGAAGGGGACGCCCAAGAAGGCGGCCTGATGCTGCAAGGCCCGGGAATCTTTGCCAATCTTACGGTCACGCCGGAAGCTGTGGAAGGCCTGCCTGGCGATCCGGCAACCGACGAGACGGCATCGGATGACCGATACGTGCGCCATTGGCGGATCTCATCTTTCTCTAAGCTGGCAGCGGATCAGGCACCCACCTTGGCTGATCTCCCTGCACCAACCGCACACTGGGCCCCACTCGATGCTGAGCGTAGCGGACTGGTGAACGCTAGCCGAGTCTACGGACGGCCTCTGCCGCCGCCGGATCGCACTGTGGTCTGGCTTAGGACAGAGATTAACTCCAGCAAAGCGCAGCAGAAGCATGTATCCCTGGGATGGGCCCGGGAGATATTCGTCTTCGTGAATGGCCAAATGGTCTTTGCGGACAAAAATCTCTACCAACCACCGGAGGCGCGCAAAACTCCAGATGGTCGGCTTTCGCTCCAAAATGGCTCGTTGATGCTGCCCCTTAAGACCGGTGATAATGAGGTGGCAATTGCGGTCGTCAATAATTTCTACGGATGGGGACTCGAGATGCGCTTCGACGATGCGAAGGATTTGCTCCTGGCGGCGCAATAGAGTCTGTCGTGACCCATAGGATTGCAGCAGGTGCGGGGAGAGGCAATCGAAACGAGCAACGATCGAGTAATTTTGGACGAGCGGTTCCGCGGGCGATCGATACGACGCTGGTGGGTCCGCTTGCTGTTCGCGACCCTTCTTTGGAGCGTAATCGGGCTGCTTTTTGCGCTTCCCGCGTTTTCATCTGCCGGCTGGAACCGTACGCTGCTCGGTTCACTCGCGCAGTGGTGGTCCTGGGGCCTGATCACTCCGCTTATTTTCTGGGTAGACGAGCGGCTACCATTCAAGGAGCAGCGGCTCGGCGTGCGCATCCTTGCGCAACTTACGCCCAGCCTGCTTTTGACCATCGTCTACTTCTACTTATCTTTCGCTGTTCGCGTACTGCTCGGCCTAAGCCCGTGGGCTATGCTTGCCGACACTCACATGCTCAGCAATGCATTCCGTGGCGGAATTCTTTGGAGCTGGCTGGTGTATTGGCTGATCTTTGGCGCGCGCCAGACTTATCGGTATCACCAGCATTTTCTGGCGAGCGAGCTACGCCTCGAGCGCATGGAGCGCAGCTTTTCGCAGGCACGCCTCAACGCGCTCCGTATGCAGCTCGATCCGCACTTTCTCTTCAATGCGCTGAACACCATATCCTCGCAGGTGGAGCGTGATCCCAGGCTGGCGCGCAACATGATCGAGCATCTGGGCGATCTGCTGCGTCTTTCACTCGAAGCCCGCAATAGGCAGGAAGTACCGCTTGCCGAAGAGGTGGCCTTTCTCGATCACTACGTCGCCATCCAGAGGATTCGTTTCGGGGCCCACCTGCAAATCGAGATTCGAATCGCACCTGAGGTGAAGTTCGTGTTGGTGCCTTGCCTTATCGTGCAACCGCTGGTGGAAAATGAGATCCGTCACGGCATCTCGCGCCGCGCTTCCGGCGGAGTGGTAACGGTGACGGCGGGCCGTGTAGCGGACCGAGTTGAGATTCGAGTCGTGGACGACGGTGTAGGGCTGCCGCAGGGATGGACGCTCGATAACTCACAGGGTCTGGGCCTTTCCGTAACACGCGAACGAATCGCCGGCCTTCATCCCGAAGGTAGAAGCCGCTTTACCGTTACTCGGCGCGACGGCGGCGGTACGGAAGTTGAGATATCGTTGCCACTTCGATGGGCGGGAAGGGAGACGGATGATCGCTCCTCGTTCTGAAGGCCTGCGCGTCCTTGTTGCTGACGATGAGGCGCCTGCACGTCAGCGTCTCATCGATCTGCTGCAGACCGACGCCCAGGTGGGCGCCGTGCTGGAAGCCGGCGATGGGCAGGCCGCCCTTGAAATCATCGAACGCGAGGCGCCTGATCTCGTCTTCCTCGATGTACAGATGCCGGAGCTCGACGGCCTCGAAGTAATTAAGGCAGTGGGTGCTACCGCAATGCCGCTTACAGTCTTTGTGACCGCATACGACCAGCACGCGATTCACGCGTTCGAGGCGAACGCGCTCGACTATCTGCTCAAACCCTTCAGTGATGAGCGACTCGAAGCCGCACTTTCTCGTGCCAAAACCCGCCTGAACGAACGCAGTATCCACGAGTTCGGCCGCAGCGTCCTACGGATGGTCTCCAACAGGGGGCCCGTGGATCGCTGTCTCGATCGCCTCGTTATAAAGTCGGCGGGAACCACGCGCTTCATTCGCGTAGTGGACATCGATTGGATCGAGGGTGCGGGCGTCTATGTCAACCTGCATGTCGCAGGCAAGGAGTTTCTCTACCGTACAGCACTTAATGAACTCGTCGATCGTCTTGATCCGATGCGCTTCGTGCGCGTCCATCGATCGGCGATCGTGAATATAGACAGCATTGTCGAGCTTCAGGTCATCTCCCATGGAGAATTCGAAGTGATTCTTAGCGATGGTCGCCGTTCGCGCGTTAGCAGAACCTATCGCCCCCAGCTCGAGAGGCGATTAGGGCAGTCTCTGTGATTATTAATTCTGCGCCAGGAAGCCAATCAATAATGATGACAGGCCAATGCGCTCATTCAGACGTTCCGAATGACGCTATTATGAGACGGTCTATGAGGCGATTTTGCGGAGTTCGTAAACCGTCGATTTTGACTAGATCGGGTCGATGAGTGCCTTGGCGAGGATGCGTTTGTCTACGAACTGCATCGGAAGAATCTCAATCGTTGTCTTTCCCGATCAAAAAAGAGCGCTACGTTGTGGCTCGAGTATCCAAGGGCTGGCATTCCAGGGCGTTATGACAAAAGTCATAGCGTTTTCGTGATTCTACTCACTGCCATCGCCGTTCACCTACTTCCATACTCTCCTTTGTCATCAGTCCGCATAAAGAAGGAAGGAGTGGGGCATGACTGCAGTTCTTAAATATCCTGAATCCGCCACGTCGCCAATCGCGGCGGAGCCGATCGGTGCTGTCGCTTTGCTCAACAACATCACCAAACGCTATGCCAACGGCGTCCTTGCTCTTGACAACCTTTCACTCGCCATTGGCCGAGGTGAGATCGTCGCGCTTCTTGGTCCGAACGGAGCGGGTAAGGCCACAGCCATCAAGCTGCTCATGGGCTTGAGTTCGCCTACGGCCGGCATTGTGCGTATCTTCGGAGCTGACCCGCGCCAGACCGCAGCCCGTCTCCGCACCGGCGTCATGTTGCAAATGGGCAAAGCTCCCGAAATGCTTCGCGTCCGCGAACATATCGAGCTCTTCCGCGGATACTATCTTAATCCAATGCCCTATCGCGAGATTCTTGAGGTGGCCGGTCTCGAAGCTATCGAAGCCCGGATGTTTGGCCAGCTTTCCGATGGGCAAAAGCAACGCGTGTTGTTCGCGCTTGCACTAGCGGGTGATCCTGACCTGATCTTCCTTGACGAACCCACCGTAGGCTTCGACATCCAAGCTCGGAGCGGTATGTGGGCTCAGATTCGTTCCTTAGCTGCCCGTGGCAAAACAGTCCTTCTCACTACTCATTACCTCGAAGAGGCCGACGCCCTCGCACACCGAAATCGTCGCCGAACTTCGGCTCTCCGAGGGCACCGTCCGGAATTACCTGTCAGAGGTAATCGCAAAACTCTCCGCTGCCAATCGCGTCGATGCGGCCCGCATCGCCCGTGCCCGAGGTTGGCTCTAGTTTGATCCAGTGACGCTGTAACCTAGCCTTCTGTCATTGCTCTGCTACAAACTGATTCTGAGCTTAGGTATTGTTGACAACAGGGCAACGCACTCATTGATTCACTACTGCAATCGAACCAATATCGCTACCTCAGAAGCCAATTTTTTTGTGAAAAGCCAGGGCTGTCGGGCAGACGTCGAATCGACAGAGGACGCGGGTTCTATAGCTGTTCCCAAGGGTTCCACTGGGCGCTCAGGTTGACATCCACTACGCCTATTTCCATGGGTTACGTCGCGGTTCGAGCCCCGTCGTCTGTGCCACAGATTCTAAATAGCTTAGAGTCAAATGGCCACCTAAAGTGGCAACAAATCCGGGTCCATTAAGCCCAAGCTGAGCTCTCTGCAGGTCCATTCCACCCGCGTTCTGACCCAGGCCAGGAATTATCATCTTCTACAACCTTGCTTTCATCAGGTTGTCGGGCCAGTAAAGGCCGTTGCCCTTCAGAGTCGGGCTGGCGAAGGTCTTCCGCCAGGTACCGGTCGAGTGGGACCGGCTTGGCGGAGGCCTCTGTTTTGCGATCCTCAATCTTCTTATGCAAGGTGGATCGGGTCACACGCAGCTCAAGGTCGTCGAAGTCCATATCTGCCCACCGAATCCCTAGCAGCTCGCCTGCTCAGGTGCGACTCTGTGCCAGCGGCCAGCAAAAAACCAGTGTGCGTTCCCGTGTATCGAGTTTGGTGAGAAGAAGCACAAGTTCTGCGAGTTCGAGGCCATCAGGAATGCGCTCTCGCTTCGCGCACTGGCGCACGAGCTTGACTGGATTCTTATCCGTTCACTCGTGGCGCATCACGTGACTAAAAAGCACTCATCAGGTTTTCGAATCTTAGCTCGTGTTGCTTTTGACTGCTTGATCCCACGAACGAGCCATTCATAGGGTCATTCAACCAACTTAACCTGGTAAGCACTGGGAAGGTTTCCGCGCGGGTTAAACCTCATCATTTCAAATCCTTTTGCACCCAATTGCGGCAGGTATCAAGGGAAGAGCCAAGGATGAAATATCGGTCCAGACCTTCAGAACCGTTAGGGCGAGAAGGATCTGCCGATCTTGGTTATGTCGCGGCTGAGACGTGTGCCGGGATTTAATGGAATAAGATCGCTTCGCGCGGACAATCGCTTCAGCCGAGTCCCATGCGTGCTTCTAAATTTTCTGAGATGAAATGTGAGATCTGATCCGGCCCATGTTGAGGTGCGGTTGCTGTAGACGGCTTCTGCGAGACGGTCGACTTCGCTGCGCAGGGCTGCGTCCCCCGAACCTTCAACGGCTTCCTGCAGCGGAACTGCCGGCCACACTACACCTGACCATCGGACGAGGGCGGCATAGGTTTGTTTCGCATCATTGGACTGGGCCGCGTGAATTACCTGGCCAAAGTATGTTGCCTCCGAGATTTTGCGCTCTTTCCACCACGTAGCGAGCCGCGTGTAGACAGGACGCAGGAGCCATGCAAGAACAGCAAGCGCCAACGCTCCGACGATCAGCTCGAACCCGAGATGGACCTTCGAGCGATAGCGTCTCCACACGCCGATCTTCTCGACCGGCGCGGCGACAGTCGGTTCAGGCGGAGGAGGAAGCTCGACGACGTAGCTGGGATTGGCTGCTGCGGAAAACTTCGTCTCAGGCAGCGTCGCTGTGACAATCCGATGCGCACCGAGGTTCCACCACTTCAGCTCGATCGGCGGAAGCGTGTAGGCGCCAGCTTTCTGGATGAGGTACTTCGCACTCTCGACGCGCTGGCCATAGATGAAGTCCCCGCGATCCGTCTTTTGATCATGCGTGATGGGCTGGGCGATGTAGATGCGGACGCCGTCCGGCTGAACGAGTGAAAGCGGCGGAATCAGCATCGACTGCATCTTCGCGGCGGTGACGGTGATGGTTCGCTCGACTGAATCGCCGGCGCGAAGACCTTTCAGCGGACGCGACCATCGTTGCGTGATGGTGAGGCTCCTCGTCGGAAGAAAGTACGACAGATCCTTCGCCACGGCGGGAACGTCGGCGTGAAAACTGAGCGCGGGCAATGAAGGGTGCCCGATGGTGCTCTTCGGGGGGGCAATTGCGTACGGAACTGTTATCTGCACGGGAGGAAGACTGAAGTCGCCTGCCTGCTGCGGGTAGATGACGTAGATCTGCGTGATGCCGGCGTAGCTCACGCCATCGATCTGCGCATTGGAGTTTTCGGGCCGGTCCTGCGGGAGAACGACGATGGCATTCTCCATCTCGAACTCGGGAAACTCCGGGCTGCCGCTGAAGTAGTTAGGCACGAAGACGGAGACGACGAGCTGTACGGGCTGACCGACCATGATGTTGCTCGTAGGCTGGAGATGCGCGCGTACTACTGGCGCTTGCGCTACGGCAATCAGCGATGAGAGGGCTAGAAGGATTGCAACCAGGAGTGGTCTCATCGTCTTCGATCCTCGGCTGCCTGGATGGCGAAGCGTCTCCGCAGGAAATCTGCAGGCGTGGTCTGGATGTTGCGCATCCAGATGTCCGCCATCTTGGTGGGATCGGCCTTGATCTGCGTCCGCTTTCCGTGCTTCCCCTTCTCGTCGAACTTCGTCTCGTCGGGAGGAAGATTAGGAGCTTCCTCGTTCTGCTCGTCGTCCTTCTTCTCCTTCTTTACGACTGGAATGAGTGACTGGATGAGCGTGAGATTCTCCTGTGCCTCGGGCCATGGAAAGCGCCGTGCGAGCGCTTCGCGATAGGCGGCCACGGCCTCTGGATATTTGCCGAGATGCGCGAGCGAGTCACCCTGGTTGAACCATGCCTCGGCGGTATCGCTTAATGCGAAGGCGTTGAGTGCAGCTTCGTAGTCGCCTGCGCGTCCCGAGGCGAGGCCGCGCCAGAGTGGGTCGTCGAACTTTTCTGCGGCCTTCGTGTAGTCAGCCTTCTCAAAGTAGTAGCGTCCCTGCTGGTCGTGCGTCATCCACAGATCGAGCCATGAAAAGCTTGACGAGCCCATCGACGGTGGAAAGACAAAGACGATGGCAAGCGCGGTCGAAGTCCAGCGAATCGTCCAGCCCTTGCGAAACCAGAAGACGGCGAGGGCGGCGATGGGAAAGGTGAGCCAGTAGCCCTCGTCAATCCATCGGGTCTTCGAGTTCTTCTGCTGCACGGATTTAAGGTGATGCTGCACGTGGCGCTGGATCCATTGGATGTCGTCGTCGTCGAGCGTGAGTGTGGTGGCGTCTATGTCGATCTTACTCAGCGAGCGCAGAGCGCTGACGTCAAGTTTTGCGAAGACGCGTCGTCCGGAATGATCGTTGAGAAAGCCGTTGCCTGACACGCGAATTGGGCCGCCTGCCGAGGTTCCCGCTCCGAGAACGAGGAGATCGTTCTGCTGGTCCGGCTTTGCGTTGAACCGCCGAAAGGCGGGGATCGCGGTGGGTTCGATGCCATCAGTGACGAAGAGAACCGTGCCGGGAACGGCCTCGTCCTTGAGGAAGTCTTCGATGGTTTCGAGCGCCTTCGTTGTGTCCTTACCGTGGCTCGGCATCAGCGAGGTCGCGAGTGAATCGAGATAGAGGTCGAAGAGCGAGTCGTCGGTGGTGAAAGGCAGAACCATGTGCGTGGTGTTCGCGTAGACGAAGAGCGCGGTGCGGCCCCCATTGCGTCGCTTCAGTAGGTCACGTAGCTTGAGCTTTGCGCGCTCGAGGCGCGTGGGGTTGAGGTCGATGGCGTTCATCGTCTCAGAGAGATCGAGCGCGATAACCAGGGGTGCCTTGTCTTCAGTAAACGGCGGTTGTTCATGCCGCCACGCTGGGCCGGCGCACGCAAGCGTTCCGAGGAGGATGAGCAGCGAGATCATGTGCACGGGACGGAACCGCCAGGGGCGTTTGCGCGCGACGATAAGGTGGTCCAGAAGTTCGGGCTCGATGTAGCGCTTCCACCGCGCGCGCGCGTTATCGCGTATGGCGAGCGAGAGATAGATGACAGGCACGGCGAGCAGCAGCCACAGCCAGTGGGGACGCAGGAAGTGAAGCGTCTGCCACCACTCGCTCATACGTGCACCTTGAGGACTTCGGAGATCGCGGCCTTCTCGGGATCGCGCCGACGACGGAAGAGCTGCGGGCCAAAGCTGATCAGCAGCATTAGCAGATTGTGGCCGACGAGCAGAAGCACGGCTGCGCCCAGCGGAACGATGAAGAGCTCGCGGCGCGGCTGATAGCTCAGCCTCCTGAAGTTCTGCGGCGTGATCTTATCGAGCGTGGCGTAAGCCTTCTCGAGCTCGACGCGGTTCTCTCCGTGGAAGACCTGTCCGCCGGTGGCGCTGGCGATCTGATTGAGCGCGCCGTAGTCGACCTTGTCTTCGCCGGTGGCGCGCGGGTCGCCGAGGCCGACGACGTGGATGGTGATACCGTGCTGCTTGGCGATCTCGGCAGCCTTGCGGGGAGGCATGCGGCTTCCGGTGTCGTTGCCGTCGGTCAGTAGGATGAGCACGCGCTGCTTCGCCTCGCTCGTGTTGAACTGCTTGATCGCGAGTCCGATGGCGTCGCCGATCATCGTCTGTGGTCCGGCCATGCCGGCCTCGATCTGAGACAGAATCTTTAAGCAGGCGTCGTGATCGAGCGTGAATGGAGTTACGGGATACGCTGCTTGACCGAAGACGATGAGTCCGATCTGATCGTGCTTGCGCGTGTTGATGAAACTGCTGACGACCTGCTTGACGGCATCGACGCGACGCATGCGCTTGCCGTCGGCGGTGCGGAAGTCAGGCGCTTCCATCGACTGCGAGATGTCGAGCGCGAGCATCAGGTCGCGGCCGGGCTCGATCTTCTGGATCGGTGGCTCGATGAATTGCGGCCGTGCGAGAGCGATGACGATGAGCGCCCAGCAGATGGGAGCGACAAGCTTCTGCAGCCAGTTGGTGTGCAGGATGACGGCATGTGGCTGCGGCTTTAGGCCGAGCTTCGTCGTGATGTAGTCGAAGAAGGTTAGGCGCAGAGAATCCTGTTCTTCTTTGTAAGCAGGCAGTAGCCAGTAGACGAGCAAAGGCAGAGGTAGCAGCGTGAGCAGCCAGGGATGCTCAAGCCTGTACATGATGGCTCCCGTGCGTTTTGTGCTGATTAATCCAGGTGGCTGCGGCGCGACGCAGCGTGGCCTCATCTTCGCTCGATAAAGGAGCCGGACTGAGCGCGAGCTCCTCAAGGCGGTTGGCAGGCGCGTATTGAAAAACATCGCTGCACGACGAGTCGTTGAGGAATGTCAGCCATGCCTCGCCGCTGAGAGCAGCTACCTTCTCGCGCGGCCACGCGGATAATGCGGTGCGCTTGAGCAGCTCCGAGAAATGTTCCGGGCTTGCCGAGGCAAGCTCGCGCAGAGCCTCGCGACGATAGCGGTCTGCGATCCATCGCCGTAAAACATTCACGACGAGCCACGCCATCAACAGCGCCGCGATCGCAAAGACGACGTACCATCCGATGGTCTGCGGGATCCATGACGGTGGAGGCGGCTGGTAGAAGTCATGCAGCTTGTCGAGCGGCGCTGTCATACGCTCCTCCTGCGACTGGCGATGTGGCCGAGGAGGTGGCGGAGCTGCTCGGAGACGTCTTCGGCGGTGCTTAACGGGAGCACGGGGATGTTCAGCTCATGTTGCCACGCGAGGATGTTGCGCATGCGTTGATCGGAGGCGTCGACGATGCTCTGGCGAATCATCTGCTCGCCGAGGCGCAATTCGACCTGGAGCTCGCCGTTGCTGACGACGAGCTGTTCGGACGCTGGAAGCTGCACGGCCAACGGATCGTAGGCGAGGCAGCAGATGACGTCGTTGGACTGAGAGAGGTGCAGCATGAGGTTGCGTGTGGTTGCGTCGGCGCCGTCGAAGTCGCTGGCGATGAGAATAAGCGCGTCGTGGTGGCAGACACGTGCGACCTGGTTGAGCACCTGGTTGAGCTTTGCAGGTTGAGCAGGCGTAGGGAGATCGCCGCGCAGCAGGTGGTTCTGGTGCGCGATGCGTTCAAGCAGGCGCAGGACTGTTGTGCGGCTGCGGTGCATAGGGATCTGTTCGGTGGTTGAGTCGTTGAAGACGAAGGCGCCGACGCGGTCGCCCTGCTGAAAGACGCGCCAGGCGGCGAGCGCGGCGGCCTCGGCGGCAACAACGGATTTCATGGAGCGTTTGCTGCCGAAGAACATATTGATGCGCTGGTCAACGACGAGCATGGTCGGGCGATCGCGCTCCTCGGAGTAGACGCGGATGTAAGGCTTCTGCGTGCGCGCGGTGACGCGCCAGTCGATCGAGCGGACGTCATCGCCGGCGACGTAGTTGCGCAGCTCCTCGAAGTCGAGGCCGCGGCCTCGAACGTGCGAGGCGCGACGGCCGAAGAGCAGGCTGTGTACGGGCTGCGTATGGCGGAGCGAGAAGCCGCGCGCCTTGTACTCCAGAGCGACGAGCGAGTCGAGTTCGGCGTAGGCTCCCATGCGATGAGGTCTCGTTTATGCGACGGCGACAAGCTCCACGATGCGGTCGATAACCTTGTCAGGCTTGATGCCCTCGGCCTGTGCGTCGTAGCTGAGTAGAAGACGGTGGCGAAGGACGTCATGCGCAATGGCCTGCACGTCGTCGGGCCGCACGAAATCGTGGCCATGCAGCCAGGCATAGACGCGCGAGCACTTGTCGAGGCCGATGGTGCCGCGCGGGCTGGCCCCGATCTGAATCCACTTGCGAAGGTCCTTGTCGTAACGTTCTGGGGTGCGCGTGGCCTGGACTAGGGCGACGATGTAATTCTCAACGGACTCGGCCATGTGGACGGCGTGGATCTCCCTGCGGGCATCGAAGATAACCGATTGCGCTACCTTCTCCGGCTTCACGGCGGGGCCTGCGGGTTCGTCGCTTTGTTCTTCATTGCGGACGAGCAGCATGATGTCGCGCTCGGATTTTTCCTCTGGATAGTCGACGTAAACGTGCATCAGAAAGCGGTCGAGCTGGGCCTCGGGGAGGGGGTAAGTTCCCTCCTGCTCGATAGGATTCTGCGTGGCCATGACCAGGAAGAGCGGCGGAAGGGTATGGGTTGTTCCAGCAACGGTGACGTGACGCTCCTCCATGGCCTCGAGCAGGGCGGCCTGCACCTTGGCAGGGGCGCGGTTGATCTCATCAGCGAGTACGAGGTTATTGAAGACGGGACCAGGTTGGAATCGGAACTCTCCCTTGCCTTCAGCGGTGTAGTAGACCTCGGAGCCGGTTATGTCGGAGGGCAGAAGATCCGGGGTGAACTGAATGCGGGAGAGCCCAGCGTCAAGAAACTTCGAGAGCTTTTTGATTGCGCGCGTCTTAGCTAGGCCGGGAAGACCCTCAACTAGAAGGTTACCGTTGGCCAGCAGCCCGATGAGAAGGCGCTCGATCATGGCTTCCTGGCCGAGTACAGTTTGTCCGATCTGATTCTTAAGGTTGAGGATCGAATCGCTTGGCGCCACATCACTCTCCGGTCAGCTGATTTTCAGACGACTGTCTGAGAACGTGCACTCATGACCCTGAACGATACCGAAGCTGCCCAGAACAATCAAATTGGCGATAAGACCGCCATCGCTCTCGATGTATTCCGGCGCGACTAAATCCAGTTAAATTCTCTGTGTGCCTTTTTCGCAGTGAGAAGGAGTCGAACTGGGAAGGTGCATACTGCGTACCAGCGATGATTAGTTGGTCAGGATGTATCAAGGCGGGTGAAATCTCTAACCAACTTTTCTCAGGACTTGACTGGTTTCCAATTTTGCTTGCCTCCTCAGACACAGCTCCGTCAAAGGCCGTCTTCTAAAAGGCGCGGCAATTAGTGGGAGAAATTTCAAGGTGCATCTCGATAGCTATAACCAGCTGCCGTACCTAACTGGAGCGCAGCCGCACGCTAGTCGTGACGAATGGAAAGAAATCACCTGACCGCCGCCGGTAGACTTCGACTATGTTCCTCGAAGCACGGCCGCTGAGAATGTACGTCAGCCCAGAAATCACACGGCAAGTATGCTTGTTACAAGCATCACGATACTTTGGTTGCTGGTCGAATCTGCTGTCTCGTTGTTCGCCGCATCTGGTTTGCACAATCTGTCACTCGCCGCGGTTGGCGGTGACAGCCTCGTCGAACTGAAGTCGCCGCTCTTGCTCGTCGCTCATTTCGGTCCGAAGTTGCCAGTAGCGAAGGCTTAAACCGATCATTTATAGGAGATTAATATGCGCAAACTTAAAAATCATCGAGCACATCTCGCTCGATGGCGTTGTCCAGACCACCAGCGGTCCCGATGACGATTTCCCATATGGCGACTGGACCGCGTCGTTTCGCTCGCCTGCCGGGCTACAGATAGTCACCGAGATGTATGGCAAGACCTGCGACTTGCTGATTGGCCGTCGCACCTATGATTTGTTGGCGAATTATTGGCCGAAAGCACCGAAGAATCCGATGGCGGACCGCCTGAACGCGGCGACGAAGTACGTCATCATTCACAGACCAGAGAGTCTAGAATGGGGCCCCTTCGAGGCCATAGGACTGGACCTCGTGGATGGCGTACGTCGCATTAAGGCCAAGAACGGCCCGGACCTCGTCCTCCCGGGCAGCTTGACGCTGACTTCTGTGCTGCTTGAGCACGGGCTGGCGGACGAGGTGATTCTGCTGGTCAATCCTATTGTGCTGGGCAAAGGCAAACGCTTTTTCGCGGATGGGGCGCTGCCACGCACTTTGCGCTGGGCAGCACGCAGGCCTTGCCGTCGGGCATCCTCGTCAACGTCTACAAGCTTATTCCCGCGCTGGCCGAAGAGGCCGTGTCGCGCGTCAAGCTGGAACGTGAGATCGAGATTGCCCGCGAGGTACAGGAGCGATTGTTCCCGCAGACGTTTCCTCAGGTTGCGGGCGTAGAGATGGCCGCGCACTGCAGGCCTGCCCAGGTTGTCGGCGGCGACTACTACGATCTCATCTCAATCGGGCGCGGCTCGCTGGACGAAGCAGGGCATGTGCCCGGCGAAGACCTCTCTTCCGCCAGCCGAACAACGGCGCACAGCTGTAACCGCCTGGGTATCGCGATTGGCGACATCAGTGGCAAGGGTGTCTCCGCCGCGCTATTGATGGCCAGCCTTCACGCCAGCCTTCGCGGTCAAACGCTGAATGGCGCGGGCGATGTGGGGATCAAGATGGCCAATGTCAACCGCCTTCTCTACGATGCGTCCGACTCCAACCGCTATGCCACGTTCTTCTACGCCGAACTGGATTGTGACTCGCGCACGTTGCACGACGTGAATGGTGGACACAATCCTCCTGCAGTGCTGCGCAAAGAAGATGGCGGTTGGCAGGTGTTTCGCCTCGAAGGGGGTGATCCCGTCATCGGGCTCCTTGCCGGCGGCCTATGAGCCGCAGAGGATCCACTTGCTCCCCGGAGATGTTCTCCTGGCCTTTACTGACGGTATCAGCGAAGCCATGAATGCCGCAGAGGACGAGTGGGGTGAAGACCGGATGATCTCCGAGGCGCAAGCGAGCGGCGACCTGAACGCCGCGGAGCTGATGCAACGCTTGTTTCGTACGGCAGACACCTTTGCCGCTGGCGCGCCGCAGCATGATGACATGACGCTGGTCGTGCTGCGGATCTCAGTTTGAGATCCATCCCGTTTATCCTCGGGATCAGGCAATTAGTGCGATCGCGTCACCTTCCGTGACATGTGTGTCTTCGTACGACAGAACCTCGCGAATGATCCGCCTCTCCGCAGATGAACCTTGTGGCCTGCCGTAATCTGCCCATCTACATCCAGTCGATTCTGCAAAAGAAATCATCCCCATTGCTCGGCCCTTGACCCAAGACCGAGCTTTGAGGGCGCCAATCCATCTCTTTATGAATTTTGAAAGGGGGAATTTTGGATCTGATCGTAAAAGTTGCTGCGTTTGTAGTTGCGAATGAAGTGTGCACAGATGTCCTCATTGCAGGTTGCTTCTGCAGTATTGGTCTTACGCTCAAAGCCTCCGAGAAATGCCCTAGCAATGCTTTGCTTGAAATCGACACGAGGATACTCTGCAACCACCTTCTTCCGGATATCTTCCGGAAATTCCTGATATCCAATGCCCAAGACATCAAGCCCTACGCCGTTATAGAGCAACTCAACCTCAAGGGGCTTGTAGGCTGCGATACCAGGCGTTGTGTGCAATGCGATCGCGTCCCACGCCGTCTGAATTCGCGCGACCGGCACTTGGTGGTGCTCAAGAAATTGCCGAACGGCATTCGCGCTATCGACTTCAAAGCGGTCCGACTCGCTGCTGAATTTTTTTAAAAGTCCAAGGTCGTGGAAGGCGGCACAGATGAAGAGTAGTTCCACGTCGAAACGTTCCCCTGCTTGACGGCCTTGCTCGCTGGCCCAGAAGAAGACACGATGCGAGTGGTTGAAGAGAAGAGGAGTACTAAATTCACGAAGAAGACCAGTGGCCTCACGCGTCAGCTTGCTATCGGGAACTCCGGGCTGAACCTTCTGATATTGTTCCGCTGGGGTTGGCACAGGAATGACAAGCTTGGGCTTGCGGAAAGTAGTAGGTGTTTGGGAGCCGCCCTGTGCGAGACCTACCTCGGTGGGACCGGCGGCGGATGCGATGGGAGCGCTCTTGAGGAAAAGACGGCGCGTAACTGACATAATCAATCTCCTTGGGCATTGGTTTTGGGTTGTGGTTAGTTACTCATCGCTGACGGTCAAAACACCTTCGAGGTCGGTCTAGTTCATGCTTTAGACACAGTTTAGAATCCGCTCCCTGATGCAACAACGACGTAGATACGTCATTTTCGGACATATGCCTACTCGCGATATTTGAGAGCCATGATCTGAATTTGCTGTATCCATGTCATAGGCTCCCCCGAGGGATATGGTTGTATTGCAGACCGGACCGTCAGACCCAGACTGACAGAAGCAAGTCGCGTCACTGTTGGCTTACCCTACCGTTACGGAGATCGGGAGCGGTCATTGCCCACATATCTCGAGGCCCATTAACTAGAGGAACGGATCATAATGAGTGTTCGAATCTGGGGACCTAATCCTTAGGTGTCTATTTGCTGTTTTGAGCGCAGACCCGCAACCCATTGGGGTGACGTGCATTGAATGGCTACCAGACTGTGCGAACGTGGGCTTCTAGTGGTCAGATCTCGAAATTTCGTAGAATGCAGAATGCGAAAAGTCGTGATCGTAGGTCCTCCGCCCGTTCAGGTGTTGGATGTAGTGGGTCCAATGGAAGTCTTCTGTAGCGCACCTGGCTATGAGGTGCAAATCGGAAACCCTGGACTAGAAGACTCCCTGCTTACTCATCGAGGGCTTTCGCTTACGGGTGCCATTCCAATCAAGGAGATAAAAGGACCGATCGACACCTTGGTGATCGCTGGTGGAGCCGGAGCCGAAACTGGAGTCTATGATGAGGAGTTTGTCTCATGGATTGCAGAAGTTGGCGCGCGTTCTCGGCGAGTGGCTTCCATTTGTACTGGGGCATTTTTACTAGCAGCGGCAGGTCTTCTCGATGGAAAGGAGGCCGTGACGCATTGGCGTTTTTGTGATCAATTGGCAAAAGAGTTTCCGAAGGTCAAGGTCCGTCCTGAACCAATCTTCTTGCGGGACGGATCGGTATATACGTCTGCTGGTATTACCGCCGGTATCGACCTGTCGTTGGCGCTTGTGGAGGAAGATCATGGGCATCGACCTGCATTGGACGTTGCCCGCTTCCTCGTGATGTTTCTTGTGCGCCCAGGGGGACAAGCGCAGTTTAGTCATATGTTGTCTCGGCAGGCCATCACTTCGCAACCCCTCCGTGAACTACAGGTGTGGATGTTGGAGAATCTGCGAGAGGACCTTTCGGTCGATCGATTGGCCGAGAAGATCGGCATGAGCCCGCGGCACTTCACTCGAGTCTGCCTCAAGGAGACAAAGATGAATCCTGGACAATTTGTAGACAGAATGCGTGTAGAAGCAGCTCAACAGTTGATCGATAGCTCAACGATGGGGCTGAAAGAAATTGCCGATGAGTGTGGTTTTGCCACGGCAGACTCGATGCGCCGAGTCTTTCTGCGTGTCCTTGGGATCACAGCAGGCGAGTATACAAAGCGGTTTAAGAGTACCGCGGCGGAATCGCGGTGAGTTCACTGCGAATTAGGCAATTCCAAATCACTTCTTCGATTTCAAAAAACAGGATACCTGTCTCTTTGAAGTGCGGGAAGAGCCCAAATTTATTGGACGATTTGTTGAATTCCGGTCCACCGTTCGCCGAGATAGTGAGGCAGGGCAACCGACCCCATAAGACCGCTACACGAGAAAACGATAGCGCAATATTTGGTTGCTAATTACAACCCGAGGACTATGACCCGTCGATCGCAGAGGACGAAGCGAGATCCCGCGGTATCGACGCGATCAACGATGAGATATTTGCTGCCGGTGTCAGGATTTTCGTTGGCGGCCCGCAGACAGAAAGGGGGCAACGAAAGCTTTGAGAGTCCCGACATCCAATTGCTGCTCTATCTCTACAATGTGCACTTGATCGAGCAGGACAATGAAAGATGCGTTTCTTATATGTTGACTATTACTGACTTCGCCATCCGCCATGCACCTCTCTGCTTTGAGGACTCTTTCTCAACGGTCTCTCGTGACCCACCGCAGCAGGGGAAATCCCACCTGACCGGGCCAGCGTGAATGTCCGTGAACGGAGAGAGCAGTCCCATCCCAGGGATGAAAACCGAACCCACGGATAAATGGTTTGCTGTGTTGATTTTGGGGAGTATTTCAACTGCCGGATAGGTATTCGGTTGTCTGTAAGTGTTACATTTTGTGCAGCGAGTTCGTATGCGTCAAGTTGACCTCTCGACGGGAGAACTATGGCGGAGCGGCTTCAGGATCAAACTTCAGGGGCAGCCCTTCCGGGTTTTGACGGAACTAGTGCAACGTCCCGGCAAGGTTGTCACCCGTGAGGAGTTGCAAGAGAGGGTTTGGGAGAAGGGGACAAATGTCAACTTCGACCGCTCTCAGGCCATAGCTTTTAATAAGGTCCGCGAGGCGCTGGAGGATAACGCCGACAATCCCCGCTTTGTAGAAATGCTGATCCGGAGGGGATACAGATTTATTGCCCAGGCGACGCTTCGGGACATTCCATCCGCGGCAACTGTTCCGCTGATTCCCTGGATGCGTCACTGGATGAGGAGGTGTTGGTATGCGTAACCGATCCATTTGGCTTCTCAGTTTCGCTATCGTGCTGTCATCGTCTGGCGTCGACGCGGAGCAGCAGGTTCATGTCGCTTCGAATGGTCTTACTGCAACCTCGAACGGGGTAACGCTTGAGGTGACTGCTTTGCAGGACGACAGGCTACGGGTGCGCGAGTGGAGGAATGCTGCTTTCGAGGATGCATCATGGGCAGTGCTGCCGGAGAGCCGCACTAGCCGGGTGACGGTGAGTCCGGATGAGCAGGGATTTCGTACCCAGAAGCTGTCGGTCAAGGTTGACAGTGACCTTCATCTGGTGATCAGTGATCTGAGCGGTCATGTTTTGCAGGAGGATGCCGGAGCGATCGAGTGGCGTGGCGAAGGCTTCAGAGTCTACAAACGACGCAGCGATAAGGAGCACTTCTTTGGGCTTGGCGATAAACCCGGGCCGCTGGACCGGACGAGCGAGTCCTTTACTCTGTGGAACACAGACAGTTTCGGATGGCAGGAGTCGACAGATCCGATCTATAAGAGCATCCCGTTCTTTTTAGGAGTGAGAGAGGGGCGGTACTATGGCGTGCTCTTCGACAACACTTGGAGAACCTCGTTCGACTTTGGTCGTGAGGACGATGAAGTGTACAGCTTTGGTTCGCAGAATGGTCCGATTGACTACTACTTCCTGTATGGGCCGGAGCCGCGCGATGTGATGGCGGCTTATGCGTGGCTGACGGGGCCTTCGCCCCTGCCGCCGTTGTGGTCGTTCGGCTTTCAGCAGTCACGGTACTCATACTCGCCGAAGTCGCAGCTGATGGATGTTGCCGCGCGGCTGCGGAAGGATAGGATTCCGGCGGATGCTTTGTGGCTCGATATTGATTTTCAGAAGGACAACATGCCCTTCACAGTTGATCCGCAGCGTTTTCCGCGTTTTCCCGAGATGGTGAGCCAACTGACCAAGGATCATTTCCATCTTGTCGTGATTGCCGACCTGCACATCGCGCAGAAGCCGAACGCAGGTTATGCGCCGTATGATTCGGGGACGGCAGGCGATCACTTTGTGAAGAATCCGGATGGGACGACTTATGTGGGGACAGTGTGGCCGGGGCCTTCGGTATTTCCTGATTTCACAAGGCAGCAGTCGCGGCAGTGGTTTGGAACGCTGTACAAGGACTTTGTAAAGGACGGCGTCGCAGGTTTCTGGGATGACATGAACGAGCCGGCGGTATTCCGCTACCCGTCGAAGACGATGCCGCTGGATGTGCGGCATCGCATCGAGGAGCCCGGATTTGCGACTCGCACTACCAATCACCGGGAAGCACACAACATCCTGGGCATGCAGAACAGCAGGGCAACCTACGATGGCGTGCTGGCGCTGCGTCCCAACGAGCGGCCGTATGTGATGACTCGCGCGAGCTACGCGGGCGGCCAGCGGTATGCCGTGACCTGGACGGGCGATAACAGCTCGACGTGGAATCATCTACGCATGACGATTCCGCAGCTGATGAACCTGGGGTTGAGCGGCTTCAGCTTCGCAGGCGCCGATGTGGGCGGATTCGCCGGATCTCCTCCTGCAGATCTGTTGACAAAGTGGCTTGAGGTGGCTGCGTTTCAGCCGATTGATCGTGACCACTCGGCGAAGGGAACGCGCATGCATGAGCCTTGGGTCGATGGTCCTGCGCATGAGGCGATGCGGCGGAAGTATATCGAGGAGCGCTATCGTCTGTTGCCATACATCTATACGGTAGCGGAGGAGACATCGCACGATGGAATGCCGATGATGCGACCGTTGTTTCTGGAGTTTCCTCACGCCATGCCTGATGGCACGCCGATGGACCTGATCGGAGGTGGTGCAGAGTTTATGCTGGGGCCGGACCTGCTGATAGCGCCGAATCCATCACCGGAGGAGATTGCGCCGTATGAGCTGCACCTTCCGCCGGGAAGATGGTATGACTACTGGACCGGCACGCGGGTGGGTAGGGAATCGCAGGTACAGGCCCGCGATGCAGAGGTGCGGGATACTCTGCTTCAGGGTGAGCACATCATGCTGAAACCGGACCTGGCAACGATTCCCGTCTATGTGCGCGGAGGATCCATTTTGCCTTTGCAGAAACTAGTGCAGAGTACAGACGAGGCACCGGGCGGGCCACTTACACTTCGCATATATGTGCCGACACAGAACCAGCCCTGCCAGGGCTCTATCTATAGTGATGATGGACATTCGTTGAACTATCGTCGAGGGGAGTACTTTCGTCTGAATACGACGTGCCGCGTTGCTCCTGATGGCGCAGTCACTGTCACGCTGAATGCCCCGCAAGGCGACTATCGATCGCGATGGAAGAGTATCCGAGTAGAGCTAGTCGGCACGCAGCGTACTCCTTCGGCTGCAACCATCAACGGGAAAAAGCTCTCCACTTCGCTAACGGGCGGATTTCCGGGTGCGACTTTTGAAATGCCCGTTGACGCAACTGAGATTATGTTTCGCTGAATCGAAGGTCGGGATAGAGCGAACTTACTGGTTGCTAAGTTGAACGGGAAGCTTAGTGCTCAGCGGGGACACTCGCGGAATGGTCTTGCACTTGCGGACTTGCATCGACGGCCCAGCTTCCACTCAAAACTACGGGCAAGGTTGAGCTACCTCCTTTGTGATTGTGAGCGGCTCCTGCTTGAAGTCTATGAATCAAGCCAAATTGCTGAAACAACTTGGTTTATCTTCTTATGCCTTTCCAGCTGCGACATAAGAAAGCTTTCATGCAATTTTTTGAAATATCTATTTCCCTGGCATGAGTAAGAAGCCTATTCTGCTTGGTGCTGCTGGAACGGTCTTTACCTTTCCGCAGGAGTCTTTTTAATGAGCGCAGATATGAGCATTGTCCACGAATCCGCACAAGTGAATACAACAGGCGGTACCGATTTCCTTCCCCTGAAAGGGATCGATCACGTTGAGTTCTTCGTCGGCAACGCCCGTCAAGCTGCTTATTTCTACCGCGCTGCCTTTGGCATGTCGCTTGTGGCGTACGCCGGCCCCGAGACGGGCCAGCGCGACCGCGCTTCGTACGTCGTCCAGCAGGGCAAGGTACGCTTTGTGCTTACCACTCCTCTGCGCAGTGGCAATTCTATCGCCGATCACGTCCATCTCCACGGAGATGCTGTTCGCGTGATCGCTTTATGGGTGGACGACGCCCGCCTCTCATGGCAGGAGACCGTCAATCGTGGAGCGGTCAGCATTGCTGAGCCACACATGCTGTCCGACGACCACGGTCAGGTTGTACTCTCAAGTATCCGCACCTACGGCGATACCATCCATACCTTCGTTGAGCGCAATGCCTACAATGGCAAATTTCTCCCTGGCTTTCGCACTCTAGACGAAGACCCCATCGCCAGGCCCGTCGGCCTTTTACACATCGACCACATGGTCGGCAATGTCGGCTGGCACGAGATGGATGAATGGGTGAACTTCTACTCCAACGTGATGGGCTTCTCGCTCTATCAGCACTTCGACGACAAAGATATCTCGACGGAATACTCCGCGCTCATGTCTAAGGTCATGTCCAACGGGAATGGCTATGTCAAGTTCCCCATCAACGAGCCGGCCGAAGGCAAACGCCGATCTCAGATTGAGGAGTATCTCGACTTTTATGGTGGTCCTGGAGTTCAGCACGTTGCGCTTGCCACCAACAATATCGTCCACACCGTCAAGAAACTCCAGGATCAGGGCATAGAGTTCCTTCACGTCCCCCACACCTACTACACCGAGCTGCAGAAGCGTATAGGCACGATCGATGAGCCGATCGATGAACTCGAAAAGCTCGGCATTCTCGTCGACCGCGACGATGAAGGATACATGTTGCAGATCTTCACTCGCCCCGTTGAAGACCGCCCCACGCTGTTCTATGAGATCATTCAGCGCAAAGGGAGTCGCAGCTTCGGCAAAGGCAACTTCAAGGCACTCTTCGAGGCTATCGAGAGGGAGCAACAAGCGCGCGGCAACATGTAATTGGAGAAGATCATGTCTACCGAGATACTTTCAGCCGCAGCGCCCTATATCATCCAGCAGGACTATGCGGCTTACACCGAGGAGCAACACCAGACATGGGCCGAACTCGTCGACCATCTCCTTCCCGAGATAGAAAAGCACGCTGCGCAGGAGTATCTCAACGGTTTTGAGATTATCGGCCTTGAGCGCGACCGCTTGCCAAATCTCGCATCTATCACCGAACGACTTGCCCCCAGGACAGGCTGGAGCTCCACGCCCGTCAGCGGATTTCTTCCCGCGCCCGCATTTTTCGAGATGCTGGGCGCACGGCGTTTCCCGACCACCATCTGGCTGCGCAGCCGCGAATCGCTCGAATACACGCCGGAGCCAGACATCTTTCACGATGTCTTTGGCCATGTTCCCATGCACGCGCACCCTGTCTTTGCCAGCTTTCTGGAGCACTATGGCCGCGTCTGCGCATCCATCTCCGACGCCAACATTCTCGAAAAGCTCGGACGCATCTTCTGGTACACCGTCGAATTCGGATTGATCCGCGAACAGGGCAAGATCAAAGTCTACGGCAGTGGCCTTATAAGCTCTCGCAGCGAGTGTCGGAACGTCGTGGATGGTCATTGCGCTGTAAGAGAGTTCGTTCTTGACGAGGTGCTCAATACACCGGTCAAGGTGGATGAACTTCACAAGCTGCTTTTTGTTGTAAGCAGCTTCGATCAGATCTACGAATCCATGCACGAAGCAGAGAAGCGAGCCCTAAGCGGCCGCCTGTAAAGGGAGGTTCATGTCCACTGAAATCGAATACCAATCCGGCTTCGGTAACGAGTTCTCCTCCGAAGCCGTCGTCGGAGCGCTGCCAATCGGCCAGAACGCACCGCAAAAACATCCCCTCGGTCTCTATACAGAACAGTTCAGTGGAACGGCATTTACCGCACCTCGCGCCGTGAATCGCCGTACCTGGACTTATCGCATTCGGCCATCGGTGACACATCACCCGTATCAGGAGATCCCTTCCCGCCTGATTCGCAGCGGACCCTTTACGTCAGTTGTCACTACTCCGAACCAGCTGCGCTGGAACCCCCTCCCCCTGCCGGAGCAACCAACTGATTTCGTGGATGGCATCATCACTCTCGGCGGCAATGGCGATCCCGCGATGCAAACTGGCGTCGCCATTCATCTTTACGCGGCCAATGCCTCGATGAAGGATCGCTTCTTCTATAGTGCAGACGGGGAGTTCCTTTTCGTCCCGCAGCTCGGTTCTCTACGCCTTTATACCGAGCTTGGCATCCTGGAAATCGCTCCGGGCGAGATTTGCGTGGTTCCTCGTGGTCTCAAGTTCCGCGTCGAGTTGTTGGACGAGCAAGTCCGCGGCTACCTCTGCGAGAACTATGGCCAGCCTTTCCGACTGCCAGACCTAGGCCCTATCGGAGCAAATGGCCTAGCCAACCCTCGCGACTTCAAGGCCCCGACAGCCGCTTACGACGATCGCGAAGGCGAGTTCCACATCACCGCCAAGTTTCTTGGGCATCTTTGGTCTGCGTCAATCGATCACTCCCCTCTCGACGTTGTCGCATGGCACGGCAATTATGTTCCCTATAAGTACGACCTCGCCCTCTTCAACTGCATCAACACAGTCTCGTTCGATCATCCGGATCCATCGATTTACACTGTGCTGAGCTCCCCCACAACAGCGCCAGGCACGGCAAACTGCGACTTCGCCATCTTTCCGCCACGCTGGATGGTTGCAGAGCACACCTTTCGGCCACCGTGGTTTCACCGCAACCTTATGAATGAGTTCATGGGCCTCGTCCGTGGCGCGTACGACGCCAAGGCCGAAGGGTTCGTGCCCGGTGGCGCAAGTCTCCACAACTGCATGGCTGGTCACGGCCCCGATTCGGAGTCCTTTGAACGCGCTACAGCGGCGGAGCTGAAGCCGCAGTATCTCGACAACACGCTCGCTTTCATGTTCGAAACTCAGCTCGTCGTGCGGCCTACTGAATTCGCCATGAACACAAGTATCCTGCAACACGAATACTACGAGTGCTGGCAAGGTCTCAAAAGGCACTTCAAACCCGGATCAACCGGCAGATGAGAATACAGATCGACGCACAAGCAAACGGCCCGTTGAATGAAGACGGGAGCGCAATCCGCGCTCTGCTCGCCGACTTGATTGACTATGCGGGTCTTTACCCACCTGCCGGCCTCGATATCATCTCTGCCGTGAGCAATTATCTCTGCTATAGCCAGAGCAAAGATTCATTCATGTTGGGGCGCTTCGTCGTGGATATCAATCGATTGCCCGAACTGCGCGACATCGCAGGTAGCTCCATCGGCGATCTGCGGCTAAGCGTGATTGTTTCACCAGCTACACAGTGGGATATCCTGCCAGCCCTTCTCGGCGAAGGCTTCCTTATCGACTCCATCGAGGTTCGCGCCGAGCAATCTTCTGAGATCGAGCACATCGGCAGACAGATACCCGCAGGCATGACGACATACTTCGAGATTCCGATCTTCTCCGCAAAACCTGAAACACTCGATGCTATTCCGGCCGGCGGACGCGTCAAACTGCGCACCGGAGGACTCGTCGCCGAAGCGTTTCCTCCATCCGAAGCTATCGCGAATATACTCCAGGTCCTCGCTATCAGACGTATCTCCTTCAAGGCCACGGCAGGCCTGCATCATCCCATCCGCTCCTGCAAACCTTTCACCTATGCGCCAGATAGCCCAACTGGCATGATGCATGGGTTTCTCAATCTCTTTCTCGCCGCGACGCTCCTCTACTATGGTGGTTCTATCGGCGCCTCGGAGCAGCTCCTTCACGAAGAAGACTGTGGAGCCTTCTCTATCTCCTCGGAGACCATTGCCTGGAGATCGTTCAGCTGGACTGCCGATCAGATCCGGACCGTGCGCAAAGAGTTCGCCATCAGCTTCGGTTCCTGCTCTTTCGAAGAGCCGATTCACGATCTGGAGGCGTTGGGATGGCTGTCGTGAAACAGAGTTGGATCGAATCCGCCAATGATCCCACCTCCGACTTCTCTCTTCAAAACCTTCCTTACGGAGTCTTTGGCTATCAGGAGAAGGACCATATAGGCATCGCTATCGGCGACCAAATCCTTGACCTCTCTGCCTGCGCCAAAAATAATTTGTTCTCTTCTCTTCCCAAGAACATCATCGCAGCGTGTTGCGCTGAACGGCTCAACCCACTAATGCATCTCGGCCCTGTGGCATGGTCAGCCTTGCGCCGGCAAGTCTCCGGCCTGCTCGACTCAGGCCAGGCCGACAAGAAGGCTGTCAAGCAACACCTCATCTCCATGCAGCAAGTGGCTATGCAGCTTCCCGTCCAGATTGGCGACTACACCGACTTTTATGCGTCCATCCATCATGCCACCCGCGTCGGCCTTCTCTTCCGCCCTGACAATCCTCTGTTGCCAAACTACAAACACGTTCCGATCGGCTACAACGGCCGTACTTCATCCATCGTCGTCAGCCGTGAGAACATTCACCGTCCATCCGGACAGACCAAATCTCCCACTGCGGCATTGCCCACCTTCGGCCCCACGCACTCCCTCGATTACGAACTCGAGGTCGGCATCTTCATTGGTACAGGTAACTGCCTGGGCGAGAGCATTCCCATCGCTGAAGCAGAACAACATATCTTCGGGCTATGCCTGTTGAACGACTGGTCGGCACGCGATATTCAGTCATGGGAGTACCAGCCTCTTGGGCCGTTTCTATCGAAAAATTTCGCTACGACCATTTCTCCGTGGATCGTTCCCTTTGAGGCACTCACTCCCTACCGGGTCTCTGCTCCCACACGCGACAGTGGCGATCCTTCGCCGCTCCCCCACCTGACACCTTCGCCCAATGCTCGGGATGCCATCGACCTCATCCTTGAGGTTTATCTTCAGTCCGGTCAGATGCGCGACGCCAACCAAGCTCCCATACGACTTAGCCAAGGCAATCTGCTTGATCTCTACTGGACAATCCCACAATTGATCACGCACCACACCAGCAATGGGTGCAACCTGCGGCCGGGTGACTTGCTTGCCACCGGAACGATCTCCGGCCAAGATGCTGGCACTGAAGGTTGTCTGCTTGAAAAGGGACACAATCTTAACCCTATCCGCCTGCCCACGGGCGAAGTACGAACTTTTTTGGAAGACGGGGACCAGATTATCTTTCGCGCTTACACGCACAGGCCGGGACTGCCCAGAATAGGATTCGGCGAGTGCATCGGCACGGTCCTCGCCTGATGCGCTGGCAAAAACCAGTAGTAGCTAACGGTGCTGCAGTTCATTCAACTACCTGAAGTGATCGCAGTCGGCTGACTCAGCGATTTGCAGTGGACGATAAGTTGCTATTGGGCTATTCGGCCTACGAAACACTTCGTCATTCGACAGATGCCAGTCGGTGAAAGATGACATTCAATGAAGCATCTGATTTTAGTTGTTCCTATTCCATGGCGTCACCGCGATTTGAGCCCTTGATTTTTTTCGTCTCTACAATCTGAACAAAGCCTCAGGCTTGTTAGTTTTGTGACGAGCGATTGCAAGAGTTATTCAAGAGGTCCAAAGATAGGGCTTCGATGACGCGATCTCTACATTACGGTTTTGTTGTTTTCGCTCTCCTGGTAGGGGGTGCGTGTACTTCGGATGCTCAAGGCAGGGATGCCACAGCTGGCAGCCGCATCTTTTCCACCAATTGCGCAGGTTGTCATGGTTCGGACGGCCGCGGCGGGGAGCGGGCTCCAAATATTGCAACGGCGCGGAATGTGGCTGCGCTTGGAGACGGGGAACTGGCCAACTTCGTTCGCAACGGCATTCCCGGGGCCGGGATGCCTGCATTCTCTTTTCTTGGTGATCGTGGCATCTCAGACGTTATCGCTTATCTGCACGTGCTGCAGGGTAAAACTGACGCAGTCGAAGTGAGCGGAGATGCGACGGTGGGACATACGCTCTTCTTCGGCAAGGCCGAATGTTCAGGATGCCACATGATGGATGGCGAGGGTGGTTTTATTGCCTCCGACCTTTCGGACTATGGAAGTGGCACCGCACCGGAGCATATTCGGACAGCGATCGTCGAGTCTGAAAAGGTAGTGAGCCCGAAGTCAGAGGTGGTTGGGGTACGCACGGTCGAGGGTGAGAGCGTGCGTGGGGTGCTGCGTGTGGAGGACAACTTCACTCTTGTTATCCAGCTTGAGAACGGCCGCTACCGCCGATTCAAGAAGGACGATTTGACCGATGTCCATCATACTGGTAAATCTCTGATGCCCACGGACCACAAGAGCGGGCTCTCGCCTAAGGAGCTGGATGATCTTGTTAGCTATCTGGTTCGATCGGCAATATCGATGGCTCCTGACGCAGCGCGGAAGAAGACTAAGGAGAGCCAATGAGTTGCTCCAGCTTACTTCGGGCCCTTCTGGTAGGAGCGCTAGCGGCGACGAGTTATGCGGCGACTCAACAAAATGCGATGAGACATGAGTTTGCGCTCGAGGCGGATTCGCCTGCCTTCTGGAGTTTGGTGGCGAAGGACGCAAAGCCGGCGATCATGGGCTCGGGCTTCGGGTTCACAGAGGGACCCGTTTGGGAGCCTGGCGGCACCGTGCTGGTAAGTGACGAGGAGAGAAATGAACTTTGCCGGATGTTCGCCGATGGCCATCATGAAACGGTGATGAAGCTAGGAGACCCCGACGGCAATACGCGGGACGGCGAGCAGAGACTGATAGTAACGGCAAGCGTGCTGCGCTCGATTATCCGCTTGACTCCGGACCAGCGAAGCTACAGTGTGCTGGCCAACCGATACCGGGGGATGAAACTGAATGGCCCCAACGACGTGACCCTAGGGCCTGACGGTGCTCTATATTTTACCGATCCGACTCTGGAGCTAGCAAAAGGCGAGCGGCAGGAAACTCCGTTCCAGGGTGTCTACCTCCTTAATGGCAAAGGCGAACTTACTTTGCTGATTCGCGATCTTGCGCAACCGAACGGGCTGGTCTTATCGCCGGACGGAAGATATCTCTACGTAGATGACACGGAGCAAAGGACGATCTGGCGCTATCAAAATACCGCCGAGACTGCGTCCGAACTCGGCAGCATAGTTTTGTCCCAGCACGCGGAACTCGTTGATAGAATCCACGGAAGGGAACACGCCAACGCCGGAGTTGCCATTTACTGTCGGAAATCCGCCGGGGATTCCGTCCACCAGCACGTCCGTGTAGCCTTGCCGCGATCCATTGATCGAGTAGCTCACGGAGTTGTAGTTATTGCCTACCGAACCTGAGAACCCGGGCGTTAGTGCGATGAGCGAATATGGATTGCGCGAATTCAGCGGCAGATCGCGTATCGACCTGCCCGTCACCACGTCGCTTAGCGTCGCATCTGTCGCCTGGATTGTATTCGTGTCAGCTTGCACCGTGACCGTGCTGTTCGTTGAGCCCGGCTGCAGCGCAATGTCCTGACTTGCCTTCTCCCCCACGTCCAGCGTAATCCCGTTTTGCACATAGTGGCCAAACCCGGTCGCATCCACTCCCAATTTATAGCTGGCCGCAGGCAAATTCAACACCGTGTATTGTCCGCTCTCATTGGTCGTTGCCGTTTGCGAGATGTTTGTCGCAACGTTCGTCACTGTTATCTGGGCGCCGGCAATTACGGCTCCGCTCTGGTCGCGCACAATACCGGTCATCGTTGCGTTCACGGCCTGGGCAAAAACTCTGGCTGGCGACGCGGCGAGAAGGAGAAGAAGAATCGAAAAGATGAAGCGTAAGCGAAGCATGGCCATCCTCATAAGACAGTTTTCTGAAGTGATGCAGCATGGTTTATGCGAGGCAGAAACGGATTACGTTGGGCTAGCCGTACTCTAGGATCCCCGCGGCATACTCCGCCCCGGTGTTTCACGGTGAAACCGGGAAACACCGATGCAAGCCATTTGAGATCATTGATTTATCGCGTGTTCACGAGCCGCGGTTGCAACTGTTGCAACCCGTGTACGTAACATCCCGTTCACGCAATTCGTCTCTACTGGATTTAGTCAAAATGTCCACACTGGAAACCACGGAGCGCACAGAGCATGAACCCCGACAATACAGCGGGGACGAACGATGGGAGCTGGCGCGTCGTGTCGCCAGATCAGCAACCTTCTCCAAGTCTGAGCAGATGCCAAAGCTTCTGCTCTATGTCTGCAAGATGACAATCGCAGGCCATTCTGACGAGATCAACGAGCAGCGCATCGGTGTCGATGTCTTTGGCCGCTCCCCTAACTACGATTCTGGCGTAGACGGAATCGTCCGCTCCCATGCAACGCGCCTTCGGCAACGCCTCGAACTCTACTTCAACAGCGAAGGCAGCCGCGAGATCATGAGGATAGAGATTCCACGTGGCGGATACGTACCTCGCTTCTACACCCTTGAAACGCCCGCGCAGCCCATCGCAGAACCGGACCCGCTTGAGTTTGTTCCTCTCGTCCCGACGGAAATCGTTACCCCGGCTCTCCCTGCGAAGCTTTCCGGCAGGGGTTGGATCAAGCCTTTTTTCTGTGGCCTCATCGTCGCCGTCATTGCGGCCGCCGTTTTCCTCCATCTCCGGCGCGATGCCGTTCTCCAATCCGACTCTTCCCGCGCCAAACAGTCAGAAGTAGAGCGTCGATTCTGGAGCACACTCTTTCCCGCGAACGGACGCACCTTCATCGTCCCCGGCGACAGCGGCCTTGTGCTCTACGAAACCGTTACGGGCCATGAAATTACTCTTGCCGACTATATCAATGGTGGTTACCGCGACCCCAACGCGCAGACCGCAGTACCATCCTCCGCACCCCACGCCCTCACTACGGATCTCGCATCCCGCCGCTACACCAGCTTCGTTGATCTAGGCATCTCCTCCCAGCTTTCGCATCTGCCCCAATGGAGCCGCGAACACGTGGAGACGATCTTCGCCCGCGATCTGCGGCCTTCCGATGCCAATGCCTCTAATCTCATCCTCATCGGTTCAAGGCAGGCCAATCCCTGGGTCTCACTCATTGAGCCGTCGATGAACTTCGTTCTGAAGACAAGTGGCAATGCAAAGTTCTATTTCCTCAACCGGAACCCGCTCGCAGGGGAACAACAACAATATTTACCTTCGGAAGGATCGGGAAACCTGGGCGCATCCAATGTCTTCGGAGACGTAGCCTATCTTCCCAACCCCAGTGGCCAGGGCATGGTTCTAGCTCTCAGTGGCCTGTGGATGTCGGGGACACAATCTGCCGCCAACTTCATCTTCAAGCGACGCGACTTCGCCGACTGGCTCAACTCCATCGCCAACGAAGATGGAACCATCCCACCCTTTGAGCTTCTTATAAGCACAAAGAACCTTCAGGGAAATGCTACATACTCCTCAATTATTGCCAAAAGAGTTTATAAGGCTGAACACGGTGAAAAGTGATCCAGGTCATCTATGGATTAGCAATAAGAAGCCATAACCGCTCAATGCGTCATGAATGACGTGAAGGTCGTAGGTTGAACTTTTGCTCAGGCCATCATTCAAAAACACAGCATTAGTCAACCACGAGAAACCGCAAAGGCCGATCCGCGGCCTTTCGAATTCCAATGCGGGGCGTCACCTGGATGGCTTTCGGCACCTCGCCATCATCAAGTATCTGCAGATCTGAACTGGCTAATGTTAAATCGACGCCGTTCCGTTCTTTCCGCGAAATTCCCAGTGCCTGGCAAAGTCGGCCTGGGCCGCCGGCCAAAAGCCGTGGTCTAGCTTCAACTGAGAGATGTCTCAGCCGAGCCATGCTTTCGATTCCTTCAATGGGTGCGAGTGCTCGAAAGAGCACCCCCCCTGGTTCTCCGTCGGGCAAGCAAGAAACGTTAAGACAGTAATGCATGCCATAGATGAAATAGACGTAGGCAATTCCTGGAGGTCCAAAGAGCACTGCATTACGAGCTGTGCGCCCGATCGAAGCATGCGAGGCAGGATCTGTAAGGCCTAGGTAGGCTTCTACCTCAAGGATACGTCCCGTCAACCACTCTCCTCTTCTTCGGTGAGTCAGTAGTTTGCCGAGAAGATCGGGCGCCACGATCTCTGGCGAGCGTGCGTAGAACTCTCTTGGAAGAATGTAACGGCGAGACAATATATTCCTCCTTTACTCTGTGAAAGAGCTACAGATGCGATCAATTGCATCCGTTCGTTTGCAAAGATGTTGTACTCTGCAAGAGATCATTATCAACAACATACTGGAGAAAGATGCTGAGCTCCAGAGTCTGGTCCTTTATTCTCAGAGAGAAGCCGATCGAAGACGCATCCGGATACGAAAGGTCAAAAAGCCGGCAAATAGCAGCAGACCGCCACATAGGCTAAAGATGGTTCCCAAGCCGAAATGTCCTTTGAGTTGACCTGCACCGGCAGCAACAATGCCTCCGCAGAAAGTTCCTGCGAAGTTAAGCATGCCGAAGGCGGTCGCCCGCTGTTCCGGCGCAATGCCTTCGCATAAGACGGGCATCGTGTTGCCGTCGTACATTCCCTTACCCAATCCAAAGAGGGCCATCGCGATGTAGAGCACGGCAGGTGTATGAGTGAGGCCACTAAGAATAAGAAAGGGCGCAGCGAGCAACAGGCCGATGGTCTGAGTGAAAATGTGGCCACGAGGAGAGCGTCGAAACCACGCGTCTGCCAGAATGCCTCCAATCAGGAGCCCGGCAAAGCCGCCCGCCTTCATATAGAAGGTAGCCGTAAAGCCCGCTTTCGTGAGAGAGAAGTGAAAGCTCTCGAAGAGATAGAGCGGCATCCATGTATAGATCGCCCAATCGCAGATGGACGCGACAGCGAAGACGCTCAGCAGGGGACGAAATCCAGGCGTCAGGAAGATTCTGGATG
Source organism: Edaphobacter sp. FHG110511_03 (assembly GCF_059115365.1). Classification (NCBI taxonomy): domain Bacteria; kingdom Pseudomonadati; phylum Acidobacteriota; class Terriglobia; order Terriglobales; family Acidobacteriaceae; genus Edaphobacter; species Edaphobacter sp. FHG110511_03. The sequence goes on along the minus strand of NZ_JBZYWL010000002.1, from coordinate 950,756 downwards.
CTATTTGGCGAATCGCCGTGGAAGAGTTTGAAGGCTGTGATTGCTCTGAACGCCGCTCGCGTAAGAGAAAGACCAAGACGATGGCATAAGCGCAACCAAAGATTCCAAAGATTGCGAAGACCGAGCGCCAGCCATAGTGAGTGGCGATCCAGCCTCCGAGGGACCCACCAAGCACGGTTCCTACGTAGGTTCCGCTGTAATGCAGGCTGATGGCTCGCGCTCGCGTCCTCTGATCGTGGTAGGCCGCAATGAGCGCGAGACCCGCAGGAAGGTAGCAGGCTTCACTGATTCCCATGATCGAGCGCAGCCACAGCAGTTGCGTGAAGGTTCGGGCATGGCCCGTGGCCACGGTAACTGCTGACCAGACAAGAAGGCTCGCACAGATCATCCGCTTACTGCCGACCTTGTCAGCGAGATAGCCGGCAATGGGGCTGCAAAATGCGTAGACCCAAAGGAAAGTGGTTCCGAGTAACCCCAGCTGGAAGGCGGAGATGTGCAGTTCTTGCTGGAGAGGTGGGAAGACCGAGAAGAGAACCTGCCGGTCAAGATAGTTGAGTAGCCATACGAAGGTGAGAAGAAGGACCGCGAGCCAGGCGTATGTGCGCGTAGGCTGTGTTCTTGGGGAAGCGGCGGTCATTGAAGTATGATGCATTATCAATTATCGTTTTATGGAGTTATCTTGAATCCCGATTTTCAAGGCATTTATCCGGCTCTTCTCACTCCTTTGACCTCCGAGAGGAAGTTTAATCCTGCCGTAGCGGAGCGAATGATAGACCATCTTTTGCAAGCAGGCGTGTATGGGGCATATGTGGCTGGAACGACAGGAGAAGGGCTGCTTTTAGACACGTCAGCACGCAAAGCGCTGGTAGAGACTCTTATGCGGTGCCTGCCTAAGGACAAGAGGCTAATCGTCCATGTGGGAGCAAAACGCAGAGAGGATGCGCTCGCATTGGCGGAGCACGCTGCGAAGCATGGAGCGCACGCAATCAGCAGCTTGCCTCCGAAGGGAGACAGTGCGACTGTAATGAGTTATTACACGGAGTTAGCAGCATCGTCACCCCTTCCGCTGATCGTGTACTACTTTCCTAAAGCGGCGCCCCACGCATTTGCTGAACCGGAAAGACTGATCGAAGTGTGTGATCTTCCGAACGTATTAGGAGTGAAGTTCACCGATTTCAACTTCTATCTACTGCAGAGGCTGGTGAAGCGCGGCATGGTTGTCTTCAACGGATATGACGAGGCTCTAGTAGCGGGGTTGCTGATGGGAGCACAGGGAGGTATAGGTTCCACCTATAACGTAATGCCAGAGGCCTACCTCTCGATTTATCGTGCAGCCATGGAAGGTCACTGGGATGTGGCGCGGCAGTTGCAAATCGGCGTGAACGACGTGATCGAAGCTCTGCTGAAGTATCCTTTCTTCCCAGCGCTGCGTGCAATTATGAAGGAGAAGGGATTTGACTGTGGTCCATTAATGAGCGGTGATCAGCTCTCCTCCGAGGTGAAGCGGCAGGAGCTTCTAGTCGAGTTTGATGAGCTCACCCAGCGCGCTCAAGTCAGTCTCCACAGCGAGCGTCGATAAGGAGAAAACCATCATTCGTTGCTCACTGTTTCATATATCCGATAGAATTAGCGCGTGTCCACACAAGATCTAACTCCGCTTCGAGCTTTGAGCAAGTCGCGCGAGGTCTTTGAGCGTTTACGTGATGCGATCTGGTCCGGCGATCTTGCTCCAGGCACAGCTCTGCGCGAAGCGCATCTCGCAAAACAGCTGAATGTAAGCCAGGTTCCGGTTCGTGAGGCGTTGCTTCAATTGGAGCACCTCGGGTTGGTGGTTCGCGTTCAGGATCGCGGGACGACAGTGACCAAGCTGACCCGCAGCGAGATTGAGCAAATGATGGAGGTTCGTCGACACCTGGAGCAGATGGCATTTCAGCTCGCGAGTAGTCGCGTCTCTCCTGAGATAGAGATGGAGCTGCGAAGGCATTTGAAAAATATGAACGCTGCGGCGGCAAAGAATGATCATTTTGCAATTGCAGAAGAAGACTACAAGTTTCACCAGACAGTGTGGAAGGCATCAGGCAATGAAGTGTTGGAAAAGACGCTGGAGCGCCTCTGCATCGCAGTGTATGCGTTTGTAAGCCTGAAACGGCACGCGGCGGGAGAAACGATGAAGTCCGCGGTGAGATCGCATAAGAAGCTGCTCGAAGCGCTTCTGTCAGGGGATGTGACGGTAATCCGCAAAGGAGTGGACGAGCATCTGGCGCCGGATGCTGTCATTCCTTCCTCTATTGCGCAATAGAAAGACGGCCATGAAGGGCTGCCCTTCTATGAGCTATGTTTGTGATCCGGTCAAAGGCGACGGCATAAGCTCCTCGTAGTCAATCGAGATTAAAAACGTAAGGTTGTCTTTACCTAGGCAATGTTCCGTTCCTCATTGTGGCTTGTTTGGCAAGGCGTCAAGTGCAAGATTAATCTGCAGAACGTTTACTCGTGGTTCTCCGAGTAGCCCCATCTGTCTTTGAATGATTTGGTCTGCAATAAGTTTTCGGAGCAACGCCTCGTCAAGATGACGCTCTGCAGCAATTCGAGGTGCCTGATAAAAGGCAGCTGCGGGAGAGATATCTGGGTCAAGGCCCGATCCGGATGCCGTTATAAGATCAATTGGAACGTCTTTCTGCTTCTCATTCTTAACACTTGCTGCGACACGATCGATCAATGTCTTGTTAGTGGGGCCAAGATTGGATCCACTTGATGCGGAGGCGTCATAACTCGTGCCTGCAGCAGAGGGACGGCTGTGGAAGTATCCTGGTCCGGTGAATGCTTGTCCAATGATCTTCGATCCAATGAGTTGATTACCTCGCGAAATTAGTTGCCCATTCGCTTTTTCTCGAAACAGCATTTGTGCGATTCCGGTAATGACGAACGGATAAACAATGCCCAGGAGAACTGCGGTGATGATGGTATAGAGACCCGCTGTGAGTACATGTTTTTTCATAATTCCTCTTTAAGCCAGATGGATAGCGACGATCAGCATATCGATAAGCTTGATGCCTATGAAAGGAGCGATAATTCCACCGAGTCCGTAGATAAAAAGGTTTCTTTGCAGCAGAGCTGCAGCCGACATGGGCTTATAGCTCACACCGCGTAAAGCAAGCGGAATCAATGCGACGATAATCAAGGCATTGAAGATGATTGCCGACAGTACCGCAGATTCCGCATTGTGCAGATGCATGATGTTCAGCGCTTCAAGCACTGGAAAAACGCCAGCGAACATTGCAGGAATGATGGCGAAGTATTTGGCCACGTCATTTGAGATAGAGAACGTTGTTAGTGCTCCTCGCGTCATGAGCAGTTGCTTGCCGATGGCAACGATCTCGATTAGCTTGGTGGGATTACTGTCCAGATCCACCATATTCCCGGCTTCTTTTGCGGCTTGAGTGCCACTGTTCATCGCGACGCCTACATCAGCTTGGGCAAGAGCGGGAGCATCGTTCGTGCCGTCGCCTGTCATTGCGACGAGCTTGCCTTCTCCCTGCTCCCGTTTGATGAGATCCATTTTGTCTTTGGGCTTTGCTTCTGCGAGGAAGTCATCCACTCCCGCTTCGCGAGCGATCGCCGCAGCGGTGAGAGGATTATCTCCTGTAATCATGATGGTTCGAATCCCCATGGCGCGGAGATGTTCAAACCGCTCCCGCATGCCGCCTTTCACAACATCCTTGAGATGAATGACACCAAGAGCCTTTCCGTTTTCGGCCACTACAAGAGGTGTTCCACCACTGCGGGCTATATCCTCCACAATGCCTTGAACATGAGTTGGCATCTGAGTTCCATGTTGGATAAGGTAACGCGCAATCGCGTCAACCGCGCCTTTGCGGATACTGCGACCCTCAACTTCGATGCCGCTCATGCGTGTGGTTGCGGAGAAGGGAACGAATTCAACATTCATCTGCCCAAGTTCACGGCCACGAAGCCCGTATTTTTCCTTCGCGAGCACAACGATGGACCTCCCTTCGGGAGTTTCATCGGGTAGGGATGACAACTGAGCAGCATCGGCCAGTTTTTCTGGAGAGATGCCGGGCGCTGGAATGAATTCTGCCGCTTGACGGTTCCCGATCGTGATCGTTCCAGTCTTGTCGAGAAGAAGAGTATTGACGTCTCCGGCTGCTTCAACCGCACGCCCTGATGTAGCGAGAACGTTATGCTGAACGAGGCGATCCATTCCTGCAATACCAATGGCGGAGAGAAGTCCGCCAATTGTGGTTGGAATAAGACAGACAAGGAGTGCGACTAATACGAACACTGTTTGTGGGGCACCAGAATAAAGTGCGAACGGTTGCAGTGTTACTACGGCGAGCAGAAAGATGATGGTCAGGCCAGCAAGCAGGATATTAAGGGCGATTTCGTTCGGAGTCTTCTGGCGCTCGGCTCCTTCTACCAACGCGATCATGCGGTCGAGGAAGGTTTCCCCTGGATTGGATGTAATGCGAACAGTGATGACATCACTTAGGACGCGCGTGCCTCCCGTCACAGCAGAGCGATCTCCGCCAGCTTCGCGAATAACGGGGGCAGATTCGCCAGTAATCGCGGATTCGTCTACTGAAGCGACACCCTCAATCACTTCGCCGTCTCCAGGAATCATCTGGCCGGCAATGACGCGTACGACATCGTTGGCCCGCAGTTGTGAACTTGGAATTTCTTCGACTCCACTCTTGCCAACACGGTATGCCGTAGTCTCTGATTTCGCGAGGCGGAGAGCATCCGCTTGAGCCTTGCCGCGGCCCTCTGCCATTGCTTCTGCAAAGTTTGCAAAGAGCACAGTGAACCAGAGCCATAAAGTGATCTGGATATCAAAGCGGAAATGTCCTCGATGCGTTGCGAGATTGACGAGGAGAAGAACTGTAGTCAAGACGCTACCTATCTCGACAACAAACATAACCGGATTGCGCATCATCGTGGTCGGATTGAGTTTAGCGAGGGCGTCAGCAAACGCACGACGTACGATCTTTGAATCAAACATGGAGCGACGTTTTGCAGTATTTGTCATGAATTTCGTAGCTCCTTAGAAGGTGAAGCCAGCGTTTAGAAGCAAATGTTCCAGGATTGGGCCGAGGCTGAGAGCGGGGAAGAAGGTAAGTGCTCCAACAATGAGAATGACTCCCATAAGTAGGACAGTAAAAAGCGGCGTCGTGACTGGAAAGGTCCCTGAAGATGCAGGAACTATCTTTTTGCCTGCGAGATTTCCGGCAATTGCCAGCATCGGAATGATCATCATGAATCGTCCGAAAAACATCGCCATACCGAGTGAGTAGTTATACCAATGTGTATTTGCGTTGAGGCCCGCGAACGCCGAACCGTTATTACCAGTCGCAGAGGTATAAGCGTATAGAATTTCTGACAGTCCATGCGGACCGTGATTGGCAAGACTGCTCATGCCAAGATTCGGCGTAAGGACGGATATTGCGGTAAAGCCAAGGATGATGAGAGGAAAGATCAGCAAATAGAGCATGGCAAGCTGCACATCGTATGCTTCTATCTTCTTGCCGAGATACTCTGGTGTGCGACCTACCATGAGGCCGGCAATGAAGACCGCCATCACGACGAAGACAAGCATGCCGTAGAGGCCTGCTCCCACCCCTCCGAAAACAACCTCACCCAGAAGGATATTGATCATGGGGATCATGCCGCCTAGAGGAGTGAAACTGTCGTGCATGCCATTAACTGCGCCGCAGCTTGCGTCGGTGGTTACCGTCGCAAACAAGGCTGAGTCCGCAATACCGAATCTAACCTCTTTGCCTTCCATATTTCCGCCCGACTGAAGCGCAGAGATGTGTTGATCGGTTCCGTGGAGAAGAGGATTCCCCCTGGCTTCGGCCCAATAGCAGGTAAAGACCCCGACGAACCACAGTACGGCCATGGCGGCTAGTACCGCCCATCCATGACGTGGAGAACCGACCATTTGACCGAGCGTAACCGTGAGGCCGGCAGGTATCAGAAAAATTGCGAGCATTTCAATAAAATTTGCAGCCGGTGTGGGATTTTCAAAGGGATGGGCGCTGTTCGCGTTGAAAAAACCGCCTCCATTGGTCCCCAACATTTTGATCGCCTCCTGTGAGGCAACCGGGCCTTGAGCGATTGTCTGTGTTGTCACTCTCGAAACTTTTCCATCCGCGCCGGTGACCTGTTGTGGCTCGATGAGTCTTACCGTGTCATAAGGTCTGAGGTTCTGAATTACTCCTTGGGACACAAGACTAATGGCGATGACCGTGGAGATCGGCAACAGGACCCATAATGTAGCGCGAGTGAGATCTACCCAGAAGTTTCCTAAAGTCTTCATCTCGCGACGTGCGATGCCGCGGATAAAAGCGATGGCAAGTGCTATTCCCGCCGCAGCCGACCAGAAATTATGGGTCGCCAATCCGAGCATCTGCGTAAGGTAGCTCATCGTGGATTCTGGTACATAGGACTGCCAATTTGTATTCGTGGTAAATGAGATTGCTGTATTAAGAGCGAGATCGGGAGCGACCCCGGCTAGGTGTTGAGGATTGAATGGAAGTAGATGCTGCGTACGCTCCAAAATGTACGTGAGCAAGAGGGTCGCTGCGCTGAAGAGAAGGATGGAAACGGAATATTCCACCCATGTCATCTCCTCATTAGCGTTGACACCAGTCAGCCGATAAAGGAGCCGCTCGCAAGGCGCCAGGAGGAAATCGAGGAACGTCCTTCGACGCTCGAAGACGCGTGTCATGTAACTTCCGAGCGGCTTCGCAAGAAACAACACGGCTGCAATGAACAGAAAAATTTGTAGCCAACCATTGAGTGACATTTAGAACTTCTCCGGACGCAGCAAGGCGTAGATAAGATAGGCCATTAGGAGAGCAGCGATAGCGAGCAAAATGGCGTTGAGAATCATTTGCGTTTTCCTTTCAACGCATCACAGCCGTACACGTAAAGCAGACTGAGTGGAAACAGAGTGGCTAATGTGATGAGTGCTGCAGTGTCGAGCATGTTTACCCCCAAGCGAATTGTTTACCAACTACTTGTTTTGAACCCCACCAGGACATAAGGCCCAAAGCTGCAGTCGTTTGTGAATGGCTTAGAACATCTGGGGTATCAACGAGAAAAAAATGATGATTCGTAAAATCACGCCGATATTCTGCGCGTACTAGGAAGCCCGGAGCGACTAGGCGATTTGTTATTAAAGTGAATTTTTTCAATGCCCGATTCGTACTACTGAAAAGTGCACTTCTGCCATCGAAGTCTTCGTAGCGCATCCTAATATTCCAGTTTCCTGGAAGGCTATATCTGGCTGCAGACCCAATTGCCGCATGTGCTGGTGACGATTGTAGCTGTACGCGGCTGATCGCATAACCTGCCTCCCCGATAGGTGTCAGCCTGGGTGTTGCATTCTGCGTCGCATACGTAGGAGATTCTTGCACATAGGCTGTTGGCGAAGGAGGATTTGGATCTGAGTGGGCAGGGGAAACGGGTGAAAAGCCTAAGCTGCTTTCTTTCTCCAATGCACCCAGCTCTTCTGATGTGTGGGCCAATTCCTGTCGGAGTTGAAGAATTCCCTTCGTGCTTCGATCATTGCTCCTATCCACCGACTCTCGTGCAATGAAGTCGGGCGAACAAAAGGGCATTACAGCGACCCAAAGAACTTTCATACGGCCTCATGAACTATTGCACTCTGAAAGGCCATCGGAATTTCGTAGAAAAAAAGTTAAAAAGTCGTAAGTTCTTCGCCATTCGGATGAAAACGATAACCTATCCAGGGCTCACTTTGTACATAACGTGTGCTGGGCCCTCGTTCGATCTTTTTACGTAGTTGAGCAATCAGAACGCGAAGGTACTCAGGTTGATCGATGCCAGCTGCACCCCAAATAGACCGCAATAACGTTTTATGTGTCATCACTCGAAGCGGGTTATTCACGAAGAGCAGAAGAAGATCGAATTCTTTCGGAGACAAGTGAATACTTTCCCCGCGAACAGTGACGAACCTTGATTCCGTATCGACTTCAAAGTCGCCGACCTTTAAAACAGAAGCAGGAGGAGCTTCTACGCTCGAGCTTTGACGACGAAGGTGAGCCCGTACACGAGCCAGAAGCTCAGGTGTGCGGAAAGGTTTCGTCACGTAGTCGTCAGCGCCTTCATCTAATGCTGTAACTTTCGAATCATCGGTATTGCGAACACTCAGTACAATAATCGGAACGAGAGAATTACGTCGGATGGCTCTCGTCAACTCGATACCATCCATATGGGGCATCGAGATGTCTGTGATCACAAGGTCAGGCATCTCTGATTGAATTTGTTCGAGAGCGGCTGCACCATTCAGAGAAGTATGAACTCGATACCCGCTTGCCTGTAACGATGTTCGTAACATTCGTATAATTTGCGGGTCATCGTCAACAACAAGGATAGTTTCGTTCATTGCGACTCCTGTGTAATGATGTGCAAATCGACATGAGGTGCTTCAGACATAAATCTTTGAATAGCTAGAAAATACAAATATTTTTTTAATCCGTAAAGTGCGGAACGCCCAAAAAGAGCTTGTGAAATGCGGTGTTCGGTAACGAATGCGGCTGTAGCCGAAGCAACGCTTCCACCGGATAGCTCGACGATTGTCGCTCCGAGGTTCTTCGCAAATTGTATGTTGGATTCAAGTGTTTTCTTGCGTTCTAGCTGTTGATCGCGTTCGTTTGTAACGTGAAGAACATATAGCTCTCCATCCAGCGCTTCCGCTAGTCTGGCGCCTCGCACAATCAGATCGCGGGACTGAGGGTTCGAACTGATGCAGACCGCAATCTTTTCGGTCACCGACCAGTGCGCACCTAAACGCTTACGGCGAACATAGTCGTCAAGAGTTTTATCGACAGCCCGAGTTACTCGTTGTAGTGCCATCTCCCGAAGTGCAATAAGATTTCCTTTTCGGAAAAAATTAGAGAGAGCTCGTTCTGCGCGTTCCGCGGGATAAATGTCTCCGCGGCGCATTCGAGTTTCGAGAGCTTCGGGCGTGAGATCGCTAAGAACGATTTCATCTGCTTTGTCTAAAACCCAGTCGGGAACCTGCTCCTGTACCTTGATTCCCGTCAAAGCCTGAACCCGGACCGTGAGACTTTCGATGTGCTGGATATTAATTGTGCTTAGCACATCGATCTTGTTCTCCAACAGCAAGAGAACATCTTCATATCGCTTATGCGTTCGACTGCCTTCAATATTTGTATGGGCAAGTTCATCGACGAGAACGACTTGAGGCATGCGCGCCAGTATTGCATCGATGTCCATTTCGGTGAAGAGTGTGCCGCGATATTCAATTTCACGGCGGGGGATTTGCTCAAGTTTTTTAGCCAGCTCTGCCGTCCCGGCACGCCCATGACTTTCGACAATACCGACGACTACATCTTCCCCTCGACTGCGGCGACGAATGCCTTCGCTGAGCATGCTATAAGTCTTTCCAACGCCAGGAGCATAGCCCAAGAAAATTTTAAAGCGTCCTCGCGCCTTTTCAGTATTGCTTGACTCAAGCCAGTCCTCTGCAGATTTTCTTTTTTCACTCAAGGTTTAGAATGCTCCTGATGAATTCTCGTCGCATTATCGAAATTACACGTTGGGTGCTTTCAATTCTGGTACTGGCCGGAATTGTACTTGTGTATCGTCGTCTTCTTCATGTCAACCCGACCACAGTAGCTTTGACGCTGCTGCTGTTTATTCTTATCCTTGCAGCTAAATGGAGTTTACGGCACGCCGTGGTCGTATCGCTGATCGCGACATTTTGCTATAACTATTTTTTTCTGCCCCCCCTGGGGACCTTAACCGTAGCCGACCCGCAGAACTGGCTGGCTCTCTTTGCGTTCCTCTCTACTTCTATGATTGGAAGTCGTCTTTCGCAGCGCGCTAGAGACGAGGCAGAGACTGCACGCATACGCCAGCGTGAACTGGAGATTCTTTTCAGTCTTAGCAGGGAGATGCTCGAGACGGAAAATGTCACGGAATTGCTCAATACAATTCCGCACGTGGTGATACGAGCTACTCGGGCGAGAGTGGCAGTTCTGTATCTATCGAAAGGAGACAAGATTTATCAAGCAGGAACCGAGCGAGTATCCGATGTGGAGATGCCGCACCTTCGCCAGCAAGCAAATAATTTGAGTTGCGCGGAAGCAATTGGCGATGAACTCCGTATCCCGTTAAAGGTTGGCGTGAAACCAAGAGGTCTGCTTCTACTTCGCGGAATTACTCTTTCTTCAGGTGCCATGGATGCAATTGGCAGTTTGATCTCGGTATCGCTAGACAGAGCAAGTGCTCTTGAAGATATAGCTCATAACGAAGCGAACAAAGAAAGTGAACGACTCCGCACCTTGATGATTGATTCGATCACTCATGAACTGCGCACTCCTCTGACCTCGATAAAGGGCGCGGCGAGCGTCCTATTGGCGACGCAAATTGAAAAAGAGGAAGACCGAAAAGAGCTGCTGACTATCATCGATGAGGAAAGTGACCGAATCGATAGGCTGGTCTCTCAGGCGGTTGAGATGGCCCAGCTGGATGCGCGACAGGTTCATATGACGATGGAGAAGATTGATATTGAAAATGTGATCGGAAAGGCTCATGAAGATTGCGAATGGATAGATGAGCAACATCCCGTCGAGATAAGGATTGAATCTAAAGTGGATATTTTCGCCGATGCTGAATTTCTGAAGAAAGTAATTTGCAATCTTTTGGAAAATGCAGCGAAGTACTCTGATCCGCAGACGCCAATCATTATTACGACCAGAGTTGAATCAGATATGCTGATTCTAAGCGTTGCTGACAAGGGAGTTGGGGTCGATCCAAATGAACAGGGTCTGATCTTCGACCGTTTTTATCGTGCGCCGATCCATAATCAGCGCATCTCTGGCACCGGTATGGGGCTGCCAATTAGCAAGGCGATTATTGAAGCTCATGGTGGTACTATGCAGGTAGTAAGCAGGCTTGGGGAAGGTTCTGTATTTAGCTTTTCTATTCCAGCCGCATGATGATGTGGGCAATCTTTTGTCCCCGAACTATTTTCTTAGACGAAAACCTCCCCTGCAAAAAAGACGAGAAGGGCAATTAGCCTTCCCGCATTTGCTAATAAAAGCGCATGGTGCTTCAATGAAAGAATTGCGGAAGCTTTTAGCCATTACGCTGCTTGCGGTCATAGCCCTACCGCTCATTCCCTCTCTTTTTGCGCAGAGCGCGAAAGGTGAGGGAAGTATGCCCGCGTGTTGCCGCAGGCAGGGGAAGCATCATTGCATGGCAGGCCGTGCCGGAGGCTTGGCGGCTTCAAACGCGGTTCCCCGGTTTCGATCTCCCTTGGAGAAGTGTCCCTACTCTCCGGGACTAGCCATTGTTTCTGATCGTTCTATTTTGGGATTGCCAGCGAACGATGCGATCTATGCAGGTTTAGTGAGTCACCCCGCAGTTGTTGCGCAGGCGCAGTGCAAGTGGCGTGTTGCGTGCGACCGTGCGCGCCAGAAGCGCGGTCCTCCATCTTTTCTCCTCTAGATATCTCCATTCTGATCAAAATTTAGAAATTTTGACTGTGCAACGTATTGCTTTCTGCCGGCCACATTTTTCGTGCCGACCGAGATAATACGTTACTTGCCCATGGGGCTGGCACCGAACCAATCGTGGGGCTGACGTGGGTTGAGGCGAGGAGCATGGCGTCAACAAAAAACACGTTGCCGTGTCTGAAGAAGTCTCAATGAGACAAGGGGTATACATGCAAAACGAAGGCAAGAGGTTGAGCAGTATCAGTGCGATACTTCTGATCCTGAGCTTTCTTTTGCCTTTTGCACGCTTAGCTCTTGTCGCTCAGACAAATAAAGAAGTCTTCTTGCCAGCTTGTTGTAAAGCGCATGGAAAGCATCACTGCTCCATGCAGATGCTGCAGGGTACAGAACTGGGAGGCGCTTCTCCCTCTTCTTCATCCCAGGTTCTTCAACTTTCTGAAAAGTGCCCCTACACGCCCGGTTTACCTCCATCGACGCACGAGAAGCCTCTCTGGTATGGCGTTGGTTTGTTATGCCGGACATGTTGGCAGATCGATCGATCGCTAGTTTTATTCGATCATGACAGGCACACCCTTGCAGCGGAAGGGTCGAATCACAAACGCGGTCCACCTGTTCTCAGCTATATCGCCTAAGAATCTTATCTTTGGGCCGCGGTCTACGGGACCGCCGAAATGTGCTGGAGACATTGTGAACTACCCTGGAAAAGTCTTTGCAAAGGTCGCTGTTATTGCAGCCTTAGTATTTACAGCGATGGTTGTGCGAGGACAAGAGACTCTTACAACGGCATCTGTTACCGGCCGGGTGATGGATGCGAGCGGGGCGCTGGTGCCGCACGCACTTGTCAAGGCTGTTGCGATGGCGACGAATCAGGCGTACACCGTTACGACTGATGCTGGAGGGCGCTTCCGCATCCCTTTCCTTCCCGCCGGTGTGTACTCTTTTTCTACGCAGCCGACTGGATTTGCTCCTGCCACGCAGCAGGTTCAGTTGACGATCGGGGCTGCCTTCGATCTTACTTTGCGGGTTGCGGTTGGCGCGGCGGACACCTCAATCAACGTTGCCGGGCAAGCACCTGTCTTGGAAGATAATCGCAGTCAAATCTCGGAAACCATTACGCAGATGGAGATCGACAATCTCCCCTATAACGGACGAAACTTCCTTGATCTGGCCTTATTGGTTCCAGGAGTGAGCCCAACGAATACGGGCAGCGTACAGACCTTCGCCGAGACCTCGCCGGTGGTTGGGCAAGGATACTCGGTCAACAGCCAGCGTAATTTTTCAAACAGCTTTGTTGTTGATGGCCTGTCGGCCAACGATGATGCCGCGGGACTAGCAGGGAATTCTTATGGACTGGATGTCATTCGCGAATTCCAGGTCGTAACATCAGGCGGCCAGGCTGAGTTTGGCCGTGCCATGGGCGGGTATTTCAACATCGTTACGCGAAGTGGAACGAATGATCTTCACGGCACCTTGTATGGATTCCTTCGTAATCAGCGTCTTAATGCTCAAAGTGCCCTTTCGCGAAGTAAGCTTCCACTCACACAGGGGCAATATGGCGCCAGTCTTTCTGGACCGCTTAAACGAGATCGTACCTTTCTGTTTGGTAATTACGAAGGCCGACGACTCAACACAAATGGCGTGATAACCATCGATCCCGTTCAAGCGGCATCGATTAATAATTATCTGAACACAATCGGCTTTCAGGGACCACGCCTGACGGTGGGGACGGGAGCGTCAACTCTTTATCCGACAACCGTGCACACAGACACGGCGTTTCTGCGAGGAGACCATCGATTTAACGATACGGATCAGATGAACCTGCGCTACAGCTATTACCGTCTGGGTAGCATTAATGCACGGGGAGTTGGTGGTCTGGCAGATGTGAGTTACGGGACCGCTGTCCGAGATGAAAACCATACGGTAGCCGTCAATAATGTTGCGACACTGTCGCCTCGTACCTTTAACGAAACTCGTGGACAGTTTACCTACGACAACCTGGAAGCCCCATCGAATACGCAGAATAGTCCTGCGATTACGATAAGCGGCGTGGCCACCTTTGGACGTTTTTCCTCTTCGCCAACCGCTCGAGTGAACTACCTGTATGAAGTGGTCGATAACCTGGTGATGCAGCGCCGGGCGCATACGATCAAGGCAGGCGTCGACTTTCTTTTCAACGACGACACCATCACATTTCCTATGGCAATTGTAGGTTCCTACACTTTTCCTTCGCTTGCTGCATTCGAAGCAAGTAGAACTTCATACTCTACTTTCTCCCAGAACTTCGGGACGCCCTTTATTCAACAGAACAACCCCAATCTTGGGGTGTATGTACAGGACGAATGGAAAGCCGCTCCCTCCCTCACTCTGAATCTGGGTGTTCGTTACGATCTTCAATTTCTGCATACGATCAACGTGGACAAGAACAACATTTCGCCGCGTGTAGGCTTTGCTTGGTCACCGTTCACGAACAAGGCAACCGTGGTGCGGGGTAGTTTCGGACTCTTTTACGATCGCATACCGCTTCGCGCCCTGGCCAATGCATTGTTGTCTGCGGGGAACACGATCGATCCGACACAGGGACGTTTGCTGCAGTACACCTATATTCCCAGTTTGGACCCAGGAGCGCCGATATTTCCCAACGTTTCTACGTCACCGAATCCAGGTTCAACGATCAGCTATTCCTTGATGAATCGCGATATTCAGAACGCCTATTCTGAGCAGGCGAGTCTTGGGCTCGAACAGCAAATATCTAGTGGAGGAACGCTGGGCATCAGTTATCAGCATGTACGCGGCCTTCACCTGCTCTCTTCTATTAATCGCAATATCAATCGGGATGGGACACGTCCGGATCCGAGTCGCGGCAACATAAAACCATACGATTCACTCTTCGACTCGTATTATGACGGTCTTGCTGTCTCGTTCCTGGAGCGGCCCCTTTCTTGGGGGACGGCTCGCATCTCCTACACGTGGTCGAAGTCTATCAATAATGTTGGAGAGTTCTTCTTCAGTTCGCCGATCGACAACTTCGACCTAAATGTCGACCGCAGCCGTTCCGATGACGACCAGCGCCATCGACTGATATTCGATGCAAGTGTGAACTCCCCCACATCTCCCTCGAGTGGTATCGCAGAGCACCTTTCCCATGGCTGGCGCCTAAGCGGAATTTTGCAATACTACTCGCGACCACCCTTCAATATAACCACGGGTGGGCAGACGAAACAGCAAACGACACAGCGCCCTTGTACGTCTGGATATAGTCTGACTGGGACCAACCCCTGCACCGAAGGGCTCGCTGGAGCGGTGATCGCTCGCAATGCCGGCACAGGGTTTGATTTCTTCAGCTTGAACATGCGTGTAAGCCGAACCTTTGCCCTGACGGAACATCTGCGGCTGGAGGGTATTGCTGAGGCATTCAATGCTCTCAATCATCGCAATGACATGATCCCAAATGGCACATGGGGAACAGGAGCCTACCCATCGAACCCCAATCCTAATTTTGGAAGCGCTACCGCAGTAGGCGATCCAAGAAGCATTCAGTTAGCGGCGCGGCTGAACTTCTAAACGGCAGGTGTGACATCGCTTTCGGTGTTGCATCTGCTAAGGAGGATTTCTGTGGCTTTTGATGAATTTGAACGTGCAGAAGAACAGTCCCGGCGCGTGTATCGTGCTGTATGGCGCTGGCATTTTTATGCGGGCCTCTTTTGTATCCCACTTGTAATCTGGCTGGCTTGCACCGGATCGATCTATCTCTTCAAGCCACAGATCGAACGGTGGCTTGACCATCCGTATGACAATCTTGCAATCCAGGGACGCGCCACTCCAGAACAGATTGCGGATGCCGCCATAGCAGCGGTTCCAGGATCCACTCTTCACGCTTACGAGCTATCGCGAAGCGAGACCTCTGCAGTGCAAGTCATCGTTGGAATAGGTAAAGAGGAATATCGCGTTTATGTGCATCCGCATACCCTTCAAATCTTGAAGACCATCAACGAGGATAAGCGACCGATGCAGATCATCTTCCATCTGCATGGAGAGCTGTTGGCTGGAGATTGGGGATCGCGGTTCGTAGAGTTGGCCGCTTCCTGGGCCATCGTTCTTATCGTCAGCGGGCTGTATCTCTGGTGGCCGAGGCAGTCGGCGAGGCTTGCGGGCGTAATTTGGATTCGCCTGAACCATGGATCGCGGACTTTCTGGAGAGACCTGCATGCTGTAACAGGAGTCTGGATCTCCGCGTTCGCTCTCTTTCTATTGTTGACGGGGCTGCCTTGGGCAAAGGGGTGGGGAACTTACTTCAAGACGATCCGACAGTTAACTGGGACCTCCGTTGTTCGTCAAGACTGGAGTATTGGTCGTTCTGCTGAGCTAGAACAGCGTGAAGCGTTGAACAGGAGTGGCCTCTCTGTAGTTGAATCGGAACATTCGGGCCACATGGGGCACACCATCTCCACCATGAAAGTGGCCCATTCCAATGAACCACTCAATCGGTTGGTGCCTGCTGCTGAAAAGCTTCGACTCGCTGCACCGATCCTCATCCTGCCAGCGATGCGCATAGACGGCGCATGGACCGTAAAGTCGGACTCCCAGAATCGGCCACTTCGTACAACGATTATGATGAACCCGCAAACGGGGATGATCTTGAGCCGCGAAGATTTTGCGCGACGACATCTTGTCGACCGGATTGTCGGCGTGGGAATCGCTGCCCACGAAGGGCAACTCTTTGGACTCGCAAATCAACTACTAGGTCTTATAACTGCATTGGGCTTAGTGATACTGTGTGTGAGCGCTGTAATTCTCTGGTGGCACCGGCGACGCGTAGGTGTGTTGGGGGCACCGCTTCCGATCGGAACACCTAGATGGTCTTTCGTGCTTGTCGCTGTTATCTTTGCTCTTGCTCTCTATTTACCGTCAATGACGGTTTCACTTGCGGTTGTTGTTTTATTGGAGAAGCTTATTTTTTCCAGAATGCCGTCGGTGAGCCGTTGGCTTGGTCTCTCGGTCGACCCACCGCGTCCTGCTATCAGGTAGATCCCTTTCTTTCCGGGTATCGTCCGATGACATACGGTTAAGGGGGAATATCGAAGTTCGAGGCGCCACCAATAATATGCATCTTGCGGTCTGAGCAAATAAATCATTCGTGTGCGCGGACGATAGCTCGCCTGAAAAGCGCAACGGATTAGCTCCTTATAGTAGCGAGCTCCAAACATCAGAAGTCAGACCGACAGAGCGGGTCGACGCTTGCTTTGTCGAACTTTTACAGGGGATCCGGCAATAGTCACTTTGCGGAAGTGTTCGTGTAGCACTTGCTCTGCCTGGCGCTGCCGGCCTTTTTCCAATAGCTTGTTCGCATCCTCTAGATGATCGGCCATCAACTTTCGAGCTAAAGTGGAGTCGCGTTGCTTGATGGCGGTAAAGATTAGCTTGTGAAAGGAGAGCGTATGCTCCAGTTCGACCATCTGAGAGGTAAGCATCATCATGTTTAGCATGGCTCGATGAATCATATGAAAGAGTCGGCCACTTAAGCGGTTTCCGGATGCCTGGAAGATGGCACGGTGGAATGACAGGTCCGAGGCGACCATTTTGAGATGATCTCCCCTGCTTTGTTCAAAGTCTTCCAGCGACTGTTTCAGAAGCGCAATATCCGCCGAATTCGCGTGTTCTGCGGCTTTTGCGGCAAGGGCCGGCTCCGTGATGAGCCGTATCTCCATAAGCTCCTGCCAAGAAATATCGTCCAGCAAAAATAGGAATTCCATAGGTACAGCCAATACCGAGGAAGCGTCTTCGTTGAGATAACTCCCGTCACCCACCTTCTGACGAATGACTCCCATAATCTCCAGCACCTTGAGCGCCTGCCGCAAAGAGGATCGTGCAACTCCAAAATGGATTGCAAGATCACGTTCCGAAGGGAGTTTAGCTCCGGGGGAAAGCAGACCTTCGCTAAGCATCTGCTGGAAGCGAAGAACGAGCAAATGGGTTACGTCTTCCTTGTCTTTACCCTCAGACGAAAGACCGGAGAAGACGGGCTTGCTCCGCGCGCGCATGTGCCTATGGTGCACGAAGAAGAGGCCGGTCGCAAGTGTCGAATTAATTTCGTTCGAAGATTCTCTTGACATGCTCAACTCAATGGTACTACCTTTGGTTTTTCAAGATCTCTGCCATGGCGGAGAGTCTTTCAGATCCCCGTCGTTCCTCATGCTGGCCTGATGCACAATGATCACGTGGTGATGGCAAGCCTGAATTCGCCGATTTGGTGGTTTTCCCAGGTGAATGTTGAGGCCGGAAATGAGCTCGGGCAGGGGATTCGTCTCATACGGGCAATACTCTTTATTCTCTTGCATTACTGAAATTGCGGCGTGCGATCTTCATAGCCAAGTTGCGGGACAGCCATTACTCTGATCAGGTATGCCGGAGCTGCCGGACATATCCGCATATCTCACCGCGTTGAGGGCGCGCATTGTCAATCAACGGCTGGAGAAAGTGCGCCTCGCGAGCCCCTTTCTCCTGCGAACCGTGCAGCCACCCATTCATGCCATTGAAGGACATTTCGTCCGCTCAGCGGAAAGGATCGGCAAACGGATCGTTCTGGAATTTGAAGAGAATCTTTGGATGGTGCTTCATCTGATGATTGCAGGACGGCTGCACTGGAGATCACCTGAGGCGAAGCTGGGAGGTCGAAACAACCTCGCAGCATTCGATTTTCCGAACGGCTCTCTGGTTCTAACCGAAGCGGGTTCGAAGCGACGAGCTTCCCTTCATCTCTTCGGCAGCAAAGAGGAACTAAGCTCGATCGATCCCGGCGGGGCGGAGGTTTTGGAGATTGACTTTGACCAATTCCGCGAAGTTCTGATGGTTGAAAACCGGACGCTCAAACGCGCCCTGACCGATCCTCGTATCCTCAGCGGCATCGGGAACGCTTACTCGGATGAGATACTGCATGCAGCGCAACTCTCTCCGATCCACCAGACCCATAAATTATCTGACGACGAGTGGAAGCGATTGTTCACGGCTGCTCGTGAGACCTTGCACCTTTGGATCGATCTTCTCAACGAAGAAGCAAGGAACAGCTTCCCGGAAAAGGTCACGGCATTTCGAAAAGACATGGCTGTCCACGGACGCTTCGGTGAACCATGTCCACGGTGTGGTAATCCCATACAGCGTATCCGCTATGCCGATAACGAAACAAATTACTGCCCACAGTGCCAGACCGGTGGCAGGTTATTGGCGGACCGCAGCCTCTCTCGTCTGCTTGGAAAAGACTGGCCGCGGACGCTGGATGAGTTGGAAGCTCTCCGTCGCCGTTAGTCGATCACGTCGGAGGGCGATTTTAGCCGAGGCTGTTGCGCCACTGGCGGACCAATAAGCAGCAGAACCGGTGCAGGGCCGACGTTGTTGCTTGAAAGTGCGGCGAGTGTCGTGATGTGAATATGCTCGTCGGAGGTAGAAGCGCGGGAGACAGCGGTGCAGGGTGTGTTTGCATCAATGCCGGAGGCGATGAGGTCTGCCGCGAGCGTTTCAAAATCTCGGCCAGGCATATAGATGACCAGCGTAGCCTCGTCGGGAAAGGTTCCAGACCAGTTTGGCGTAAGCGAGAGTTTTCCAGCGGCATGATGTGCGGTGGCGAGAATAAGTTTGGAGGCTCGGCTGCGGTCGGTTAGAGGGGTCTCAAGAGCAGCGGCGACGGCGAAGGCCGCCGTGATTCCCGGGACGATCTCGAAGGAGATACCGTGCTCGCGAAGAAAGGCGATCTCTTCTGCGGCACGACCGAAGATGAGCGGATCGCCGGATTTGAGTCGGATGACCGAGCTTCCGGCGCTTGCGTGCTCGAGCATCAGCTCGTGAATGCCAGCCTGGGTAATTCGGGGTTGGCCGCAACGCTTACCGACAGGAATGACGAATGCCGTGGGGCTGGCAAGACCGAGGATCTCCTCGCTCACTAAATCGTCGGGAAGAATGACGTCCGCGGTCTTGAGCAGGTGGGCGGCGCGGAGGGTGAGGAGTGCAGGGTCGCCGGGGCCGGCACCGACGAGATAGACGTGTCCAGGTTCTGCGTCTGGAATAGAGATCATGCCCCCTCCTTGGACTGAGGAGATATGAGAGCATCGGTTGGATTTGTGATCGCGTGGGCGCGAGCGAGCAGACGAGAGGGGCACTGATCGTAGCTGCAAACCTGCCTTTGGGCTAGCTCGTGCAGAAGAATGCGCCGGGATTCGTTAAGGGGCTCGGCAGCGACCACCTCGCGACGAAGATTGCCAAGGTCTGCCAGCCAGTCGCCGAGGTCCAGCGGAAGCTGCTCGTTCAACTCGCGTCGAAGCTGCTGGGCAAGCGCAGGAGAGTTTCCAGCGGTGGAGATAGCAACCTGAAGATCACCACGGTGGACGACCGAAGGAAAGTAGAAGTCGCAGAAAGGAGGGTCATCCACGGCGTTACAGAGAACTCCATTTGCGGTGGCCTCGGCAAAGACGGCGCGATTGACCGTTGGATCGTCGGTAGCGGCGACAACCAGGAAGGCTCCGGCAAGGTCACCCGGCTGGTACGGGCGCTGATGGAGCGTAAGTTCGCCTGCCCCTGCCTGTTGGGCGATGCGTTCGCTGGCATGGGGAGAGATGACGGTGATGGCCCCGTCCGCGGCTCGGAGGGATTCGACCTTCGACTCGGCAAGGTGGCCCGCGCCTATGACGACGCAGCGTCGGCCAGTAAGCTTGAGGAAGATCGGAAAGAGTGACATCGTTGCTCCATTGTTGCAGGGGGAGAAATCTTTCCCCAAACATTTTTATTAACGCCAGAAGTTGCGGAGAGAGGGCTCATCTTTGGCATTTGCTATTGATTTCAAACAGAAGCAGGGTGCTCCTGTTCTTATGATTTCATAGAAAGCTGTACCCCTGCTTCGCGTCTCGGTTGCGTTAGCCGCTTGAAAAAATTATATTAAGAAGCATTGCAACATATTGAGTTGCAGAGCGTCATGTGGCGTTATGGTGTAACTGGTTAACACGTCGCCCTCTCAAGGCGAAGAGTCCGGGTTCGAGCCCCGGTAACGCTACCAAAATCTATCCATTTGTCGAAGCCTTCGGCGCCATGGTGTAACTGGTTAACACGCGGCCCTTTCAAGGCTGAGAGTACGGGTTCGATCCCCGTTGGCGCTACCAAAATCAAGAGCATACGACAGCAAATGGCAAGACTCAGACCTTCTCCCAGATCTGGGGCAAGAAGCTCAGATGTGACCTCAAGCTGGGTATTCCACAACAGCTTTGACCCTCAAAAAGGATAACCCCTAAAACTGAATTTGAAGGTTACCCAGATACTCTGGCACTACTGCGTTCCTGTCCCCGTCAGCACCAGAGAAGACGGCGTCAGTTCATTGCTCACAAACTGCAGCGTTCCACTCCGAGTCCCTGTTCCATGAGGTGTGAAGTAGACCTGGACCGTACATGTCCCCCCAGCGACGATCCCACCCTGCGGTTTGCAGTTGCTGATATCAAACGCAAAGTCCGCCGCCGTATCGCTCGTAAAAGAGACACTCGTAACGATGAGAGGGACCTGACCGGTATTTGTTACCGTGACCTGCTTGGTTGCAGTCGTCCCCACCGTCTGCGCCCCAAGGTCGAGCGAGGCGGGGGAAAACGTCGCCACAGGGAAGCCTGCATTCCCGCTCAATGACGAGATGGCCGACAGTTCAGTCGTTGGATCATAGGCGGTAAGGTCCACTTCGAAGCGTCCACCGGACGCAGGTGAGACCGATAGTGTTGCTTGGCACGGCGTCATATGGGCACAGCTTCCGGCATCGAGCGTATAGGTCAGTCCGTTCCCCTGGCGTACGATAGCCGTTACCGTTACGCCCTCGCCATTGGGTGCGTTGATCGTAAACGTGGAGGGAGTTGTTGGTGTGTTCAGAGCGACGTTGCCGACATCGACGCCTTGGGAGACCGTGGGCGCGTTCTCGCTCGTCCCCGCATCCCCATTCAGCGTCACTGACTGAGAGATTCCAGAGATCGCATCGGTGAACTTCAGATTTTCGATCAAGTGTCCAGCGCCTTGGGCAACATCAAACGAGACCCCAAAGGTGCAGCTCTGTCCCACCGACAGGTAGGCCCCCTGTTCGCTTGTGCCAAGTCCACCTTCCGCAGTAGACGCTACCTGGATGGAGTTGTTCAAACTGCATCCCGAAGACGCTATTCCGAAATGGACAGGATAGGTGGTCGAGATCTCTCGATAGAGCAATAACGGAGCCGCTCCCACATTGGTCAATGTAACGGTTCCAATGTAGCCAGGCACAATCTGGTCAGGGAAATCGTTCTCGGTGATCGTGAAAGCAGCGTCATCGCCACCACTCCCTCCAACGCCGTATGCTTTGAAAACTCCTGTGGTCGGGGTCGTTGTGATAATCGCCGTCCGTAAACCTGCGGCAGTTGGGGAGAATGTAAGAGACGTAGTGCAAGGGAACCTCCAGTCCGGTGATGAGCAGGATGACCCGAGAAAGTCTGAGGCATTCAGCACCGGGAGAGGAGCGATCGTAAAGTAAGTGGAACTGCCGTTATTGATTGGTTGAGTGAAGCCAGCGTACGAATTACCTCCAATCGATACCGATCCAAATCCGATATAGCCTGGGGTGCTGCCGGCTTGATCCGGAGGAACCGAGATCGGCAGGGTATACGGCGTCGAGGATGAAGTTGCAGACACCATAACATCCCCGGCAGTCCCATCCACTGGAATCTGGCACGTCGCATGCGCCGCCAGCACCGTTCCGCAGTTGTTATCCGCGTAGTTGATCTTCACGATCGAAACCGGCGTATCTCCGTCGTTCTCAAGCGTCGCCGTCTGAGGAACACCGACCTGACTGAAGAAGAGACCGCCAGCAGGAGACAGCGTCAAAGGACCTCCTGTTGGTGCAAGCCCTCTGCCACTCAGAGCTACTGCCTGCGTAAAGACCATGGTCGAAGAAGGTTGACCCGCAGGACGACTCTGGAACAGCAGCGTTTCAGTCCTGGTGCCGTCAGCCTTTGGTGAAAACTGCACACTGGTCCTGCAGCTGGCGCCAGGTCGCAGGCCAGTGCATGCAACGGAAGAGCTAGCATAGGAGAAGTCTTCATGAAAATCCACCTGTCCCTGCTCATCCAGAAGCTGCGCGGTCACATCCACTGCTATCGATCCCACGTTCGTGATGGTCAGGCCCTTTGAATCGGTGGTAAAACCGACAGTCTTATCCGGGAATGTAAGTGACGTGGAAGAAAACGCCAGCGGCAGCGGTGTCGATGCCGACCCTGTCCCATGAAGCGTGACGGTGGTTCCATCGGGAAGCTGCATCGTGCCATCCTGAAGCCCCACCGACACAGGCCGGAACAGAACACCGATTGAGCAGCTGTTACCCGGATTCAGATTGTTGGGGCCGCTGTTGCAGGTCACCGGTCCCGCGGCATACATCCCATTGTTCGGCCCGATAAAGGTCACACCGATTCCTGTTGAAACGATCCCATTGTTCTTCGCCGTAATCGTCTGTACCCCGGAGGTTGTTCCGGCTGGTGTATCCGGGAAGGTGATTTCGCGCGAAGAGACTTCAAGGACAGGAACTGCCCCCGTTCCCTGCACCGTAAAGGTGGTACTTAAATGCTGAGGATGAGAGGCGTCGGTATCCGTGATCTGGAATGCAGTCGTTCGCAGGCCAGCGGCGGAGGGCTTGAAAACAATGTTGATAGAGCAGAAATACTTCGGCGGGTTGCTTTGATCGCACGCCTGCAAAGAAGCCGTGAAGTCCCCGCTCGCATTGCCTCCCGTCGAGGGACCGATAGCGATCTGATTAAAATTCAGAGGGACGTACCAGCCTGCTTGGGTATTCACAGTAACCGGCCCTATATCCACCAGGGTCGGTGAGAAGTTGAGTCCCGCTGGCGCTCCGGTCAGGGTGTAGCTCTTCACTGCGGTCACACCAGAGATCGGATCCTTCACCTGGAGAGACGCCGTCTGCTCTCCCACCTGCGAAGGATTGAATTGAAGATACACTTCGCAGTACTGGCCTGAGCCAAGAGAAGCCGAGCAACCGGTCTGAGGGAGTAGACTGAACGCGCTAAGGTCCGTCGGAGGCAAGAGGCTAAATTCCGGCGTTATGCTTGTTGTCCCGTTGTTGTAGATCGCAAAGTAGATTGAAGTATTAGTGCCCACCATCCCGGACGGAATCATAGACACAGGCAGGATAGCGAGAGATGGCCCGGTGGCCTGCCCTACTCCAGAGAGTGCTTTGTTTCCAGAAGAAGTTACGAACGTTGCCGTGCGCGCACCAATACCGCTAGGCTGAAAGGAAACAATACACTGGAGCGCAGTCGTCGTACAGTCCATCATGAAATCGGAAGCATTGGGCCCCGTGAGCGTTCCCGTGCTCGGCCCCCCGAAGCTCTTCGATAGACTTTTGACTCCAACCGCCCAGCTCCCAAAATCGAGGGGTCTGGCATCGAACGGATTGCTAACCGTTTCGCCGAGTGCTAATTGTTCTGTCTTCACATCGGCTCCTGCATGCGCCTCAAGCGTCAGGAAATCCGGGAGGCCGTTCTGCTGATACATCTGAACTAAGATCGTGCAGCTTGCGGAAGGCGCGATCGGAGCTTGCGTGCAAGTATCACTCTCACTCCATCCCGTTCCATCGGGAGTCGGTTGCGTAGACACGAACTTGTAGTGTGGCGTAATCGTCAGGCCGAATGCCTCAGTTCCAGTATTGGTGACTGTCAAAGTTTTCGGAGTTCCGAGCTTGTCGAAGTTGATCGTATCGGGTGTATAGGAGAAGTTCAGTGCTCCCGGCGTAGCCTCCACTCCCTTGCCGCTCAACGCTACATGGATCAGCCCATTCTGCGCATCGCTGACAATCTGAAGGTCCGCCGTCTTCTGTCCCACACTCGCCGGAGCGAATGTCACCGACATCGTGCAGCTCGCGCCTGCGGCCAGTGCCGTGGTCGTGCTGCAGGGCGAGGTGCCTCCATTCAGATCCAGGGTGAACTCGGTCGTATTCGCTCCTCCCAGAACCGGCTGCGATAGATGCGCCACCGAGGTTCCGTTGTTCGTCACCGTCAGTACGGCCGCGGAGCTCTGTTCAAGATACGTATCCGGGAACGACGAAGGGCTCAGCGCAACCGCCAGCCCCGAAGGAAATGTCGTCGGCAGGGCGAAGCTCGGCGGAACCGTAGTTAGCATCGGCTGAAACGGAGGCGTCGCCGTTGCCGACGCCAGCGGATAGAGATTCTGCACTCCCTGCGCCGGATTGTTCGCCAGCACTAGCGCCGCGCTCAGCGTATCGATCGGAGCATTGCCTCCCACAGGCGTCGTCTCATGAAAGAGCGTGCCGCAGTTCGAGCCGTCTCCCGCCGTTCCGCCCGTCGAATCTATACAGCTCGCAAGAATGTCGGCCAGCGTATTGATCTCTGCGATCGGCAACGTGGCATCGTCAGGAGCATTCGCACCCGGCATCGTTCCCGTTGCCGGATTCGCCAGTACAGCCGCTAATTTGAAAGCCGCAGCCAGCGCCGCCTGATCGTTGGTGCCCGCGCCGATCGCGGTCGAGCCCCGCATATAGGGCGCTAGCGACCACACCGCTGCGACCGTCGTTACCTCGTTGATCGTCACGTTCGTCGTAGGCGTCAGGTTCCCGCACTCGCCCAGCACCGTCATCATGCTGATCTGAGGATTCGGAGCTCCTGCCGTCGTTCCCGGGTCTCCTCCCGTTGCCACGATGTACACCAGCGCATCCGCCGACGGACATGTATACGCGCCAGCAAGATCGAACTTGCCCTCGGAGTCAGTCACCAGCGGAGCCGCCAACAATGGAGTCACTGCGGACCCCGTGCCCGTCGTCCCCACCGCATACATCTGAACCGAGGCTCCACTCACCGGAACGACCCCACCCTGCACCAGCCCATATTTCACCGCAGGAGGGGTGCCTCCGTTCGGAGGATTACCACCATTAGTCGGCGTCCCACCATTTGTCGGATTGCCACCGTCGGTCGGAGTCCCACCGTTCGTAGGTGTACCCCCATTGGTCGGGCTGCCGCCGTCCGTCGGAGTACCGCCGTTGGTTGGAGTGCCACCATTGGTCGGAGTACCTCCGTTCGTCGGAGTGCCGCCGTTGGTCGGACTGCCACCATTGGTTGGAGTACCTCCGTTCGTCGGAGTGCCGCCGTTGGTCGGACTGCCACCATTGGTTGGAGTACCTCCGTTCGTTGGGGTGCCGCCATTGGTCGGCGTACCGCCGTTCGAGGGTGGAGGTACCATCTGCGAAGTCGTTGTCGTCTTCGAGCCACCACCCGAGCAGCTCACCAAAACACACATCAACGAAGAAAACGAAGCAACGCGCAGCAACTCCATAGCTCGACGCATCGGAAGTCTCCACCCAGACTTGTAACTTGAGCCACCAGAATAACTAAAGCCGATAACGTCCCGACATGTAGATTCTGTAAATGAAGATCCCTGCCGTGGAAACTATCGTGGGATTGACTTCTTCCGGAGACATCCCTCAGGATCTCTCTCCACCAGTAGGCACGTAACCATACCGGAACGGGTTTGCTTACCTTGCACCTTATAAATCCTCATTTAGTCTGGCTCGGCCATGCGGTAGCGGACTATCACCAGATTTGCGATGTTCGCGGCGATATACTGTACCTGTGAGCAAGACGTTTTATATCGAAACCTTCGGCTGCCAGATGAACGCCCATGACTCTGAAAAAGTCATCGGTACGCTGGAGCACGAGGGCTATATCCAGGTCTCCGATGAGGCAGAAGCCGGCCTGATCCTCTACAACACCTGCTCCATCCGCGATAAAGCCGAACAGAAGGTCTTTCATCGCCTCAACGAGTACAAGCGTATGCAGGGCGAAGGCAAGCAGTTTGGCGTTCTCGGTTGTGTGGCCCAGCAGGAGGGCGAGCGCATCTTCGAGCGTGCTCCCTATGTCTCGCTCGTGGCCGGGTCCGCATCCTATCGTAATCTTCCGCAAATGATCGCCCGCCTCGAAGCCGGCGAGAACCGCATCACTGGCCTTGACGACCGCCAGACCGACCAGACCTTCGATACCGAATTCACGGCACGCTCCAATCCTCACCGCGGCTATATCACCATCATTGAGGGATGCGACAAGTTCTGCGCCTACTGTGTCGTCCCTTATACCCGGGGCAAGGAGCGCTCCCGCACCTCCGCCTCTGTGCTTGTCGAGGCGCGCCGCATGGCCGATCAAGGGTTTACCGACATTCAACTGCTCGGGCAGAACGTGAACTCCTGGCGTGATCCGTCCGGTCGCCTCTCCTTTGCTGAGCTCCTGACCGCCGTTGGCAACATCTCCGGAATCCGCCGCGTCCGTTTCACGACCTCGCATCCCCGTGACTTCACCCGTGACATCGTGGAAGCCATCGACGCAACTCCCACGCTGTGCGACCACATTCATCTCCCGGTGCAGTCCGGCTCATCAGCCATGCTTCGTGCGATGTCCCGCGAGTACACGCGTGATTGGTACCTGGAGCGTATGAGCTGGATCCACGCCGCTAAACGCGATATCAGCATCACCAGCGACATGATCGTAGGCTTTCCCGGCGAGACGGACGCTGACTTCGAGCAGACCATCACCTTGCTGGGAGCCGTGCGCTACGACGCTGTCTTCGCCTTTAAGTTTTCGCCGCGCCCCAATACGCCGGCGGTCGGAATGCCAGATACTATCTCCGACGAGCTCAAGACCGAACGTCTCCGGATTCTAAACGACCGCCAGCGCGAGATTCAGCGTGAGCACTATGCCCGCCATCTCGGTCAGACCGTTGAAGTGATGATCGAAAGTCATAATCCGGCACGAGGACAGATCGTAGGCCGCTCTACCCAGAACAAGACGGTCAACTTCACCCTCGAGCCTGGCGTTCCGGATCCGCCTATTGGAAGCTATCTTCCTATCCATATCACTCGTACGATGCCCAACTGCCTTATTGGCGAAGCAATCGCAGGTTCCATCCCTTCTCAGACCACCGCGAAGGCACAACCGTTCGTCGTATTGAATTGATATGAGCACCCAGGCCCCCCAATCTCCCGTGCACGCCCCCGACGAGGTCGAGATGCAGATTCGCGGCCTCATGATGGATCCCGTTACTAACATGCCGATCATCGTCCTCAAAGACATCGCGAGCGACACGGTGCTTCCCATCTGGGTAGGGATCTTTGAAGCCAATGCCATCGCTCTCGAACTCGAAAAGACAGCCACGCCACGTCCCATGACCCACGACCTGATGCGGAATATGGCGCGCAATCTGAATGCCGAGGTTCGCAAGGTCGTCGTCTCTGAGCTTCGCGACGATACCTTCTACGCCGTCATCTGGCTGGAACAGGCAGGGGAGACTGTCGCCATGGATGCCCGTCCGTCCGACGCGATCGCCCTTGCTCTTCGTTGGGATTGCCCCATCTATGTCAATCGTGATGTGCTAGAAAACTCTCGTCAGGCGGCTACGGGGACCCAGTCCATCAACGCGGACGAGATGCGCCGCTGGCTCGAAAATCTGAACGATGACGAGATGGGACGCTATAAGATGTAATTCACTTCCGGCAGCATAACCGTAAGGATCAATCAATCTTGAGTCTTCTCCGAAATTTGAAGGGCACCGCATTCTCCGGCGTCAATGTAATTGAGCGTGTAGCCGGTGGCCGCGCCTCTGTTGGCCGGGACCAGCTGCATAAGATTGAGAACTTCATCATCCTTCAACATGCCAGTGCGCTTGGGACCGCGATTCATTCGACACCGCTGTTTTCTGCGCTGAAGCAAGCTGTGCCCGGGGCAAACATCGCCGTCATCGCGAGCGGATTTTCTCTCGACGTCCTGCGGCACAATCCCAACGTCGATACATTGATCGCGACTCCTAGTCCATTGAAAGATCTGAAGGCCTCGGCGCAATCGCTTCGGCAGCAGTTTCCATTTCGCGGCGCAACACCCTTCGCTACACTCGCGCCTACAGGGAATGAGCGTACCCGGATGATCTTCCAGGCAGTCCTCGGTGGCGCATCCACCAGGGTCGGCTTCACCGTCAAGCCTGAGCTCTTTCGCGTACCCCTGGCCTTCGATAACACCAGGAGTCAGATTGCGAACAATCTGCGAATTGTCGAAGCTCTCGGACATAAAGCTACCCACTTTGAACCCAGAATCTTCTTCAGCGAGCAGGAACTTGCTGGTGCGCGAGAGCTCCTCACCGCCTGTGGGGTAGAGCCTGGGCAGCCAATAGCCGTCTTCGTAACGCAGACTAGCGTCACCCAGCGAAAGAGCTGGCGTCCGGAACGCTTCCGAGAGACGGCCGTCTTCCTTAAAGAACGCTATGGCGCGCATATTCTCTTTGTTGGAACGGCCTCAGAATCGCCGGCGATCGATGAGCTGCGAAGCGTCCTCTCCTTTGCGACAACAAACATCGCGGGTAAGACAAACCTGCCGCAACTGGCTGCATTGATGAGTCTCTGCACGATCGGTGTGACCCTCGATACCGGGCCTCTCCACGTTGGACGTGCTGCCGGACTTCCCATGGTCATCATCGCGCCGGCCTGGTCCCCCCCCATCGAATGGCTGCCGGTAGACAATGACAGGTTCCGTATCTTCAAGAATGCGGATATGCCAACCGCTACTCCGGATTACATCATCGACGAAGTAAGCGTTGCAGAGGTGACCGGTGCTCTCGAAGAGCTTCTATCTCGCGGTCGTCGCTAACGCTTGCTGAGTTCTTCCAGGAAGGTAAAGAACTCTGGAAACGAGATTGCAGCCGACTCTGCGCCGTGGATCACGTTCTCGCTCGACGCCCGCAGTGCGGCGATCGCAAACGCCATCGCGATCCGGTGATCGCTGCCTGAGTCGATCTCTGCTCCATGGAGCTGCTGATTTCCGGGGATGCTAAGGCCATCCTCGAACTCCGTCAACTCCGCTCCCATGGCTTTCAGATTCTTTGCCACCAGGGCGATGCGGTCGGATTCCTTGATGCGCAACTCCTTTGCATCGCGAATGACAATTCCATCCCGCGTGTAAGGCGCAATCGCAGCGAGCACTGGAAGCTCATCGATCAGTTGTGCTGAAAGCGCTCCGGTAATCTCGGCTCCTTTCAGGCCATCGGAAGAGCGATTCACCTGAATGGTTCCAATCATCTCCCCGTTATGCTCTTCGACCATAAGAACCTTGATCTTGCCGCCAAGCGTCGTAATCACATCCAGCAGCGCGGCTCGTGTAGGATTCATCCCCAGCGAATCGAGCACGAGGTTCGAGTCGGGGAAGAGCAGGGCAGCGCAGAGAAAGAATGCGGCCGAAGAAATATCTCCCGGAACCGTCGCTTCGATAGCCTTCAATTTCTGGCCGCCTGCGATGCTGAGTCGTTCGCCGTTCCGCGTAAGGCTTGCTCCGAAGGCCTTCAAGGCGTGCTCGGAGTGATCGCGCGTGCGAACCGCCTCCGAAAGACTTGTTATTCCCTCCGCTTGCAAACCTGCAAAGAGCACGGCCGTCTTCACCTGAGCCGAAGGAATCGGTGTCTCAAAATTGATGGCCTTCAGGGGTCCGCCATGGATCGTCATCGGCGCGTGACCCTCCACCAGGTCGATCCGTGCTCCCATTGCTGACAGAGGTTTGCGAATGCGCTCCATGGGACGCATTGTCAGGGAATGATCGCCGATCATCGTGAAGGTGTGGGGATGCGGCGCGATAAGTCCTGCAAGCATACGCATCGTGCTGCCAGAGTTGCCGCAGTCAAGCTCGGTCTGGGGCTGCTGAAACGCGCCCGCAACTCCTGTCACCTCAATCTTCGTGCCGTCCTTGGTAACTTTTGCTCCTAGGGATTCCATGCAGCTCAACGTTGAATGCGGATCAGCGCCCGTCGAAAAATTCGTGAGCCGGGTCGTTCCCTCGGCTAGGCCGGCCAGCATGGCATAACGATGAGAGATGGACTTGTCGCCGGGAACGGTAACGGACCCCTGAAAACTGCGGGCCGGGCGAACAACCTGTGTCGTGGAAGCATTCGGCGGAATAATCGTAGAGGACATTACTTTTATCCTAACCTTTCTTTTGCCGGCGTTGATACACTGCCTGTCGGTGTTCGATAGAACTCCATGGGCCCGATCGAAGCGCGACCAGGAGCAAAAATCATGAAAAGCAAATGCCTCGTTTTCTGCCTGTTAGGAATTCTCCCCACCGCGCTGCATGCCGATTTCAGCTACACCGAGACGACCCAGATTACGGGCGGCGCCCTGGTCGGAATGATGAAGATGGCGGGCACCTTCAGCAAGCAGGCTCGTCAGGCAGGAGAGCCCATCACCTCCACGGTAAGCATCAAGGGCAATCGCATGGTCCGTTCGAACTCGATGCGGACCGAGATCGTCGATCTCGATAACGAAACGATCACGACCATCGATCACGCCCGGAAGCAATACACCACCATGACCTTCGAGCAGATGAGGCAGCAGATTGATGCCGCAATCAAAAAGGGAAAGGAACAGCAGAACTCCCAGACGGAGCCTTCTGCCTCCAACACCGATCTCTCCTTTCAGGTGAAGGTCCGCAACACGGGAGCGACCAAAGATGTTGCAGGGATGAGCACGAGCGAGGCGATTCTGAGCATGGCAATGGATGCGACGGATAAGAAATCCGGAGAAAAGGGGTCGCTGGCAATCACCAACGACATGTGGCTCGCTCCCGAGATTCCTGGCTACGAAGAAGTCCGGGAGTTTCAGCAGCGTTTCGCAGCCAAACTAGGAACCGTCTTCAGTGAATCCATCAACCCCGCCATGCTCGCCTCGCAACCAGGCGCTGGCAAAGCGATGGCCGACATGGCGAAGGAGATGTCAAAACTGAAGGGAATTCCCGTGTTGCAGGTGATGCGCATGGGGACGACGGCAAATGGAGATCCTCTTCCCGCCGCCTCCGAAGCTCCGCTTCCTCCCTCCAATTCGCCGGAGATGCCCAGCGCGGGCCAGGTCGCGAAGGACTCCGCGACATCGGCGATCACGAGCAGCCTTGGTCTCGGGGGATTTGGGGGATTCGGCCGCAAGAAGAAGGCAGCGGATCCCGCTCCCGCTGCCGATGCTCCGGCAACGCAGGGGCCGGCTGTGCTGGTGGAATCGAATACCCAGATGAGCGGTTTTTCGCAGGCTGCTGTGGATGCATCGCACTTTGCAATTCCGGCGGACTACAAGCAGGTTCAACCGAAGATCGCGGATCAATAGCTGCTACAGCGCGCGCAGTACAACCAGCGTCTCGTCGTCGAAGTGTTCGGT
Organism: Edaphobacter sp. FHG110511_03; assembly: GCF_059115365.1. Taxonomy (NCBI): domain Bacteria; kingdom Pseudomonadati; phylum Acidobacteriota; class Terriglobia; order Terriglobales; family Acidobacteriaceae; genus Edaphobacter; species Edaphobacter sp. FHG110511_03. Next base: position 919,001 of record NZ_JBZYWL010000002.1, on the reverse strand, counting down.
TCCGGACTGGAAGTCGGAGACTGCTTTCAGGATGGCCTCGATCATGGAGGCTGCAGTCGGTTGGCGTTGGGTTTTAAGCACCTTTACCAGCCGCTCCGTGCCGAACATGTCACCCTTCGCATTTTCAGCGTCGGGGATTCCGTCGGAGAAGAAGACGAGCAGATCGCCTGTACGGGTTGAGAGGGTGAACTCCTCGTATTCGACATCGGGAAACAGGCCTAGCGGGAAGCCTTCTGCCTTAATGGTCTTCACATCCACGGAGGTTCTGGAGCCGCTTGACGTCAACGAGACAAACAGCGGCTGCACAGAACCAGCATTGGCAACCTGGATGGTCTGGTTGGAGTCGTCCCAGATTGCGACCAGCATGGTCACATACTGCGAATCGAGCCTGCGCTCCTGAAGCTGGTCATTCAGCGCAGAAAGCAACGCTGCCGGCGAAAGATGTTGCGCCGCGAGCGAGCGCAGGATGCCGCTCACCAGCGCAGCATACAAGGCTGCCGGAGCGGCCTTTCCACTGACATCGCCGATGGCGAGCGCCACCCGGCCAGGACCGTAGTCGAGAAAGTCATAGACATCGCCGCCGATCGAGCGTGCTGCATTGAACTCGGCGGCGAATTCGGCACGCTCCAGCTTCGGGGGCTGCGGCGGCATCAGGCGCAGCTGAACCTGCCGGGCCATCTCGAGATCGCGCTCCATGCGCTGTTCTTCTTCGTGAATGCGCTGGTAGAGCCTCGCATTGGCGATCGAGATGGCGACCTGCGCCGCAAGCGTGGAGAGGGTCCTCTGGTGATCCTCGTTGTAATAGTTGACACGCGTGTGCTCAAGATCGATGACTCCGATGATCTGTCCTTTGTAGATCAAGGGGACAGCAAGTTCGGAGCGAGTCTCCGGGTTCACCGCGAGGTATCGCGGCTCCTTGCGAACGTCGGGAGCGAGAATCGATTCGCGCTGCTGCGCCGCTGATCCGATGATGCCTTCGCCCAGCCCGACTGTGCGGTCTCGGGTGATGCGCTCACCGTAGCGGGACGAGAATCGATGCTCGAACTGCTGGTTGCGTTCGTTCCACAGCAGGATGGTGAACATCTGGTAATCGATGACCCGCTTGAGCAGCTGGCCGATTCGTTCCAGCAGATCGTCCAGATCGAGGATGCTGGTGATCTCGCGGGAGATCTCATTGAGGACTGCCAGCGTCTGCGCCTGCCGGGAGACCCGTGTATAGAGGCGGGCATTTTCTACCGCGATGGCCACGCGCGACGCGACCAGCTCGAGCAGCCTCTGATGCTCCGCGGTAAAGAAGCAGGGAATCTCGGATTCGATATCGAAGACGCCGATGACGCGATTCTTCACGATCAGCGGAACTGCCAGTTCGGAGCGGACGTTCGGGTTCGCCTCGATGTAATGTTCTTCTTTGGTTACGTCGTCAACTCTCAGGCTCCTGCGCTGCAGGGCAGCCTGGCCCACGATGCCGCGCCCCATTTTGAGGCGGGTGCGCTCGACCTCGGGGGTATGGCCGATCTGGAAGCGCATCCAGAGCTCCTGGGTGCGATCGTTGATCAGCAGGATGGCGAAGATTCGGTAGTCGATGACGGCCCGGACCAGATCCGAGACCCGGTGCATCAGGGTATTGAGGTCGAGCGTAGTATTGAGCGCATCGGCCAGGGTATGCAGGAACTCGACCTGGTGTACGGGGTCGACGCGGATGTTCGGGGCCTGTGGGGCCTCGTCGGTGCGCGGCCGGTAGTCCCCCTCGAAGCTATGCTCGGGTTCGACCTCCGGGTCTGGCGCGGCGGGGGAGGTTCCGCGTCGTGGTTTGTTGGCCGTAGACATAGGAAGAGCCGATGATACTACTGACGTGCCGGTTGGGGCCTTTGTTTTCTTATCGTGCAGTGACTCTCTGTGTTCGCTACCTCAGTACGATGCCGGTGAAGCAGCGGTGGCAAGGTTGTGGCCGGAGAGTTCATGAACGATTTTAACGCTGGCGCTGGCTCCGATGCGCGAGGCTCCAGCGTGAAGCATCGTGGAGGCGTCGGCAAGAGATCGGATGCCCCCCGAGGCCTTGACTCCGGCGCGTGAGCCAGCGACACCGCGGAGAAGGGCGATATCGTCGGCGGTGGCTCCTCCCGTGGAGAAGCCGGTTGAGGTTTTGAGGAAGTCGGCTCCTGCGGAGAGCGCAAGCTCGGAGGCGCGGAGTTTCTCCTCAAAGGTCAGCAGGCAGGTTTCGAGAATCACCTTCACGATCGCCCCGCTGCCATGGGCGAGATCGACGACGCCGCGGATATCCTGTTTGAGGGCCTCGTAGTCGGCAGTCGTCGCGCTTTTGAGCAGGCCGATGTTCAGGACCATGTCGACATCGTGGGCCCCCTGCTTCAGGACGCGGGCGGTCTCATCGCGTTTGGAGGCCGAGAGGGTCGCTCCCAGAGGAAATCCGATGACGACTCCGACCGGCACGCCGGTTCCCTGGAGTGCGGAGGCGGCGAGCTGAACCCAGGTGGGGTTGACCATCGCACAGGCGAAGCGGTGTTCGGCGGCCTCGTGGCAGAGCTGGAGGACCTGCGTCCGGGTCGCGTCGGGTTTGAGCAGGGTGTGGTCGAGGACGGCGGCCAGATTTTGGGGGGAGGAGAGAGCCTGAGCGGCGAAGGTGATGGGATCGAACGTCTGGATTTCAGGGTGAGACGGGCTGCTCATGGTTCTCCTTACGGGCCGATTTGGCGGCGCGGGTCTGTTTCTACCACAGGATGGATAAGTCTGGCTAAAAAGAAGGGGTACCCCTCCTACCAGTTTTGTGTCAAAGTCTTGGAAACAAGTAGCTTAGCCCGGTACTCGCATCGCAAAGTATTCAAAAGGCGTAACTTGCACGTAAAGTATTGGAAGAACATCATTTATAGACGTGCCGAAGGCCCCGAAGATGCTCGGGGCCTCTTCCTTTATTATAACAACCTCTCGTAGCAATTCGGCATCAGATATACCTCTCGTTTTCAATGGTTTGAGCACCGCTAGGGCTTGACAGCTTTTCGACGGTCGTGAAGCTACCTGCGCCCTCAAAGGGATGTTCAACCTGCTGGGTCGCGCGGTTCCAGGCAAGCTTCAGATCGGTCCTGATGAAGTCATAGAGCTGGGAGGCCTGACCTGCTTCCGAGGCGCGAAGGACCGCAGAGGGGTGTACGGTCGCGATGGTGTTTTCGGAGTACCGGGTAGGGAAGAACCGGCCGCGATCCCGCATCAGGGCAAAGGTGCTGCCGAGAACGGCACGGGCGGCGCTGGCTCCCAGGCACAGAATCGCCCGCGGCTTTACGGCGTCGATTTCGGCTTCAAGCCAGGGACGACAGGCGTTGATCTCGGACCGGGCGGGATTTTTATGAAGGCGCAGCTTTCCGCGCTGCACGAACTTGAAATGCTTGACCGCGTTGGTCATGTAGATAGCGTCCGGAGAGATGCCGAGTTCATCAAGGGCGCGGCGAAGGACCTCCCCGGCCGGGCCGACGAAGGGCTTGCCCTGAAGATCTTCCTGATCGCCCGGCTGCTCCCCCACGAGCATGAGCGCGGCGGTAGAGGGGCCGCATCCGGGAACTACCTGGGTGGCGTGACGGTAGAGATCGCATCCTTTGCATAGGTTCAGCGCCTGACGAAGGACCGGGAGCGTGCGTTCCGAGGGAATGAAAGGCGAGGCGCTGGGGGTTGCGTTCTGGGTCGCGACCATGGATTCGACGCGAGCTCCTGCCTTGGTGACCAAGGCAGAGAGAAGGTCGACTTCAGGAAGCGTGCTCCAGTACTTCACCGGCATGTGCGAGCGCATCAGCGAGGGATTGAGCCGAGCCGGGTTGAAGATGCTGGAGTAATACGACTTCCACAGATCTTCCAGCTCATCATGACGGGGAGCCTGATCGCGGTCGGCACCGGGACCGAAGCTGGCGTGTCGAGTCGAGGGATCCCACGAGACCGAGTTGTCGGGGGTGAGGATGGTCCAGCGCATGACCGCAAAGCGTTCGCTGAAGAAGGGAGCTGCGAGGGCGAGGATGCGATGCGCGGGTTTATGCCAGGCGATGAAGTGTTCGCCCTGGAAATCTTCGATTCGCCGGAAACGGACGAAGGCATGCATCTTGTGAAGATCGTGCCGAACCTGACGAACGAGCGACCTGAGCTGAGCCACATCGGGGTCGATGTCGAGGTGAAGCAGATTTGTTTCCGTCTGCAGGCGCCACAACAGCCGATAGAGAAGGTTCCAGCGATCCGGGTCGCGATGGTGGGCGGCAATCAACGCATCGTCGAGAAAAGACTTTGGAGCGTGCGGCTTTGCCTGCGACAGAGTCGCGCTTCGACGTTCGCCGCTGGGAAGGAGATGCAGGGATCGCGGTGCGGTGAAGAGGTCGTCCTGAAAGTCGATCTCGGGAGGGGGCATGGAGGAGAGGAGTGCCTCGCGGGCAAACTCGCGCCAGCTTTCAAAGCCGGAGTCCTCCGGAGACTTGAGCTCGATGATGAAAGAGGTGGAAGAAAACATAGGTCACAGTTGCCCATGGAGGGTGGAGGCGACCGTCAGAGAATCGCCGGGCGCGAGGTTTAGAGAAAGTTGTTCCGCAGGAACTGGGGCGGCTGCTGGTAAAGGCGAATGCGGCAGAGAGTCGGCCGTGATGATCCACGGAGAGGTGTTCTTCAGGCTGATGCGGAGCCGCCGCAGGTCGTCAAGGATGAGCCTGTGATAGCGACGGATGTTAAGGATCCGATCCACATTCCTATACCCGAGGCCGGGCACGCGAAGGAGTATCTCGCGCGGGGCAGCGTTGACGTCGACCGGAAAAGCCTCGCGGTGCCGATTTGCCCACTGTGTCTTGGGATCGGCCTTCAGATCGAGATGGGGATCGTCGGGGGTGGTGATCTCATTGGCATCGAAGCCGTAGTGGCGGATGAGCCAGTCGGCCTGGTAGAGACGATGCTCGCGAACCAGGGGTGTCGCAGCGAGGGGGAGGCGGAGATCCGCCTTGGGGTAGGGACTGAAGCCGGTGTAGTAGATGCGCCGAAGGGCAAAGCGTCGGTAGAGAGTGTCTGCACGCTGGATGATGTCGCGGTCGGTCGAATTCGTGGCTCCCACCACCATCTGGGTCGACTGGCCCGCTGGAGCGAACTTCGGGGTCGAGCGAATGTGACGGCGGTCCTCGTCGAGCTCGTTCTTGCGGGTATGGATCTGCCCCATGGTGCCTTCGATAACAGACGATTTTTTCTCGGGGGCGAGTTGAACGAGATCCTGCTGGGTGGGGAGCTCGATGTTGGCCGACATGCGGTCCGCATAGAGACCCGCGGTTTCGATCAACGTGGAAGCGCACCCGGGAATGGCTTTGAGATGGATGTAACCGCCGAAGTTGTGGGTGATCCGTAGGGAGCGCGCTACGTGGATGAGCTGCTCCATGGTGTAGTCGGGCGACTGAATGATTCCGGAGGAGAGAAAGAGTCCTTCGATGTAGTTGCGCTTATAGAAATCGAGGGTGAGGTTAACGACCTCTTCGGGCGTGAAGCGGGCGCGGCGAATGTCGGAGGAGGAGCGGTTGACGCAGAAGACGCAGTCGTAGGTGCAGAAGTTGGTGAGGAGAATCTTGAGGAGCGAGACGCAGCGACCATCGGGAGTGTAGGAGTGGCAGATGCCATTGCCATCGGTATGGCCGACACCTTTTCCATTGCCGGCGCGTTTGGCTCCCGAGGAGGCGCAGGAGGCGTCGTACTTCGCCGCATCCGCCAGAATTTCGAGTTTTTGTTGGGTATTCACCGGATCAGTCTTCCGGCAATCAGTATAGCGAATAAAAAGCGAAAGTAGTTGGTGTCTCCCTGTGGAAGACGCTTCGCTCCGATTTAGCTCCAGTCACATCAGATATTTATGCAGACGAAGAGAGAACTTAAGCTTTCGGTACTGGATCAATCTCCGGTGGCGGAAGGAACCGCGCCGGCGCAGGCCTTGCAGAATTCGATTGCATTGGCGCGGAGGGTGGATGAGCTTGGCTACCGGCGTTTCTGGATGTCGGAGCACCATGCGATGGACCTGCTGGCGTGTACGGCTCCTGAGATCATGCTGGCGCGGATTGGAGCGGAGACAAGTCGGATCCGGATTGGATCGGGCGGGATCATGCTGCCGCATTACACGCCACTGAAGGTGGCGGAGGTCTTTCGGACGCTCTATGGGCTCTATCCGGAGCGGGTGGATCTGGGGATCGGGCGTGCACCGGGCGGCGGACCGATGGAGTCCCTGGCGCTGAGGCGGAGCCGAAAGACGGCGATGGAGGATGACTTTCCGGAACAGGTAACGGAGCTGTTGGCCTTTCTCGAAGACGATTTTCCGACTGGACATCCGTTCGGCAAGGTGAAGGCGATGCCGGCACCGGTTCCGGAAGAGAAGTACGTGGGACCAGCGGTATGGATGCTGGGGTCGAGTATGTGGAGCTCGGCCGCGGCGGTGGAGTTTGGGCTGCCGTATTCGTTTGCGCACTTCTTTTCGCCGGTGAAGACTAGAGATGCGACCGAGGCGTACCTGCGGAATTTCCGGAGCGGCCCACGTCGTGAGAAGCCGGAGGCGACGGTGGCGGTCGGCGTGATCTGCGCGGAGAGCCAGGAAGAGGCCGAGTTTCTGGCTTCGAGCGTGAAGCTGCTGCAGCAGAGGATTCGCCTGGGTGAGCGAAAGCCTGTGGCTGCTCCTGAAGACGCTCTGCGCGAGTTGAGGATGAGGGGCGAGATTCCGCTGGAAGAAGGGGAGTGGCCGCGCTATTTCGTGGGGACCCCGACGGTGGTGCGAGAGAGGCTGGAGCAGATGGCCGGGGAGCTGGGTATCGGGGAGGTGATTGTGAATACGATTGTGTGGGACCAGGAGAAGCGTCTGAGGAGCTATGAGATGCTGGCGAAGGAGTTTGGCCTGGTTTGAAAAGAGCTCTCCTGAAAGAGATGATTTGCAATCTGAAAAACTGAAACGACAGATTGAGGAGACCCCCATGAAGCTGTTCTGGATTTTAGGATTGAGTGCTGCGTTGACGTCCGTCGGGGCTGCGCAGGAGAAGGCGGTCAATCCGACGGTGAAGTTTGAGAATTCGCCCGCTTTGGCCGCCCCGGCAGGCTACAGTTACGCGGCTGTGGTGAGTGGAGGGAAGATGGTTTTTCTTTCCGGACAGGTGGGCTTAAACAAACAGGGCGAGATGATAGGGAAGGGTGATTTCCATGCGCAGGCCGCGCAGGTCTTTGCCAATCTGAAGCAGGCGCTGGCCGCGGCTGGAGCGACTCCGAAGGACATTGTGAAGCTGAACTATTATGTCGTGGGTCTGAACCATGACAAGCTGGTTGTGCTGCGGGATGTGCGTGACCAGTACGTCGATAAGGAGCATCCTCCTGCGAGCACGCTGGCCGGAGTACAGGCTCTGTTTCGTGACGACGCAATGCTGGAGATCGATGCGGTGGCAGTGATTCCGCAGTAGTCAGACGAGCGCTTCAAGTATTAAGACGGGAGCCTCTTCGCGATACTCTGCGAGAGGCTCCCGTCCTAACGTTGCTTTTTAAATCCGTTCATTCTGCAGAACAGGCTTATTTCGATTTGCCATTGACGTCGACGTTGTGGCTTTGTGCGATCTGCTGGATCATTTCGAGATGCTGTGAGATCACTCCTGCGCCCTGTTGTGCGACCTGCTTGACGTTCGGATCCTGCGTTACCTGAGCCGCATCTTTGAAATCCTTCATGTCCTGTTTGTGGTCCTTGACCATCGCCTGGATGTAGGCTTCATCGAACTGCGGACCTGAGAGCGCTTCGAGCTTCGCCATCAGCTGCTTGTCTTTCTTTGAAGGTCCTTTGGGTTCTTTGACACCCAACTGCTGTGCGATCGGCTTGATCTGATCGCCAAGCTGGGTATGGTCCTGCACCATCTTCTGCCCAAACTGCTTCACGTCTTCGCTCTGGGACTTCTGCTGCGCAAGCTGCCCCAGCTGTACCTCGGCCGCGCCGCCTTCGAGCGCCTTCCTGACGAAGGCCTGATCGACCATGGACTGTTGGCTCGACGAACCTGCATTCGGATCCATCGCACCCGGACTCGGAGCACCGGGCTGCTGGCTGGGCATACCGGACTGCCCTCCGCCCCCGCCGGGCTGGGATTGCGCGACGGCCATGGCGCTCGCCAGAAGCGTGGAGGCGGAGCACAACAGAATTCGGTTGAATCTTCTCTTCGACATCATTGAATATTCCCTCCTTTCATTCGAAACTCGCCGCGAAAGTGCATACGACAAAACTTCGTCTACTTACTCAGAGGTTCATCGAAGCCGAAGGCGTTGCCCGATGAAAAGGGTTGCCTGAAGCTGGAAGATTTTGCGTTTACTGAAGTGATGAGAGATCTGGGGCTTGTCGCCTGGATTCGTTAGCTTAGAGCTCAGCTTAAGAACCGATGGGATTGCGAGGCCGTCCTTTGCCTTGCCCAACAAGGAACTCGGGAAAGTGTTGGGGAGCGCTTCCCTGCGCCACACTGGCGATGCTGAGGGGGACTACGCTCGACCAAAGCGCGGTGTCGTAGACATCGATATCGGGAGCCTGGCCATTGCGAAATCTCTCAAGGAGTCGAAACAGCATGATGAAATCCATTCCGCCATGGCCGCCGAGCTTCTTCGCAATGTCTCCCATGCTCTTCCATAGAGGGTGAGCGTCGTCTTTATAGCCGTCAAGATTGGAATACTGTTCGCCACCCTTCTGGCCATCGAAATAGATTCGCGGAGGATAGTCCTGAAAGAGGCCCTTGGTGCCGCCGATGGCGTTCACACGGCTGTACACCATGGGATTTGAGGTGTCATGTTTCACCGTGATGGTGCGGCCCATCGCGGTTTTGATCAGCGAGATGTTGAAGTCGCCTTCTTTATAGCGTTCGTTCCACTTGGGATTTCCAGCGGGAACATGATCCTTGCGATAGTCGCTGAGGCCGCGCTCAAAGGTGCTCATGGAGACAATGTGGCTAAAGGTGTCGCCGCGATTGATGTCCATGTAGTTTGCGACGGGTCCGAGTCCGTGCGTGGGATAGATGTTTCCGTTAAGGGTGGTGTGTTCCGCGCGACGCCACAGACCCTCGCCTTCATCGCTGAAGAGAATCTCGCGGAGATCGTGAAGGTACGCTCCTTCACCCCAGAGAATGTCGCCGAACTTTCCAGCCTGAGCGAGGCGAAGGACGAGGGTTTCGTTGTAGCCGTAACAGCAATTTTCGAGCATGCTGCAGTGGCGCCGTGTCTTCTCGCTGGTGTGGACGATGCGCCAGCAATCCTCGAGTGTAAGAACGCCGGGCACCTCGATGCACACATGCTTTCCGTGTTCCATTGCGGCCAGGGCAACGGGCGCATGCCACTTCCACGGAGTTGCGGTGATGACCAGGTCGATGTCTTCGCGGAGCATGAGCCGTTCGTAGTCGTGATCGCCGCGGGTGAAGAGTTCAGGAGAAGGCTGTTTTGCGTCGGTGACGAGCTTTTGTGCGCGGGCTGCGTGTTCGGGAGCGATATCGCAGATGGCAACGACTTTTGCATCGGCGCCCAGCAGGTTTTTGAGGAGCGAAGTTCCACGGCCCCCGACTCCTACGATGGCGATGCGCGGGTCTTTTCGTTCGTAGGGAACCTCTGCCATGGACTGAAGGCGAGCAACATGCTTGGATTGTCCGGCTGCTGCATGTGCCACGCTTGCAGCACTGGTTGCGAGGAAGGCGCGACGGCTGAGCATTCTATTTTTTCTCCTAGAACCAAATTCAGGAACGCTGTGGATCGGGCGACATGTGCTGCGAAAGAAAACTCTGGGCGAATGCAGTATCCCGAAAGGATTCCGTTCCACCCGGACGTTGCGTTGAAAGAGCCGCCGCGATGTTGCCCAGGGCGATGCAACTCTCGAGCGATTCGCCTTTGACGAAGCGCGACAGGAAACCTGCGTTGAAGCTGTCGCCTGCGCCAATGGTGTCGATCGGCGTAACCGCGAGGGACGGAACTTCGACGCAGCGCTCGGCTGTCTGGAGGATGGCTCCACGCGAACCGCATTTGACGGCGATCACCGGAACTTTCTTCGAGAGATCCGCTAGAGCTTCGTTGAGGCTGGATTTGCCGGTCATCCGCTTCGCCTCGTCCTCGTTCGGGAGGAGTATGTCGATCGCGGGAAGCATGGCGAGGAAGGCTTCGCCCCAACGATCTTCCGGGTCGTCGTTGCTGTCCATCGAGACGGTCAGCCCACGTGCGCGCAGATTGTGGCACAGCTCCGGCAGGCCCTTCTGCAGGTTTTTCTGCAGGAAGAACGACGAGATATGGAAGTGCCGGGAGCGAGCGAGATATTCGACGTCGATGTCCTGCACGCTCATCTCGGCGATCGTGCCGGGGTAGGTGAGAATGCGACGCGTCCTTCCATGGGGAAGAAGGATGGTCACACCGGTTACAGCGCCGGTGCTGGAGTGAATACAGTGGCTGGTGTCCACACCGGCGTCTCGCAGGCGAGCCAGGGAAATCTGCCCGAGCTCGTCGGCTCCGATCTTTCCCACCAGACCGACCTTACAGCCAAGCGACGCGAGATTGTGCGCTGTGATGGAGCCCGATCCGCCGAGCGTCAGCCGGAAGTCGCTGGCGAGGCTCTCACGCTCGACGGGAATCTCTTCCCGCAGGCCGTAGAGGATCAAGTCGAGATTGATATCACCAGCGATGGTCACGTCGAACATGCAGTCTCCGAACGACTAGAACGACTAGATGGTTACGACGCGGCTGAGATTGCGTGGATGATCGGGATTGAGTCCCATCTTCAGTCCCCGGTGGCTTCCCAGAAGCTGCCCCCACACGACATAGACTGCAATGCGTGCGAGTTCCGGGACCGGCAGATTGAGCTCGATGATGAGATCCGCATAGCTATGGAGATCATTCGAAGCAGTGTTGACGACGGCGAGGGTGTGAGCTCCCAGCTCCTTCATATCGCGAAGGACCGAGGTCTCCATCTCGTAGCCGGTTTCGCTCACCAGCGCCCCTACAAGCGCGTTCGAATCGACAATGGACTTGGGACCATGACGGAATTCGAGCGTATGGAAGAACTGCGCGTAGGTGCTGGAGGATTCCATGACCTTGAGCGCCGTCTCAGACGCGATCGGGTAGAGGGCTCCCTGGCCGAGAAAGGCTACGTCCTGGACCTCCAGCTCTGCGAACTCCTTTACACGTGGAGCATAGATCGCGAGCAAGCGCTCCAGCTCCGCGGGCAAAGCATGAAGGGCGGAAAGAAAGGCATCGTCGTTGGCAAGGGTTGCCGCGAGATATTGCAGTCCTAAGAGCATCCCGGTGAATGAGGATGTCATTACGGTGCTGTCTTCATGGATCGGCAGCTTCAGCACGTGAGGCGTCAGGGCTTCCAGCTCACGTCCGTCGCAGGTGACGGCCAGAAAATCGATCCCTTGAGCCTGCAGGTATTCGGCGACCAGCAAGACCTCCGATGTATGCCCGGAGCGGGAGATCAGTACAGGAAAGTGCGCGTCTTTTCCTTTCGGGAGCGCGACGGAAGGGAAGAGAAGGATCTCGGAGGCCGGAACCGCGCGGGCAGGCACACGGAGCAGGTCGCTGAAGGAATATGCCGCAGCCTGAGCGAGGTAATAGCTGGTGCCGCATCCGACAAAGACCCATTCGATCTCCGTGGGATGAAAATCTTGTGCGAGTTGTTTGAGATTGGTCTGCTGCAGAAACTCAAGGCAGTTTGTCCATACGGTCGGCTGACCGTGAATCTCTCGGAGGGTTGCGATGTCGCTGGCCATCTTCAGGCTGGACCTTTCGAGGAAAGTGAGCTCAAATGAGATGATTCGATTGTAGCACTAAAAGGAATAAAAGATAACAAAAGAATAGTTGCTGTTTTTTTCGAAACCGGCACGCCTTTGAACCTCCTGTCATGTGTTTCAAGATCCGTAGGCCCAATGTTAAAGAGAATTTACGTAAATGCCAGCATCAGAAGAATCCTGGCCCGGATGGGGGCGGATCGGAAGAGCGCGGCGGTGGATTCTTCCGATTCGTTTCGTATGGTATCGTTTCCGTGAGTGAGAGAGCATTATGACCGAGTTTGGCAAAGGCGACAAGTTTGTAGACATGGTAAGTGCGACGGCCGAGGTGGACCTGCGCTTGACGGATTTTCATCCGGTTTCGTCTTTGACATCGGCTCACCACGACGTTCGCGAGGCAAAGTTTCCCGCAATCGATTACCACAACCACCTCGATTCGACGGATCCCCGGGAAGTGCTGCAGATCATGGATCGATGCGGTGTGGAGCACGTCGTGAACATTACCATGCAGGTCGGTCAATCTGCACATGCCATCATGGATCGATTTCACCATGCTGCTCCCGACCGATTCTCTTCGATCGGGTGGATGGATTGGGAGGGCGTGGAGCGTGCGGATTTTGTGCAGGTGACCATCGATCGGCTGAAGCGGCTGGTCGATCATGGAGCCTGTGGCATCAAGTTCTGGAAAGACCTCGGGCTTGTGCTGAAAGACGCGAACGGCGTGCTGTTGCGCATCGACGATGAGCGATTCGATCCGATCTTCTCCGCGTGTGGCGAGCTTGGCTTGCCGGTGATGTTTCATACTGCGGATCCGACGGCCTTCTTTCAACCGATCGATCCTCGGAATGAACGCTATGAGGAGTTGGCGGCGCATCCGGACTGGGCGTTCAGCGATTCGCCCGTCTCAAAGCGCGAGCTGCTGGAGCAGCGCAACCGCGTGATTGCCCGTCATCCGGAGATCACCTTCGTCGGGGCGCATTGCGCGGAGAGCGGAGAAGACCTGGCCTTTCTCTCCGAGCAGCTGGACGCTCTTCCAAATCTCATGGTGGACATCAGCGCCCGCACGCCGGAGCTGGGACGACAGCCTTACAGCGCGCGCAATCTATTTCTAAAATACGCAGATCGAATTCTCTTCGGCACCGACCTGCTTCCTTCGGAAGAGATGTACCGGCTTTACTTCCGATTTTTAGAGACGGCGGATGAGTACTTTGAATATCCATCGCATGCGTCCCGGCAGGGACGATGGAATATCTACGGGGTATCACTGCCTGACGGCGTTCTGAAGAAGATTTACCGCGACAATGCATTGAAGCTGATGCCCCATCTGAGGCGCTAAGGCAAATAATGCTTCAGACTTGGCCTGTGGCGCGGCTTCGCGTAACCTTTCCCTTATATGCCCACCAGTACCACGCCTGCCCCGCCCGCGTTCTTCCCGTCGCCCGACACCATGGAAATCCTCCTCACCAAAGAGCAGATCTCCCAGCGCACCCGTGAGATCGGCGCCCAGATCTCTGCCGAGTACGAGGGGCAGTCCATCGTGCTTATCGGCGTCCTCAAGGGAGCGGCGATCTTCCTCGCTGACCTCGCTCGCGCCATCCAGGTCGACAACACCTTCGACTTCGTTGCCGTCTCCAGCTATGGCCGCGCCCGTGTCTCCTCCGGAGCCGTCAAGCTCATCAAGGATATCGACAACCCCATTGAAGGCAAGCACGTCATCCTGGTCGAAGACATCCTCGATACCGGTCTCACGCTCAGCTTCCTTCGCCAGATGATGCTCCAGCACAAACCCGCATCGCTCAAGATTGCGACCTGCCTCGACAAGCCCGACCGCCGCCTCGTCCCCATCGAAGCCGACTATGTGGCCTTCAAGATTCCCAATCAGTTTGTTATCGGATACGGGATGGACTACGCGGAGCGATATCGCGGAGTGGAAGACATCCGCCTCTTTCCCGAAGACGTCGGCCACTAGACAGTTTTCGCCACATCCATTGTAATTTTTTTCTTCAAGCGCAAGAGCCGGCGGCATGGCCTGGGCTGGCATCGTTCCCCTTGATTGTGCGCGTGAGTCATCTTCTTGGGGAGGACGATTCGCTGCCGGCCTCTCCATCGACAGCTACGTGTAGTGTCTAAAAAGATCACCCTGCGAACCCGTTCGGATTCCGAAAGGTACACTATCCACGCCGAAGATGTTTGCACCTCTTCCCAGGACAGAACATGACACCAGAAAGCCAGACTACAGAGACAGACGATCTCTATGCGCGCGCGATGGCCGCCGCTGGATACATCCGATCCCGTACCGCAACGCGACCCCGGCTTGGTCTCGTTCTCGGTTCCGGACTCGGAGACTTTGCCGATAAGGTCGAAGACCGCATCTCCATCGCGTATTCGGAGATTCCGAATTTTCCGCTCTCCACGGTTGAGGGGCACTCAGGAAAGCTGGTCCTCGGAACGGTTGGCGGGGTTCCGGTCGCGATCATGCAGGGACGGGTTCATGCCTATGAAGGCTATTCCTCGAGGGAGGTTACCTTCCCCACGCGCGTTTTGGGTCTTCTGGGGGTAGAGCGGCTGATCGTCACCAATGCTGCCGGAGGCATCAATACGAGCTATGGCCAGGGCGCCATTGTCGCCATCTCGGACCACATCAATCTCACGGGCACCAACGCCGTGCTCGGTCCCAACGAGCCCCGCTTCGGCCAGCGCTTTTTTGACATGAGTGCGGCGTACTCGCCTACTCTGCGGCGGCTCGCCGGCGAAGAAGCAGCCAGGCAGGGATGGAAGCTTAACGAAGGCGTGTATCTGTCGGTCCTCGGCCCCAGCTATGAGACTCCCGCCGAGATTCGTGCCTTTCGCACCTTGGGAGCCGACCTGGTGGGGATGTCCACGGTCCATGAGGTGATCGTCGCCCGGCACATGGGAATCGAGGTCCTGGGTCTTTCTGTCGTGACCAACATGGCTGCCGGAGTTCTCGAGCAGCCTATCAATCACGAAGAGGTGATGGAGACCGGCCGTCGTATCGCAGGGCAGTTTACCGGACTGCTCACCGCTCTTATTCCCCAGGTGGCCTCAAGCCCGCAGTGAATCCGATGCCGCTTTCCGGAGCGCATTGAGAACTTAAGGCACGTGAAAGGAACTGCTTCTTGCAAGATCAACCCGCGCTGCAACTGTTGCTTCCGCAGCGCCCTCTCATCCTTGGATTGGCCGGCTGCTCCGGTTCCGGAAAGACAACGCTTGCCCGCGAGCTGACCGCGCAGCTTTCGGCTACGCTGCTGCCGCTGGACTTCTACTATCGTTGCTTAAGCCATCTGCCCCAGGAAGAGCGGGGTTTGCAGAACTTCGATCATCCTGACTCGCTCGAGCATACGCTGCTGGTCGAGCATGTGGAGACGCTTGCGGACGGCCGCAACATCGAGCGCCCGATCTACGACTTCACGACTCATACCCGGGTTCCGGATCGCACGGAGATGATTGCGCCCGCGCCGGTCCTGATCGTCGAAGGCATCCTCGCCCTGCATTACTCCCGCCTGCGAGCTCTCTACGATTTCAGCATTTACGTCAACGCGCCGAACGAGATCTGCCTGAATCGCCGCATCTATCGCGACATGCGCGAGCGCGGCCGCACCGAAGAGAGCGTTCGCGCCCAGTTTGAGGCGACCGCAAAACCGATGGCTGATCTTTATGTTCTTCCGTCGGCGCAACACGCGTCTGTGATCGTGGAAGGAACCGACGCTCTCGACTGGTCGGTCGAGCAGGTGCTACAGCGCCTGCACCAGCTCGGGCTGGTTCGCGCAGGACATCGGCGATCCAGCCGCGACGAAGGATAGATCGGCGTACATCTCCGCAACCTGCTCGCGAGCCTGCTGCGATAACACGAAGCGGTCGTCGCGCTTTACCACTGCCGGACCGAAGCGGATGGTTGCCCGGATCGAGCGAGCGCCAGCCAGTCTCCACAGGTGCGGAGCCAGCAGGGCATCGCCCCACCAGCAGACTTCGTTGGCGACGGAGATATCCCGTTCGTCTGAGGAATAGCAGAGCGCCGCAGTTTGAAGAGGAACTCCTTCGTTCAAGACGGAGTGGAAGAGTCCTCGCCGGAAGGGCTGAATTTCAGATCCGTCGGTCGTCGTCCCCTCGGGGAAGAACAGCACCGGCAGGCCGCTGCGATAGGCCTCTGCCATGGCGTGGTTCACCCCGGGATAGGTTGCGGGGCCGCCGCCTCGGACTACGTAGATGGTTCCTGCCTGCCTGGTCAGCCAGCCGATTCCGGGCCAGCCGCGAACCTCCGACTTCGCTACCATCACGAACGGACGTATCGCGGCATAGAGCAGGATGTCGAGATAGCTGAGGTGGTTCGATACGACTGCGCCGCCCTGTGGAAACGTCCCTTCAACGTTCCAGCGAACTCCGAGGGCACGAACGACTCTTCGGCAGCAGCGATGCATCTTCTCCGCGCCTTCCGCGGAGGAGCGAGGGGGCCGGAGGAGAAAGTCCACCGCGAGGGCGAGGAACAACGCAAACGCGCTCAGAATTCTCCAGACTGAACGCAGAGAGCGCAAATCAGCAGCCCTCGAGAAACCGCGCCGCGACCCGGGGATGAAGCGTCTGAAGATCGAGCAGGGTCAGGAAGTCGATGGTGCGGAACTCGTGGTCGATGGCGGGTATGCCGCAGATCTTCGCCCCGATGGCGAGATAGGCGCGCAGGAGCTTTGGCGCTCGCTGCTGGTCTGGCTGGCCCACGGGTGCGGGCATGGCGAAGATAGGGGTTGGTGCGGTTCTCAGCTCCGGCTCAACCATGAAATCGGTGAGCGAGGCGTACACGGCATGGCCCATCTGCGGGTCGAGAGAGTTCAGCGAGCAGCAGCCCATCATATAGCGGCCACCGTTGGCCAATGCGTAGCGGGCGATTCCACGCCATAACAGATGAAGGACCTCGGGCGAGCGATGTTCGCGGTGGATGCAGGCACGGCCCAACTCGACGATCTGGCTGCGCATCGACTCGTAGGGCGCAAAGCAGAATTCCTGCTCGCTGTAGTAGCCGAAGCTGCGGGCGGCGACATCGCCCATCTGCAGCCTGTAGGTTCCGACGATGGCACCGGTTGCGCGCTCTTCCACGACCAGGTGATCGCAGACGTCGTCATAACGATCTTTGTCGTATCCATCGGCGTAGGCCGACTCCAGGCCTTCGTTCATCTCGAGGTTGAAGACGAGGAAACGGAGCCTGTAGGCTGCCGCCCGCTCCAGTTCGGTGATGGCAAGGCGGGCGATGTAGGCGCCGGCTTCGAGGCGGATATCCTTTTTGGCCGGAAAGCTGGGAACGACTGGCGAGACCTGAGGAAGAATAGCGGAAGGCGATTCCTTGACACTGACCATCGACTCTCCTTGATGCCCGGGATGAGTGGTTCGAGGTCAGTCTGCGTCGAATTGTGTTACAGGATGTTCACGCCAAGTGAACATTCGTTGAATCAAAAATGGTGCACCGTTTCGATACCCTCCGTAGCCTTTGCCAATTCGGCTACGGCAACCCAGGCCTCCTGAGCGGATCGCTTCCGCTGATCCGGGGGGACGGAGAAGGTGACCGGCTCTTCGGCGAAGCGGACCTCCGCGCGGATTCCGCGCAGACCGAGGAGATGAAAGATGTGTGGCACCAGAACCACATCGTCTCCCCAGTAGCAGACATTGTCGGCGACCGTCGCCGCGCCGTTTCCTTCGCCAAGGTGATAGCAGATATGCGCCGGGGTCACGGAAGCCCCGGCAGCGCGGGCCTGTGACAGGAGGCCGCTGTGGAACTTCAACATACCGCTGCCGTTGGTGGTCGTTCCCTCGGGGAAGAAGACTACCGGCAGGCCGACGTCGAACGCGGCCTGCAGCCCCGCGCGCGCCTTGAGGGCGGAACCGCCGTGTCCACGGGCGACGTATACCGTTCCTGCCATGGTCGTCATCCAGCCGAGCAGCGGATATTGGGCGACTTCGGCCTTGGAGACGAAGACGCAGGGGTGAAGCGCGGCAAAGACGATGATGTCGAGATAGCCGAGGTGATTGGAGATCACGGCGCCGCGCTCAGGAAATCTTCCCGTCGCCTCGATCTCGATTCCCATTCCGTGGAGAGCTGTGGCGGCGAAGCGATGCAGCCAGTCTGCCCGGGCCTCTCGTGTGGATGGTCTCCGAATCAGCAGCTCCGTGCCGAACCGGAGAAAGTACCCAGCGAGTTGAATGCTTCGACCTGCAGCCCGAAAAAAACTCACCCGTTCCGATCCCCCTGCTGCGCAGTCTATCCTGAGAGGCGTGGATCGCGATGAAACAAGTCTCAAAGGAGATAACGGAGGCACCGAGCCGGAGGGTGCCCCTGAGGCTCCCGGAGAGCACAGAGGCCCTCTCTATCGCCGGCTTGTGCTGCCCCTTCTTGCCCTTCTTCGCCGCGGAGCGTCCCCGAAGCGACTGGCCTGGAGCGTTTCGGTCGGGCTGCTGATTGGAATCAATCCTGTGTTGGGAACGACGACCGTGCTGTGCTTCGCCGTCGCGATGCTTCTACGGTTGAACATCGCCGCATCCCAGCTTGCCAATCATGTCGTCTATCCGTTGCAGCTTCTCCTGGTTGTTCCTTTTCTTCAACTGGGTAGCTACGTCTTCCACACCGAACCTCTTCCTTTTTCCGCGAAGGTTCTTCTGACAGCGATCCGGCGGGACCCGATCGAGTTCGGGCGGAAGATCTGGCGCTGGGAGTGGCATGCCTTCCTGACGTGGACGGCGATTGCCATTGTCCTGGTTCCTCTCATTGCCCTTGCACTTACGCCCTTGTTCCGCAAGCTGTCGGTGCGGCTACAGCAACGTGGCGGTGCGGCATAGTCCCCCCTGTACCTATTTTGCGCAAAATCTTGGAACGGAATGACTTAGTTTTGGACCTGGGCATCCCCGAGATCACTTTGAAGAGGGAAGGCGGGGATTCCAGAGCAGGTTGCCGATACTTCGAAATCTGCGGCGACCGGAACGAAATACAGGGATTCTTCGACTCCGCTGCGCTCCGCTCAGAATGACGGTATGGGTTTAATTTTGAAATGACGGTATAGATTTACTTTTTTTGAATGACGGTATTGGCTGATTTCGTTGAATTTAAATCCGAAAGCCCTGGGGGGTACCCAGGGCTTTTTCGGCGGATGATTCTATTTTAACAAAGCGAAGGAATCTGATCGGCACTTCGGATCTATCGCTTTTTCAGTTTGTTGCCTCGAATCGCGGCTTGACAGGTTTACGTCGCTGCTCTGGCGAACCCTTAGTTGGCTCCGTGGAACTCCTGGACCGGGTCGCCGCTGCGAACCCAGGCGGTGTAGATCATGTCGCGCAGCTCAATGGCTCCGGCCGCGAGCCGCTCCTCGGTGAAGGTCTTTGCCTCGGGGGTTCCGGCACCGTTGAAGCCGCCAGTTTTCTCGATCTGGTACGTCTTCTCCACGAGGGTGGCCGAGTGGCGCAGATAGGTCAGGTAATCCGCCCATTCGTCGTCGAGCAGCTTCGGCTGTGCTGCCGCAACCAGCGGAGCGAGGTCACCGGACTTGATGTTCGCGGTCACATAGAGGGACTCGAACAGGGAGTGAATCTTGTGCTCGGTTGTGTAGCCATTGGGATTGGGACCATTCCAGCCGTTGTACTGTATGGTGACGTGCAGGGGCTGGGAGCCATCGGCTACGTAATGGCCGAGCCAGGCCGCGTAAAAGAGAATTGCAGTCTCAGCCGGTTTGGTGTCTTCTCCGGCAGCGAGAAGATGCCGATACTCCCGCATCCCGACCTTCAATCGCTGCCAAACTTCTTCGGTCACGTAAGGCTGGAGACCAACCTTCTCCGGCGTCAACTGGATGTCGGGATGAGCGGCCTGCGCCTGGGCGAGGGCGCGAACGAAGTCGTAGCGCTTTTTCGGAAGAGTGCCGATCAGATCTGCATACTCGAAGTCGATGAAGTGCTCGGAAGCCTGAGCATCGCCGAGCTCCTGCTCCGCGCGATTGCGCCAGCGATCAGGCTCCGGGCCAAGGTATTCCATCGTGTCGAGTGCATTGCCGTTGCGCAGAAACGCCGGCACGTCCGTGGGAAGGTAGGTGGCTGCAAGCCGGTTGACCATCCGGTGGCCGTCTCCTCCCCAGGCAAAGGAAGGCTGCACCGTCATCCATGGCACCAGGGCAGAGGCCACAGCAAAACGCATCACACGAGCAAATTTGGACATTAACCGAGTATATCCGGCGACCTTTTCGAGGAATCCGGTTGGTTCGTGAACATGCGTTAAGCGATTTCGAAGGTCGTGGTTACGATGAAACCGTTGCGAAGATGGGCATCCGGCACCATGCGTCATTCGAGAGAGAGTGTCGGGTTTTCGGCAACTTCAGTTCTGAAGTTCTGCCTTTTGCTTGCTGCTCCTGGAACATAAACTGCAATTTTGTCTATGTTTCTCGAGAGCTGCGAGGGCATTTTCTCGCCGCTGCCTGGCTATTCCGGCTGCTGTTCTGTCGCGTTCGGCCTCAGCGGTGGATAGATCTAATCCCGAGGCGCGGAATTCTTCCGCAAGATCTTGTCCTGTTGCGCAAAGCATGCCGATAAGGCTATCACTCCTGCCACCACTGGAGTTATGGGCGACAGAGGCAGCACGCAGTTTCCTCTGTAGGTGTCCCTTCACGCGCCAGTGAATTTATCTGCGCTTCAACAGATGTAGTCGCCCCTTTAGACCAGGACTTCTGCGCCTAGAACGGCGGTGGTGCCGAAGACTCGACGGTATCGCTCGATCTCCTCGGCGGGGCCAGTGGCTTTGTGCGCATTGTCGCTGAGCTTCACCGCCGGTCTTCCTTCCACCGTCACGACCTTGCAGACCAGGCTGATGGGTTCGAAGTCGTGCTCGCCGTGGGGATGGCAGTTGCGAAAGTCATTGGTAAGCAGAGTTCCCCAGCCCGCGCTAAAGCGAATGCGCCCTCTGAAGTACTTTTCCAGCGTGAGAATGTCGTCGACGTCCAGGCCGTCGGAGGCGATCAGGCGCTTTCGACGGGCGTCGCGGCCCCGGCTCATCAGCCACGCGATGTATTCGTCTCCGGCGACGAAGGGATCTTTGGAGTCGGCCCGCTGGCCGGTCCAGTCGGCTACCCAGTCCGGCGCGTTTTCGAGGAACTGGGTGGTGCCGAAGGTATCGGGCAACAGGATGAGAAGCTCGCCGCCGTAGCTCTTCTGCCAGAGCTCGAGCACGCGGTACTGGGACTGGTGCAACTCTTCGTCGGAGTTCGAGAGCGCGGCGAGGGCCATGGGGAGCTCGTGCGCGTTGGTTCCCATGGCTTCGAGATTATGTTTGTAGGCCAGGTAGGTATTCGAGGTTCCGGAGAGGCTTTCTCCGAGACCGGCGCGCATGGCCATCACCACGTATTCCTGCCACAGAAAGCTGTGGCGACGGCGGGTTCCGAACTCGGAGATTCGCACGTCGGGGACCTCGCGTAGTTTTTCGATCTTGTCCCAGAGACGCGTCTTGGCCCGGGCATAGAGGATGTCCAGCTCCAGCTCGCTAAGCTTTCCAAGGCCGGAGCGGGTCTTCATCTCGCTGAGCAGGGCGAGGCCGTAGATCTCCCACATGGTGACCTCGGTCCACAGGCCGGAGAAGTGCAGGACGAGCTGACCGTCGTGCTCGGTGACTTCGTAGTCGGAGAGGCGGAAGTCGTGTTCGAGCCAATCGAGAAAGGCGGGTTCGAAGATGGTGCGGGTGCCGTAGAAGGTGTTTCCAGCCAGCCAGATCAGCTCGCTCTTCCGGAAGCGGAGGCGACGGACATGTTCCAGCTGCTCGATCAGGACTTCCTTCGAGATGAGTTCCGCCAGCCGGACCGAGGTGGTTCGGTTCGTCGTCTCCGAGGTTACGTGGACCTGGGGAAAGTTTTTCCAGATGAACTGGAGCATGAGTAATTTGTAGAAGTCGGTATCCAGCAACGATCGGACGATGGGATCGAGTTTCCAGTTGTGGTTGTGGGCTCTTTCGGCCAGATTGACGTTCATGTCTTCCAGTCTCGCCGGTCGGTGGCTTGGGGGCAATCCCCGCGAGCTGGGGATTCCTGGCGGAGAATACTAAAATTCACACATCTCCGCGTCAGACGCAGGATTTGGCTTGGTATTCTATAAAGGCTATGCTCACGAAAAAAGAACTCCTCACCCAGCCCATCCAGCACATCGACATCAAGCAGCACAACGTTGTGGCTCTGGTCGATGCCATGCAGTCGATGGCCTTCAGCTCGCGCGATACCGCTCGCGCCGCCTCGATCTACGAGATGATGCTCCGCGACACGGAGTGTGGTGTCATCCTGTGTCTTGCCGGATCGCTCATCTCGGCTGGCCTGCAGAAGGTGATCGTCGACCTGATCCGCAACAACATGATCGATGCCATCGTCTCGACGGGCGCCAACATCGTCGATCAGGACTTCTTTGAAGCCCTCGGCTATAACCATTACATCGCCGGCGATGAATACAAGTACGGTCACGAAGACGGCATTCTTCGCGAGCTGATGATCGATCGCATCTACGACACCTTCATCGACGAGGAAGAGCTTCGGGCCTGCGACGAGACGACGCACCAGATCACCAACTCGCTGGAGCACCGGCCCTACAGCTCGCGCGAGTTTATCCGCGAGATGGGAGCTTATCTGGCGAAGAACGGAAAGACCCCGCAGGCGGGTGGACGCGACTCGATCGTGCTGGCCGCCTACGAGAAGAATGTTCCGATCTTCTGCCCGGCCTTCTCGGACTGCTCGGCGGGCTTCGGTCTGGTCGCCCACCAGCATGAGCGGCAGGGCAAACCTTCCGTATCGATCGATTCCGCCAAGGACTTTTACGAGCTGACGCAGCTGAAGATCGCGAATCCGACCACGGGTCTGTTGATGGTCGGTGGCGGCGTTCCGAAGAACTTTGCGCAGGACATTGTCGTTGCCGCGGACATCCTTGGGGTGGACGCTTCGATGCACAAGTATGCGATCCAGATTACGGTGGCCGATTCCCGTGACGGAGCGCTGTCGGGATCGACCCTGAAAGAGGCTTCCAGCTGGGGGAAGGTCGACACCACTTACGAGCAGATGGTCTTCTCCGAAGCTACGATGGCCCTGCCACTTATCGCAGGCTACGCCTTTCACAAGAATGCCCAGGCAGCACGCGAGGGCAAGAGATGGGCTGTCATCCTGGACCGAGTTGAAGTAACCAGCTAAAATAACGCCAAAGTAACTAAAAAAGCCGCCCAATCCCCGGGCGGCTTTTTTTGATGAGATGGTGATCCAAAAGCCTCTATCCTTCGTATTCCTATTGACTTGTAAGGTTACCTCGGCCTCTTCTGAGGCCCAAGGAGTGCAAACTCTGGCATGCTCTGCATGAGTGGAAATTGGATTTTGTTTAGTTATTTCAATTACTTACAAAAAAGGTAGTGTTTTTCGAAAGATAGGTTACTTTTGTTACATGCACTCCAGCAACTCGTTATACCCTGAATGCTGAAAATGCATTTCGTTGTTCTTTCTTTTTCATTGGGCTCTCCAGCTTCCCATATGAACTGCCAAGGTGCCTTAAAGGTTCGTCCAGCATGCACATGCTTCCGATTTTAGGATTTCTCTCTCTGTTAGCGGCTTGCGGGATATTGTTGTTCGCTTTCTGGCGATCGCAACGTGCCGTACGTGAACTTGCGCTGCAGCTTACCCAAGCACGCGAGCAACAATATCAAGACAAGATGCAGCTCTCCGAGCGTTCCCAGCTCGACACTCTTAAAGATGAGTTCATCTCTACCGTTTCCCACGAGCTTCGGACCCCTCTGACCAGCATTCGCGGAGCGCTGGGCCTGCTCTCGTCCGGAACGATCGGCGACCTCGATCCCCGGGCTATGAATCTGCTTCGGATCGCGACGACGAACACGGACCGCCTGATCCGGCTGATCAACGACATCCTTGACCTAGAGCGAATGGAATCCGGGCGCGCTCCGCTTCAGATTCGCCGATGCTCCCTCCGCGATCTTTGCCAGCAGGCGATTGAAACCATGACGCCGATGGCGGACGACCACACGGTTCACCTTGAGCTGGTTCCGTTTACGGTAGGACAGAACGCGTCGATCGATTCGCTTTTCTTTGATGGGGACTCGGATCGCATACTTCAGGTGTTGACCAACCTGCTCTCGAACGCCATTAAGTTTTCAACGCCGGCGTCGACCGTGCGAATCCATACCGATGCGACCTCGGATTCCATCCTGGTTAAAGTGGTCGATGAAGGACGCGGTATTCCCGCAGATAAACTCGACTCTGTCTTCGATCGCTTCCAGCAGGTGGAACATGCGGATGCGAGGCAGCGTGGAGGGACCGGCCTGGGCCTGTCGATCTGCCGCAGCATCGTTCAACAGCACAGTGGCTCCATCTGGGCGCAGCGGAACCTCATCAAGGGAACTACGCTTTTCGTCATGCTTCCCCGTACCGCTCGATCGACCGATCTCACAACGCCGGTTGCAGCGCCTGCGCCGGGCGAAGGAGCGATTCTCGTCTGCGATGACGACCCTGGTATCCGGACGGTTGTCTCCGAGCATTTGACGCGGCAGGGTTATACGGTGATCGAGGCGGGCAGCGGCGAAGAGGCTCTCAGCATTGCGTCCGAGCATTCGGTAGAAGCGATCCTGCTGGATCTTTATATGCCGGGGCTGAGTGGATGGGAGACGCTTCAGCGCCTGCGAGATAATCCGGCGACCGCGGAGATCCCAGTCGTTGTTCTCAGCGTTCTCTCTTCTACGCTTCGCCCTCAGCTGACGGGCGATGCTCAGGGGTGGGTGCAGAAGCCCTTTAGCGAGAACCATCTTTTTGCGGAACTGGGCCGGGTTCTCCATCGTGGAGATGGCCCTGCCTATGTTCTTCTGGTTGAGGACGACGACGACCTTGCCAGCATTCTGATTGCAAATTTCCATGGCACAGCCGTTCACATCGACCATGCCTCAACGCGGCAGCAGGCGATACGTCACTGTGTGGGACGCCGTCCTGACCTGGTGATTCTTGACCTGACGCTTCCTGATGGTGATGGTTTTTCTTTCGTGGAATGGCTTCGTCAGCAACCCCCTCTTCGGAGCATGCCGCTGGTCGTCTACTCCGGCCATGAGTTGTCGGATGCCGAGATGTCGAAGCTGCGCCTGGGAACTACCGAGTTTCTGACCAAGGCGAAGGTCCAACCCCATGAAGTCGAAACGCTGGTTCTTTCCATGGTGCAGCGTCTCCGTTCTAAGTACGATCATCTGATTTCAGCCGGTCCAGCTGCCTGAGTCCCTGGAGAACCAGGCAGCCTTCACTCCATCTCCAGATGGTTTGCAGCATGAGAAGATGGTTAACCCATGCAGAGAATTTTGATCATCGACGATGAAGATGACATTCGGGAAGTTGCATCCCTCTCGCTGGAAGCGACCGCAGGATGGCAGGTTCTGACGGCAAGCTCCGGTGTTCAGGGAATCGAATTAGCGATCGAACATCAACCGGATGCCATTCTGATGGATGTCATGATGCCGGGAGTGGACGGCCCCACAACCTTCCGGCAGATGCAGCAGATTCCCGCTATCGCGCATATTCCGGTGCTTCTGCTAACGGCAAAGGTTCAAGGAGTCGACAAGCGGCGTTTTGCCAATCTGGAGGTGGCAGCGGTTCTTTTCAAGCCCTTCGATCCGCTCACTCTCGCCGAACAGATTGCTGGCGCGCTGCAATGGGAGTCTCCCCGCCATCTGCACGCCGGATCGTCTCAGCGCCTTCATCCACGTTGAAAGAGTAGGGCTCGCCCGTTTGGAGCAAAACACCCTGCTACTTTGCCGCTATTTCTCGCGGCTTAGAACGGGAGCGACAGCCTGACTGCAAATTCCTTTCGAAGTGCATGCGCGTACTCCGAAGAAGACATTGTCCTTCGAAACGGGAAGCCGCACTGAATTCGGCACCTGACCGGGAAAACTTTTCGCATCCGCGGCATATTGCCAGTTGTTGACAGCTGTTTCGCGCCACACGATCTGGTAGCTCAGCTCGCCAGAAAAGTTCTTCGGACTCTCCCATTTGAGAAGGGTGTCGTTATCCAGATTCGTTGTGAGGACGCGAACCTGTTGGGGCACGCCGGGAGACAGGGCGAGAGTCGCAAGCGTGGCGATATTAAGCCTTGCAGTCTGCGCGATGTAATTAAAATCATCGAATTTGAGAAGATCGCCATATTCTTTTCCGTCTTCCGTCTTCCGTCTTCCGTCTTCCGTTCGAACGTGCTGATGCTGATGGTCAAAGTTTTCGCGCCATTCCGTAAATCGCACTGCGGGAAAGCCCTCATCGCTGAACGATTTGTGATCGCCACCGCGCAGGAAGCGATCCAGCCGAAGCTCCATCACGGCTTGAAAGGGCTCGTGACTGCCCGCGAGATAGGTACGGTTTACTGCGAGTACTTCGCGAGCGAGCTGCCGCGATGGCGTTTCGTTTTCGCTGCCGGTACTGAGCGCCTGACGGATTTGTTCGATGGGAGAAGAGGGCAGAATTCCCTGAGAGAATACGCGGATGCGCTGTTTGCTTTGCAGCGTGTCCCCCGGTGTGGTGTCGCCACCGACAATGTCATTGTTCAGAACTCCTTCCAGTTGCCAGCCCTCCTTCTGAGCGCGCTGAGCGAGATGACGGGAGCCGTTCAGACCCTGCTCTTCTCCAGCAACAGCTACGAAGACGAGGGTTGCGGGAAATTTGTACTGACTCAAGACTCGGGCGGCTTCCATCGAGACCGCAGTGCCGCTGGAATCATCGTTCGCGCCGGGTGCGAAGTCATGCGTGTTCATGACATCGGTCTCGCGCGTGTCATAGTGGCCGGTGATCAGGTACATGCGCTTTGCGGATGCCGGGTCTGATCCCCGCAGGATTGCGACGACATTCCGAAGCGGGGTCGGCTTCACGATTCGTGGACGGCTATTATTAAACCCGGCCTGCGGCTGCTCGACAAACTCATCGACTGTACTTCAAGACAGCCACCACAAGCTTTGCTGTATTCCTCAAACTGCGATTTGATCCAATCCGCGGCAGCGAGCACGCCCGTGCCAGGCTTGAGGTCTGTTTCGGTCGATGAAATCGTTGAACGATTGTTGAAACTCACGAGGCGAACGATGTTCGCTTTGATCTTCTCGGCCGAGACGGATTTTAATGCTGCCAGAATCTGCCTGTCAGCCGGCTCTGTTCCAAGCGGTGCGCCGGCCCTCTGGTAATCCAGCCTGTTCGCCGTGGAAGGATTGGTCTTCTGTGCCCTGGCGGAACCAGCCAGCATAACGGCAATCATCGCGAACAGAGCGAAATAAAACCTCTTCATAGGAAAGTCCCTCTCAGTACCACTTCGAACACTCTGTCAGCTTTTGAATCTGCTCACTGCAAATATCACGCTAGTTAAAGATATGGGCATCATGGCAAAAAACCAATCCGATTCAGAAGATGAGCTGCGAACACTCTCTTAGAAGTGACTGCCGTTTGCTTCTGCAATCCAAAGCTAGTGCCTGGGGAAGCAGGCTTGCGCGTAAGGCTGAAGGGACCTTTGCGTGGCATGCAGCAAGATCTCCATGGGTTCCATCGAGAGTTGGTGATCGCGCAAGGCTGCGTACTCCAGCGGCAAAAATGCGCTGAGCATTGTCTCGGGAATGCTTACAGATCGTAGATTCTCCATCAGGCGCTCTACGGCTGCGTGCACGTCGGGTTGCGACCAGTAGTAGCGGATGCGATCGCTATAGCTGAAGGTGCGCAGCAGCCTCTGCTCCTCCGCGTTGCCGTGATAATGACTTTTCCAGTTTGCCGGAGACGCAAGCATCACTCGTTCCACTGTCTCGCGCACACAAGATTGTTTTGTCTCCGGTAGGAGATATGCCTCGATTGCCGCAAGCGCGAAGATGGCTTCGCGCATGGCAAAGGTTACGGCCGGACCGACCTTAAGGATGGCAAAGCCGTCGCGAAGCAGTTCGAAATAGGCCTGCTCCTTCTGGTAATCCGACGAGTGCGCTTCAAAGACAAGCGGCGCACGAGATTGTAGCCATGATGAGAGTGCCTGCGCCTGGTTTCCGTCGTACTCATGAACTGAATCGTGGTTGAACTCGACGCCTGGTTGCACGACTACGGCGATCACGCGCTCGAACGCCTCTGTCAGCCCTAAGCCGGCAAACTGCCGGCGATGTTCCTCCAAGGTCTCTTCCGCGGCTGCCACCGTCGTTACCGCAAGGGAATCGAGGCCCTCTGTAGCGCCGCCTGGCGTTGGAACCTCCGTGCCAATCACGTAGACGGGCTTCGTCCCAGTTACTGCCCGCTCGGCTGCAGCGCAGAGCCGCGCCGAGCGTAACGCAACGGTTTGCGGAAGCAAGGGGGAAGGATCATCCGCGCATGGCATGCTTGCGTCCAGGTGAAGCTTCACGAAACCTTCACGTGCGTACTCCGCTACCAGTTCTTCCGCATGCGCCATGGCAATCTTTGCCGGCTCATGTTGCCAGGGATTTGGCCCCAGGTGGTCTCCGCCGAGGATGATCCGGTCAAAGGGAAGAGATTCCTCGGCCGCGAGCTGCTGCGCCAGCTCGCGAAAGTCTGCAGGCCGCATCCGCGTGTACCCGCCGAATTGATTTACCTGATTGGACGTTGCCTCAAGAAGCAGCGGGGAATCGTCAGCCCGTGCCTGACGCATCGCAGCTCGGATCGCCGTCGGATTGGCCGTACATACGGAATAGATTCCTCTGGCATGGCCGGGCAAGTGTCGATTGCATAGAAGAGTCTGCAGGTTTTCCTTCACATTCATTCGGCTCTCCGAGCAAAGGTCAATAAGCGTAAGTAAGCGTAAGTATACAATTCCGAAGCGATTCTCCCTCTTGTCGGCTGCTGGGCGCCTCGAAAACCAGACAGGGCATGAAGGCTTGCCCATCTGCATAGCCAGCTGCAGCGAAGAGGCGCTTTTCCCAGGGTGACCGTACGGAGGGAGAAAACCGAACCGCCGGGCGATACACTAGAAGGGAAGCGAGGATTATGTTTCCCTATATCGATTTTGGCCCGGTGCACCTGGGTACGTTCGGGCTGTTGCTGTGGTTGGCCGCGGTGGTCGCGACCGTGGTGCTTCACAAAAACTTCGTTCGCAATGGCGTGGATGCCGACGCCCTTAATATTGTGGCGTTTGTGGTGATTGCCGGGGTGGTTGGCGCCAAGGTATGGCATGAGCTGCAGGATCCGGCTACGCTGCGCATGTCGATGGCTCGGATCGTGGCTCCGGGATGGAAGCACCCGCTGGATATGGTGATCGGATTTCTGCATTGGTTCCAGGCGGGATTCGCTTGGTTTGGCGGGATGCTGGCGGGAATCCTGATGCTGATGTGGATGGGGACGAAGGCGAAGTTTCGCGCGCAGGGAGAGGGTGCTTCCGGCGAGAGCATTGGAGCGTTGCGAATGCTGGACCTGGCCGCGCCCGCGGCTGCGATCGGGTATGGCGTAGGCCGGATCGGATGCCTGCTCTCTGGTGATGGCGACTATGGAATCAAGACGACGCTGCCGTGGGGAGTGCACATGCGTGCGGATGCGCTGGTGCCGACGCCGGACCTGGTGCAGCCGACGCCAGTCTACGAGCTGCTGTACTCCGTCGCGCTGGCGTTGTGGCTATGGCGCAGGGCAAAGAGCAAACCCCCGGTAAGCGTGATTACCGGCGAGTACCTGGTGCTGAGCGGTATCGGCAGGTTCCTGGTTGAGTTTGTCCGGATCAATCCGAGATTGTACTGGGGCATGAGCAATGCGCAGGTAGCGGCATTGGGATCGATTCTGGCCGGAGCGGCGCTGGTCGCGGTGGCTCGATCGAAGAATGTGCAGTGGACCCCGGAGCTGGCAGGGGACTCGCAAAACTGAGCTGAAGATCAAAAGCCCGGATGGGTGCGAGTCCTTCTCGCAGCATCCGGGCTTTTGTCTTGTCAGGTTAGCGGGAGAGCTCTTCGCGTACGGAGGGCTGGGGCGCATCGAAGAAGATGTTGGAGATGATGCCGCCGAGGATAGCTCCAAGGATGGGAGCGACCCAGAAGAGCCAGAGCTGCGAGATTGCCCAGCCGCCAACGAAGAGGGCGGGACCCGTGGAGCGTGCCGGGTTCACCGAGGTGTTGGTGACGGGGATGCTGATGAGGTGAATCAGCGTGAGGCAGAGGCCGATGGCGATGGGAGCGAAGCCCTTGGGGGCGCGCTGGTCGGTGGCGCCGAGGATGACGAGAAGGAAGAAGGCGGTCAGGACGACTTCGGCCACGAAGCATGCGACCAGCGAATAGCCACCGGGCGAGTGTAGGCCGTAGCCGTTGGAGGCGAAGCCTCCTGCGAGGGAGAATTCGGGCCGGCCGCTGGCGATGAGGTAGAGAACGCCTGAGGCGACGATAGCTCCCACAACCTGGGCAAGGATATAGGGCAGGAGTTCGGAGGCGGGAAAGCGCTTTCCGACGACGAGGCCGATGGAGACGGCCGGATTGAGATGGCAACCGGAGATGTGGCCGATGGCATAGGCCATCGTTAGCACAGTGAGTCCGAAGGCGAGAGCGACACCGGCGAAGCCGATGCCGAGCTGTGGGAATGCGGCGGCAAGGACAGCACTGCCACAGCCTCCGAAGACAAGCCAGAAGGTTCCTAGAAACTCGGCAGTTGCACGTTTATACATCGGCATAGAGAGTACCCTCGGTTTCCTAAGTGAGATTTCAAAATGCTCAATTGCGGCGAGGCCCATAGCCGGCGCAACGCTGCGTTGGCCGACGTGCGTCCGAAGACGAAGCTTGGACGGGAGGATGCTACCACGGTTTTGCGACAGGACTGTAGGAATTTATTGGTGCGAGGGGACTTAGAGGCGGCGGAGGTAGGCTTTGGCCTCTTCGAGGTGAGGGAAGAGACGCTCCTCGGCCTGAAATTCGCGGGAGTGAACGCAGCGGCGTCCGGCCTTCACTCGGACGGGATGCTTGAGGTGCAACATCTCGTGGTAGAGCAGATACTCAATCGCGCAGCGTGGGGTGTCGGGCCGGTCAAAGACACGGCTGACCATGATGGTGTTGTGGGCCGCGTCGTAATGGCCAAGCATGCGGCGGGCATGGTGGGCGCTCCATGTGAGGACAGGGCGCCCGAGAAGGCCGTGGAAGAAGCGCGCATTGAGCGAGTCGAAGACCTCGTTGAGATCGAAGTGATGACCTAAGGGCGTGAGAATTCGCTTACGTCCGCGGGTCTGGCGAATGTGTTCGGCCTGACGCGAGACGGCTTCGGAAGAGACATGGCGACGATAACGGTCGGCATGCGATGGGGCAATGGGTTTGCGGTAAAGCTTGGCGAGAAGAATATGCGCGATGGCGTGGTGGACCGTCTCTGGAGCCTGCTCGAGCAGATCGGACAGGCGAACGTGGAGGCGTCCTTCACGAAGCCGGATGGTGGTGTTGAGCGAAGTGAAGCGGCGGAAACGGATGTCGAAGGGAGGGATGGGAGCGCGCGGCCGAAGTTCGCGGTATTGCTCCTGAAAGACGGTGATAAGGGACTGCGAAGCGGGAAGGGTGGAGCGGGATCTCTTTGGCGTGGCCTTGGCAGGAGGGCTGGGCGGAGAGTCGAAGAGCATGGACGTCTGCGGAGCCTGAGAAAAAAGATGCAGGAACTTACGCAGAGTGGAGCCGGGCTGATCCGAGGTGCTCAGAGAGATTGTCCTTGTCTGGGGATGACTCCCGATAAAGAGATTTTATTCGAGGATCGCGTGAGATGGATGAACTAGCGCCAAGTGGTTATCGAGGGAGTCAGGGGTGCGATTGCGGCTCTCGCTTCTGGTATGCCTCCCGTTCTTCCGGGGTGAGAGGAATGGGAAGCACTCTGCCTTGCTCGCCGGAGGCGAAGGTCGTCTCGAGGATGGCCATTACGGCTATGGCGGATTCGGGAGAGACCGGCACAGGAGCGCGGCCGAGGATGGCATCGCGCATGCCGGTGTAATAGCCGATCTGGTCGGCGGGCGGCACTGGAATCTCGGTGCGCTCACCGGTCGCTCCATCGAAGAGGATGCCGGGATCGGGATCGTCGCCAAACCCTTTTGTTCCGGGAGCGATGATGCCTTCGACGAGCTGTTTTTCCTGAAGATCGGGGCCGTACTTCGCCCAGCTCGCTTTCGTTCCGTGAAGCAGGGTGCGTGGAATTCCGCCAGAGGAAAGCAAGGTGGCGTTGAGGATGACGCGGAGATCGGGATAGAAGAGCTGGACGTGGGCCCAGTCGTCTGTCCTGCCGCCGGGACGCAGCGTGGCGATGCTTGCGAGAACCGAGTCGGGCAGGCCGAACAGGTGAAGAGTGATGTCGATGAGATGCGGCCCGAGATCGAACCAGAGACCGGCTCCGGGACCAGGATCTTCGCGCCAGCGCTGACGGACGAGCGGACGGAAGCGATCCATGTGCGCCTCGAAGTGAGTGACTTTACCGAGGCGTCCGGACTCGAGGATGGCTTTGGCGGCGAGGATGTCGCCTTCCCATCGGCGGTTCTGAAAGACGGAGAGAAGCCGGTTCTGCTCGCGTGCGATCCGGACGAGCTCACGGGCCTCGGCGAGATCGAGGGTGAAGGGCTTGTCGACAACAACGTGCTTGCCTGCCCGGAGCGCGGCTGCGGCGAGAGGGAAGTGACTCTCATTGGGGCTGGCAATGACGACCAGATCCACGCCGGGGTGCGTCGCTGCTTCCATGAAAGGACAGACGGTGACTCCGGGGAAGTCCGCGAGTACGCGCTCCGGCCTGCTGGAGCCAACAACAACGAGTTGAAGCCCCGGAACGGAGCGGACGAGGGGAGCGTGAAAGGTCTTGCCGACGTAGCCGTAGCCGATAAGGCTGACGCGGATAGGGGAGGAAGATGGATTGATCATAGCTGCTTCTTTCAGAGTAGAGGATGCTGCGCGAGAGTCAAAACCGCGAGGGCGTGCGATGCTGGAAGAGTCATGTTTTCATCCATCAGATCTAATGCACATCGAAGCAAGGCTGCCGGTCTTCTGTTATGCGCTTTGATCGTTGTGATGAGTCTGATCTCACCGATATGTCCTGCCTGTGATGGTCTTGGCAATCACCATCTTCACCACTCGTCTTTTGGCAATATGCTGTCTCCTGCCAGCGACCGTTGCGACGGAGTCTGTTCCTGCTGTGGTTTTCACTGGAGCAGGACGTTCGCCCTGATGCTTCCAAAGACGGATTTTGTGGTGGACCTGTCGGTGATCGAAGAGGAACACTCTCCAGGCTGGATGGCACCTCCGCCATTTCTTCCCCCACGCGCTTAGCCCGGAACTCATGATGGACACGCCTTGGCGTGCGATCTCATTTCTCCGGAGCTGATTTCAATGAAGTCCTATCGCTTTTCATGCGCCCTTGCGTGGGTGCTCGCGCTGTTTTGTATCTCGCGTTGTATGGCGCAATCGTCCGTACCCGAGCTGCCTGAAGCTAACCCGGGACGTCCTACCGTCTCGACTCCCGCTACGCTTACGCCGGTGGGCTACCTTCAATTTGAGAATGGAGGGCTGTACGCCGAAGGGTCTTCCGAATTCGATACGCGGGTCGGAATCAATCAGGTGACAAAGTATACGGTCTCGCGACGTCTTCAACTGCTTGCTCTGTCCGAGCCGCTCGTCCATGCCACAGGAGCTTCTGGAGACTCGCTCTCCGGGAATCGTCCGGGAGAGGTCTTTGCCGGTGTTCAGGGAGTAGTGTTTTCGGGCGAAGGACATATCCCAACGGTGAGTATGAGTTACATCCGGAGGCTGTATGAGAGCCCGGCTCCTGAGGTGGATATCGGAACCTTCCGGCAGAGCGCATTGTTTCTGTTCAGCGAAGACGCGGGAGGATTTCATTTCGATGTCAATGGGATCTTCTCTGAACAGGCTGACGGGACGGTTCGGCGCGGGCAGTTCGGACAGACTCTCTCAGTCTCGCACCCGCTCGGGGCATTCACGTTCGCGGGAGAGCTCTGGCACTTCACCCAGCCGCTTACGAAGGGCAATGCAGTAGGAAGCTTGTGGTCGCTCTCTTATCCCATTCGAAAAAATCTGATCGTCGATGCTGGATTCAACCATGGTCTTACTTCGACCTCGACACAGTGGGAGGGATTCGCCGGATTCACGTACGTTTTACCTCATCAGCTATGGAGCTTTCATGCTGCGCCCTGAATTCGAGGTGATCAGCGAGGGGCACTGTCGGCATCGGCGGCGCTTTGCTTCTTCGCAGGCCGATCGGTGCGGCTAACTTGTCTTTGACCCTAATAATTAAATTGGAGCTGTAACCGGAGGAGGCTTCCTTTCTGACGATTTACGGGGTTAGCTGCGTCTTCAAAAGTGCGGTCTCCCAACTGATACTGGGGAGTGAGCTCGATGTATTTTCCGAACTGCGTCTCGATGCCGAGCTCTCCCTCCCTGACCAGGTAGTTCCGAGCATCGAGTTCCTGTTTTTTACCACCGTTGTAGTACTGGAAACGCATATATGGGGTGATTACGATCCCATGAGGAAGATGCGCCATATAGTTGACCAGAGCGTATCCGCCATTGAGCGATTTCTGATCGATAAAGTTAGTTGCCGGATTATATTGGGGACCGGTCCCCCAGTTGTATTCCGCCTGGAAGCCCAGAGGCTGGGGGTAGACGATGAGACTGAGCGCAACGCGACGATCGTTGTAACGGAAATCCGGAAGGCCTTTGGTGCCTGGGGTTCGGGTGAGGACGTCGAATTTACCCGTATAGCCCTGAATGCTGGTCTCAATAAATTGTCCGTTTTTCAGCCGAAAAGGATAGGTATAGCGAGCTACATAGTGCAGGTCTCCATTGGCCTCCGAGGCGTTGAGAAGCTGTCCATTGAAGATGCCGGCTCCGAAGACGCCATAGTCTCCCGAACCTTTCAGACCCCGGGTTACGAGTTCATTGAAACGGGCTCGAATGTGGGCCGGGGCCCAGTAATAAAAGACGCCAACGTCGCGCTCATTGGGAAAGGCACTGTTGAGGGCATCACTTCTATCCAGATCCAGACGGTTCTGGCTGGATTGCATCTCCTCGAAGCCGTAGGGAATCTTCGATTGGCCTGCTCGAATTCGATGTGTTTTCTTCTGATCGAAGGAGACGTCGAAGTAAGCATCGCGAAGCTGTGCATAGTTAAGGGCTGTGTCGCTTGAGCTTGCGAAGTCGGGCTGGATATAAAAGGCGACGTGATTGGACACGTCGCCGGAGAAAACAAGGCGGGCTCGACGAATGAAGAAATTGTTATCTGGACCGATGGACTTGTCGCATTGCTCGCATCTGTAGGCATCATTGTCCCTGAAGAGGCCGTTGTCCCGTATCTGAACGTATCCGCGCAGAGAGTATTTCTCGTACCAAGGGGTTTCTTTCTCGTACGGTTGCTCTGCCTGCTCTTTGCGGAGAGCCTGGGTCTGGGCGCTCGTCTGAGGAGGCGGACCTGCGGTGGCAGATAGCGAAGAGCTCTCCGTTTTAGAAACCGGAGGCGGCATCAGAGACGGAGCAGGTGCAGACGCTGTCTCGATAGCAGGCTTTGCGGCCTGTGATGCATTCAAGAGACGAAGCAACATCGCTTTTTGCTCTTCGAGCGATGATTGCAGCGCCTTAATCTGCTCCTGCTGTGCAGCCAACTGCTCTGCCTGAGCCACTACTTTCTGATTGAGCTGATGTATATTTTCCGGCTCTTGAAGATTTTGAGCTTGCCCTATGCCTGCAGTGAAGGCATACGAAAGAAATAGAGACATAAAATTGACGACACGCATGTCGAATCTCCGACGAGAGTTTTCTCAAGCTTCGAAACGAGTTGGAGATACTTCTACCTGGACCCTTGAGGCTTATCGTCGTAGGCGGTTGTTGTTACTGAGAGATGAGCGACTACTGAAGTCGAGCGATCTCGGTTAGCGCCTGTGCAACGATATTCTTCGGAATACGCGCATAATGAAGCGGCTCAACAGCCTGTTGCCCTTCCGTAAGCATCCACTTGAGGAAGTCAGCCATGGCATTTGCCTTGGTCTTGTCCTTCATCTCAACGGGAATGAGAAGCCATGTGAATGACGAGAGGGGGTAGGCCGTCTGACTGTATTCGTTCGCAAGGGGAGTACCAGAGAGGCCAAGCACCTCATTTGAGGCGCCAGCAGCCGTGATGCTCGATGCGGTTGCTCGAACAAAGGCACCAGAGCTATTTTGAACGTCTCCGTATGGCAGGTGATTTTCGATTGCATAGTGAAGCTGCACGTATCCAATCGAGTTTGGGAGATTGCTGACGAGGTCAGTGATGCCAACGTTTCCTGTTGGACCAATGACCAGGTCTTCTACACCGTCGTCGCCTTTTGTGCCGAGCCCTGTCGGCCAGTGCACATTTACTCCACTTCCGGGACCGACCTTCCATGCCGGACTAACCTGGCTGAGATAGGTGGTCCACAAGTAGGAGGTGTCGCTTGTATCGGACCGGTGAACGACGACGATCTTTGTGTTGGGAAGCGAGACTCCCGGATTGGCGTCAGCGATCTCCGGGTCGTTCCATTTCGTAATGCTGCCAAGGTAGATTCCGGCCAGAGCCGATCCCGTGAACTTGAGGTCAGTGTTTACTCCTTCTACTTTGTAGATCGGCACGACAGCGCCAGCCACGGTAGGAATCTGTAAGACATCTTTCCCCAGCTTCCGTTTGATGGCTCTGAGCTGTTCTTCGGTAACAGGAGCATTGGTCGCAGCGAAGTCTGACGTGCCCGCCATCAAACGCTCGATCCCAGCGCTGGAGCCGATGGGCTTGTAATCGATCTTCACTGAGGGATGGAGCTTACGGAAGCTCGCAAACCACTTTTCATAGAGTGGATAAGGGAACTTGCTTCCCGCGCCCTGAATGGCTTGCGCGAAGGAGAGGGGAGTCCAGAGCAGAAGAAAGAAGGCGACGACCCAACGGGTATATCCACGCTGCAGATCCATTCTGCTCACCGTCATTCGATTTATGGGGCGAGAGTACTCAGCAGGTCCGTAGAGATTCTTTTAGCAGCCCTTGATTAATTTCCCGGCAATACTAGCGCTTCAGCGTGGTTCTCGCACTTTTTATTGTTGCCGCATTTACGCCCGATCGCCGGCCGGTGTCCAATAGAAGGAAGTGCTTTTTCCCGAGTGGCCTGCGCCTCTGCATCTCAACGCGGCGCGTTTTCGGCATCGGCGGCGCTTTGCTTCTTCGCAGGCGGATGGGCGGCGAACCAGGTCTTCTGTTCTTCGGTCAACTCCGTGGCTTGCTCGCGCAGATCCTGCACGGACTCGAGTGCGATCCTGCGCGAGACGTTATAGAGGTCGTTGTCCGGCGGCGATTTGATTGCCGTGGCCCAGCGCTCCGTGGCTTCGACCAGCTTGGGGAGAGCCTTGCGGATGTCGCGGTGGCGCGGGCCGTAGTCGTCGAGATTGTCGCTGAGCTCGTCGGCCAGCGAGGCGAACTGCTCCAGCAGGTCGTGCGTGTCCTGTTCGCGGCCGGGACGGCGGGGCTTGGCGTACATGTCCTGCATGGATTTAATGCGAGTGTCGATGAGCTTGATGAAGACCATCACGCGATCGTTGGCGATGTAGGCCGAGTCACGGAGCTGCTCGATCTCACCTTCCGTCAGGCTGGCTTCTGCCCGCTGGCCGAGCGCGCACGGCGCGAAGAGAGTAAAGAGGAACAGGGACAGGGCGAGGCGTCGCATGGGGTGATTGTAGCGTCCCGCGTCAGCGGCTGAAGACCTGGGTGAGCAGTTGAGTCTGCACCTGGTTCAGCTGTTTCAGCGTGGCCTGGAGCGTAGGCTGGTCTTCGTACGCGGCGCTGTGCAGATATTGGTTAAGCCTGTACGTGGTGTCGTGCATGAGCTTTTCCGCATTCTTCAGGCGCTTGGCGTCGCGGCTGAGACTGGACTGGATCAGCTGGGCATATCGGGCGACCTTCTTGAGCGTGGCATTCGCACGGTCGGGATCGCCTGCTTTCATCTGCTTGCCGGCGAGATCGGTCATTGCTGAGACGAGCTCCGTGTACAGGAAGCATTGATCGCGTGGATTTGCCTGTTCGGCGCGCTGCTCGAGCTGCACGAGCTGCTGCTCGTCGAGCAGGGCAGCCTTATCGGCTGCGCGAGAGACGGGACAAACCAAAACCAAGAAGAGAAACAGAGCAAAAGGCCTAAGGATGAATCGCATAACGCACCTCGTTGTAGGGGCGTCTGGCTTCAGAAATGCATGGAGTCCGACGTCAGTCTATGTTCTAACTACTCTTTCCCTCACTTCATGTGTTCCAGTGCAAGGAGCCTGTGGCGAGCTTCCCATTCCTCATCCGGGAACTTGCCGCCTGCCGCCGCAAGGAACTGTTTGTACAGGTCAGATGCTTCTTTGACCTGGTGGAGCTTGTCGTGCGCCGTAGCCGCCAGGAACAGGGTGGACGGACTAGGTGGCAGCACTTTAGCACGAAGTTCGAGCGCTTGCAAGACGGTGGCCGGATCGTTGCTGTTTGTAGCGGCGAAGGCGAGGTGGCTGGCAGCGACGCCATAGGCCTCGGGTGTGGGGAAGGCCTTCGGATCGGTGAGGGCTCGCTTTAGAAGAGGTACGGCGTCGGCGGAGCGGCGCATCCGGATGAGGGTATCGGCCTGATCGTCGAGCAGGGTGGGATCGTTCGGAGCGGCGGCGGAGAGAGAGGCGTAGAGCGGAAGGGCTTTATCGTACTGGCTGTTGCGGACGTAGAGGCGGGCGAGGAGCCGGGAGATGGCAGCGTCCTGAGGCTGGCTGGCGTGGAGCTTCTCGACGATGGGAAGAGCCTTGTCGGCTTTGTTCTGGGACTCGTAAAGGCTGGCGAGCTGCGAGTTAAGGGTTGGGTCGTCGGGATGCTTCTGGAGCGCAGCGGTGAGGAGGGTCTCGGCCTGATCGGGCTTTCTCTGCTGGACGAGGAGATGGATCAAGGCCGCACTGGCCTGGGTGTTGTCGGGGTCGGCGGCGAGGAGGCGGCGATAGGCGGCCTCGGCGGAGGAGGGGTCGTTGTTGGCTTCGGCGAGTTCGCCGGTGAGGAGGACGTCGTCGGGATTTTCGGGGGAGAGCTTGAGTGCGGCAAGGAGTTCCTCGCTGGCTCCCGCGGGATTGGAGGACTGGTCGAGCCGGGCCATCGCGCGGTAGGCCCGGGCGCGGAGGGCACCATCGCCGTTTGGCACGGCCGCTGCGGCGGCCAGTTCGGTGTGAGCATCGGCAGCTTTGCCGGTTCGGGCAAGGAGGAGGCCGAGGGCGAGGTGGGGGGCGACCATGTTGGGTTCGGCTGCGATGGCGCGGCGGTAGGTCGCTTCGGCTTCCGCGGTCTGATCGAGAGCGTCGTGGGCGGAGCCCAGATTGAAGAGGACTTGCGGGTCTTTCGGGTTCTTTTCGGCGAGGGCGGTGAGAAGCTTTACGGCGGAAGCGTAGTCCTGCTTGGCGAGGGCGTCGGAGGCCTGGGCTCGCAGGGGATCTTCCTGGCGCTCGGAGGCGGCGTCACGGGTTCCGGCGGGAAGCTGGGCGTGGAGGGTTGAATTCGCCGAAATTGTCAGCGCGAGGAGGATGAGTCCTGCCGCCGGTCCTCGTTTGATGTGATTCCACTGCTGCATCCGCTGGGACTCCCCCTCCCGTACAAAAGTGCGCAAAATATTCAAAACATTGAAGATAGGCCCGGACCACGATTAGCCGGGCTGATCACTAGCTTAAATGAAAAGACCCGGCTGAATGGCCGGGCCAGAGTGTTTCTCTGATTTAAGAGTAACAGGCACGTCAAGTCCCTTTCGGCGAAGAACGTCAAAGCAGGCAGACCAACGGCATCTCTGACTTAGTCCGAGATGGCCTTTTTGAGGATGGCTTCCTGCCGACCGTTGGTTTCCACCGTCTTCTGTGCGGCGGTGGGCTGCACGTCGATAACGACTTTGAGGATGTTGCCGGTAAAGGCATTGTCTCCCTCTTTGTAGTCGACAGTCACGGGGGAGGCGTCATCGATACCGATGCCGGCGCCCTCATCCGCGGAGAAGATGAATGGCTGGGTGCGCTCGATGCGGCCACTTGCAACCTTCGTTCCGTTGACCAGGAGAGTGGCGGTGCCTCCTTTGCCCAAACCTCCTCCGTCATAGGCAAAGTCCATGCGTATGGTGGCTTTTCCCGAACCGAGCGCCTGGGGTGAGGACACTTTGTATTCGTTGAGGCCGAGAAAGTTGTAGGTATACGTCGGCTTGCCGCCTTTGAGATACAGGCTGAAGCCACCGAATCTGCCGGCCTCCGCGAGAATGACTCCGTTGGCTCCTCCCTTTGGAATGTCAACCTCCGCTGTGATGGAGAACGAGCGGTTCTTCGTATTGATGAAGACGTTCTCGCTCATCCCGACCATTCCGGTGCTCAGAGTGAGTGAGGTACGGTCTCCCATGACATCGGGGCGACCTGCCAGTTTTGCGTTGGCGCGTTCGATGCCACGATCATCGATGGGAAGAACACGATACTTGATGGCCTCTTCCAGAAAGAGGGCCTGCAACTGCTTCAGCTTTTCCGGATTGGAGGCGGCCAGATTGTCAACCATGCTGAAGTCTTTAGAGGTGTCGTAAAGCTCCCACGTATCGTCTTGCAGACCGGCGCGTGGTTTCGCTTCCCAAGGAGCTTTGTGGATGGTGCCGGCGAACCATCCATCGTCGTAGACGGCGCGATTGCCGAAGATCTCGAAGTACTGCGTCTTGTGCGGACTCTCCGCCTTTGCATTTTCGAAGGTGTACAACATGCTGACACCTTCAATAGGACTCTGGTTCACACCGTTGACGCACTTCGGCTCCGGGAGTTTGGCGGCTTCGAGCACAGTTGGTGCGACATCGATGATGTGGTGCCATTGGGAGCGGACTTCGTTGGTTGCGTTGATGTGATTGGGCCAGGAAACGATCATCCCGTTGCGTGTGCCGCCGTAGTTGGAGGCAACCTGCTTGGTCCAGGTAAAGGGCGTATCACCTGCAACGGCCCAACCTGCGGCCATGTGGGGATAGGTTGTGGGGCCACCCCACTCGTTGTAACGCTTCAGCATCTCGGGCACGGTCTCGATGACACCGTTGAAGTAGGTCATCTCGTTGAACATGCCGTTCATGCCGCCTTCGGCACTGGTTCCGTTGTCG
The DNA here is from genome assembly GCF_059115365.1 of Edaphobacter sp. FHG110511_03. NCBI lineage: Bacteria > Pseudomonadati > Acidobacteriota > Terriglobia > Terriglobales > Acidobacteriaceae > Edaphobacter > Edaphobacter sp. FHG110511_03. The sequence goes on along the minus strand of NZ_JBZYWL010000002.1, from coordinate 878,160 downwards.
CCGATGATGTAGAAGATCAGCGTATTGTCGAACTGCCCTGTCTCTTTGAGTGCAGCGAAGAGGCGGCCGATCTCGAAGTCGGCGTATTCCCCGAAGGCCGCGTAGACCTCCATCTGATGTGCGAAGAGTTTCTTTTCATCAGGAGAGAGACTGCTCCAGTCTTTGATCGCTTCGGGTTTGGGTGCGAGCTTTGTACCGCGAGGGACTACTCCAAGCTGGATCTGGCGAGCAAGTGTGTCCTCGCGCATTTTGTCCCATCCGCCATCGAACTTGCCCTTGTATTTGGCGATCCATTCGGCAGGCACATGATGCGGAGCGTGAGTGGCTCCCGGTGCGAAGTAGATGAAGAAAGGCTTTTCGGGCGTGAGCGATTTCTGGAACTTTACCCAGGCGATGGCATGCTCGGTGAGATCGGTCATCAGGTGATAGCCGGGACGATGTGGAGGCTCGATACGATTCAAGCCTTCATAGAGACTTGGTGCCCACTGATCCGCTTCTCCGCCGATGAATCCATAGAACTCGTCAAAGCCGGAGCGCGTCGGCCAGCGATCGGTGGGGCCGGAGGGGCTGACCTCCCACGCGGCGGTCTCGTGATTCTTCCCGAACATTGCGGTGCTGTAACCGTTGAGTCGAAGCATCTCGGCGAGTGGAGCAACGGAGCTGGGGCGTTGGCCGGTGTTGCCTGGAAAGGCAGTCGCGGTTTCGGTAATGCTGCCCATGTTGTTCATGTGATGGTTGCGCCCGGAGAGCAGTGCTGTGCGTGAGGGCGAACAGAGAGCCGTTGTGTGGAACTGGTTGTAGCGGAGGCCGCTGCCGGCGAGAGCGTCGGCACTCGGCATGTGTATGGGACCGCCGAAGGTGCTGGGCATGCCGAAACCCATGTCGTCGATTAACACGATGAGAACGTTGGGAGCTCCGGAGGGCGCATTGACTTCGAATCGTGGTGGTGGCGTAGCGTTGCGGGCATCGAGGACGGTGCTGTGCGGATAGTCAGGCTCGGGAACAGGAAGGACGGTCCGGTCGAGCAAGCCGGTTTGTGCATGTGAGATCGAAGCCGAGATTGCCAACAGCGCAAAAATGGTTCTGAGGAGGGGGCCGCTTGTTCTCGTCCTGTGCATAACCATTTCCTCCGCTTTCCTGAGAAGAATGGGCCTGGGAGATCAGCGATTTGGATGGGCCTGCTAAAAGCGCCTGAATCATAGCAGTAAAGGACAATGACCGGTATCGAGAACAGGGTGATGGGTTTGCTCAGGCGGATACGATGGACTGCACGATTGCGGCGAAGGTTCGCACCCTGTCGTAGCGGTCCTTTCTCCAGGCCATGCCGATCTTCCACTTTGCGGCTGGGGTAGAGATGGGGAGGAAGCGGACGCCGGGGACACGCATACGGCGGGCGGTGGAGGGGACGAGACTGACTCCGAGGCCGGCACGAACCAGGTTCAGGACGGTGAACAGTTCGCCGACCTCCTGGATGACGGTGGGGGTGAATCCGGCGGCGGCGCAGACGCTGATGGTGTGCTGGCGAAGGCTTTTTGAGACGGAGCGCGAGATCAGCACGAAGGGCTCGTGCCGGAGATCTTTCAGAGCCAGATGGGCCCGGGTGAAGCGCGATTGGGAGACGGCGATCAGAAGCTCTTCTTCTAGGACCGGGGTGATCTCGAGGCCGGTTGCGGAGACTGGCAGGCGGATAAAGCCGAGATCGATGCTGCCTTCGAGAAGCCCCTCCATCTGGGCCTGGCTGGCGAGGTCGTGCATCTCGAGCATGACGTTGGGGAAGGCCTTTCGAAAGGCGATGACGGAGCGTGGAAGCAGGTCGCCGAGGGTGGCGATTCCGAAGGCGATCCGGAGACTTCCAAATTCACCACGCACGGCCTGACGGGCGAACGACTCCCACGCAGCAGCATCGTTCATCAGCGTCCGTGAGCGTTCCCAGAGAGCTTCGCCTGCGGCGGTGAGGCTGACGCGCCCGGTGGTGCGCTCGAAGAGACGTCCGCCGATCTCTTCCTCAAAACGTTTAATCTGCTTGGTGAGCGCGGGTTGCGAGATGTTGAGCCGTGCGGCGGTTCGGCCGAAGTTCAGCTCTTCGGAGAGGACGACGAAGGCGCGGAGGGCATCCAGATTGATGCTCATTCCTAAAGGTTATCAAGGAGCCACGCATATTTCATAAATCGAAATTCATGAAAAGCCGCTCTAATAGGTATATGCGGATTCGATGGCCGAAGTGGGCGCTTGCGGTTCTCTTCCTGGTGGATGGAACGGGGTTCGGTTTGTGGGCGGCCCATGTGCCGGTCTTCAAGCAGAGCCTGCATCTGGGCAACGGGGCGCTGAGCGAGGTTCTGCTGAGCCTGGTTGGAGGGGCGATTGTGACGATGCCGATCATGGGGCATCTGATCGCCCGGTTCGGCAGCAGGATTGTCGTCCGGGTTGTGGCAATCCTTTATGTCGTCATGCTGGCTGGTTTGGCGCAGGCGAACTCGTTTGGTCTGCTGGTGATGTTTGCGATGCTGTATGGAGCAGCGAAGGGTGCTCTGGATGTCTCTGTGAACGCGCAGGCGATTGCGGTGGAACAGCACTATCACCGTTCGAGTATGAGTCTGTTGCAGGGGTGCTGGAGCCTTGGTGGGTTGATTGGCGCTGGAATGACGAGTGTTCTGCTGAAGCATGGGATGCCGCTGCGGTGGAATCTTTCGATGGGCTCGATTGTGTTGGGAGTCGCGGTGCTAGCCGTTCTTCCGCTTCTGGTGGAAGAGGAACGCAAAGCACGTGAGGAGAAGACAAAGTTTCTCTTTCCTGATGCGCTGTTGCTACGGCTGGCTTTGATTGCTTTCTTCGGATTGTTTGCGGAGGGAGCGATTGGAGACTGGGCCGCGGTGTATCTGAAGTCGAATATGGGAGCGAGCCTGTCTCTGGCAGCGGCAGGATTTGCGACTTATGCGATTGCCATGGCCAGCGCGCGGTTTGCAGGTGATTGGCTGATTGGACGCTTTGAAGACAGGACCATCCTGATCGGGAGCGGAACGTTGATCGCGGCTGGCTTTGGCTGCATGCTGGTGTCGCATTCGCTGGTGCTGGCAGCGTTTGGTCTGGTGCTGACGGGAATGGGTGTGGCGAATGTGGTTCCAGTGATTATGACGCTGGCGGGAAGAGATACGCGAATGGGCGCGGGGCCGGCGATCTCGGCGCTGTCGACGATCGGGTACTTCGGTTTTCTTGCGGGGCCTCCGCTGATCGGGTGGCTGGCGGTTCTGATGGGACTGCGTGTGGCTTTGCTGCTGGTGGTGGGAGCCGGAGCGATTGTTGCTATTGGACCGCTATTGTTTTCGGTGAAGGAGAAGAGTGTTGAAGTAGGCGCGGAAGTGTAACGCTCCGATACATCTACCATCCCCGCCACTGAAGCCCGTGATCTAAGAAGGATCGAGCTGATCAGACAGCCAGTCCGATGGGACCGAGAGCAGTCTCGCAACATCCTGCAATAACATTCCCGACGCTATGAGGGCTTTCGCCCGATCGAGCTGCTTTTGCTGGTGTTGTGGACTTGGCACAAAGGTCTCAGAGATGAAGTCGCTCTGTGCTCCCATACCTCGGCGGTCAGGATAACCTCTCCGCTTAGCCATAAAGCATGATTTCAGTTTCGTGGAGTAGCGACAAGGACTTTTGGCGGAGGGGTAGAGGTGGGGTTGAGGCGTGCAAATGAGTAGTTCGAATGCAGGCGCTTTATTGGAGCGCATGCGCGACCGCTGCGAAGAAGACTGAGTCTTCCACCATGGTTGCTCCTGTTGGTTTGGGGCGGGCGCTCAACACGACGATCACTAGTTTTTGTGCGGGATTGATGTACATGTGCTGGCCAAAGATGCCGATCGCCTGAAACGCTCCGCGATTGACCGGGTCGCCCTCCGGCAGGGGCCACCACAGGTAGCCATAGTTCACTGGCTTGCCTCCGATCACCTTGGGGCTTCCTGCCTCCTGAAACCAGCCCTGTGGCACGATCCGTTTCCCGTCGACTACACCGTCCTGCTGGACGAATAATCCGAAGCGTCCGTAGTCCCGCAGCGTCGCGCTGATTCCTGTGCCGGCGAGCTCCAGGCCGCTTGGCGCGTCCAGCCACCAGGTTGCGTTGGATTCCATGCCGGCGGGCTTCCATATCTTGTCCGAAAGGTAGTCCGCCAGGGGCCGATGGGTTGCGCCTTCGAGAAGCGCTCCTACGACGTAGGTTTCACCGGTGCTGTAGTGCCAGACGGAACCGGGCTTGGCGGCCCTTGGCAGTGCGCTCATGTAGCGCACGACGGTTCCAGGCTTCTGCAGGAGCTGTTCGTCGAGAATCTTTCTCGCGTCGGAGTGCGGATCGGTATAGGTCTCGTCCCACTTCACTCCAGACGACATCTGTAGCAGGTTGCGGACGGTGACGCCGTCGTACGCACTGCCCTTGAAGGCGGGGGCATACTTCGTCAGCTGATCGTCAAGGCTTGCTATGGAGCCGTCCTGCAGAGCCGCGGCTACCAGCGTGGAGGAGATGGACTTTGCCATGGAGAAGGATGCCCAACGTGTCTCAGGGCCTGCACCGAGCTCGTAATCCTCGAGGACGATCTTGCCGTCCTTCAGAATCAGCAAGCCCGCGACGCGATTCAGCGCCATGTAGTCGAACAGGTCGTACTTCTTGTCCTTGATCTCGAACTGAACGTTCTTGAGCGGTTGCGGCGCGATGGGGAGAGGGTGCACGCTACCTCCGCGCGGCACGACGCGCACAGGAAAGATCATGTCGCTGTGCTCAAAGGTGGCTACCGCTACGCCAGGAGACATCGCGCCATCGCACATCTGGAGCGGGGTTGCAGGCTGCTGGGCGAATAGAGCAGAGGCCGTGAGGCAAAACTGGAACGCTGCTGTTGTCATCCTTCGAAGCATGTCGCAAACCTTTGTCTGAGGTCGTGATGTTTCAGCCTTGTCATTCCGCAGCGAAGCGGAGGAATCTACTTCTCACTTTAAATCTGCTGCTAAATCCTCCCATGTAGCATTCATACTCTCGATTAGCGCAATCTTGCGGACTCGGCCCCAATCTTTCAACTCCTTCTCTCTTGCAATTGCACTATCGACATACTGATATCTTTCGAAATAAACCAGGCGATGGATGTTGTATCGCGCGGTGAACGATCCTGGCTTCTTCTCTCGATGCTGTAGTATGCGAAGACGCAAATCGCCGGTTACGCCGATGTAGAGGGTGCGAGAACGACTGGATAGGATGTAGACGAAGAACTCAAATTCACGCGAGGGCACGCAAGCATTCTAGCCAAATGCAGAATGAAAACAGATTCCTCCGCTTCGCTGCGGAATGACAAAATCAGGGTTTGTGGCGATCCAGAGTTTGGCGGACCGGTTTTGTTGCGGAATGGCAGGGGATGGCAAAACTACAGAATGACAAAGCGGAACTGACGATACAGTTGGATAACAAATTCTCTTTATGCAGTGACCTGTAACTCCGCTTCGGGTTTCGCAAGTGACTTGAGAACAGGTGCGAGCCAGTGGCCGGTGTGAGAGGCCGGATTGGCGGCGATCTCCTCGGGAGTGCCGGTGGCGACAACCTGGCCTCCGCGATTGCCACCTTCGGGGCCCATATCGATGATCCAGTCGGCGGATTTGATGACATCGAGGTTGTGCTCGATGACGAGCAGGGAGCCTCCGCCGTCGATGAGCTTGCGGAATGCGGCGAGGAGTTTGGCGACGTCGTCGAAGTGGAGGCCGGTGGTGGGCTCGTCGAGGATGTAGAGCGTGCGGCTGCGGGCCCTGGCGGCGGCATCGTTGGTGCCTGCGCGATTGGAGGCGGAGCGCGTGGAGGCGAGGTGGGAGGCGAGCTTGACGCGCTGGGCTTCGCCGCCGGAGAGCGTGGTGGCGGACTGGCCGAGACGGACGTAACCGAGGCCTACCTCGTCGAGAACGTAGAGCTTGTCGACGATCTTGGGATGACCGGCGAAGTAGACGAGCGCTTCCTTGACGGTCATGTTGAGGACGTCATGGATGTTTTTGCCCTTGTAGCGGATCTCGAGGATGGAAGATTTGTAACGGGTAGCGTTGCATTCTTCGCAGGGGAGCTCGACGTCGGCGAGGAACTGCATCTCGACGGTGACGGTGCCATCGCCTTCGCATACATCGCAGCGTCCGCCGGGGACGTTGAAGGAGAAGTGTCCGGCGGTGAGACCGCGGCGCTTGGCGTCGGGCTGTGAGGCGAAGAGGGCGCGGACGTCGTCGAAGGCTTTGATGTAGGTGACTGGGTTCGAGCGTGGGGTGCGTCCGATGGGGGATTGGTCGACGAGGACGACGTCGTTGAGGTGCTGGACGCCCGAAAGCTCGCGATAGAGCTGCGTGGGATCGACGCCATCGGCTGCGCCTTCCTGTCCCAGCGATTGAACCAGCGCGCGGTAGAGGACTTGGTGGACGAGGGTGGATTTGCCGGAGCCGGAGACGCCGGTGACGCAGACGAGCATGTTGAGTGGGATCTCAACGTCGACGCCGCGCAGGTTGTGGATGCGTGCTCCGGTGAGCCTGATGCGGTCGCGGCCGGGTTCGCGGCGGTGTTTGGGAATGGCAATCGAAGCGCGCCCGGAGAGGTATTTGCCGGTAATGGAGTTTGGGTCGTGCGTGACTTCGGCGACGGTGCCTGCGGCGAGGAGTTGTCCTCCGAGCTCGCCCGCGCCGGGGCCGAGGTCGATGAGGTGGTCGGCGGAGCGGATGACGTCGGGGTCGTGCTCGACGACGAGGATGGTGTTGCCGAGGTCGCGCAGCTCTTCCATGATGTGGATGAGCCGTGCGGTGTCGCGGGTGTGCAGGCCGATGGATGGCTCGTCGAGGACGTAGAGTGCGCCGACGAGACGCGAGCCCAGCGACGTGGCGAGTTGGATGCGCTGCGACTCTCCGCCGGAGAGCGTGGAGCTAAGGCGGTCGAGCGTGAGGTAGTCGAGGCCAACCTGATCGAGGAACTGGATGCGCTGACGAACCTCTTCGAAGATCTTTCCGGCGATCTCGGCCTGCGAGGGCGAGAGGTCGAGCGAGTCGAAGAAGTCACGCGCGGCGGTGACGGTGAGGGCGGAGACCTCGCAGATGTTTTTGTCGTTTAGCAGGACGGCGCGGGCTTCTGCGCGAAGGCGCTGACCGCGGCAGTCGGGGCAGGTGGCGTAGCCGCGGTACTTCGAGAGGAAGACGCGGACGTGCAGCTTGTACTTCTTCTGTTCGAGCGCTGCGAAGAAACCTCGTATGCCGGGGAAGCCGGGGCCTCCGTCTTCGATGAAGCGCTGCTGCTCGGCGGTGAGGTCGTACCAGGGGACGTCCAGAGGTACACCTTCGGCCTTGGCGGCGCGGAGCATCTCGCCGTGGTGAGCGCGGTACTTGGTGGTGGTCCAGGGAGCGACGGCGCCGGCGGCCAGGGTCTTCGACTTGTCGGGGATGATGAGGTTGGGGTCGAAGTCGATGGTGTTGCCGAAGCCCTGGCAGCGCGGGCAGGCGCCGTAGGGATTGTTGAAGGAGAAGAGGCGCGGCTCGGGTTCGCGGTAGGCACGGTGGCAGGTGGTGCATTCGAAGGCGGCGGAGAAGCGGTGGGTGCGGGGCTCGCCTTCTCCTTCTCGCGGTACCGTCATGAAACGGATCTCACCGGATTCGCGGTAGCCGGTCTCAATGGCGTCGACGAGACGAGAGCGGATGTCGGGAGAGAGGGCGAGGCGATCGACGAGGACGAAGATGGGTTGGGTGAAGTCGAGCTCGAGGAGGGATTCGGGTGTGGAGAACTCGACGATGCTTCCATTTTGATAGAGGCGATTGTAGCCGCGGCGGCGCAGCTCGGTGAGGCGCTCTTTGAGGGAGTCGGTGAGGTCGAGAATCGGCTCGGGCTTTGCGGTCTTCGTGGATTTTTTGGCGGCGGCCTTTTTCTGTTTGGCGGGCTCGGATGTGACGGCCTCTTCGGTGGAGGCAGCACGCATCGGCTCGAGCTTGATCTCAGCGCGTTGGATGGGGAAGAGCGCGTAGACGCGGGTGCCTTCCGGCAGAGATAAGAGGGAGGTGACGATCTCGTCGACGGTGTCGGTCTTGACGATGCCTCCGCAGTGAAGGCAGGTGACGGTGCCGCAGCGTGCGTAGAGGAGGCGGAGGTAGTCGTAGATCTCGGTCGCTGTGGCTACAGTGGATCGTGGGTTGCGCGTCTGGTTCTTCTGCTTGATGGCGATGGCAGGGGCGAGGCCGTCGATGTGGTCTACGTCGGGTTTTTCGATGCGCTCGAGAAACTGGCGGGCGTAGGCGGAGAGAGACTCGACGTAGCGGCGCTGGCCCTCGGCGTAGACGGTGTCGAAGGCGAGGGAGGACTTGCCCGAACCGGAGACGCCGGAGACGACCGTAAGGGCGTTATGCGGGATGTCGACGTCGATGCCCTTGAGATTGTGGGTGCGGGCACCACGGATGGTGATCTGGTTTTGCTCGGGCTTTTTCTCGCTCATGGCCAAACTTCTATTTTCAGGCATTCGGCCGGGAAATGCGAGTCGGGCGGAATAGGGTCGTGTCTAGTCTGAAATCTTGCCCTCGATAAGAGTTATATCTTCGAAGCGTGTCCAAAAGCCCTGTGGGTTCTTTCCTTCTGGACCACTATGAAGAAATCCTTCATCATCAACGGAGTCAATCTTCACCGATTGGACAATTCCATCCGCAAACGTAATTCGAAGATCCTTATCAACGTTTGCATGAAGAACGTCTAGAATTTCTTTCCGCTCCATTCGCCCACCTTCAAATCTTATTGCTCCATGAAAAAATGCAGTTCCAGAGAAACCGCGGATCCTTCGACTCCGATGCGCTCCGCTCAGGATGACACTTTCTGAGGAGGTCTGCCACTTTTCATTCATCAAGTTTCAATCATCAGTTTTCATTCATCCAGATCGATGTCGATAGAGCTAACGGATCGAGGCGGCCGGCTCTGGGGATTCGGCTTCTGGTTCTTTCTGCAGGAGATCCAGGATTGTCTCGAAGAGGAGGTTTCGTTTTTCGAGCCTTACATTGGCGCGGGTGATGTAGCGGACGACGATGTCGACTCCCGCGCCAGCAGGGCGGAGATTGACCGACGGCATGGCGCTGAACTGAGGAGAGCCTTCTTCGTGTGTGACTCGCTTCCATTCGGCTTCGGCCATCTTCGCGTCGGCTTCGGTGGCCTTGACGGTGGCTTTGTAGATCTTCTCGATGAGCGGATGGATTCCGGTTCCGGATGGAACGCTGACCTTGATCTCGTCCCACATCCACTGGCCGACGGTGGAGAAGTTGAAGTATTTGCCGCGGATGGCATAGCCATTGAGGAAGGAGACGCGGCGTCCGGTGGGGTGGCCGTTGGCGGTCCAGTTTCCGGTTTCGAGGAGCCAGGTGCGGAAGATTCCGAGCTCGACGACCTCTCCTCCGACGCCGTCGATCTCGACCCAGTCGCGGATGCGGATGCCGTTGGGCCCCATGAGGACGAACCAGCCACAGAAGGCGAGGATGAAGTCCTGGAAGACGACGGTCAATCCGGCTGTGACAAGACCCAGAATGGTGGGGGTCTGCTGAGGTACTCCAAAGACGACGAGGAGAGCCAGCAGAACGCCGACTACCTGGGTTCCCAGATTGACGACCGTCTTGAGCGTCTGTCTCTGCCGGTGGTCGCCTATGAATCTCTCAAGGGCAAGCTGCAGGGCCCAGCCGATGAGCAACGTCAACACGCAGATGGCAGCGATGATCGCGAGCGATTGCAGGAGAAGGTGGGTCACGATCCTTCGCTGGATCTCGACCTGTTTGCCCCATCGGTCGTAGAGGGCTGCGAGCTGCTGCTGGGTATCGAGGCGGTCGCTGAGGATGCTGAGGATGTTCTGCTGGGCGGACATCTGCTGCAGCTGGTCGATGCGTTCGGACCTGGATAACGGTGTGGTCTTTGCGGACGCCTGGGCGGCCTGGTCCGCCTCGGCATGCAGCCTGGTTTGATCGCCAGACAACGCGGCTAAGTCGGCTTTGGCCAGTTGCCCGGCCTGTGCGATCAGATCTCTTCGACTGCGGAGCGAACGCAGGGCGGAGATCTGTTCGGCCATGGTTCGGAATTGTTGTGCGGAGGCGACAGCGTTTTGCCCTTCGTTCCTGGAGGCGGTATCGGTCTGGTACTTCTTCATGGCGGCTTGCCGGGCCGTCAGCTCCTGCTGGATCTTGCTGCGTTGATCTCCGGTTGCGCGGGAGAGGTCTTCGATGGAGTCAGCGAGCTCATTCTGATCGAGTCCAAGTTGCGCCTTTGCGATCTCAAGATCGCTTGCGTTGGAAGAGGGATCGCCGGAGTTTGCGGCGGCGGTGAGGGAGGCGATGCGCGCCTGATCGCTCCTGATGGTCTCCTGGAGACGGGTTACGCGTTGCTGCAGCTCAAGTGCTCTGCCCGTGAGTTGAGGCTTTTCGAGACTTGCCTGGCGAAGCGACTGGGAGAAGGCCTGATCGACCTCGTGATCGGCGAGGCGCTCGGCCTCGCGGGCAAACTCTTTTTCTTCGGCGGATTGCGCGAGAGCGGAGAGGGCTGCGGCTGTCTGCCATGGACGCTGATCGACGACTCCGCGCGCGACATACTCACCGGCCCAGTTGCCCTTGCGGGCCTGCAGGAAGGGAAGGTAGGCCATCACACCACGCGTGAGGAACACTCCAGCTGAGGTGGCGGCCAGAACGGACAGCATTATGAGGAGGGAGAGTTTACGGGCCCGAGTCACGCACGCCTTTCGTCTGGGGAGAATCTGAGGGGCATTCACTCATCCAAGCGTGTTGAATGAATCTGTCTTCTGGTCGGATGCAGGTTTATGCATCAACGGTTTCAAACTCACGTCAATGAAACTATGCGGTCTTTCGCTCCAAAAGCCTCCGGTCCCATTTGGCTGCGTCCGCGGCGGCGGAGTAGGCACTCTCGATGAATTCCAGCAGTGCGTCTTCCGGCGATGGCTGGAGCCGCATGTCGTCATAGCGGAAGACATACTCTCCAAGGGCTTTGTCCCATGTGGCTGCCGCGGGCGAGATTTTCTTCTCGGACAGGCCGTCGGGCACGGGAGCGGCGTAGCAGTAAAACGCCGGCGCGCCGTATCCGCCGTTCCCCGGCCAGAATCCGGCGGAGATCACCTCGTGGGAGTAGGCTTCACGCTGAATGGAATCCGCGCCTTCGCGAGGTGGTGCGGGGCGACCGGAAAAGCGGGTGACGGCGAGGTCGAAGCTTCCCCAGAAGAAGTGGACTGGACTTACTTTTCCCAGGAAGCCCGGCGCCCAGGCTCGGCAGACTTTTTCTGTACTGGCAAGTACCTGCCAGAAACGGTGCGCGTATTCGGGGTCGTAGGATTTGTGCTGAGTGTCGAGATCGAAGCGGATGGGATTCTGGATCTCGACCGGCATCGGCCAGATCTTTACAGAGACGCCGAGTGCCTCGAGACGTTGTTGATACTCACGATAGAACTCGGCCACGGACTTTGGCTTGAGAGTGAGGCTCTCGTTTTTTCCGGAGCCCAGCCGCATCCGCAGTTCGTGGGCGAGGAAATCGAACTCGATGTCGAGCACATCGTCGCCATAGGCCATCGCGGATGTGCTCAGACCGTGTGCCGTTACGTAAAGAGGTACGTTCCACCAGTGATTCTGCAGAGGAGTGAGCGCCAGGCGGGTTTTGCCGACGATCTGGGTCCACATATGCAGGGTGCTGGCTGTGTCAGACCATGCATTCCACGGTAGCTCCGGCCATGCTGTACTGCTCATATCGCCCCCTGTTGTCCCTGGCGAGGAGAATACTACTTCCCGGGCAGGACGTTGCGCAGGAAGCCAAGGACGGTATCGTTGAATGCCTTCGGCCGTTGTAGCGGGGCGAAATGGCTGACGTCGTCAAGGAAGATGGATTCGGCGTTCGGAATGGCTTGCACCAGGTACTCCGCATGTTCACGCCGGATGAATTCATCGTGTTCGCCCTGCACGATTGCGACGGGCACATCGATGCGCGCGAGGTCTTCTTTGGTGAAGTTGGGTTGCGTGCGTTGCATCTGACCGACGGCTTCGACAAAGTCGCTGAATCGATCGGGTGTGGCCGAACGTTCGGCGTAGTCTTTCGTGTGCCGGCTGAAGCATCGGTCGATGATCGGGGTGGGCACGAAGGGCTTTGTGCCGCTGGGGTCCATGTTGCAGGCAAAGAAGAACACGCCGGCCACTCGCATGGGAGCCTTCGCGGCGAGAATCAAGGCGGTGCAGGCGCCGTCGCTCCAGCCGACGAAGGCAGGTCTTTCGAGGCGCAACGTGTCCATGACCGCAAGAACATCGGAGGCCAGGAGGTCGTAGGAATAGGGGCGCGAATCGCGAGTGCTGCGACCGTGGCCGCGACTGTCGATCAGGATGACACGATATCCGCTGGCGACCAACGCCGGGACCTGGCATCCCCAATTGCCGCTGTGGCCGAGGCCGCCGTGCAGCAAAACCACGGGCAGGCCGGAACCATAGGCGCCGTACCAGATTTGGGCTCCGTCATTTTCTATGTGGCCGGAGCTGCTCGCTGGTGGGAGCGCAAGAGCTCCATCCGCTTCGAATCTTTTGAGCTCATCATCTTCGATCGTCGCAGCCATCGTGTCCTGAGTTAGCTTTCCGGTTGTGGGCGGAAGATCTCGATCATCAGCAGGCAGGCTCCGATGACGATGGCGGAGTCGGCGAAGTTGAAGTCGGGCCAGTGGTAGGGGCCGATGTGGAAGCCGATGAAGTCGATGACGTAGTGGTAGACGATGCGGTCGTAGAGGTTACCGACGGCTCCCCCGAGGATGAGCGCGAGGGCGATACAGGTGAACGAAAGGCAGTTGCAGGACCGGATGAGCATGACGCCGACAATGAGGACGGCGACGACGGAGAAGAGGATGAGGCCGCGGCGTACGACGTCGGGCGAAGCGGTGTCGGCGAGGAAGCTGAAGGCCGCGCCGGTGTTGAGGACGTGGGTGACGTTGAGAAGTCCTGGAAGAATGGTGTGGGAGCGGCCCACGGGAAGATGATGGCTGATGATTTTTTTGCTGACGTGGTCGGCGATGGCGACGAAGGCAGAGAGCGCAAGCAGGAGAGGGAAGTAGAGACGCCGTCGATCGGAGACACGGCGGGGCTTGGGGTCGAACTCGGTCGGCGGGTACTCGTAACGCTCGGGCATCAGGGGCTTACTCCGTGGAGACCTCAGCGGCTAAAGCCGCATCTTCTTCTGCAGTGTGATGGCACGGCTGAAGCCGTGTCCTTAAGCAAAACTATTATTTAGCATTCGGTGGAGCTGTGTAAGGAGGATAGCTGATGGCGTCAAGGGCTTCGGCGCAGCGGAGGCAGACGGTGGGATATCTGGCTTCGTTGCCTACGTCGGGAACATAGCGCCAGCAACGTTCACATTTGGGCGCGTCGGACTTTTTGATGGCAAACATCGACTGATGTGAGCCGATGGAGAACCCGGACGTATCCTTGGACGACTCCTGCGTCGGCGATGCTGGATCGACTTCAACACTCGAGACGTTGAATAACTCGGGAAGCGCCGCGGAATATTTGTGGAGAAGAGCCATCATGGAAGGCGAACTCCAGTGCTTGAGCCTCACTTCGGCTTCCAGGGCTTTTCCAATGACTTTGCTCGCGCGAAGTTTTTCAAGTCCAAACAGAATATGATCGCGGACTTCAAGCAGCCTCTGCCAGTCGCTCAGTAGATCACTTGTTCCGGAGGGAACGGTCTGGGCGAGAGCGGGGAAGAGTGCGAGGTGGACGCTGGCTTCGCGGCCTTTGACCTTCGGGAGCGACTGCCATACCTCTTCGGCGGTGAAGCTGAGGATGGGGGCGACGAGGCGGGTGAGAGTCTCGGCGATGTGCCACATGGCCGTCTGGGCGCTACGGCGGGCGGAGTGGTTGGGCGCGAAGGTGTATAGACGGTCCTTGAGAACGTCGAGGTAGAGCGCGCTCAGATCGGTGTTGGTGAACTCGTTCAGCGCGTGATAGGCGCGGTGGAATTCGAAGTCGTCATAGGCCTTGCGGATCTTTTTGTCCAACTCGGCGAGCTTCGCGAGGATGTATTGATCTAAAGGCTCGAGCTTCGTGAAGTCGCGCACGGCGTTGGTGGACGGATCGAAGTCGTGCAGGTTGCCGAGCAGGAAGCGGAAGGTGTTGCGTAGCTTGCGATAGTTGTCGCTGACGCGCTGCATCAGGTTTTCGCTGGCGGCGACGTCTTCGCGGAAGTCGACCGAGGCGACCCAGAGGCGGACGATCTCTCCGCCGAGGCGCTTCGCGATATCTACGGGGTCAACGCCGTTGCCGAGAGACTTCGAGAAGGCGCGGCCCTGCTCGTCGAGGGTCCAGCCGGAGGTGGCGACCATCTTGTAGGGAGCTTTGCCGCGCACGGCTACGGACGTGAGGATAGAGGAGTGGAACCAGCCGCGATGCTGGTCGCCGCCTTCGGTGTAGAGATCAGCGGGCCAGTGCAGCTCGGGTTCGACGTCGAGAACGGCGTGCCAGCTGGCGCCGGACTCGAACCAGACGTCGAGGATGTCCATCTCCTTCCGGAATTCGGTCGAGCCGCAGGAGGCGCAGGCCACGCCTTTGGGCAGAAGCGCGGAGACGTCGTGAGCGTACCAGGCGTCGGCGCCCTCCTTGTGGAAGAGCTCGACGATGCTTTTGTTGATCGCGGGATCGTTGAGTGGGGTGTGGCACTTCTCGCACATGAAGACGGCGATGGGCACGCCCCAGATGCGCTGGCGCGAGATGGTCCAGTCGGGCCGGGTGGCGATCATGTTGGAGATGCGTTCCTGCCCCCAGGAGGGGTCCCACTTGACGGTGGCGATCTCGTCGAGGGTGCGCTGGCGGAAGGTGGTGGGGCTTCCGTCGGGCGCGGTCATCGGCGTCTCCATGGAGATGAACCACTGCTCGGTGGCGCGGAAGATGACGGGGTTGTGGCAGCGCCAGCAGTGCGGGTAGGAGTGGTGAATCTCGCTGAGGCCCATCAGAGCGCCGCGCGAGCGAACCAGCTCGATGATTGCGGGGTTGGCCTTGAAGATCTGCAAGCCGTCATACTCGGGCAGGCCGTTGCGGAGGCGTCCGGCAGCGTCGACATCGCAGAGCTGCGAGAGTCCGTATTTGGTTCCGGTGGCAAAGTCGTCGGCTCCGTGCGAGGGAGCGGTGTGGACGGCTCCGGTGCCCTGCTCGGTGGTGACGTAGTCGGCGTTGACGCCGAGGATCTCGCGGTCGAGAAATGGGTGCTGGAAGGTGACGCGGTCGAGCTGGGTTCCCTTGAAGCGCGCGATCTCTTTTGCCTCGGGAAGATTGCAGGCCCGCTTCGTCGCTTCCGCCAGGGCTTCGGCGACGATGTAGACATTACCGTCGGTGTTTTGGAGCGCGACGTAGTCGAGTTCGGGGTTGAAGGCGACGGCGAGCGAAGCCGGGAGCGTCCACGGGGTAGTCGTCCAGATGATGGTGTAAACGGGGAGACCAGCCAGCGCTGGATCGATGGCGGCAGCTTTGCTGGTGAGCTTGTAGCGGACGTAGATCGAGGGCGAGGTGTGCATCTCGTACTCGATCTCTGCCTCGGCGAGGGCGGTCTTGTCGTGGATGCACCAGTAGACGGGCTTGAGGCCTTTGTAGACGAATCCCTTTTCGAAGAAGTCGTAGAAAGTCTCGACGATGGACGCCTCGTAAGGAAGCGACATCGTCAGGTAGGGATTGTCCCAGCGGCCGAAGACGCCGATGCGCTCAAACTGGCTGCGCTGCAGATCCACATACTTCTGGGCGTACTCGCGACAAGCCTTGCGGACGGCGAGCGGGTCCATCTCGAGCTTCTTGCGGCCCAGTTGTTCGTCGACCTTGATCTCGATGGGAAGGCCATGGCAGTCCCATCCCGGGACGTAGGGGGAGTCGAAGCCGGCCATGGTCTTGGTCTTGACCACGAAGTCCTTGATGCATTTATTCAGGGCGTGTCCCAGGTGGATCGCTCCATTGGCATAGGGTGGGCCGTCGTGGAGGATATATTTGGGAGCGCCCGCGCGGGCGGCTCGAATCTGGGTATAAATGTCCTGTTGCTGCCAGGCGGCCAGACGGATAGGCTCGTTGACCGGGAGGCCGGCCTTCATGGGAAAGGCGGTCTGGGGCAGGTTCAGGGTTGACTTCAGGGGCTTGCTTTCGGTCATGGCCTCAGTTGTCTCGGGCTTGGTCGCGGTTACTTCCGGCATCGGTTCCTTTTGGCTCGCTTTTTCAGGAGGTACAGCAAATATCTATTGTAGCCGGGCCAGAGGAGCGTGTAGTTTCGGCAAGACCCCAGCCGGGGGGAGGGAGTGTTGAAGATGCAACGGAAATTGTCTGCAATTGCAGACAATTTCGAGAGAGACTATCCGGGCAGGCAACGCGTCCAATGAGACGAGCGCAGCGAGGCGAATCTTTGTAGAATATCTCCGGAGCCAGTTTGCCTGCCTTTAGCAGTACAAATGGAGAAGCCGACAGGAAGATCGGTAGAGAGATGGGAGATGTTTGATTTCCCCAGGAATACGGCGGCGAAAGGGAGCAGACTTCGCTGTCGTCGAGGCAAAGCAGCTTAAATGGCGAATACTTGGCTGAACACACCGGAAGAGGAAACCAGGGATGCAGGTCCGACGCTGCGTCCGGCGGCAGAGGCTCCGAAGCTAAACGAAGAGACGGAAGGCTCCATGTGGGTTTCGCTCATCGCGAACTTGCGCGACGCCTTCAATCCCGTAAAACAGGCTCCACTGACTCTCGAGTCGAAGCCGGTGGAGAGCGATCTCATCATCGAGGACGAAGGCATCTTCACCTCGCTGAAGAACAGCTTCCGCGATGTCTTTTTCCCGCAGAAGCTTCCGCCGCTGGTGCTGGAATCGACTCCGATTGCCGTTCCGGACCTGCTGAGGGCGAAGCAGAATCCAAAGGCGACGGGATCGGCCATTGCGGCCTATGCGCTTCTGTTTCTTCTTGTTGCGTGGCTGTTGCACAAGAAAGTCCCGTTCGCGGCCCCGGTCAAGCAGCCTGAACTGACCAATGTCAACATTCCACCGTTGGCTCCAATGAAGGCTCAGACGATGGGCGGCGGCGGCGGACAGCGTGGCCCCACCCCCGTGACCAAGGGAACGCCGCCGAAGTTTGCGGAGACGCAGATCGTTCCTCCCAAGGCGCCTCCGCTGGAGGAGCCGAAGATCAAGATCGAGCCGACGGTGGAGGTTCAGAAGGACGTTCACATGGCCTCGAGCATTCCGCAGATCGGCGTGGCGAACTCGCCGCTGGTGGGAATGTCGATGGGCAATGGCTCAGGTACAGGACTGGGCTCGGGCAACGGCTCGGGCATCGGGCCGGGTTCAGGTGGCAATACGGGCGGCGGACCGAAGCGCATCGGCGGAGGCGTCTCGGCGCCGCAGCTTATCTTTTCGGTTGAGCCTGAGTTCTCCGAAGAAGCCCGCAAGGCCAAGGTCGCAGGGAATGTGCTGGTCAACTTGTGGGTCGATACCAACGGCAATCCAAGCCATGTGCGCGTCATTCGCGGCGTGGGCATGGGACTGGACGAGAAGGCCGTCGAGGCAGTCCGCCAGTACAAGTTCAAGCCCGCGATGGAGAACGGAAAGCCTGTTCTGGTGGAGTTGAACGTCGAGGTCAACTTCCAGATCTTCTAAAGACCGAACACCCATACGGAAAAGGGGCTTGCCTTTGTGGCAAGCCCCTTTTTGTGGAATGATGGTGATCGTTGCTGGGATGGGTTGCGTTGATCAGGCGGCTCTGTTGGCCGGGCTGGTGTGAGGCGCGAGGGGGCTGGCAGGCCGGGACAGCCTCACGCTGTTGGATTGCAGTTGGAATCGGTCCACCTGTTCTTCGAGCGTGACTGCGGTGGTGCGAAGCGACTCGATGCCCGCGGCAGTGGTGGCCATGCCAGCCAGATTCTCATTGCTGAGAGAGTGGATGGAGTCGAGGCTCGCCGAAGATTGATCGGCCGCGGCTGCCTGCTGTGAAGCGGCGATGGCGATCTGGGTGATCATCTTGTCGACGCGTTCGGCCATGCCGATGATGCGCTCGAGTGCCTCGCCGGCCTGGTTGGTGGTGACGACTCCCTGTTGTACAGTGCCGGTGCCGCTCTCCATGCTGGAGATGGCGACGCGGGTGCGGTCCTGAATCTCCTGAATCATCGTAGCGATCTCACCGGTAGCCTGCGCGGTGCTCTCGGCCAGGCGGCGGACCTCTCCGGCGACGACAGCGAAGCCGCGGCCATGGTCGCCTGCACGTGCAGCCTCAATGGCGGCGTTGAGGGCCAGTAGGTTGGTCTTGCGGGCGATCTCGTCGATGACGGTGACGATTTGGGAGATGCGCTTGGAATCCTCTCCGAGCAGGCCGACTGTGGATGACGTCTCGCTGACCGCCGAGGCGATGGAGTGCATGGAGCCAAGGACCTGCTTGACGATATCGCCGCCGTCGCGTGCGGTCTGCGCTGCGCTGCGTGCTGTCTCCGCCGCGGATTGCGTATGACGGGAGACTTCGGCGATTGAAGCCGACATCTCCTGCATGGCGGTGGCCGCCTGCTGGGTCTGCTGGCTCTGCTGGTCGATGCGGCGATGGATCTGGTCCGACGCCGATCGCATGGAAGCGGCGCTTCCGGTGAGGGAGCCTGCGGTCTGGACCACGGTGCCGATGATCGAGCCCAGGCTGGACTGCATCTTCTGCATGGCCTTCGCGAGTGTCCCGATCTGGTCGCTGCCATAGAGGTGGTTCAGCTCGTCTCCGGTCAGATTGCCCTCGGCGATCGCATCGGCGCGTTCGGCGACGAGGTCAATGGAGCGGGTGATGCGGCGCGAGAGGGTGAAGGAGATAAAGCCACCGCCCACGGCTCCGAGGATCGTCGCGATCCATAGCGTCCAGAGTGTGGAGCTGTTGGCGTGCTGGAGCTGTACGATCTCAAGGTCGGCCTGGGTCATCTGCGAATCGCCGAGATCGCCGGTCATGGCGAAGAGCGACTTCTCGAGTGGAAGGACCTGGTTCTGAAAGATCTCATACGCCTGCGCCGTACCCTGCGAGGTCTTGGACTCGTTAAGCTGCTCGATCTTCTCTTCGAGACTCTTCAGAGAAGCAAGGCCGGATGCGAGCTCGTTGATTCGAGTGGCATCGTAGCCCAGGTTGCCGCGCTCGGCGTATTGCTTCAGCTTGGTCATGGATTCATCGGCCTGGGAGAGATACTCCTGGCGAGCGCGCCGGAAGGCGGCCGAAGAGCCGGGATCGACGCCGAAGAGCATGTAGGACTCGAGCGCGTGGATGCTGTAGACCATGCGCAGGCGAAGATCGCGCGTGGCGGTGTTGATTGGAATGTGCTGGGTTGTGGCGCTTGCGGCCAGGCGGTTCGCCTCCCGGATGCGCATGGTTGCCGTAAAGGCGCTGAGGAGCATGGCGAAGATCAGGGCGCCTGTCGCAAGACCGAGTTTCTGTTCAAGTTTCATGAGTCTTCCCGTCGCTGAAAGTGGAATAGAGTTTGTGAGTTGTCGCCGCGTGGAGACGAAGGACTATTGACCGGAGAAGTTGACGTCGACGGTCATGCTGGTGGTCTCGGCTGCGGGCTCGAAGCGCCAGCGGCGCACCGCGTCCTGGGCAGCAGTGCCCAAAAGGGCGTGTCCGGATTCCACCTTGGCATCGGAGACCGAGCCGTCGGGGGCTACGACGAGCTGAAGGACGACGACTCCGCTGACGTGCATGCGCCGCGCGAGCTCTGGGTAGACCGGCGCGACCTTGCTGACGATGGCGCGGCGGCTTCCGGCCAGAGCGCTGGCAGGGCCGATTGCAAGAAGAGTGAGGAGAAGAAGGGGAACGAGAAAACGGCGAGAGAGTGCCACGATTTGCCTCCAAAAGGAATCTCAGAGGCTGTATCGGCAGAAAAAGCGTATGGCTTTAGTGACTAAACAAGGGCAGGATGCGCGATCTCCGCGAAGGTGAGGTTTTCAGCGGTGCTGCGGGTACGTTGTTTCCAGTCAAGAAAGAGCTTGCCGTAGCTGTCGGTGAGACAGGTCGCGGGGTCGATGGAGAGCTGGGCCAGAGTGCGCTCGATCCAGTCCGGAGAACCTTCGAGTTCAGCATAGGTCCCGATCGGGGTCTCGTCGACGACCACGTGGGCCCCAGGCTCGGAGGAGTGGGACCACTCGGTACGGTACTTCTCATAGACAAAGGCTGGAGCATAGCCAAGGTGCTCGAAGATGGAGGCGAGGGTGGGGCCGTCGGCAACGGTAGTCTCGGTCTCGATGCGGACCTTGTACCGCGAAGAATCGGGAGCGCTGTGAGGATCCGCGAGGCCTTTGTGCGTGACGGTATAGGTATTTCCGTACTGACGGATTCTGAGGATCTCGGTGCGGGCACGGAGGTCGCGAGAGGGCGTGTCGTAGAGGGTGTTGTGCTCGAAGGTGCGCGGAGTATCGATGTGAAAGCCGAGCTCGAGGAGGCGCGACTGGAGGCCTGCGGGATCGGAGACGGGGAGCTTAAGTTCGATCTCGGCGTTCGACATGGGGTGAGTATACGGCGGTATGGAGCCCGATGGCGGCGATAGGATAGAGATATGTCCGGTGGAAAAACGGAATATTTAGAAGGGCTGGCAGGCGTTGCGCGAGCGGCGGAGATCCTCCGCGCCGGCGGCACGGTGGCATTTCCCACCGAGACTGTCTACGGGCTTGGGGCGAATGCCCTTGATGCTACGGCGGTTGCGAAGATCTTCAAGGCTAAGGAACGGCCAGGATGGGACCCGGTGATCGTTCATGTTTGCGACCGGGAGAGGGTGATTGCGATCGCCGAAGTTCCGCCATCGAGGGCAACGCAGGTTGAGGCGCTGATGGCGGCGTTCTGGCCAGGGCCGTTGACGCTGCTTCTGCCGAGAACGGCGGCTGTGCCGGATTCAGTCACTGCGGGCCGCCCGTTGGTGGGCGTGAGAATGCCAGCGCATCCGCTGGCCATAGAGCTGATTCGGGCGGCTGGAGTTCCGGTTGCAGCACCGAGCGCGAACCGGTTTGGGAGAACAAGCCCGACGACTGCGGCGCATGTGTTGGAGGATCTGGATGGACGGATCGATGCGGTGCTGGATGGTGGACCAACGCTGGTGGGCGTTGAGTCGACGGTGATTGGACCTTCGCAGGATGGCGAGAGTTGGGTGATGTATCGACCGGGTGGAGTTTCGCTGGAATCGTTGGAGCGTGTGCTGGGTGCAGGCGGGGTGGAGGTGTTTCGGCCCGCGGAGCGGGAGGAGGCTCCGGAGAGTCTGCCGTCGCCGGGAGTGGGAATTCGGCACTACGCTCCCCGTGCCCGGCTGATTTTGGTTTCGGAGGAGAGTTTCGTCGGCGCGATTTTGCGAGCTTCAGAGGGTGGGGCGAAGGTCGGGGTGATGCTGCCGGATGGTTGGGATGCTTCCTCCGCGGAGTGTGTTTATCGCTGGGGGCCTTGGGGAGATGGGGAGAGCCTGGCGCGGCGCTTGTTTGCGGGGTTGCGGGAGCTGGATGAGGCTGGAGTCGAGGCGATCGTCTGTCCGGTTCCGGAGATGGGTGGGATCGGGGAGGCGATTCGGGATCGGCTGAGGAAGGCTGCTCGGGAGAAGTGACCGCAGATCCCGTTCGGCTACGCTCAGGGAAGGCTCTTCGACTCCGCTGCGCTTCGCTCAGGGAAGGCTCTTCGACTCCGCTGCGCTTCGCTCAGGATGACACTTTAGGGTTTGATTTAGAGCGGAGAGAATCCCTGTAAAACTACTTATTTACTTATATTTACGGTTGATAATTAGAGTAATCAGTTATTGTTTTTTTATTCGGACGGCATCAGCGGGCGGTGGTGAGGGCTCCGGCGAAAGCGTCGAGGGAGAGGGAGCGGAGGAGGTTGCGGCGCATTCCGCTCCAGACCTGATCGAGTTGGCGCGAGGTTTGCTCGATCCATTGGAAGGTGACGGTCTGGGCGATGCGGTCGAGCTCGGCGCGGAGGTCGGTGTTGCGGATCAGCTCCGGGGTTCCGGACTGAATGAGCAGGACGTCTTCGAGCAGCAGGGTGAGCGTGCGGAGGAGAGCGGAGGTCTTCTGCTGACCCTCGGCTCCGGCGCGATAGGTCTCGGTCATTTTGAAGAGGGCGGTGTGGTCGGGCTCGGTGGTGGCCTGGCGGAGCAGGAGCATGGCGTCCGCGCGGGCGGCGGTGTAGGACGCGAGGTCGAAGCCGAGGGCTTTGCCCGCGGCTCCCTGGGAGAGGCGGGCGATGAGGGTGCGCTGTTTGGGCTGCACGTCGGGGCGGCGGTCGCGGAGCAGCATCTCGACCTCTTCGACGGGAAGGGCACCGAGGCGCACGGTTGCGGCGCGGGAGCGGATGGTGGGCAACAGTTCGCCTGGATTTTCGGAGAGGAGAATGATGTGGACGGTCGCGGGCGGCTCCTCGAGGACCTTGAGGAGCGAGTTTGCGGCCTCCTTCATGAAGCTGGAGGCGGTGAGGATGAAGATCTTCTTCGGGGCCTCGGCGGGGAGGTAGTGGGAGCTCTGGATGAGGGTGCGAACCTGGCCTAGCTTGATGAGCAGCTGCGGCGGGTCGGGCGGAATGATGAGGACGTCGGGGTGGGGCTGGATGAGGACGCGAGTCTCTTTCTTGTCGGTCTCGCGAAGCTCTTCGCGGGCGGCGACGGCCTTATCGATCTCGTCGTCGAGGGCGAAGGCGGTGACGATGCGGGTGCAGTTGCGGCAGACTCCGCAGAACCCGGCGAGAGACTGACCGCTCGAGCCGCGGGCGGGATCGTAGGAGTGCAGCTCGCGGGGTTGACGTTCGCACTCGATGGCCATGGCCAGCATGAGAGCGAGGGTGTACTTTCCGGCTCCGGCAGGCCCGGAGAGGATGAGGGCGTGGGGGAAGCGACCGGCGGCGATTGCGGTGCGCAGGTGCTCGACGGCGGGAGCGTTGCCGAGGAAGGCGTTGAAGTCTGCCGGATGTGCCGGTCGAATCTCCTGCTCGTTAGCCATCTGTGGTACCCCCCCTCCCGTCATTTTTGCGCAAAGTCTTCAAACGATGAAACTTAGCCTCGGACTTCGAGGCCAGGTCCAAACTGCCTGGCTGTCTTCTATCGTTCTGTCTCTATTTTAGCGAGTTGATGCTAACTGATGCGCAAATGGATGTGATCTCCTTTGTTCGAGTTAGAGGATTCTGGCCTTGACAGCGTTTTGGGCGGACGGCGGAGAGCCACGTACCATGGTTTGAAATCGACTGGAGATAGTGCCCGATGTCTGAGAGTTACCCTACACGACGTTCTTTTCTTGCCCAGGGTGCGCTGGTTGGAGCGGCGCTTGGAGGAGGGGTTCCCATGGCCAGTGCAGCGCCTTCTTCTAAGACGGCTTCTATCTCTGAGGTTGTCCATCGCACCATCACGGTGGATGGTGTGGAGATCTTTTATCGCGAGGCCGGAGATCCGAGTGCTCCGGTGTTGCTGCTGCTGCATGGATTCGCGAACTCATCGCACTACTTCCGTCACCTGATGCCGCGACTTGCCGACAGGTTCCGTATGATCGCTCCCGATATTCCTTCGTTCGGGTTCACGGTGGTTCCCGCGGAACGGAACTACAAGTACACGTTCGCCGTCGTCTCCGAGACGATCAAGAAGTTCGTCGATGCGTTGGACCTTCGCAAGTTTGCGTTTTATGGATTCGACTACGGCGCTCCGATCGGCTTCAACCTGGCGCTGGCGTATCCTGAGCGGATCACCGGTATCGTCTCGCAGAACGGAAATGCGTATGAGGAGGGGTTGGGCGAAAAGGGGTGGGCCGCTCTGCGCGCTTACTGGAAGAACCCGACGCAGGCGAATCGAGATGCGATTCGTTCGCGGTTTACTTTCGAAGGCGTTCGCGGCGCTTATTTTCTTGGCGTGCCCGATCCGGCGAGGATTGAGCCGGAGGCTTACTGGCTGGATACGGTTTTGCTGGCCCGGCCCGGCAACGACGAGATTCAGCTGGATTTCAAGCTCGACTATCGCGCGAACATCGAGAACTATCCGGCGTACCAAGCCTACTTTCGAAAGCATAAGCCACCGCTGCTTGCGATTTGGGGCAAGAACGACATCTTCTTCATTCCTCCGGGAGCGGAGGCGTTCAAACGCGATCTTCCGGATGCGAAGATCCAACTTCTGGATACGGGACATTTTGCGCTGGAGACGCATCTGGACGAGATTGCTGCGGCGATCAGGGCAATGCCGATCTAGAGACAGGCTGCCGTGATCCGTGAGTCTATCCTGCGAGACCATCAGGCTCGCGTAACGTCGCGAGGGCAGGCGATGAAGGCGCTTGCCGCTGGCTCGATCTGGATTCTCGAGGCTCCGTGCTACACAGATCGCTTCCGACAAGTCGACTTCTCGATACTCATCCCCAATCAGTGTCGATAAGCCCGTTCACGCTGACCGGAATATGGCGTCCATACCGATCGCCAAGTACGATATTGGAGATGCAAGAAACGATCACACTCCCGCGTGACGAGTACGAAAAGCTCGTCGCTAGCGAGGAGCTTTTCCGCCAGGTGGCAGATTCTGCTCCCTCCCTTATCTGGCTCTCCGGTACGGACGCACTTTGTACCTGGTTCAACAAGCTTTGGCTCGACTTTCGTGGCCGGACGATGGAACAGGAGATGGGAAACGGTTGGGCTGAGGGAGTTCACAAAGAGGATTTCGACCGTTGTCTGGAGATCTACCTCTCCAATTTTGAGGCGCGAACGCCTTTCCGGATGGAGTATCGCCTGAGGCGGGCTGATGGCGAGTATCGATGGCTATTCGACCATGGCGTACCCCGTTTCGGCGAAGATGGTACTTTCCTCGGATACATCGGTTCCTGCACTGACATCAACGATGTTTACATCGAACGGCAAGCTCAGCTGGAACTATCAAAACGCTTAGCAGAACACGCTGCCATCGTCGATTCTTCCGATGATGTGATCCTGAGCAAGGATCTAAACGGAATTATCAGGAGTTGGAATCCTGCAGCGGGCCGCCTCTTTGGATATTCGGCTGAGGAGATGATCGGAGAGTCGATCCTGAAACTGATTCCCGAACACCTCAAACATGAAGAGAAGATCATTATCGAGAACATTCGCGCTGGACGACGTATCGAGCACTTTGACACGGTTCGACGTGCAAAAGATGGCAGTCTGCTCGAAGTCTCCGTAACAATCTCTCCCGTGAAAGATGAGCAAGGCCATGTGGTTGGCGCCTCCAAGATTCTCCGCAGCATCTCTGATCGGAAGAAGCTCGAACGATCCCTGTTGCAAGCAGAAAAGATTGCAGCGACCGGACGCATGGCTGCGACCATAGCGCATGAGGTCAATAATCCTCTCGAAGCGGTTATCAATCTCCTGTATCTCCTTCGCTCGAAGGTTACGGATGAAGAGGGTCTGTCCTATCTTTTGACTGCCGAAAGCGAAATAACGCGGGTGTCCCACATTGCGAAACAGACTCTCGGCTATTACCGCGAACACGCAGCAGCGAGTGCAGCATCGCTTAGCGAGATTGCGCAACAAGTCGTATCTATCTATGAGCCTCGCTGCGTTGCAGCCAATATCACGCTCAACACCTCCTTCCGATCTTCGCGTAAACCGGTAGTCCGGCGTGGCGAGATGATGCAAGTCGTCTCGAATATCATTGCGAACTCCATCTACGCTATGCCTCAGGGCGGAACGATCGACGTTGAGGTCTCCGATAGTGAGGCTGGACCGAAGGGGGTGAACCTCGTTGTTCGGGACAACGGCTCAGGCATTAGCCGTGAGAACTTGCCAAGAGTCTTCGACGCGTTCTTCACCACACGGGCGACGATCGGGACAGGGATCGGATTATTCGTTGCCAAGCAGTTTATTGAAGGTCATGGCGGCGAAATCACGATAGAGAGTAATCAGGACAGCGACACACATGGCGCGGCGGTCCGCGTCTTTCTTCCGGTCGCGACAAACTATGAAGTTTCTTCGATAGAAAGATGACAGCCTTGCGTGAAGCCAAACACGGCTGCCGCCACACCGGAAGGGATTTTGATGTGACGAAGGGAGCGCGCTTGAGCTATTTCATGGCGATGCCAATCTAGAGGCAGGCGGCCGTGATCCGCGAGTCCACCATGCGAGGCCATCAGGCTGGCATAATGTCGATCCTGCCGGTCATCTCGAGTTTTGTAAGAACGACGACCGCGACGTAGTGATCGCGAGAGCAGGCGATGAAGGCACGCTTCCCGCCGCGTTCGATCTGGATTCCCGAGTCTTCGTGCTGCTCATAAGCCGACTTGTCGGTACTGATCGGATCTCGATGAGTGCATTCGATCATGTACTCAACCGAGATCCGCTGATATCAGATGGCCGAGAAGCCGCCGTCGACATTCAACTCCACCCCATTCACGAAGCTCGAATCGTCTGAAGCAAGAAACAGCGCGACCGTTGCGATTTCCTCAGGTTGACCCATCGTTCCCCGCGGGATCAGGGATTCGAACATCTCCTTCGCCTCTTTGGTGAGGACTTGTTCCTGCATCGGTGTGGCAATCGGCCCCGGGCCCAGCACGTTCACCCGGATATTCCTGCCCTTGAGTTCGTTGAGCCACGTGCGTGCGAATGAGCGCAATGCCGCCTTGCTCGCCGCATACACGCCGAAACCAGGAAAACCCTTCACCGAAGCGACTGATCCGGTCATGATGATAGATCCACCATCGTTGAACAGCGGCAACGCCTTCTGAACCGTAAACAGCGTTCCGCGCGCATTCAGGCCGAAGGTCGCATCGAAGTGCTGCTCGGTAATCTCGCCCAGTGGGACGGCTTCGCCAGTACCAGCGCTCGCGTACAGGACGTCGATGTTGCCCTTTTCCCTCTTGACCGTATCGAACAGGCGGTCGAGGTCGTCGAGATTGGCCGCGTCACCGCGCACGCCGGTCACGTTCCGGCCAATCAGCTTAACGGACTCATCGAGCTGCTCCTGCCTCCTACCCGTGATGAAAACGTAGGCCCCCTCTTCAACGAAGCGTTTGGCGCTTGCCAGCGCCAGGCCGCTCGATCCACCCGTGATGACTGCAACTTTACCTTCAAGCTTTCCCATAATGACTCCCTTCGGTAGATGTGTAGCATTCCGTACAGAAGAGTAGATTTCTTTGGTGGTGGACGAGAACTGCTCGGGAGTCCTAATATTTTGTCTATTCGTCCAAAACATGGAGGCTAAATTGGACCCGATAACAGATATCTTCAGAACGATGCATGTAACCGCGTTCGGTCTGCACCGGCTCGAAGCCACAGCGCCGTGGGGAGTAAAACAGGAAAATCAGGCCGAAGAAAAAGTCACGCCTTCCGGCAAAAAGACTCCCCCAACAGATTTGGCGCACTTCGCCATGCTTTCGCGCGGCAACTGCTGGCTGAGTGTGGAAGGGATTGCGGAGCCGATTCCCCTCACCGGTGGTGATTGCTTTTTACTCGCTAAGGGGACTTCAATTGTTTTGCGCGACAGCCCGAGAACACGTCCGAAGTGGAGTTTCAGCGAGATCGGGGCCAGGGCCAATGGCAATGTCGTTCTCTATGGAGGTGGCGGCGCACCGACGACAATCGTCTGTGGTTCCTTGAGTTTTGATCGCGCCAGCTTGAAACCGATCACTCAGTTATTGCCGAGCTTCATTTTGATGAAGGCCGATGAGGCACGCACGCTTGCTCTTCACAACACAGTGCAGGCGCTTGCTTCGGAAATGGCAGAACAGGCGCCGGGATCTGAAGTCGTCGCGACTCGACTGGCCGAGGTTCTGTTTATCCAAGTGCTCCGGGCGCATATCGCGTCGGGACCAGAACGTAACAAAGGATGGCTTCGTGCGGTTTTTGATCCTCAGATGGGCACTGCCCTGAGTGCCATTCACGACAGTGTGAAGACACCCTGGACGGTGGAATCCCTGGCCGAAGCAGCGGGCATGTCTCGCTCCGCATTCGCAGCACGTTTCAAAGAGCTGCTCGGACAAACGCCGCTGGAATATGTAACCGAGTGGCGAATGCAGAAGGCGATGCAGCTAATACAAGAGCGTGACAAAAAGCTCATCGACGTTGCTCGGTTGGTCGGTTACGAGTCCGACGCTGCGTTCAGTAAGGCGTTCAAGAGAGTTGTTGGGGCTAACCCTGGTGAATATCTCAAACGTGGTTATCAAAACCACGCAGCCGAACCAACCGAAGCAGACCAAGATCAGTCCCGGTAAACGCTCTTCTTGTCAGCAATCGGTATCGGTCATAACGGCTCTCCAGAAAAGTATCTGAGAGAGGCTGGTCTTCGATCTAAGACGAAGCGACTGCAACGGCGTGATCTGCCCTTGGCAGAGGACGGAGCAGCCAATAGAACGCGACAATGTGCGTGATCATCAGCAAGGGCACGTAGAGGATCGGAATGGCATAGGTCGATCCGAACTCGCCTGCTATTGCAGGAAGACCGACTCGAATGGCGTGGTAATAGTTCGCAAGAAGGTCTACCGTACCCACGAGATTGAAGCCGAACACGAACGTCCAGAAGAGTGGGCGAATCCTTATCGTGAGAAGTGCCAGGATGGCAAGCAGCCCGGTTGCAAAGTCACCATAGGCGGCGAATCTTGCGAAGCCCGCAGGCAGATTGGCGCTGACTACGCCTGGAACAAGGAAGACAAGACCGAAGAAGCGGAAGCTGTGCAGGGTAGCGATAGCGCGTTGGGCCTGGATGCGATCCATGGCCTTGAGCCGCGGCAGGATGTACGCGCTGAAGCAAAACAGCCACGCAACATAACCTAAAACAAGTTGCACCTGAAAGATCGTTTCGGTTGACATTTGGCCTTTCTCCTTTCGCATAGGATTATATGTATCATCCTACGGATTCAGAGTTTTCATTTTTCTTTTGCTGACCGGAGTCGCATCTTGGGATGATCGCTGGCATCTTATAATCTGCCATGCGCTATTCCCTGGGACATAAAGCCGAAATCCACCAGAAGATCGTGACCGACGCCTCGCGGCGGGTTCGCACGGAAGGTCTGGCAGGTGCCGGAGTTTCCGCCGTGATGCGGGATAACGGCCTGACTCACGGAGGTTTTTATAAGCATTTCGAGAGCAAGGATGATCTGCTCATCGAGTCGTTACGCGTGGCCTTCGCGGAGATTGGCGATCGTCTGGTTCATGCTGCGGAGAAGTCGCCTCCCGCTTCGGCGTGGAAGGCGATTGTAAAGGCCTACCTGGGCCCGGAACACTGTGATCACGTCGAATGCGGATGCCCGTTGGCGGCCCTGGCTTCGGAACTGAGGCGAGCCGATGAAGGAATGGGAGCCCAGATTCTTGCGGAGGTGATGCAGTACAAGAGTCGCATGGTTCCTTTCATGCCGGGCCGGCGAGCGGTCGACAGAGAGAATGCTTTTCTGGCGATCTTTTCGACCATGATCGGGGCGATTGAGATTGCTCGTCTGCTGCCGGAGCCTGCTATGCGAGAGGGAGTCCTCGCGAACGCAAGAGAGTTTCTCTTACGCAGCTTTTGATTTCCCTTTTCGATGAGCGAAGGCCATAGATACCGGTAAATAGGCCTGCACTATTTCATTGCGATGCCGTGAGGACGTGCCGGGCCCGTTTTGAAGGCCGTGTTGAAGTCAAGATTAAACCGTTTGTCTTCGGTTAGCGTATTGTGCGTGACTTTGAGAACGTGGACTTTGTGGTCTCCTTCAAAGTGGATGATGCGTTTTGATCTTCATTGAGGAAGTAGTCTGTCACCACAAGGCGGCTATCGTCATCGCTCAGCACAATGTTGTGCGGTCCCGCGTTTGCACCGAAGCTGACGACCGATACCTGCCCTTGTCTTGCTCTCCGTGGTAGTCATCCTTGTCTTGATATCCACTACGGTCTTCTTGCCTGACCCGATCGTTTTGGGCATATGCGGTGGTCCATGTGCAGAGCACCAGGGCAGTTATAGGAACAATCTCGCGGGCGAGCTAAGCAGCCCGTACGTTTTCGTCATGGGACACCACCGTTCACGCAGATAGACTGCAAGATGCCAGGGCCGAGGACTGTTTTGGGGGGACCGCGCAAAGCATATCACGAGCCGGTAAGCGAAGCCTTGCGGTTTGATTGCGGTCGTGGAAGGATTTTGATATGTCGAAGCTGGCGAAGGCTGCTAAGGGAATGGTGGCTAGTCTTCCTGTCCTGTGTGTTGTCGTGATTGTGTTGCGTCAAGTTCATTGGATCAACAACCGGGTAACGATTGTGATCTTCTTTGCGAGCCTGATTCCGCTGGCTACGGCGAAGGCTTTTCTGGAGTTGCGGGAGCGAGAAGAGCGCTAGAAGCAGATCGACGTTACGAGATAAGCCCGCGTTTCGAAAGAGCAGACTTCCGTATGAGAATGGATGGATGATGTCGGTACGGATGGACAAGTGGCTTTGGGCGGCGCGGTTCTTCAAGACGCGGGCGCTGGCGTCGAAGGCGTGCGAGCTGGGGCGCGTGGACTGGAAGAAGGGGGAGCTGACCTGGCAACCGGCGAAGGCTGCGCGCGAGGTTCACGTTGGAGAGATGCTTCGGGTGAAGAACGACTCCGGCGAGTTCCAGATTGAGGTGCTTGGGCTGAGCGATGTGCGCGGTCCTGCTTCGGTGGCGCAGACGCTTCATCGCGAGACGGACGAGAGCAAGGAGGCGCGGCGGGCGCTGGCGGAGGCGAAGAACGCGGTTCCGGTGTACGAGTCGACTTGGGAGAGCGGGCGGCCTACGAAGCGGGACCGCAGGGTGCTGACCCGGTTTCGGGGGCGGTAGGCTGGGTTTGGCGGTTCGAGCTTCGCTCGAATGCGCACCTTAACGGCGATGTCATGGATAGTTGGTTTGAGACGGGAGCGGTTGCCGGGGAAGCAGATCTCTCCGCTGCGCGGCTCCGGTTGAGATGACAGTATTGGCGGGCGGACGATCGGTAGGGGCAGACGATTCGGTAGGGCCGGAGAATTCCAAGCGAACGCATTTGACTAGAGGATCGTAGGGGATCCTGTAAGCTGTCTGGGCCTGTAACTTCCTTCTGGAGAGCACGATGAATCGATATGCGCTGTTGGCCGGTGTGTGCGTTGTTTTCGCGGGACAGGTGAGTGTGGCGCAGACGGTTTCGCCTGAGGTGCAGCAGCACATCGATAAAGTTACAGGGTGTCTGCACGAGCTGGTGATGGAGAAGGGCGACCCATGTATTCCGTTGGAGGAGCAGATGGAGGCGCTGCATGTTCCGGGTGTGAGCATTGCGGTGATCCATAACGGAAAGATCGAGTGGTCGCGCGGGTTTGGGGTGGCGAAGGTGGGCGGGGCCGCCGTGACGGCCGAGACGATGTTTCAGGCGGGGTCGATCAGCAAGCCGGTGGCGGCGATGGCAGCGCTGAGGCTGGTGCAGGAGAAGAAGCTGGCACTGGATGAGGACGTCAACAAGGAGCTGACGACGTGGAAGTTGCCTACGAGCGCAGCGGCGAAGGGCAAGCCGGTGACGCTGCGAGAGCTGCTGACGCATACGGGAGGGACGACGGTGCACGGATTTCCAGGCTATGCGCAGGGCGCTCCCGTGCCAACGCTAGAGCAGGTGCTGAATGGAGAGAAGCCTGCGAATACTCCCGCGATTCGGATTGAGACGGAGCCGGGCACGAAGTGGAACTACTCGGGGGGCGGATTCACGATCATGCAGGCGGTGGCGATCGATGCAGCGAAGGAGCCGTTCGCGAAGCTGCTCGAGGATTCGGTGCTGGGACCGATCGGGATGAAGCACAGCACGTATGAGCAGCCGCTACCTGCGGCGATGGGACCCGCGGCTACTCCTTACAACGCGGATCGAACGCCGGTAGAGGGTGGAGCGCATACGTATCCGGAGATGGCGGCGGCGGGCTTGTGGACGACGGCGCCGGACCTGGCGATGTATGTGATGGAGACCCAGCGTTCGCTGGAGGGCAAGGCGAACCATGTGCTCTCGCAGGAGATGACGCGAGAGATGATGAAGAAGGGCAAGGGGAACTGGGGTCTGGGCGTGGAGATTGGAGGATCGGAGGCGGATCCTTACTTTACGCATGGCGGCGTGAATGCTGGATTTGAGGCTCTGTTTGTGGGATATGAGAATCACGGCGATGGCGCGGTGGTGATGACGAATGGGCAGTTAGGGCTGCTGCTGGCGCAGAAGGTGATGCAGAGCATTGCGGTGGAGTATGGGTGGCCGGACTTGAAGCCGGTGGTGCGGACGGAGGTGAAGGTGGATCGTAGCGTACTCGAGAAATATGTGGGCACGTACGAGCTGACACCGAGATTCAGCCTGACGTTTAACCTGGAGGGCGATCATTTGGTCTCCCAGGCGTCGTCACAACAGAAGGTGCCGGTATTTGCGGAGACGGAGACGAAGTTCTTCACGAAGATGATGAACGCGGAGATCGAGTTCGTGAAGGACGACAAAGGTGCTGTGACCGGGATGGTGCTGCATCAGAACGGGCACGATATGAAGGGTGTGAGGAAGAGATAGTTCCTGATCTTTTGTGAAACCAGGTGAATGGGTTTTACGAAAATTGTCGCCAAGGGCAGCGCGGAGCCGCTACACTCCTAGTGTTTTTGAAACGTCTCAATTTAAAGGTCTGAACATCATGCCAATGCCTGATCGCTGCTCCCGCGCAGCCGCTTTTCTTCGTTTTTCCGTGGTTTTTGGGGCTGCATCGGGTGTGCTGATGCCGACAGGGTCGTTACTGCATGCCCAGGTGGTGCCGCCTGCGCTGGAGTCTCCGGCTGCACGGCCGCCGCAGACGGGATCGCATGGCGAGAAGCTTTCAGGAATGCCGAAGTTTCACGATCCGGCACCGTACGATATCGACGAGCATACGGGCTATAAGCAGATCTTCGATGGGAAGACGTTTCAGGGGTGGGACGCCGATCCGAGCATCTGGCGCGTTGAAGACGGCGTGATGGTTGGAGAGACGCTGGAGGGCAAGCCCAAGGGCAACAACTACATCGTGTATCGCGGGGACAAGGCGCGGGATTTCGATTTGAAGCTGCAGATGAAGATCGAAAAAGGCGGCGGAGGCGGCATACAGTACCGCAGCGTGACCGGGGTGCCGTGGACGCGACGGGAGCCGGAGGGACTGCCGCCTTACGATCTGAAGTTCATGATGACGGGACCGCAGGCGGACTTCTGGTTTCCGGTGAGGGCTTCGGCGGCGGCTTATACCGGCCAGTGGTATTCGGAGAATACGATGCAGGGCATTCTCGCTTATCGCGGCCAGGTGACGCAGGCGCTGCCCGGTCAGTCGAACCGGCTGGTTGCCAACATCGGCGACAAGCAGGCGCTGGGCGGCTATGTGAAGGTGAATGAGTGGAATGACTATGAGATCATCGCGCGCGGCGGCGTGATGATGCACATTATGAATGGGCAGCTGATGGCGGTCTTTATCGATGACAACAAGGATTCGGTCAACAACCAGCCGGGGCTGATCGGCTTTGAGATCGAGAGCCAGCCAAGCAAGATCTCGGTTCGGGATATATGGCTGCGAAAGTTCGACACAGCCGAATGAATTGAAGCGGGCCCGGTAGTTTGTCGCATCGGTTCTGGGTTAGTCTGCGAATAAGGAGACTGACTATGCCGCTTCCGAACGATGAAAAGTTAATTGCGCTGAGCGAAGAGATACTGAAAGAGTTTGAAAAGGTCTTTGGGCCGCATCCGGGATTCAGGCCGGTGCATGCCAAAGGCACGTTGCTAACGGGAACCTTCACGCCAACAAGCGAGGCTGCTTCGCTGACGCGAGCGCAGCATGCTACGCAGGCCTCGACGCCGGTGACGGTTCGATTCTCGGACTCGACTGGGGTTCCGCTGATTCCCGATAACGACCCTAACGCCGATCCGCGAGGGATGGCGATCCGTTTCAACCTGGCGGAGCATGTTCACACCGACATTGTGGCGCATTCGGCGAATGGGTTTCCGGCTACAAATGGCACGGAGTTCCTGGAGTTTCTGCGCGCGGTGACGCAGGAGGACAAGGCGAAAGTGCAGGAGTTTGTTGGGACTCATCCCAAGGCGCTGGCGTTTGTGCAGTCGATCACGCCGCTGCCGGCGAGCTTTGCCAAGGAACGATACTTCGGGCTTACGGCGATGAAGTTTACGAATAAGGATGGAGTAAGCAAGTTCGGTCGATACACGATCGTTCCTGAGGCCGGGGAAGAGCATCTGACAGCCGAGGATGGTGCGGGCAAGGGGACGGATTATCTTTTCGACGAGCTCAAGCAGCGACTGAGCCAAGGGCCGGTGAAGTTCAAGATTACGGTGCAGGTGGCGGAGGACGGCGACGTCGTCAACGATGCGACGGTTCACTGGCCGGAGGGGCGCAAGGTGGTGGAACTGGGCACGATTACGCTGACGGATCGCGTGGACGACGATGCCCAGGAACAGAAGAAGACTATCTCCGACCCGATACCGCGGCTGGATGGAATCGAGCCTTCGGACGATCCTCTGTTGGAGCTGCGGGCGGCGGTGTATCTGATCAGCGGACGACGGCGGAGGTCGGCTCCGGAGTTGGCGAAGTAGTTCTGGTGTGACGAGGGGCCGTCCTTTGTGGCGGCCTTTCTGTTTATCTCATTTGGGTTTTGTGGGGATGCGAGCGAAATACAGGGATTCCTCGGCTTCGCTCGGAATGACGACCTTTTCTTTCAAGCGGCGGCGATGCGCTGGGTGAGGTTGTCCTGTTCTTTACGGGATTCGGCGCCGATGGTGAAGGCGTCGAGGACACCGGTGGAGAGTGCGTAGCGGATGGCTTCGGCGGGACGATCGCGGAGGTCGCCCTGGCCGAGGATCTTCATGCCGACAATGCCTTTGCCCTGGGCTCGCATTTTTTTGATCAGCGCGATGACGGTGTCGGGGTCGGCGTCCATGTGCGAGCCGATGGGATTGAGGCGGACAAGATCGACTTCAACCCAGGGTGAGGCTGCGGCGGCGCGCAGGGCCTCGATGGTGTGACAGGAGCAGCCGTGGGCGCGGATGACGCCCTTCTGCTTGGCTTCGCTGAGGACGTCCATGACACCGCGATAGCGCGTGGTCCAGTCACCTTCGGTGACGCAGTGGACGAGGAGGATATCGATCATCTCGATGCCGAGCTCACGGCGATAACGATCGAGCGCGCGACGCAGTTGTGCGGGGTCGCGGATGTCGGATTTGGTCATGACGACGACCTTGTCGCGAGGCAGCTTCTTGATGGCTTCGCGGACGTTGGGATGTGAGCCATAGGAGTCGGCGGTGTCAAAGAAGCGGAGTCCGTTGTCGTTGTAGCCGTCGAGGAGGAGACGGGTGAAGGGATTGGAGCCGAGGCGAACCTGGTTGGAGGAGCCTCCGAAGCCCACGGTCCCGGTTCCCATGGCGAGGCGCGAGGTTCGGATACCGGTCTTGCCGAGGGTGACCTCATCCTGAGCGGTGAGTTTTTTGGGGAGCGGCTCGACGGCGGCCAGCGCGGCCGGGGAGTTCGTTGCGAGCCAGGCGGCCCCGAGGCCTTTGGCGGAGCGGCGAAGGAAGTCTCTCCTTAGCATGGCGGCACCTCTCTTGCGGGTTAAGATACGCCTCTTCGGAGTGCTGTTGGAGCAGCGTGCATTTTTTTGCCGGGTTTTTGTGGTGAGTGAAGGCTGCTAAAGGACTACTAACAACTTCGGATTGCTGGCAACCTGCGAGGTAGTTTTTCCTTCTTTTTGAGGATGAGATTTTTTCTCCTTCAGAAAGCAGGCGTTGGAGTTGTGCTCTGCACCGGAATGATGGTGTGGGCTCAGGATGCAGGAGAGCAGAAGCACCTTGCACCGGCGGATGTTCAGATTCTGGCGCAGACGGCCAAGCAGTCCGCCTATGCGTTTTCACTGGGGACGTGGTGCAACCCCGGCGGGCGGTACTCCTGAGCGCTACAGTTTGGTGCTGGAGGATCCGACTCCGAGTGCGACTGCTCTCTTTATCAACGGCGATGCGTTTCTTAAGAAAGATGGGAGATAGGTCATTTAAAAGTCTTTATTCCGGCAAGAGAGATGAGTAGCGGGAATTGATTTGTATTCTGGATGTGAGGAGAAGTATGAAACTGACGAGCGATAGTTTTAAGGATGGAGCGGCGATTCCTGGTGAGTATGCCTTTGCGGTGATCGCGGAGAAGGGCCATGTGGCGCTGAGCGGTAATCGGAATCCGCAACTGGCCTGGACGGATGCTCCAAAGGGCACGGAGTCGTTCGTGCTGACGGTGCACGATCCGGACGTGCCGAGCAAGGGCGATGACGTGAACAAGGAGGGCAGAGAGGTTCCGGCGGATCTGCCTCGCGTGAACTTCTATCACTGGATTCTTGTGGACATTCCGGCGAGCGTAAGTGAGATTGCGGCGGGAAGCCAGAGCGACGGGGTGACTCCACACGGCAAGCGTGGACCGGCGGCGCCGGGCGGGATGCGTCATGGGATCAACAATTACACGCAGTGGTTTGCCGGCGATCCTGAGATGGAAGGCGATTACTTCGGCTACGACGGGCCTTGCCCTCCGTGGAATGACTCGATTGTGCACCATTATGTGTTTACCCTGTACGCGCTGGATGTAGATGCGGTGGCAGTGGACGGCGAGCTGACGGCGGAGAATGTGCGGGCGGCGATGAAGGGACATGTATTGGCGGAGGCGAGCCTGACGGGGACGTATACGCTGAATCCGAGGGTAAAAGGGTAAAAAGGGTAAAAGGTCAGAGGGTAAAAAGGGATCGCTGATTTCCGCACGAATCGGGCATTTGGACGAAAGATAGATGGCAGGGCAGTGATCTTCCTCACTACCCTTGGAGATGCCTTTTGAGGATTGACGTGCCGAAGGCTGCAAATGCTCGGTACACTTGAGTGCGTAACAAGTTTGCCTCAAGACGCTTTTCCAAAAGACTAAGGATTCTGCTGATGAAATTGTTGTTCACCGTTGTGCTGTCGGCCCTCTTTCTATTTCCTGTCTCCTCCCACGCGCAGATTGGTATCTATGTGAACCCAGTTGCCACGCGGGTCAGCAACTCGCAGGCGGATACAGGACCGGCTGCCTTTCTCGGAGCAGGCACGACCTCGAGAACCTTTTGGGGCGCAGACATCGGCGGGTATTATGACTTTTTTCACGGGAAGAGTGTCGATGCGGGAGTCGATTTTCGCGACACGATTTCGGGTGCGAACAATGCCCGGATGAACACTTTCCTGATTGGCGCGCGGGTTGTCGCCAAGAATCTCTCGCCATCGTGGCGCCCTTACGTTCAGCTTTCAGGCGGTGTAGGAAGCACGAGAGCGCCTCATACGTCGCTCAAAGCTAGCAGGGCGACCTACGCAGTCTTTGGGGGAGCGGACTACAAGCTAAACCGTTATATCGACATCCGGGTAGTCGAGATCGGATACGGCTCTTTGACGACGGTCAGCAATTCGTCCGTTGGCAACACGCAGGAGTCTTATCCCTCCTCGCATCTGCTGCACATAAGTGGTGGTCTGATCTTTCGGATTCGCTAGCGACGAGAGAGGCGCATGCTGACGGGTTCTCGCGGGCGCAGGGTGATCTTCGCCTGCGGGACCGGAGGCGTGGTGCCGAGATAGGCCAGGCGCCAGCGCGAGGCGATGGTGGCGATGGCGAGCACGCCTTCCATCCAGGCGAAGCTTTCGCCGATACACTGTCGCGAACCGGCGCCGAAGGGGAAATAGGTGAAGCGCGGGCGGGCTGCCTTGGCCTCGGGTGTGAAGCGGTCGGGATCGAAGCGGAGCGGGTCCGGGTAGAACTCCGGCGTGCGGCTGACGATGTACTGACTCATGAAAAAGTGAGCCCCGGGTGGAATGCGATAAGGGCCGAGGGCGACGGGTTGAGTGGACATGCGCCCCATTGCCCAGGCAGGGGGATAGAGACGCATGGACTCGGCGAAGACCTGCTCGGTATAGCGGAGCGCGGGATAGTCGGCGAGGGTGGGGAGGCGATGGGTTTGCCGGGCAAAGGAAACCGCAGGGGCCTCCACTCCGCTTTGTTCCGGTCGGGATGACACTTCTGTATTGGGGTATGGTTCCGGCGTTGAAGTTGGGGAAGTTCCAAGGACTGCGTCGAGCTCTGCGTGGAGTTTTGCTTCGGCCTCTGGATTTTGCGAGAGCAGGTACCAGGTCCAGGCGAGAGCGTTGGCCGTGGTCTCGTAGCCGGCCAGAAAGATGGTGAGGACCTCGTCGCGGATCTGCTCATCGGACATGCCGGTGTAGCGGCCGGAGCTGTCGGCTTGCTCGTCGCGACTGCTGATGAGCATCGAGAGGAGATCCCCTTTGTCGATGCCTTCGCGCTTGTGCTCGGCGATGAGACGATTGACGACTTTGTCGAGCCTTGCCTTCGATCGGCGGAACTTCATAACACCGGGAATCGGAAGGTGGAGGAAGTCTTCCATGCGCGGGAAGGCGATGAGGAAGTTGTAGAGGTCCATGATGGTGTTGACCTCGTCGTTGATGCGGCGAATGTCGTCGGTGACCTCGGTGTCGAAGAGGGTACGAGCGACGATCTCGAGCGAGAGGGACATCATGGCGGCGGAGATATCGAGGGTCTGGCCGGGCTGCCACTGAGAGACGTGATGCTCTGCGCTGGATACGATCTGATCAGCATAGGCGGCGATGCGCTGACGATGGAAGGCTGGGGCGGCGATGCGGCGCTGGCGGATGTGGATGGGATCGTCGGAGGTGATGAGGCCTTCGCCGAGGAGAATCTTCATGCGGCGGACGGTGCGCTCCTTGACGAAGGAGGATGCCTGGGTGACGAGGATCTCGCGAATGTAATCGGGTTCGTTGACGAAGAGGATGGGTGTGCCCATGAAGCGGTAGTGGGCGATAGAGCCATAGGTGCGGTGGAGATACTCGAAGAGCCGTATAGGCTCACCAAGCTTGACCCATGGTTTGAAGGCGTAGAAGGGCAGCGAGTGCGGCAGGCCGGGAGGAAGGTTCCAGTCGTTGCTCATGGATGATCGGGGTATATCGGGATATTCATCCGTTGATCCGCTCTCGATTGGCAGCAAAGGCTACAGGCTGTTTAAGCGAACCGCAGGTCCTTCGACTCCGCTGCGCCTCGCTCAGGATGACACTTTTGTAAAGGTTCAGAAGGATGTCCTCCATCACAAATTTAGATGATGGAGATGGGATTTTAGATGACGACGGCAGGGATACGCGCGGCGACAATCTCACGGATGCGGTCTTCGATCCGGTCGATGGAGGCGTCGTCACGGATAGCTGCTACGCGTCCGGGCTCGCGCGCGGCGATGGTCTCGTAGGCTCGATAGATACGGCGATAGAAGTTGTCATCCTCGCGTTCGAACCGGTTTTCGTCGGTTCCCCGTTGTTGCGTGCTGCGTTGGTTGCGACGGCGGGCGCGGTGAAGGGAGGCCTCGAGCGAGGGAAGGAGGAGGAGCGTGAGATCGGGCCGCAAGTTGTCGCAGACGGCGTTGTGCATGGCCAGAATGCGCTCGGATCCGAGCTCGCGGCCGGCGCCCTGATAGGCCTCGGAGGAGTCGGTGTAGCGATCGCAGAGGACGATGGCGCCGGATGAGAGCGCGGGAAGGATGATCTCGTGGATGGCCTGGGCCCGGTCGGCGAACATGAGTGCCATCTCAGCGAGGGGAGCGATGGGGCCGAGGGTGGCCTCGGAACGAGAGTCAAGCAGGATGGAACGAATGCGGTCGCCGAGAGCAGTGCCTCCGGGCTGGCGGAGAGTGATGACCTTGTGGCCTTCGGATTCGAGCCAGGCGGCGAGGCGGCGGAGCTGGGTGGTCTTGCCGGAGCCGTCGAGACCTTCGAAGGTGATGAAGTAACCGCGAGACATGTTCCAAGCTTACCCCAGTGACGGTGGAAGGCCTTCAACGCATGAGGGCCTAGGAAGCGGTTGAAACAGTCTGGAAGGATTAGCCTTGCCGGCAAACCGAAGGATGACACTGTTTAATCGCGGCTCTTCCCAGGCCTCAAAAGCGAGGCCCGGGATAGTTGGAAAAAACGGTTGGATTTTGCGGTGGATTATTTTCCCTGATCGATTCGCTGCATGTTGGCTGCGGCGTAACGATCGCCAGCGATCTCACCCTGAGGAACAGCCGCTTCGAGCTCTACAACCTCAGCCTGGGTAAGTTTGATGTTGGCCGCGGCCGCATTTTCTTCGAGGTATTTTCTACGTTTGGTGCCGGGGATGGGAACGAAATCCTGGCCTTTGGCGAGCACCCACGCCAGCGCGAGCTGGCCTGGCGTTACACCATGGCGCTCGGCGATGGCGCGAACGCGGCCGACGAGGACCTGGTTTCTGTCGAAGTTTTCACCGGCAAAGCGGGGATAGCGCTCCGCGCGCGAGTCTCCGCTGGCAAAGTCGCTGGGTTTGGTGATGGTTCCTGTGAGGAAGCCTCGGCCCAGCGGGGAGTAGGGAACGAAGCCGATGCCGAGTTCGCGGACGGTCGGAATGATCTCGTCTTCGACGTGGCGTTCCCAGAGGGAGTATTCGGTCTGGAGAGCGGTGATGGGATGGACCTTATGGGCACGGCGGATGGTGGCGGAGGATGCCTCGGAGAGGCCGAGATACTTCACCTTGCCTGCTTTGACGAGCTCGGCCATGGCGCCGACGGTGTCTTCGATGGGAACTTCGGGGTCGACTCGGTGCTGATAGTAGAGATCAATGTGATTCATGCCGAGACGCTTGAGAGAGGCATCGCAGGCAGATTTGACGTATTCGGGCTTGCCGCTGATCTGCAAGAACGAGGGATCGTCTTTCTTGCGGATGTGGGCGAACTTGGTGGCGAGGAAGACTTCATCGCGACGCGAGCGAACCGTTTTTCCAATCAGCTCTTCGTTGTCCCCGATGCCATAGGTGTCTGCGGTATCGAGGAAGTTGATGCCGAGGTCGAGGGCGCGAAGGAGGGTTGCTGCGGACTCTTCGTCGTTGCGTTCGCCGTAGAACTCACTCATTCCCATACAGCCGAGCCCCATGCGGGAGACGATCGCGCCCTGTGAACCGAGTTTTACTTGTTGCATACTCATGTCGGTTTAGACGGCCGAAACAGAAGGGACGTTTCCAAGCGTGCGATGAAAAACCAAATGCGAGGGGAGAGTCGTGCTTCGTGGGTGGGCCCATCTTCAGAAGCAAGTGGACTTCAGAAGAAATAAAAAAAAGGATTTCGTTGCTGTTTCTTCAACGAATGGCGGTTCGGTTTTGCCACTGGATTCCGCTGGGCTCGATGAGGATGTGAAGCGGTCCCTCGGCTCCTTCGTTGAGGTCAGGTCCTTCGGACTTCTGTTCCTTATTTGCGGCATCGGTGTAGGTGAGCTTGAGCTTGCCGTGCCCGAGGACTTTGAAGCGGTAATGGAAGTCTGCACCGGGAGCGAGGATCTGGGTTCCGAAGCTCGCGCTGGGGTAATCGACTTCGACGAGCTGGAGGCGCTGAGGGGTTCGGTTCGATACGGTGGCTTCAACGTAGGGGGAGTGACAACCAGCGAACAAGAGCACGGGGAGCAATGCAAGGCAGCGGAGAGGACGCATACAGGTTTAAAGCGTAACAGGGGAGGGCTTGACGGGAGAGGTTTTCAGCCGAGGAGGGATTCTGGGCAGTGCGGGCGAAATACGGGGCTTCCCATTCGACTTCGCTCAGGGCAGGCTCTCGACTGCGCTTGGCTCCTCTCGGAATGACTTTGGCTTGGATGACGGGTTGCTGGTCAGGGGGATCAGGCGGAGAAGGGGGAGGAGCGTTCGAGGATACGAGCGGTGAGCAGGACTCCGGTGCGCGCGTCATGGAGGGTGATAGGGAAGGCCAGAACGCTCCAGGTAGCATTCTGCTCTCCTGTACGGGGAAGAGCGAGCAGGCCGCGCCGGGTGCGATCGATATAGGTCTCACGGGTCTGAGCAACGGTGCGCAGCACATCGCGCCAGTCCCGCATGAGGGTTGGCATCTCGTCGAAGACGCAGCGGCCGGGAAACCAGTCGCGGGATTGACCGAGATACTCAGCGGCGGGGTCGTTGCAATAGAGCCATACGCCGTGGTCGTCGAAGATCTGCACGAGGACGTCGGAGCCGATCGCGAGGGAGATTCGGGAGTAGAAGAAATCGCGGGCATCGACGACGACAGGCGCGCCGAGCCGTTTGGCTTTCAACGAACTGAGCGCCGAGAGGAGGTCCTCGACGGAGCTGTAGCCCTTAAGCAGGTGCATATCCTCGGCACCGCCGAAATGACGTTCGAGGGTGGCGGAGAGG
The DNA here is from genome assembly GCF_059115365.1 of Edaphobacter sp. FHG110511_03. Taxonomy (NCBI): domain Bacteria; kingdom Pseudomonadati; phylum Acidobacteriota; class Terriglobia; order Terriglobales; family Acidobacteriaceae; genus Edaphobacter; species Edaphobacter sp. FHG110511_03. Next base: position 836,010 of record NZ_JBZYWL010000002.1, on the reverse strand, counting down.
ATGATGATGGGAACGTGGGGTCGATTACGACGCAGGTGCGAGGCGACTTCGGTTCCGAAACGGCCTGAGCCCAGGTGATAGTCGAGCACGGCGATATCGATGTTGCTGAAGGCTTCGGTCGCTTCTTCAATCGTCGAGGCAGGAACACAGTAATAGCCGTGCTGCCGGAGAATCGCAGTTCGAAGGTGGAGATTTGCAGGCTCATCATCGAGCAGCAGGACGCGTACATCCGGGATCTTCGTGGACACACTAATACCGTTGTCGGGTGGTTCGGCGATCATTAGTCGTATAGATGCAAAATATTACATTTTGGTCAACAGGTGTTGTACATTTTTGGCGGCAAGCTCTAAGAACCTGTTCCAAACTTGCTGGGTTTTCTGTAGAGAAACGGGACAAGGGCAAGAGCAAAGGCTAATACAGGGATCTCTCCACTCCGCCGCGCGATGGAACTGCGCGCCTCCGATCGAGATGACGGGGGAATTGGGCTATCTCCGGCGCGACGAAGCGCCTCCAGTCGAAATGGCGAGTTTCTTGAGTTATTGGACTAGTTCTAAGGTTTTGCGGAGGTTTTTATTCCCCGGAGGAGTTCGGGGAGGCGGTTGACCAGCGCGACGACGCGGAGCCATTGGCGATTATCGATAGCCGGATAGCCGCTGACGACCTTGCCAGGGGCAACGTCGCCGGGGATTCCACTCTGCGCGGTAGCGATGGCACCGTCTCCGACGGTGCAGTGACCAGCGACACCGACCTGTCCGGCGAGGATGACTCCTTTGCCGATGATGGTCGATCCGGCGAGACCGACCTGGGCGCAGAGAAGGGTGTTGCTCCCCACGGTCGAGCCGTGGCCGACCTGGACGAGATTGTCGACCTTGGCGCCGTTACCGATGCGGGTCTCCCCAATGGAGGCGCGGTCGATGCAGGCATTGGCCTGGATTTCAACGTTGTCCTCGAGGACGGCGGGGCCGGATTGGAGGATCTTGTACCAACTGCCGTCGCTTTGACGGGCGAACCCGAAGCCGTCGGCTCCGACGATGGCGCCATTCTGAAGGACGACGTTGTCGCCGAGCCAGCAGTGTTCGCGGACCACGGCGTGGGAGTGGAGGAGGAGATTGTTTCCGGCGCGCACGTCGGCGTAGATCACGGCATGGGAAAGGAGCACAGCGTTGTCGCCGAGGGTAACGTTGTCTCCTATGACCACATAGGCCCCAATATGAGGGTTCGCGCCGATCTTTGCAGAAGGAGAAATGACGGCAGTTGGGTGGATGCCGGGGGGATAGGCAGGCGACTTGTAGAAGAGCTCGATGGCTCGGGCAAAGGCGAGATAGGGATTTGTAATCCGCAGGGTGGAGGCGGAGATCTCGGTAAAGTCAGGCTCGACGAGGACGGCTCCGGCCCGGGTGGTGCGGGCGAGGGCCGCATATTTAGGATTGGCCACGAAGGTAAGGTCGCCGGGGCCTGCGGTCTCGATGGAGGCGACGCCGGTGATGAGGATGGCTGGGTCGCCCTGAAGGGTGGCTCCAAGGTGCTGGGCTAAGTCGGCTAGCTTCATGGAGGGATTTTATAGGGAGAGGGAAGGGCGAGGATGGGGCGAGTACAGATCCGGGAAATGTTCGTCCCTGCCCTGATTTCTTAGTTCGGCTTGGCGTTGGGCGGGAGTGAGCGGAAGAGATCCTCCTGCAAAGTGATGGTGGAAGCTCCCGGGGCGGATTTCTTGCGTGACGGGGTGGTGATGACGGCCAGCAGCTGCAGATCGGCGATGACGGAACGCGGGATATAGATGCGCTGGGTGTTGGAGCGGACGTCGGGAGGGATGAGGAAGAGTCCGGCGTCGTTGAGAATATCGTCGAGCAGGGTGACATCGAGTGGGGCGAGGCCCTCAAACTGCTCAGGCTCGGCGGAGGGGGTGGATTGGCCCTGGAAGGTAAGCCTCAGCCAGAGGCCTTCGGTACGGGGACGGGCGAGAAAAGTGCGGCGGGTAAGGCGCTCCGGGTTCATGGGATCGTTGAGATTGAAGTCGCGAACGTAGCAGATGTGTTTGATTTCGGACAGGGCAATCTGGAGGACACGGCCGGAGAGATCCAGTAGATCGATGACGCGGTCCTTCTCGGAGGCGCGTTGGCGCACGAACCCGGAGAGAGGAAGGTAGCCGGGAAGAGTGTCGCCGAAGAGCCTACGGACAATGACCTTTTTGTGCGCCGAAGACATTGAGTTCCTTGGCGGATTGTCGCATGCGGTCCCTGGATTCGTCGAAAAAGCTGCGTGTAGAGTAGTCAATTTACCAACGCTGTGTTACAGTCAGCTTTTGTGTCTCGGTAGTGAGACCTTTCTAAACGATTGATTATCCGTGGCTTATGCAAGGGCAAGTGTGCGGAGATCGGCGTTTAAGACCGGCTTGGAGCGATTGCAACCGATATGGCCGATTACATTTATCTTCTGGAGAACCGGCTTTCGAAGGCGCAACAGGACGCACTCGATAAAGTACGAGAAGTAGCTCGCGCAAAAGGACTTACCTCTTTTCTTGTAGGCGGGGCGGTACGCGATCTGACGAGCGGATCTCCGGTTCGCGACCTTGATGTAGTAGTTCAGGGAAATGCGCCTAAGTTAAAGAAAGATATAGAAAAAGCTGGTGGAACGATAACTGGCGACGCCGAGCCGACACAGGCTTTTTTTGCCAGCTTTCCCGGCGGTGTCCGGCTGGAGATCGGTTCAACGCTTTCGGTGACCTACCCCAAGCCGGGTAAGCCGGTCTACAAGCCGGCGACGATCCTGGACGACCTGCGTCGGAGAGACTTTACTGCCAATGCGATGGCCCTGTCCCTGAACGAGGGATCGTACGGGCTGTTGATGGATCCGCTGAACGGCGTCGCCGATATCGAGAACCGCGAGTTGCGGCTGGTGAACAACTACGGCTTCATCGAAGACCCGGTGCGCATGATTCGAGCGGTACGGCTTATGGCTCGGCTGGGCTGGCAGATGGATGAACGGACGCGCAGCCGCTACGAGACGGGGAAGGAAGAGGGCTACATCTCCACCCTGTCGACATGGCAGCGCGGCTATGAGACCGAGGAGATCTTCCATGAGGAAGATCCGCTGCGGGTATTGGGCCGACTGGAAGCCGAAGGCTGGATGAAGCACCTGAACCCGACCGTGGCCTTGAGCAAGGCGAATGCGGCGGAGTTGGTGAAGCTTCGTGACGCGCAGTTGCAGCTGCAGATTCATGGGATCTACGCCGAGTCCTCGGCGGCGAACTTTCCTTTACTGACGGCCAAGATGGCCCCGAAGGATGTCGATGCGCTGAAGAAGAGTTTCATCCGGCAGGGCTTTGTCCAGGAGATTGAGGCTCTGGAGGGAGCTGGCAAGGCGTTCGCGGCACAGCTCTCAGGCAAGGAGGCGGCGACGCCGTCGCTGGCATGGAAGCTGCTGCACTCGGCGCAACCGGCTTCGGTGCTTTGGGCTGCGCATCATGCAAAGGCTGGCGGAGTTCAGAACAAACTGAAGAGTTTCTACACCGATTGGCCGCAGGCAAGGCAGCGGATTCCGTACACGGTGATGCAGGAGATGCGGATTACACCGGATCTGCCTGAATATGACGAGTTGTTGGAGAAGTTGTTCTTCGAGATGATGGACAATCACCTGTCGACGGTGGAAGAGCAGAAGGCGTTTCTTGAGCCATACTCACCGCCGGCGCCTCCGCCACCGGTAAACCTGCGCCGTGCTCGTGCAGGCCGGAAGGAGCCGAAGGCTCCGAAGAGCCGAAAGAAGGCTGCCGCAGCGACGGAAGGGCTGGGTGAGGCGATAGCCGCCGAGGGCGCTGAGCCGGTGGAGAGCGGTGCAGCTGCGGCTAAACCGGAGAAAGCTCTGGCGAAGAAGAGCGGTGTGAAGGCTCCTGCCCCTGTAGCTGCGAAGAAAGCTGCAGCACCTGCGAAAGAGGCAGCTAAGGCACCTGCCAAGAAGGCTGCTCCTACTGCCGCGAAGAAGGCTCCGGTGACGGTGGTTGCGAAGAAGGCATCCGCAAAACCGCCGGTGAAGGCCCCTGCCAAGAAGGCTCCGGCCAAGGCTGCGCCCGCGAAAAAAGCGGTGCCGGCCAAGAAAGTGGTTCTCCACAAGCCGGTTCCTGCGAAGAAGGCTCCCGCGAAAGCAGCTGTGAAGAAGACGGCTGTGAAGGCCCCCGCGAAGAAGGCTCCGGCGAAGGCAGCCGCGAAGAAGAAGCACTAGGAAAACGGGAGCGCGCAGCGGGTGGGCTGCGCGCTTTTACTCCCGATGGCTTCGAAAGATGGTCACCACGACCAGCACCAGCAAACCAAGAGAGCTCAACGCAAAGATCCATTCACTTAACAAGGTGAGGGTGTTGAGCCATGCCGGGACTGTCGCCCCGCGCTGACGAATCCAGCTGAGGGTCTGGAAGATCATCGTCACGGACGAGATCAGCGAGACTACAAACGATATTCCCAGCAGGAACCAGGCGATTTTGATGCCTGGACCGGAGCGGGACGGCGGGTGAGGTCTGGGATCCTGCACAGGCGAAGTGTAGCTTATCAACGCGTTCGGCCGGTTCTCTCCTGGGATGAGGGCAAGAACAAATATACAGGGATTCCCATTCGACTTCGCTCGGAATGACGCCCCTTTTGGGTTCAAAGGGCCTCTTTCAGCCCTATCCCGCTTGTTGCTCTATTTCTGGCCGGAAACTGCCCTAGCGGGGGCGGCGAAGCGTTGCGACTGTGCTGATGAAGATCCCGGAGGCAGTCAGAGTCAGCAGGAAAATAGCGTGACGGTAGGCTCGGCGCGTTGCGAGCGGGGTAGAGGCTGCGTTGTCACGACACTGCGCACACCCTTGCGCATGAATGGATACGGGCGTTGCGAAGAGGAGAACGGCAACAGTGAAGCTCAGGGCAATACGGCAGAGCGGAGCCCGGATCACTGGAAGAAGGCCAGCAGGACGAAGAGGAAGATCCAGAACATGCCCATCGTATGCCAGTACCAGGCGGTGCAGTCGACGAGGATCTGACGCGTTTCCAACTGGCGGGAGGCGTAGAGCGTGATCAACGAGGCGCCCAGCGCTCCGATGCCCAGGAAGAGGTGAAAGGCGTGGGTATAGGTAATGAGGTAGAAGAAGTGGCTGCTTGGGTTGGAGGCGAAGAAGACATGCTGTAGCCCTAGTTGTCTCCACGCTTCTGCCTGTCCGGCCAGGAAGAGCAGGCCGAGTACGGTGGTGGCAGTGAGCCAGGGGAGTGCCCGGCGGGTAATGGGCTTGCCCAGGCCGAGCCACTCGTCCATGACGTCGTTTTCACGGAACATGGTTCGGCGGGCGATCTCCATGGTGACGGAGCTGAGCAGGAGGACGGCGGTGTTGAGCCAGAGGATGGGAGGAACGGCGGTCGGGAACCATTCATTGATGTAGCGGTTGTAGGCGTCGATGTGGCTGGTTCCCTGGGCGACGAAGAAGGCGCTGACGATGGCGACGAAGAACATGGTGTCGCCGGCGAGAGCGAAAAAGAGGCCGAGGCGGGCGCGGCTCAGCTTTTCACGAGGTCCGCGGCGCCCCTGGGGGCGGTCGTTCCAGTTATCGTTATCGCCGCCGCCGCCGGTGCGTTTGTCGGTAGGGGGACGGCGACCGTGTCCGCTGTCGTGATCATCGAGGCGGCGTTTCTTTTCCCACTCTGTGTTGATCGGCGTGATTGTCGATGGCATGTCGGCCTCTTCGAAAACGACCTGCTGACAGCTTACTCCGGTTTGATGTCCGGTGTGGCTTCATGATTCCACTGTGTGACGAAGAAAGCTTTTCCGGAGTCGGGCGTCCTGTAATCGCAGGGACCACGGAGCACCTTCAGGGCGTCAGATGCATCGGGACGCGCGCGGGGATGCAAGGCTGGATGCCACTCGAGGGTGGTGGCATGCCAGGGATTGGGAGGAGAGGGGGCAGGATGCCGCAGGCTGCGGATGAGGTTGGCGAGGAAGACAAGCTGCGCAACGGCGAGAAAGATCGCGGCGTAGGTGATGTGGAGGTTGAGCGGAACGGTGGCCGCGAGCATGCGTCCTGCAGCGTTAGGAATCTGGGTGAGTTGAGCGTAGTGGCGTGGCTCGCCGGCGAGTCCGGTGAAGTGCATGGGAAGGAAGGTCGCATAGGCTCCCACGAGCGTGAGCCAGAAGTGCCAGCGTCCGAGGCGTTCGGAGAGCAGGCAGCCGGGGCGGCGCGAGGTGGCCGAGAGCAGGGGGAACCAGTAATACGTGGCGCTGAAGAGCCCAAAGATACCGGCCATGGCCATGATGAGGTGAAAGTGGGCGACGACGAAGAAGGTGTTGTGGAGGTACTCGTCGAGAATGGGCTGGGCCAGGATGGGTCCCGTGAGTCCGCCGGTGATGAAGAGAGAGACAAAGCCGAGGGCGAAGAGCATGGCGGAACTATAGTGGGGGCGGGCTCGCCAGATGGTGGCGATCCAACTGAGAACCTTTGCGGAGGCGGGTAAGGCAATCGCGATGGTGATTGCGGAGAAGGCTGTGCTGGCGAAGGGATTCAGCCCGGCGACAAACATATGGTGGCCCCAGAGGAGGATTCCCAGCAGGCCGATGAGAAGCGTGGTCGCGATCATCAGACGATAGCCGAAGACGCGTCGATGGCTGAAGTTTGCCAACACCATGGAGGTGAGCCCCATGCCGGGAAGAATGGCGATGTAGACCTCGGGATGGCCGAAGAACCAGAAGAGATGCAGCCAGAGGAGCGGGCTTCCATTGCCGCCGGAATGCAGTACGCCGTTGACGAGATCGCCTGCGGGAAGGAAGAAGCTGGTTCCGGCATGGCGATCGCAGTAGAGAAGAAGTAATGCGGCGAGCAGGACTGAGAAGGCAATCATACTCAGGAGTGCCGCGGTGAACCATCCCCAGACGGTGAGGGGGAGGCGATTCCAGGTCATGCCTTCGCAGCGCAGACGAGTGACGGTGACGAGTGTATTGATGGAGCTGAGGGTAGAGGCGACGGCAAAGAGAGCGATGGAAGCAAGCCAGAGATCCATCCCCGTGGCCTGTCCGGGGCCGGCGGAGGCGACGGCGCTGAGCGGAGGGTAGGCGGTCCATCCGGAGATGGCCGCGCCTCCGGGGACAAAGGGTGATGCGAGCAGAACGATCAGCGCAAGCGCCGTAAGCCAGAAGCTGGCTGCGTTGAGGTGTGGGAAAGCCATCTGGCGCGCACCGATCTGCGCCGGAAGAATCAGGTTGCCGAATCCGGACTGTGGCGCCGTCGTGAGCACGAAGAAGAGCATGATGGTGCCGTGCAGGGTGACGAGCGAGAGATACCCCTCCGGAAGGATGGGGCCGTAAAGGGGCACGGCCCAGGCGGGCCAGACGAGATGAGCACGCATTAATAGCGAGAGCAGAGTCCCAATGACGACAGCGAAGAGGGCCAGTGCGAGGTATTGACGGCCGATGGTGCGATGGTCGGTGGAGAAGAGCGACGGGCCAGGGGATAGGGAATTGAAACTGGAGTGTTTGGGTGGGCTGGGGGGAGTCATGGGTGAGCCGCCTTTCCTCTGGCAGCGATCCATGCCTGGAACTCGTCGGGCGCGACGACACGCAGGTTGGCGTTCATGCGGTAGTGGCCTGTGCCACAGAGCTGGGTGCAGAGAATTGCGTAGGTGCCCGGTCTGGTTGCGGTGAAATGGATGTGGATGTTCTCGCCAGGAACGGCGTTCTGCTTGAGGCGAAGCTCGGGGACGGCGAAGCCGTGGATAACGTCCTGCGCATGGAGGGTCAAGTCGATCTCGTGATCTGCAGGAAGGACGAGCTCGGAGGTGACGAGATCGTCGGCGGAGTGAGGGTCGGTGGGGTCGATGCCAATGGGATTGCCCTCGGGAGCAGAGGCGAAGCGTGGCTGTGTTGTTCCGAAGGTGGCGTCGGGTCCGGGATAGCGGAAGTACCAGGCGAACTGGAGGCCGGTAACTTCGATCTGCATGGCCTCGGGCGAGGAACCAGTGTAGCGGGTTTCGGCCCAGAGCTGTTCGGCGCGAACGGCGAGCGTGGAGAAGAGGATGGCCAGAAGGGCCAGTGGAAGGTATTCGATGGCCCAGAGATGGCGCGGTTGACTGGATCGACGCAACGAGAGACCCGCGAGGAGAAGAACATGTGCGAGAGCGGCGAGGCCGAGGATGATCCAGAGATTGAGCAGCAGGTGATGATCGAGCGCAGGTCCGTGCGCGCTGGCATCGGCGGGGAGCAGAACGTTCGTGCTAAGGGCTGGGAGCACAACCGAAGGATACCGCGATAGGTGTGCGGTGAGGGTCGAATGATTAAGCCACCCTATAATCCAGATGGTCAATCGCCCTTTAACATTTTTTTTGTGGCGTTGCCTTCGTAGTGGGTTAACGCCCTGTGAGGCGTTGCCACCAGCTCTTTTGTGTCGTGTCTTCGTAAAGATCGAGCGGTTCAAGCTGCGGCTGCATGGGCTTGTTCATGAAGGCTGCCAGCGGATTGGAGACGCAGAGGAGATGGGCGTAGTCGGAGCCGTACTTTTCTGCGACGAGCTCCATAGCCTCGCGCATCTTCGGCGGCCGTGAGGTGACGTTATGCGCGTCCGTTGCGAGGAAGTGTACCCAATGTTTGGAGAGAAGCTCGTGCGCGATGCGTTGGGCGGTTTTTCCCATCTTGCCGAGGACGGATCCGGCCGTGACCTGAACGAGAACGCCGCCTCGCATCCAATCCTTGATGCGCGAGATATCTTTCTGCAGCGTGAGATTGCGCTCGGGATGAGTGAGGATAGGGATCACGCCGTCGAGCTGCATCTGGTAGAAGACTTCGTGGAGTGTGGGAGGGAGAGCGTGGTCAGGCAGCTCGACCAGAAGATAGCCTCCGCCATTGAGGGAGAAGCGCGAGGGCTCGTTGTGCGCCAGCTGAATGTTGTCGTAGGAGGTATGGAAGTCGCAGCCCTGGCCGAGCGTGATGGGAATATTTCGCTGCTGAAGCAGATGCTGCAGCTCGGCGATCTTGGCCGCGATCTGCTCGGGGTTGTAATCGTAGTAGCCGTTGGCGTGAGGAGTGCAGGCAATATGGGTAATGCCGTCGCCAGCGGCCATCTGCGCCATTTCGATAGAGAGCTCAAGGCTGGTTGAGCCATCATCCTGGTCCCAGAGAAGATGATGATGAATGTCGATCATCGCTTAATCAATTCCATCCATGAAATGTGACGGTTGGCAAGACGAACGCGCTAATGCGCCAGAGCGAGAGATTCGACCATGGAGCGAAAGAGGAGGAGGCCGTCGGCAGAGCCGAGAAGATTTTCGCTGGAGCGATCGGGATGAGGCATCATGCCGAGCACATTGCGGCCCTCGCTGAGCACGCCTGCGATGTTTTCCAGTGAGCCATTGGGATTGGCCGCCGGGGTGATCTCGCCAGCAGGCGTCGCGTAACGGAAGGCGATGCGGTCCTCTGCTTTGAGCTTTGCCAGCGTATCGGCATCGCAGAAGTAGTTGCCCTCCATGTGTCCGATGGGCATCTGCAGGACGCGCCCGCGCTTTATGCCATGGGTGAAGGGGGAGTCTGCGGTCTCGGTGCGGAGATTGACCTGTTTGCAGATGTAGTGCTGATTGGCATTGCGCATCAGCGCGCCGGGAAGAAGCCCTGATTCGCAGAGAATCTGAAAACCGTTGCAGATGCCGAAGACCAGGCCGCCGCTGTTTGCGAATTTGATGACGGACTGCATGACGGGTGCGAACTTCGCGATGGCCCCGGTGCGGAGGTAGTCGCCATAGGCGAAGCCTCCGGGAACGAGGATGGCATCGCAGCCCTGAAGGTCTTCGGATGCATGCCAGAGGAAGGTGACCGGCTGCTCGACCAGGTTTTCGATGACGTTATAGGTGTCGTGATCACAGTTGGAGCCCGGAAAGACCAGAACGCCGAATTTCATAGATTAAGGATAGCATCCAGGCTTTACTGGATGATTTGAACCCCTTCTGCTTATTCAAAGATTGGAGCGTAGACGGCGTATCCGCGTGGCGGAGCAGGAAACTCGGCGTTGCCTTCGCCGTCGGTGGTGCGCTCATCGGGATGGGCGATGTCGTGTCCGTCCCAGGCTACGGGCCTGAACTTCTGGTTTTTCCAGTGTGTTTTGACAGAGGTGCCGGACCACTTATCGCCGAGGTTGTTCAGCACATAGATGCAGCCGGGACGGCCTTCAATTCCGCTGCGCTGGAGGATGTAGAGGTCTGGATCGGCGTGCAGGATGCAGGCTTCTCCGTCGGCGTATTTATGGTGCGCGTCGATGAGAGCGTCGATGCCGTTGGGAGTGCCAGGTCGCGCGAGGCCGAGGTTGTAGTAGTCGTACCAGAAGATGCAGGGGTAGCCCTCGTTCATGAGGATGAAGGAGTAGGCGAGATTCTTGTCGTTGACGATCTCGTTGCCGCCCATGTCGTGGTTTTCGACGAAAGTGACGGCGTTGAAGGGGCGCTCTGAAACGACAGAGCCATCGCTGGTGAGATTGCGCAGGTCGTAGTGCAGGGTGTCGCAGAGATCCTTCAGCTTGTAGCGCAAGGGGAAGTCGAAGGCGGCGATCTGGTTGTCGGTGACGGCGCGCACCTCGTCCAGCCAGTTTCCGATGTCTTCGGGGCCAGACCAGTACTCGCCGACGACGAAAGGCGTGAACTCCTTGCCGTCGCGCTCATAGCGATATTTGGCGAGAAGGCCGATCATCCACGCGCCAAAGCCTTTGGCAAAGTCGAAGCGGAAGCCGTCAAAGCCGAGCTCTTCGATGATCATGCGGGCGTACTCGAACATGGCGGTGTAGACGCGGGGATTGCGATGGCAAAGATGAGGGAAGCCGGCGAAGTTTTCGCCTTCGATCATCACGCGCTCGTAGCGGGAGGGATGGAAGCAGTTCCAATCGCGGGGAAATCTTCCGGATTTGGGATTGAATTTCGTCCAGCGCTTCTGGCCGTCGATGGGATTGACCTCTTCTTCATCAGCCCCGGAGTTGTGATTGATGACCATGTCGGCGTAGGCGCCGATGTTGTGCTCGCGGAGGGTCTTGATGAGGTTCTCGAGCTCGGCGCGATTCCCGTAGAGAGTCTTAACGGCGCCCTTCTGATCGAAGTCGCCGAGGTCGAAATAGTCGTAAGGGTCGTAGCCGGGCGAGCGCGCCTCGGCTCCTTTGCAGACGGGCGGAAGCCAGAGAGCATTGATGCCAGCTTTGCCGAGATCTGGGGCCTTTTCCGCGATGAAGTTCCACCACTCGCCCTCTTTCTGCTCCTTGATCGGGGAGTCCCAGTAGAACGCCTGCATCATAACCGCCATAATCTGCGCTTCCTCTCTTTGTCCTGCACTGACTCAGATGCGAAGTTGTCCTGCTACCGGAGAGTTTCAGAAAAGTCCGGTTTCGCGTAGGTTAGTTCACAAGGGTGAGCACTCAGGTATTTCCGTATCTGATGCAAAGGAGTGGCGATCAGGTTGGTATGACGACTCAGGGTACACCGCAGTCTCCATTCCGAACGGCCGGTGGCGCGCTGGTGAACTGGTGGCGCGCGGCGACACTGGATGCGCTGATCGTGGGCGTGCTTTGGCTGATCGGGCTCGAGCTGATTCACGTGCCGCTTGCTCCCTTCTGGGCCCTGCTGGGCGCGATGCTACAGATTATTCCGACCTTCGGGGGAATGATTGCGCTGATCGGGCCCGTATTGTCGGTTGCGTTCCAGGGGTCCGATGACTGGTGGAGACTGGGACTGGTGCTTGGGCTTTACGGCGTGATCGCGATTCTGGAAGGACTCGTGATTGGTCCCTACGTGCTGCACCGCACGACCAGGGTTCCATGGTGGGCGGCGTTTCTTGGACCGATCGTGCTGGGAATCGTGATCCCGTTCTGGGGTGTGCTGCTGGCGCCGCCGTTGCTGGCCGTCTTCTTTGCGCTTCGCGATCGTCGCGCGTCGCAGCGGCAGGGGTGAAGCTGGTTTTTCTGAACAGGCGTGATTCTGAGGAGAGATCTGACTTCGAGCGTCGCTCGAATGCCCACCTTAGCGACGATAAGACTGTCGCGAAGATGGGCCTGTTGAGAAGGATCTTTTCAGCTCAGGATGACGAGGGTTCTCTCTGAGAGGGACTCAGGCGCCGACCCTGTATCGAGTTTCGGCGAGGCGGTAGAGTGGTCGCCATACAAGGCGGTTGATCGTGACCACCATACCGGCCATCACGATGGTTGCGAGCAGGAGGATCTGGAATTTTCCGGCGTCGGTCGCGGCACTGATGACTGCGCCGAGTCCGGTGGTCTGGAGTGTATGGTTCTTGAGGTGAAAGTACTCGGCGATGATGCTTGCGTTCCAGGCGCCACCGGAGGCGGTGACCAGACCGGTGATGAGGTAAGGAAAAATTCCGGGTAGGATCAGGGTCTTCCAACGCTGCACCATCGTGAAGTGGAACAGAGAGGACACCTCGCGAAGATCGGTGGGAATGGCCATGGCTCCGGCGATGACGTTGAAGAGGATGTACCACTGGGTTCCGAGCATCATCAGCAGGATGGAGCCGACGCCGAGTCCTCCGCCGACCCGGACCAGCGCCATCAGGACGACGGGGAAGAGCGCGGTTGCGGGAACAGAGGCTGCAATCTGCGCAAGCGGCTGCGCGATGCGCGCGAGACGTGGATGGAAGCCGATGGCGACTCCGGCAGGAATCGTCCAGGCGGAGGCGATCAGAAGAGCTGCGTTGACGCGAAGGAAGGTTGCAAGCGCGCCTTCAAGAATCTGAGTGAACTCAGAGCGCTGGACCTGCCGCAGAAGCGAGAGAGCATGAAAAGCAGCATAGAGAACACCGCCGATGAGGGCGATGAGAACTGCGATCCGCAGCCCAGCAGCCCAGCGCTCACTATTGTGGCTGACGGTTCCCGCTGGCGGTTTGGCGGCTTCCGCTCGCCTGCGGTTTTCGGCGAGGCGCTGATAGATTGCCTCGGATAGTGGCTCGACGGTGTGGCTGCGGAGCGTTTGGAGGGCGCGTGAATGCTGAAACAGGTGAAGCAGCGGCGAGCTGATGTGCGATGCCGTCTCCACCTGCTCGAACTTGAATTTGTTGCTCCAGGCGATGACGGGTCGCCAGACGAGCTGGTCCGTGGCGACGATGATGGCGATCATGGTGAAGAGTCCCCAGCTGATCGCCGCCGCATTGCCGGTGCTGGCCGCGGTCTGCAGATAGGAGCCGAGGCCTGGAAGGCGGAAGTCCCTCGGACCGAGGACGAACATCTCGCAGGCCATCAGGAAGAACCAGCCGCCGGCGACCGAGACCATCGAGTTCCAGACGAGGCCGATTGCAGAGTAGGGGAGCTCAAGCTCCCACAGCCGCTGCCAGGGCGAGAAACGGTAGACGATGGACGCCTCGCGAAGCTCGCGGGGAATGCTCTTAAGCGAGGAATAAAAGCTGAAGGCCATGTTCCAGACCTGGCCGGTGAAGATGAGGATGATGGCACCCATCTCCACGCCGATCTGACGCGAGGGAAAGAGGGCGACCATGGCCAGCATGACTCCGGGAAGAAAGCTCAGCACGGGAATCGATTGCAGGATGTCGAGGCCGGCGATCATCAGCGCCTCGACGCGTCGGTTGTAAGCAGCGGTGTAGCCATAGCCGATCGCGAAGAGGAGGCTCAACGCATAAGCAAGCCAGATACGGACGATGGAGTAGAACGCATAGCGGGGAAGCGCGCGCGGGCTCAGCGAGATTTTGATCTCAGGCAGAGGGTGTCCGAACCAATACCGGGCGAGCACCACAACGCCGTAGAAGCAAGCCAGGCCGATCCCGGCGACGCAGAGATCGAGCACAACGGGCCAGCTGCGGCGGAGCACCTGCGAGCGTGCCAGAGTCTCGCGGCCCCGGACATTGCTGAAGCTGTCCGGAAGCTGGATCATGCCTTGATCTCCGAGGCGGCGGTCGAATCCGTCTCCTGCTTTTCAGGCTGGGTGAAGCGGCGACGGGAGGCGTCGAAGTCAAACAGCTCGGCGTAGCGGCCCCAGTTAATGGCGGTCTCCAGCTGACGCAGAGTCTCGTCCTCGCTGAACTGCTCGTCGAGCATGTCGTGGAAGAAATCTTCGGGAACGCTCTTGTCGCTCTTGGCCTCGATGGCACGCACGATCTGGCGCAACAGAAGCACATTCTCGACGGCGGCGATGCGGAAGAGCTCCTTCTGGCGAAGAATCTCGGAGTTGGCGTACTCGGCGCCGGTGGGGGTGATAGCGGCGTCGCCCTCGGTGACCTTGAGAAAGCCGAGCAGCTGGGCTGCGTCAACGATGGGAAGGAGATCGTCGATCTCAAACGCGAGATCATCGGCGAGGCGATAGATATCGTCCTTGCCGTTGTGGTCGAGCAGAATTTCGAGCAGGCCGGCGATACCGCCCGGACGAGCGTGGGGAAGCATCTGGTAATGCATCTGGCGCTGATCGCGGACGGGGCGGCCCGCAGCGGTAAGGGGGAGCGCCGGAGGCTGGGCCTCAGGCTGGGTGAGCACCTTGTAGATGTAGTCGACGAGCTGGGTGAAAGCGGCGGCCTTGCGTTCGCGGGGATGCGCGAGGGCAACCTTGAAGTCGGTCCGTACGTGTCCGGGATTGCGGCCGAGCACGATAATTCGGTCGGCCAGAAGCACCGCTTCTTCGATGTTGTGCGTCACAATGAAGATGGCTCGTGTGGGAATCGTCTTGTTCTGCCACAGCTCCAGCAGTTCGCTGCGAAGATTCTCCGCCGTGAGGACGTCGAGCGCGGAGAAGGGCTCGTCCATAAAGAGGACTTCGGGCTCGACGACGAGGGCGCGGGCGAAGCCGACGCGCTGGCGCATGCCGCCGGAGAGCTCTTTTGGGTATGCGCTCTGGAAGCCATCGAGTCCGACGGTGTCCAGCATCTTGAGCGCGCGTTTGCGCCGCTCGACAGGCTCCATGCCGCGGGCCTTCAGCGGGGCCTCCACATTTTCGACGACGGTTAGCCAGGGAAAGAGAGCGAAGCTCTGGAAGACGATGGCTACATTGACGTCGGCGTTGGCAACAGGCTTTTCATGCCAGTACACCTGGCCTGCCGAGGGGGTGGAGAGACCTGTGAGCATACGCAGCAGCGTGGATTTGCCGGAGCCGGAGGGTCCAAGCAGAGCCACGATCTCGCCTTCGCTAATAGACAGGTCGGTAGGAGAGATGACCTGAATGCGGTTCTCGCTCGGCTGCGCGTAGTATTTTTCGACCTGTTCGGCCCGAATGATAACTTGCTGCATAGGAATTGTTTTCAAGCGATGATGAGGTTGATGAAATTCGGCAAGAGCGATGGCTCAGGCTCTGAGCTCAGCGTATCATTAGTATCTAGGCTCCATAGTAAAGTGCCATCCACGATTCCTACTGCAATGTAATGTTGAATAATTTGAATGAGGAAGATTTTCGAATGTCCACGACACCGAAGCCGAAGGTTCTCGTCGCCGACGACGAGCAGGTGATTGCAAACACGCTGGCGATTATTCTGAACCAGTCAGGGTTTGAAGCGCGTGCCGTGTTCAGCGGAGAAAAAGCCATCGAAACACTCGACAGTTTCCAGCCCGATATGCTGATCAGCGATGTGATCATGACCGGAATGACTGGAATCGAGGCGGCGATTATCACTCGACAACGCCTGCCAAATTGCAAGATTCTCTTGTTTTCGGGACAGGCGGCTACCGCCGACCTGCTTGAAAAAGCACGGACGGAGGGGCATGAGTTCGAAATTCTTGCCAAGCCTGTCCATCCTACGGATCTTCTGGCCAAACTTCGCAGCTAACGAAGGCAAGTAATATCCAGTCGCAACGGGAGAGATCAGATGTCTTTTGCCACTGCTTCTTGAGTGGAAGGGCGTTTCCGTTCCTTTAGCTTGACTGCCGGGACCCCGGCATAGATTGCCCAGGCTTCGAGGTTGCGGGTGGCAACCGACCCCAATCCCAGGACCGCGCCCTCTTCCATGTGAACTCCCGGAGCGACGGATGCCCGCGCGCATACCCAGCTATAGGGGCCAAAGCTCATCGCATAGGCCAACAAGGGGAAGGCGGGATCGTCGTAGTCGTGGGTGGCCCCGCAGACATAGGCGTCCTGCGAGAGGATGGCGTGCGAGCCGAAGGTGATGGGAGCCGGATTATAGATTTCGGCCCCATCTGCGGCCGTGACCTGATCGGCGCAGACCAGGTTCCAGGGAGCCCATACCTTCGATTTGGGATAAAAATGACAGTTTGGGCCCATGGTCGCCCCAAAGAGACGCAGCAGGAGAGAGCGCCAGCCATGCAGGGGACGGGGTGAGGTGCGGTAAAGAAGAGCCCAGCAGAGATTCCAAACCAGTCGACGCAGGCGTTGGCTCAGGGGGAAAGCGGGCCGCTGGTAGGGATCGGCTGCCGTCTCGGCGGAGATGTGATCGGCCGCGTTGTAATGAATGGGTCTGGGCATGTTAGCTGGAATCAGGAACGACTGGAGACCGTCTCCGTCTCGGAGGTTTTGGCTTTCGCGGATTCGAAGAGCCGCATGATGGTCTTTGCGTTCTCGCGCATATCATAGCGCTGGCGGAAGCAGGGGATCGCGCGCTCGGCCATCGTGGTACGGGTTTCGGGAGACGCGGAGATCCAGCGTTCGAGCAGACGCAGGGTACCTTCGGCGGTATCGGGCTCCATAAATCCTGCCTGGTCGCTGGCAATATCCTCGGCGATGTTGACCTTATCGGAGAGCAGCACTGGTTTACCGCAGCTTAGCGCCTCTGCGACGGCGATACCGAAATTTTCCTGGTGGGAGGGAAGGATGAAGGCTTCCGATGCATGGAAAGCTCCCCATTTGACGTCACCTGTGACCATGCCGGGCCAGTGGACTCGATCCTCCACCCCTGCGCTAACGGCTATCTCCTGCAACTCTTTACTCCATCCCTGCTGGTCCGGGCCAGCCATCACAAGGTGCAGGCCAGGATCCCGCTGGGCGATCTTTCCGAAAGCCTGAAGGAGAAGATCGCACCCTTTTTTGCGATGAATGCGGCCGAGAAAGAGCAGGAATCGCTTGTCCCAGACCTGGGGGCATCGTTCGAAGAAGGTCTCGCGGAGGCTTTGCGGGTCCGCAGCAGGTGGTCCGCTTACGCCATAAGGAACGACGTGAGGTGTCCAGCGGTGCAGCCAGAAACTTTGCTCTGCCAGTTGCTTCTCTGCGGTGGAGGTGAAGAGAACGCGATAGGCATCGCGCAGGACCCAGTATTCAAACGGAGCCCAGTAGAGCCATTTTTTGAGGTGCTTCAACCTCGAAGCGCGCTTGAAATAGGGATCCAGCATGCCATGGGTGAAGACCATATAGGGCATGCTGCCAGCGAGCGCGCGCCGGGTGGCAACGCCGCAATATTGCCATAATCCATGGACGACTACGCCATCAAATCGCCGGTAATTCTCCTGAATCCAGGGAACCAGCTTTGGGCTGCGGCCATAGGTCGAAGAGACAGGTCCCAGGGGATAGACGGGGAAGTCCAGTGTTTTGAGGAAGGGGGCGGAGGGGTCATCGAGCGTGGCGACTTCGCCGAAGTATCCTATGTCGCGATAGCTAAGAATCATGCGCACTGCCTGGCTGGGGCCCCCGGCCTCCGGACTCAGTGTCCCGATGATGTGCAGAATTCGCATGCGCAGTTACCCGTTGGCCTAACGCCTAAGCCGTGATTTTCTTAGTTACCGCAGCCAGCGCTCTCCGCAGGCCGCGAACATCTTCTTCGTAACCCCACTTGCTGATGCGCTCCAGACCACGGCGTCCCATCTCGGCGGCAGTCTCCGGCGTTGCAAGAGTCCTGCGTAGCGCCTCGGTCAGAGCCTCGACATTGCCGGCAGGAAAGATGGCGCCCTCGACCCCATCAGTGATCAAGTCGCGCTGGCAGCCGACCTCGTCGGAGACGATCACCGCGCGTCCGGCGTTCATCACTTCGTTGACGATGAGGCCCCAGGGCTCATGACGGGAGGGGAGAACGAAGACGGTTGCGAGGTCGAAGTATCGGGGGAGCTCGGATTGATTTTTGAAGCCGCAGAAGCGAATGCTCTGAAATCCGCTCTGCTGCGCTGCGTGTTCAAGCGATTGTCGCTGTTCACCATCCCCGACGATGACCAGATAGGGATGCGGCTCGACGCCGGGCGCGGGTGACAACCGCTTGTAGGCCTCCAGCAGATCGTCGGTTCGTTTGCGTCCCTGGAGCTTGGAGGCGAAGAGAATGACGGGACGCGCCGGATCAAGATTCAACTCCTTGCGCAACTCTTCCCGTCGCGGCGCCGCTTCAGCGCTGCGCTTTTGAAAGTATTCGTTGTCGACCGCATAAGGCATCAGGAAGAGCGGGAAATCTTCGCCTAGATAATATCGCCAGTACTCGGAGTTGAGAGTTCCGATAGGCATGACGCCATCGATCATCTGCGACAGCGTACGAAAGAAGAGTTTTTTGGCGGCGAGCTTCGCCCCGCTTCGCTCGCGGTCTCCCAGCCAGGACTCGGCGCGAACCAGAACAGGAATCCCAAGAGCGTTTGCCGCAGTGATGCCATGGAGGGCATTGACGTTGGCGTATCCATGAACCCAGAGCACATCGAAGGCAGGATTGTCCTGATCGCCTCGAAGGCGCCGGGCTATGCCGTAGTTCATCGGGGTTGTGGGAGTGACGCGAGCGTTATCCCGGAGGACGGGGAGAAATTCGTGACGATAGCCTTCCAGCAGGGGAACGTCCCACTTGACCCCAACGCCGCCAAACCCGGCATCTTTGTATCCCTTGACCGAGAAGTCGGATCCGAAGAAGACGGTCAGGTCAATCTCCGGTTCGCGAGCGATGCGGCGAAGCAGAGGAGCCTGGTACTGGATTGGATGGCTCACGAGATAAGCCAGCCGAACTCGATTGCTCGTCGTGTTGTTTCGCGGGGCCGGGGAGGTCATAGGGTTCCGGAGTTCGTCCTTGTCGAAAAGAGTATTAGCGTGTCGCTACGACGAGAATGGAGGCAAAGCCGACGAGCGTCGACAGACCGCCGGACTTGATAGCGCTCTTCATCAGAGAGCTTGGCAAAAAGACAATATCGTCGGTTTGAAGGACAGGGTCCGGATCTTTTCCATCGACGACTCGTTTCATGTCGAGACGCACAACCGTACGATTGGCCCCCACGGTCCGAATCAGTCGAAGATCGGCCATCTTGCCTTCAAAACCCGGGCCTCCGACAAGGGTCGCCGCCTGCATCAACGTAAGCGGGGAGTTTTGTTGAAGGGGAATCGCTCCGACATTTTTGAACGCTCCCAGCATGTAGACGGCTCCAGCCCGGGCAACGATGATTGTGTCGCCGGCAAAGATGGGAATGTTGCTCTTTTCGCTCTTCATCGGATCGCTGCCAAGGCTGACCACGATGGGCTGCTCGGAGCCGAGCCGATGAATCGTCAGTGTGTGGCTTGCCGAAGCCGGAATGCCCCCAGCTGCCGTCAGCACATCCAGCAACCTGCTTTGTCCAATAATCGGGATGACCGAGTGCACCTCGCCCGTTACCGTCGCCGTCTGATTCGGCGATTCCGCGAGTTGTAGCGTGATTTGGGGATTGCGATACATCCCGCCCGCGATCAATTTATCGGCGATAAGTTTTTCAGCCTCGTGGAGGGTTAGTCCCTTCACCTGAAGACCGCCAACGAGCGGAAGCTGAATGGAACCATCCAGGCTGACGCGCACCACTGGGGCATAGTCGGCCGAGGGATAAAGATGTACGGCGATCAAATCCCCGGAAAAGATGCGGAGATCGTGTTTCGGGGGAAACAGAATCTCCGGGTCCGTGGTTAATGCGACAGGCTGATTGATCGTCTCCGCTGAGACAAGAGCCGGACCGTTGAACTGGGCTCGCGCGGCGGAGGTGAAGATGCCGGACATCAGGAAGAGAACAGCAAATGTCCGCAGAGTGTTGTCGAGGATAGGTCGTCGGATCATTGCTTCACCTCCCCGGAGCCGCCCGGATTGCGCGGGTCCGTCTTCGACTGCCATGTTTCGGCATCGGCTCCTGCGCTCGAGTAGCCTGAGTATCCGTAATAGCCGTAATAGTCGGGCGAGCTTACGTCGACGGCGTTCAGAAGAATGCCGGTCACGGGCGCTCCGGAGCGCAGCAGAAGATCGCGCGCGCGGCGAACAACATGCTTGCTTGATTTGCCGTGACGGATGACGAGTACGACAGCATCGGCCTCGCGGGCGAGGACGACGGCGTCTGTGACGGACAGGACCGGCGGCGAATCGATAATGACATGGGTGTAGATCTCCCCCGCATGATCGAGCAGCTGTCTCATCGTTTCGGAGCTCAACATCTCCGTGGGGAAGGGAGGCATCGGGCCGCTGACCAGCACATCGAGATTCGGTACCTCTTGCACCTTCTGCACGGCTTCTTCGAGGGTGATTGCTCCGGTCAGCAACGTCGAAAGACCGGTTCTCGAACTCAGGCCGAAACGCTGATGAACGGTGGGCCTTCTCAGGTCCGCGTCGATCAGCAGTACCCTAGCCTCGCCCTGGGCGAGAATGGTGGCCAGGTTTGTGGATGCCGTTGTCTTGCCCTCAGACGGCGTGGCGCTGGTGAGAAGAATGTACTTCGGCGGATGTCCGGCGGAAGACAGCAGAAGTGCGGTGCGAAGCGAACGAAAGGCTTCGGCAAACTGCGACTTCGGTTGCGCCAACGAAATGATGTTGCGGGCGGTGACACTCTGGCCTGGCACCTCCGCCACCGAACGCCGGAATCTGGGGATAATGGCGAGCGAAGGCAGCTCGATGATGCTTTCGACCTCCGCCACACTGCGCAGGCCGGTATCGAGGCTCTCCAGCAGGAACGACAACATGATTCCAGCTACCAGGCTGATAAACAGATAAGTGAGAACGACGGTAGATTTTCGCTTGAGAGTTGGCGTTGCCGGCACCATGGCCGGATCGACCACATCAATCTCCAGGGACTCAAGGCCGGCTTCAACTCCTGCAGTCCGGAGCTTTTGCAGAAGGCCTTCGTAGAGATTGCGGTTCGATTCGAATTCGCGCTGACGAATTGTGTATTCGACCAGATCGTCGCGCAATTTGTAAGCGTTTGCCTTTTCAGCTTCCAGCGCTGCCGTTGTCTGTTTTTCGCTGTTTTCAGCAGCAAGGTAAAGCTGTTTCGATTGAATCACAAGGCGCTGTTGTTCAGCGTTGATCTCAGTGGAGAGTTCCTGGATCTGTGCTTTCTGCGCTTTGGCCTGAGGATGGTTTGGCCCCAGGTCTGACTCCATTTGAGCGAAGGCGGCTCGGGCCGTAGCAAGTTGTCCACGAAGTATGTTGAGCTGGGTGGGCGCTGCATTCGGCGAGGTGTTCAAAGAACCCTCGATCGTATTCGGGTCCATGCCGCTCAGCATGCGATATTGCGATTCGGCTACGATGCGCTCGATCCGGGCAGTGTTTGAAGCGAGGGAAAGCTGATCGAGCGACGCGCTGATCTGGCTGTGATTTGGATCGAAGCCGAGGATGCCCAGACGCTTCTGTACGTCCAGCATCTGTTCCTGTGAGGCCTGGACTTGTTGTTTCAGGTCGTCCAGCTGGCCGGAGAGCCAGTTGGAGACTCTCTGCGAAGAGGAGAAGCGGGTCTCATAACTACGCTGAATATAAGCGGCAATTACCTTGTTGACGATATCGGCAGCCAGCTTCGCGTTTAGAGACTGATAGCTGATGCGGATGATCTCGGTCTTCTGGACTTGTTCGATTTTAAGATTGCCCAGCAGCTGATGGATCGTCCTTTGCCGAACGAGAGGATCGTCGATCAAAGCCCGAGGATTTGGAGCCGGGCCGCCGAGAAATTCAGGATTATTGGCCAGGTCCATCTCTCGCGCGACGGTAAGCATCAGCGAATCGCTTTGAAGGATAGCGACTTCGGTGAGCAGGCGCTGTGTGGAGTCACTATTTAGACCTGGTACAGCATTTACGCGGTATTCGTTGGAAGAGCCGGACCGGACCTGAATGCGGCCGAAGGCTCCATAGATGCGAGGCTGCATCTCGGCACGATAGATGCCATAGATCAATCCCAGCAGAACGAAGACCGAAAGCAGTCTCTTCCGTTTGCGCAGAGTCATCAGCGTCTCGGAGAGAGTCGTATCGGTCACCGCGGTGCTGAATGCGGGGGGAGTAATGTCAGATGCGCCATCCATTGAGGATGGTGTCTGCGCGCTTTGGGGACCCATTCCGACTAGTCTACAAGAAACATCGCGCAGGAAAGATAATTTGCTGTAACCCTTTGTTCTCCTCGAAAGCTCCGAGTTCAGATATCTTTAAGTCTGGAGGACGAACTCCCCAATTACCTATGAATAAACCCATTCCAATCGCTGTGGTAGGTTCCGGATACGTCGGCTTAGTTGCCGCCGTCTGTTTTGCAGAGATGGGCCATCAGGTCATCTGCGTCGATAACGATGAGCGCAAGGTGGATGCCCTTCGCGGAGGGGATACCCCCATCCACGAACATTACCTGCCGGAGTTGCTGAGCCGGTACCGCAACGATCGAGTCCGCTTTACTACCGACCTGGGCGAGGCGACGCGGGAGTGCGACGCCATCTTCATCGCGGTGGGAACACCGCAGAGCGAGACCGGCGATGCCGATCTCTCTTATGTAGAAGCCGTTGCCTGTGAGATCGCGCGCTCGTTGACCAGCTACAAGGTCATCGTGGAGAAGAGCACGGTGCCGGTTTACACGAACGAGTGGATCAGCCGAGCGCTTGAGCGCAATGGGGTAGAACGTCATCTCTTCGACGTGGTCTCGAACCCTGAATTTCTCCGCGAAGGAACAGCGGTGGCCGACTTTCTGCATCCCGACCGCATCGTCGTCGGAGCAGACAGCGAGCGTGCCGGCGCCATCCTTCGTGATATCTACGCTCCGCTCACAACCGGTGAATATTATCAGCGCGCAGATGGGATTCAGGGTTTCTGCAGCGTCTCCGAACCTCCACCGCTGCTAATGACCACCACCAAGAGCGCGGAGATTATCAAGCATGCTTCGAACGCCTTCCTTGCGCTGAAGATTTCCTTCATCAATGCGGTCTCGAATCTGTGCGAGGCGACCAACGCCAATGTCGAGCAGGTCGCACGCGGCATGGGGCTCGATACACGTATCGGTCCCAAGTTCCTTCGTCCTGGCATTGGCTATGGCGGCTCCTGCTTCCCGAAAGACGTTGCTGCTTTCCGCTCTGTAGCCGAACAGCTCGGCATTGACTTCAGCCTGCTCACCGAGGTGGAGAAGATTAATGTTCAGCAAAAGAAGCGGTTCGTCAGCAAGGTGCGCTCCGCGCTCTGGAATCTGCGTGGGAAGAAGCTCGCTGTTCTCGGCCTCGCCTTCAAGGGAGATACCGACGATATCCGCGAGTCTCCCGCCATTGAGATCGTTCGCATGCTGATCAATGAGGGATGCAGCATTACCGCCTTCGATCCCGCCGCCATCGAACGCACGCAGCAGGTTTTGCCAGCCGGCAAAAACGTACGCTATGCGGCGGATGCCTACGAGGCTGCGGACGAAGCTGACGCGTTGCTGATCCTCACGGACTGGCAGGAGTTCGCAGAGCTCGATCTGCGCCGCATCAACCAGTCGCTGCGCTACCCGATCGTCATCGATGGCCGTAACCTCTACGATCCGGCCGTGATGAACGATCACGGCTTCACCTATCTCAGCATCGGCCGGCCAGCGGTTCATCCGGTCCGCGATATGGCCTCAGCTTCCTCGAAGGCCTAAGCGCACGCTCTTCGAAGCTGATGCAACATCTATGCCTGAACGGATATCACTCCTGAGTGTGTATCCGTTCAGGCAGCAGAACTGAGCAGCGATTCGCTGCGGGGAAGCAAGTTAGAAAGGCAGGACATGGCGTCTCAGACCATCCTCGTCACGGGTGCGGCAGGTTTTCTTGGATCGCATCTCTGTGACACACTCTTGGCCGAAGGCCACACTGTAATCGGTGTCGATAACTTCTCGACCGGTAATACGGCCAATCTCGAACATCTTTCTTCTGAGCCCCGATTCCGCTTTCTCGAGCAGGACATTACGCGCCCCTTTGAGCCGGGACGCGTGGACTATGTTTTTAATTTCGCGTCGCCTGCCAGTCCCGTCGACTACGCTCGGCTGGGGATCGAGACCCTGCTAGTGGGCTCGGCAGGCACGATCAATACACTGGAGATCGCGCGCAAGCATGATGCCGGCTATCTTCACGCCTCCACATCGGAGTGCTATGGCGATCCGGAGGTGCATCCGCAGGTCGAAACGTATTGGGGTAACGTCAACCCCATCGGCCCACGATCGGTCTATGACGAGGCGAAGCGCTTCTCCGAGGCCGCTGTCATGGCCTATCACCGCTATCACGGCGTTAACACGCACATGGTTCGCATCTTCAACACCTACGGCCCCCGGCTCCAGGCGAACGATGGCCGCGTTATTTCGAATTTCATGATTCAGGCACTGCGCGGCGAGCCACTGACGATCTACGGCGATGGCTCCCAGACGCGCAGCTTCTGTTTCGTCTCCGATCTGATCGACGGCATCGTTCGCCTCTCCCGCTCCGACGAGCATCTCCCGGTCAACATCGGCAACCCAGATGAGTGGACCATCCTCGAGTGCGCGCAGGAGGTTTTGGCTGTGACCGGGTCGAGCTCTGAGATCGTTCGCATGCCCCTGCCGCCAGACGATCCGGCACGGCGAAAGCCGGACATCACTCGCGCCCGCACCTTGCTGGGATGGGAGCCGAAAATTCCTCTCCGCGAAGGACTGGAGCGCTCACTGGAATACTTCCGCGGCAGCGTTGCCGTAGCTCAATAAAGAACCGCTTCGCTAGCGCGGAAGGTGCTGCAGCTTTGGATACCAGGTCAACTGGACCGAAGCTGCGGTGTTCTGCTGATAGCCGGTTTTATAAATAGGCGCCTTCCAGCCCTCATACTGCAACCATGATTTCAGTTCGACGTCGGGGCCGAAACGCTTCACCAGCTCGATCTTGAACTGATTCTGCGTCGTGCCCATTGCAATAAAATCGCCCGGGGTCTTCTTTCGCAGGTATTCAAGCTGAACCCACTCGTTGCCGGAGAGGTGATAGGTAAGCCATGCCTGGCCGCCCTTGGCCTCGCGCCCCATCCAGTCACCCATGATGAAGCCCTTGTTCGTGTAGCCCTGCACCTGGACAACCTCCCAGTAATTGAACTCTCCGCCATGGCTCGGGCCGACATCCGGATCCATGTTGACGGCCTCTGCCCTCAGGTCCAGTTTCTTCAGCTTTCCAGGAAACTGTGAGATATAAAGTCCAGTTCGATAGGACGCGCGTCTTGGTGCGCTGATAGGCGTTACGTCGTCGTGCGAGATCGCGTCGACGTAAAAAGTGGCGTATTTGCGAACAAAGGGAAGACGGTAAGAGAAGTTGAAGTCGCTATACCTTGCTCCGGGATCTTCGCGGGAGTACTTCTCCTCAACCGTTGTGTCCTGGAAGTCGAAGAAGCCCTTCAAAAAAGTATGGAGCGTGACCGGAGTGTGGCCTTTGCCGCCGAAGATGATTGTTCTCTGGAAGCCGAACTCAAAGTTCTTCGTGGGCCGGAAAGAGAACATCTCGGAGTGCGTGTAGGGGCTGTTTGGCGCGGTATGGCCCTTCAGGCTGCCGTAGAAGAAGTCATAGCGCAGAGGTCCCAGGACCTTCGAGAGGAAGGGGACGTACATAGGCTCCACCCGGTTGATCCGGAAGGAGTAGATGTTCTCGGCGTTATTGGACCATGCGAGGGCTCCACCCATTCCAGGCCCGAGCCACGCATCGTTCTTTCCACCGGAGATTTCATGGCCAAGAAGGTGGAACGAAAGCGAGGCCTCCACCAGCCGAAACGGATTCTGTGCAGCTAAAGGACCTTCCGGAATGGTGTCCTGCGGACGGTTCGGGGGTTCATAGGGATAGGCACGATCAAGCTGAGCAAGCCTGGATGACAGATCGTAGGAGTAGCCAGGACCTGACGGGGAGTGCTGGTATTCGCCACGTACGAACAGCGAAAAACGGCCAGCTTCATTCAGCGTGGAAAAGCCCGTGATGTTGTTCAAGCCACTGTCGTAGGGTCGCCCATAGTCGTTCACGATGGTTTGACCGAGATGGTAACTGTCGCGAAGGATGGGGCCGCCGATCCCCGTGAACCTTGTATAAACCGAATGGATTCCGTAATTGATGCCGCGATCGATATTGCCGGAGGGAACCTCGTCTTCGAACTCCCGAAGCAGCTTGGCCAGGATCTCCTGCGCTTCGTCGTTGTTGCTATCCATGATGTCGAGTCGCGACTTCTGGAGCATGTGTACCGCGCTGCGCCGTGTCCATGGCCTCATGCCGATGAAGGCCGAATCCAGATACCCCATCGAGTAGAGCCGCATCATCTGCGGATAGACCCAGCTGTCCATGGGGATGTATGCCGAGCCGAGGGCGTCCGTCTTCGGCTTTCTGGGGGCCTCGGTATCGTACTGGGGATAGGCCCGGCCCGGTGCGTCGGGGGGAGGAGCTGGCGGAACTCCCGGCTGTGGGATGGGGGCGGATCGTATGGGGTTCACAGGAGTCTGGCCGGCTGGCGCTTTTTGCGGGTCAGGATCGTACGGCGGTTCCGAGGGAACCTGCTGGGCCGGGGAGGCTGAGGGAGTCGGCGCTACCGGAGCTGGAGATGTCTGGGCGAATCCTGCGGATAAAGTTCCAGCAAACAAACCAGAGAGACAAAGAAGGGTTCGGATCTGCAATTTCACCTCAAGAGGCCCGGGGGAGGTAACCTTACCTCCAGTGTAATTGCTGGAGTGAGCGGGGTGGCGGGCGACTTGTTTCTTTGAGAAGCTATGCTTTCTTCGATGCGGCAGAAGGTCGCAAAAGCAGTCCGCGCGTTGTCTTTGCAAGCTGTTCAAACCAGGTGTCGGTGCAGATTTTGCGTGCCAGCAGAGATTCCTTCAGATGATCCAAAGGATCGTCCACGCTGTCGCGGTTGCCTTTTATCCGCCAGCTCACCGATTCGATCAGGACAGGGCCGTCGCCGCTGCGGGTTCTGCCGAGCGATTCCTGCGTGACACGGTAGAGCGCGACCGCATCGCAGGAGTCCACCGGAATGGCCGGGACACCAACAGCGCGTGCGGATTTGCAGACCTCCGTCAGTTCCGTCCCCTTCTTTTGTGGCCCCCGAGCAAGCACGACGAAGACGATCGGAAGGTCGAGTTTTTGAGCGGGCGCCAGAACTCTGCGCCACGCCGAAGGCGCCATCTCACCCTTGCGTGCGTATGCAACCACGATGCCACGACGTCCCTGCGTCTTCAGGGCGAGTGCCGCGCCTACCGCAAGACGTAGCCGTTCTTCTTCATCGCTTGTGCCAGGCAGCATCTGGCTTACTCCTGCCTCGAGCAGCACCTTATTCCATTCTGCCTTTGCACGGGTAAGCTCGCGCAGAAGGAGCGCGGGGTCTCCGCCAAGCAGCAGTCCCATCCCGGCCGTAGGCGCGGCGTCACTGACCAGATCATCCTGCGTCAGGTCAATCGTCGTGCTCACCCGCACTGCCTCCTGCCCCCGAATCGCAGCAGTACGTTTTTTCTTTCCCTTGTTGGCCACGCGCTTTGCGACGGACTCTTCCAGCATTCGCGCCTCAAGCATCTTCGAATACATCAGCCGCAGCTTCGCATTTGGCACCAGCGGATTCTCGCCCGCTTCTCCCGCACTCTTTGCCGTCATCGTTCTCCCGTTCTCCTTGCAATACACCGAGAGGGTCCCCGGGGGAACCCTCTCGTTTCCAGCTGCTCCGTTGATTGATTATGCCTTAGCCGGATCGATTGCCTCGGTATCCAGTCCAAGCTCGGTGAGAGCTTTCTGTGCTACCTTCGGCTTGATCTTGCCGTCGCGCGCCAGTCTCGACAGCGTCGCGCCAACGATCGATTCCGCATTGACCTCGAAGTGACGCCGCAGATACTCGCGGTTGTCGCTGCGTCCGAAGCCGTCGGTTCCCAGCGCAACCAGGCGCGTCGGCAGCCACGGCGAAAGCATGTCTGGAACCGTCTTCATGTAATCGCTTGCCGCGATGATGGGGCCCTTGGTGCCTTCGAGGATCGTCTCGAGATAGCTCTTCTTCAAGGCCTCCGCTGGATGCAGCCGGTTCCATCGCTCCACTGCAAGCGCATCACGCCGAAGCTCGGTATAGCTGGTCACGCTCCAAACATCGGCCTGCACGTTGTATTTGGTAGCCAGAATCTCCTGGGCCTTCAGTACCTCGTTCAGGATGGGTCCGCTGCCGAAGAGCTGTGCCGCAGCCTCACCTTTCGCAGCCGGCTTCAGCTTGTACAAGCCGCGCAGAATGCCTTCCGTGACGCCTTCAGGCATAGCAGGCATCGCGTAGTCCTCGTTGTACATGGTGAGGTAGTAGAAGACGTCCTCGCCCTTTTCGTACATGCGTCGCAGGCCATCCTGAATGATGACAGCCAGCTCATAGACGTAGGCGGAGTCATAGGTCAGGCAAGTCGGCACTGTGCTTGCGAGGACGATGCTATGGCCGTCCTGATGCTGCAGGCCTTCTCCCAGCATCGTGGTGCGTCCGGCGGTTCCTCCCATCAGGAAGCCCTTGCCCCGCGAGTCTGCAAAGGCCCACGCCATGTCGCCGATGCGCTGGAAGCCGAACATCGAGTAGTACATGTAGAAGGGAATCGTCGGAACTTTATAGTTCGCATACGCCGTGCCCGCCGCGGTGAATGAAGCCATCGATCCCGCCTCGGTGATGCCCTCCTCGAGGATCTGACCTTCCTTCTCCTCGCGGTAGCTCAGCAGCATGTCGGAGTCGTGCGGAACGTACTTCTGTCCCTCCGGCGCGTAGATGCCGACCTGCCGGATCGCCGACTCCAGGCCGAAGGTGCGGCCTTCATCCGGCACAATCGGAACCACCAGCTTTCCGATCACCGGATCCTTCAGCAAATGCCGGAGCAGGCTGACAAAGCCCATCGTCGTCGAGACAGCGCGGTTGTTCGAGCCGCCCGTCCACTCCTTCAGGGTTTCAAGTGCAGGCGTCTTGAAGTCGATTTTCGGGACCTCGCGCTTCGGCAGATATCCGCCCAGCGCCTGACGTCGCTCGTGCAGGTACTTGATCTCAGGGGCAGATTCTTCCGGACGGAAGAAGGCTCCTTCCTTGGCCGCAGCCTCGGTTACCGGAATCTCGAACCGCTCGATGAAATACTTCATCGACTCGTCGGTAAGTTTCTTCTCCTGATGCGACGCATTGCGTGCTTCGGTCGAGCCAAGTCCGTAGCCCTTGACCGTCTTCGCCAGAATGACGGTCGGTCCGCCCTTGTGATCGAGAGCCCGCTTGTAGGCGTTGTAGATCTTGTGCGGATCATGGCCGCCTCGATGCAGCCGAGCCAGGTCCTCATCCGTCTTGTCTTCCACGAGCTTAAGCAGCTCCGGGTACTTGCCGAAGAACTCCTTGCGCAGGTAGGCTCCGCCCTTGGCCTTGAAGGCCTGATAGTCGCCGTCTACGCACTCTTCCATGCGCTTCAGCAGCAGGCCCTGGTGATCGCGCTCGAACAGCTCGTCCCAGTCCGAACCCCACACCACCTTGATGACGTTCCATCCTGCGCCGCGGAACATGCCCTCGAGCTCGTCGATGATGCGCTTGTTGCCGCGTACCGGGCCGTCGAGCCGCTGCAGGTTGCAGTTCACCACGAAGATCAGGTTGTCGAGCTTCTCGCGCGGGCCGAGCGAGATCGCTCCCAGCGTGTCGACTTCGTCCGTCTCGCCGTCACCGACGAAGGCCCACACTTTGCGCTCGGTCTTCTCGATCAGCCCACGATTCTCGAGATAGCGCATGAATCGTGCCTGGTAGATCGCATTAAGCGGACCGATTCCCATCGAAACCGTTGGGAAGCGCCAGAAGTCCGGCATCAACCAGGGGTGAGGATAGCTCGAAAGGCCGGGTTCGCCGCGGAGCTCGTGGCGGAAGTTCTTGAGACGCTTGTCGTCGAATCGGCCTTCGACGTACGCGCGTGCATAGACGCCCGGAGAAGCATGACCCTGGAAGTAGATGAAGTCGCCGGGAAGCTCGCCTGCGCCCGATGCGCTTGGATACTTGGCGTGGAAAAAGTGGTTGAAGCCCACTTCCAATAGCGTTGCCAGCGAAGAGTAAGTCGAGATGTGGCCGCCGATGCCGGGATCCTTCTTGTTCTGGCCATGGACCATTGCCATGGCGTTCCAGCGGATCAACGCCTCGATCCTGCGCTCGAGCTTACGGTCGCCAGGGTAGGGGATCTCGTCGTGCTTGGGAATGGTGTTCAGATAGGGGGTAGTCAGTTCGCTGGCAACAGGAACCCCGGCTTCGCGAGCGCGGGTACGCAGCTGCTCCAGCAGCTCGGCGCCCTGTTCCCAGTCACTGGCCACCACTTCGTCGAAGGCTTCAATCCACTCCGATACCTCGGCAGCAAAGTCAACCTGTGCGGGAGTCTCAAGCTTTGTCGTCATAAGCGGTCCTTATATCCCCATCTCTCCACGATCATACTGACCCGTGGGAAAACTAACCCGTATCTAAGATAATCGCCAAAGACCACAACCGTCACCCATGGGATGAATTCCTGTGCGAAAACCGGATCGCAGGAGGTTCGCAGTCCTGAATGTGCTCTCTACGGAGAGTGATCGGCGTGGTTTAGCATCGGACCTAGCTACAGCCAGGATTTGCAATGAAACTGCAGGAGGATCGATGAACGGAATCTTTCGGTTGCTTGGGATTGCGGTTCTATCGGGAGCCGTGGGGATAAGCCAGACAGCAGCGCCTACGTCGCAGATCGGTCCCCCGAGTTGCCCGGTCGATCCGGGTGGAAGGCCGGCGAGCCCGACGAAAAGGCCGTCGTCTGAGCAGATCCAGCAGACGGCAGAGCAGGCCGCCGCCGACCCGACGGTGCTCGTCTCGGCGGAGCCGATCGGAAACTTCGGCGTTGAGCGATACCGCCTTGCCGACTATGCGGAGTGCGTGGGAGGCGGAGGATGTTACTGGGCCGATCTGGATGCGCAGACGAAGCGGGCTGAGGCCGTGCTGGAACGGGCGATCGCGCAGAAGAAGGCAGGTGAGAAACTGGCCGTTGTGCTCGATATCGATGAGACATCGATGTCGAATTTCTGCGAGATGCGCCGCGAGGACTATGGGTTCCTCATCGCGCAGATGAATCGCTGGATGATGTCGTCGGAGTCAGCGGTTCCGATTCCAGGGACGGTCGAACTCTTCAATAAGGCGCGTGCAGCGGAGCTGGATGTGTTCTTCATCACGGGCCGATCGGATGACCTGCGGGAAGCGACGGCAAAAAACCTGGAACTCTCTGGCTTTCATGGTTGGAAGGGACTGGCGCTCCGGACTGGACCGCAGAAGCAGATGGCGACGGTGGAGTATAAGGGGCAGGAGCGACAGAAGATCGTCGACGCGGGGTACCGCATCGTATTGAACATGGGCGACCAGTGGAGCGATCTGGACGGGCAGGCTCGGGGCGAGACGAGTGTGAAGCTACCGAATCCGTTCTATTATCTGCCGTGATCGCGGAGGTGGAAGATGGAGTCAGCAGAGGCGGAGCAGGCAAAGAAGCTGCTTCGAAGGGCCGTGTTCGAGCAGAGGCGGTTTCTGAATCCTTTGCCGACATCCGTTGGCGGATGGGAGACGTTGCGCAAGGCGCTTCCTCTTTATTTGGCCAATAAGGAAGAGAAGTCTCCGCGGAAGCCGCTGGGTCCCTTCCGAACAGATGCAAGTCTCTATGCCACGCCACCCGCAAGCGGACTGCGGCTCACCTGGATGGGGCACTCCTCGACCCTGGTCGAGATCGACGGCATGCGAGTGCTTTTGGACCCGGTATGGGATGAGCGAGCTTCACCCCTGCGTTGGGCAGGGCCGAAGAGATTCTTTCCCGCTCCTCTTGAGTTAAAGGACATGCCACGACTGGACGTGGTGGTGGTCTCGCACGATCACTATGACCATTTGGGAGAGTCGACGATCAGGAAGCTGGCCGTCCTGCCAACGATGCGCGATACCGAGTGGGTGACGTCCCTTGGCGTAGGCGAGATCCTGGAGGAATACGGC
The DNA here is from genome assembly GCF_059115365.1 of Edaphobacter sp. FHG110511_03. NCBI lineage: Bacteria > Pseudomonadati > Acidobacteriota > Terriglobia > Terriglobales > Acidobacteriaceae > Edaphobacter > Edaphobacter sp. FHG110511_03. The sequence continues at coordinate 804,003 of NZ_JBZYWL010000002.1, read as the reverse complement.
GTAAAATGCCGGCGGATCACGGAGCTTGACTGGACCCAGAGCATCGGCGATGCGTCACTGGAGATCACAGCTCTTCCGTCGAGACATTTTTCCGGGCGCAGCATGTTCAACCGTTTCGGAACGTTATGGTCATCGTTTGCGCTGAAGGGTCCAAAGCATAACGTGTACTACGGGGCGGACTCGGGATGGTGGTCCGGTTTTGAGGAGATTGGCAAAGCTTATGGGCCCTTCGACATCACCATGCTCGAAATCGGTGCCTACAACGATTTGTGGAAGGACATCCACCTTGGCCCGGAAGGCGCAGTCCTCGCCTTCGAGGCGTTAGGCGGCAAGGGGCTGCTCATGCCGATTCACTGGGGATTGTTCGATCTGGCGTTGCATGGATGGCGGCAGCCTATTCAGCAGATCTGCGAGATCGCCGACAGAAAGGGTATTCCACTGTGGGTTCCTGAGCCCGGGCTTCCGACGGAAGTTGCCAGTGGAGAGTCGGTTCGGTCGGAATGGTGGCGATGAAAGCTGCGATATGATTCTGCCGTCGTAAAAAAGGAGATTCGATGCGCGTTGGAATGTTAACCGGTGGTGGAGATTGCCCAGGACTGAATGCCGTGATCCGTGCGGCGGTGAGAAAGGGAATTCTTCACCATGGGGATGAATTTGTAGGCTTCATGGAGGGCTGGCGCGGCGTGCTGGACGACGTAACCATGCCGCTGACGCTCCAGACCACATCGGGGATTCTGCACAAGGGTGGCACGATTCTGCGCTCATCGCGGACCAACGTGAACAAGATTCCCGGCGGATTCGAGAAGTGCGTGGAGGTCATTCAGAAGAACAAGCTGGACGCCTTGATTGCGTTGGGCGGCGACGATACGCAGTCCATCTCCCTGGCGCTGAGCGAACGCGGAGTGAAGTGCGTGGGGGTTCCCAAGACGATCGACAATGACCTGAGCGGTACCGATGCCTGCTTCGGCTTTGACACGGCGGTGAGCATTGCCACGGAAGCCGTGGACCGGCTGCACTCGACCGCGGAGGCGCACAATCGCGTCCTGGTGGTTGAGGTCATGGGACGCGATGCAGGTTGGATCGCGATTACCTCAGGGATCGCAGGTGGGGCAGACGCGATCCTGGTACCGGAGGTTCCGATCGATATCGAAGAGGTATGCCGCCTGTTGAAGTACCGGCACGATCATGGGAAGAAATTTTCGATTGTGGTGGCCGCGGAGGGAGCGCAGTTTCCTGAGAGTGGGCAGGCTACGCATGGGGCTTCGGTGGATTCATTCGGACATGTGCGGCTGAGCGGTATAGGTCAGGCACTGGCAGAAGAGATCGAGAAGCGCACCAAGTACGAGACTCGCAGCGTGAACCTGGGGCATACGCAGCGTGGGGGAACCCCGACGGCTTACGACCGGATGCTGGCGACGCGCTATGGCGTGGCAGCAATCGACCTGGTTCATGCCGGCAAGTTCGGCAGGCTGGTCGTTCTGAAGGGGACGCAGATCTCCGATATTCCTCTGGCGGATGCGATTGCAAAGACCCGCACAGTCGGCCAGGATCTTCTGGATGTGATGAAGAGTCTGCAGCCGCCGGTTGGAGCTGTTTAGTGATTAGTTATCAGCAACTTGCTGGCAATAGCTGAAAAATAGATTGAATGGGCGGAGAAAAGGGGATACAAAGAGTGTGCCGGGTTTGCCGGGCTCTTTCCGGTTTTTCGCCCGTTCATTCAGGAATCAGGGAGGCTTTTCCCGATGGCACAGGTACAGATGGCACCGCGCGAAGTGATGGACATCCGGCAGGCGTCGGAGTATCTCGGCATCAGCGGAGACACCCTGTATCGCTACGCGTCGGAGGGATTCATTCCTGCGTTCAAGCTTGGCAACCGCTGGCGGTTTAAGAAGACGCTTCTGGATGCGTGGATGGATGAGAAGAGCGGCGTGAAGCTACAGACTCCAGTCGAAGTCGCCCCCAAACAGAAAAAACCCGTTGGCCGGGCACGCTAGACCCTGACGAATTTCCTGACGCCTACACGGTCGTCCAGGAATCCAATGCTTCCATGAAAGAGATTGTTCGTTGCAGTTGGGCGCAAAGCGACCCCTTGATGCAGGTGTATCACGACGAGGAGTGGGGCGTCCCGGAGCATGATAGCCGCGCTCTCTGGGAGAAGCTGATGCTGGATGGCTTTCAGGCGGGGCTGTCCTGGCTGACAGTCCTGCGCAAGCGCGATGCGTTCCGCAAGGCCTTCTACAGCTTCGACCCTGAGAAGGTGGCGCGGATGAAGGAAGCTGACGTGAAGCGTCTGCTGGAAAACCCGGGCATCATCCGCTCCCGTGCGAAGATCGAGGCGACGATTGGAGGGGCGAAGGCGTATCTGAAGATGCGCGATGAGGGCGAGGACTTCTCGAAGTTTGTCTGGGGAATGGCCGGAGGCAAACCCATTCGAAATACCACCGGAAAAGTGCCAGCAAAGACGGAGTTCTCAGAAGAGATGTCGAAGGCGCTGAAGAAGCGCGGATTCAAATTTGTTGGGCCGGTCATCGTCTACGCATGGTTACAAGCCACGGGTGTTGTAGACGACCATGCCCCGACATGCTTTCGTCGGAAGAGATAGAGGGGCCCTTATGCCGGCTGCAGCGTCAGCATTGTGAGTTCGGGCGGGCAGTCGAAGCGGAAGGGAAGTCCGACGGCTCCGAGGCCGCGATTCACATAAAGCTGCATAGGGCCGAGCTGGAAGTGGCCCATCACATACTTCTGCCCCATGGGCGGCAGGATCAGCGGGCCGTAGAAGGGAAGGCGAACCTGGCCGCCATGGGAATGGCCGGAGAGCATCAGGTCGACGAACTTCCCCTTTGGATGCTTGACGACGACATCGGCATAGTCGGGTTCGTGAACCATAAGAATGACCGGGCCATCCGGTTTTTCGGGGATGGTGAGGTCGAGGTCCGGATGGCGTGTTCCCGCATCGTCTGTGCCGCAGAGCCAGATACGCGAGCCCCCGCGTTCGATGGGAACGTGCTCATTAATCATGACGGGTATCTTCGCCGACCGGAGTGCGCCGATGACGAGTGGAGCGCTGACGCCCACATCGTGATTGCCAAGGACGGTATAAACCTGGGGACACTTCAGAGTGCTCAGGATCTCGGCGCAACGATAGGCCGCATGCCGGCTGTCGATGAAGGTTAGCGCGCCGCGGGTGACGAAATCACCGGTCACAAGGACAAGGTCAGGTGCCAGCGCGTTGATGCGATGAACAACGTATTCCAGAAAAAAGGGTTCGGTGAACTCGTCGAGGTGGATGTCGGAGATCTGCAGGATGCGGAAGCCGTGGAAGGCAGGCGAAAGATTGGCAACACGGATGGTGGTGTTGACCACATCGATCTCGTGGCGAGCGACCTCACCGGAGTAGAGCGCCAGTCCGGCGGCGGCAACGCCGGATCCCATGATGAATTTGCGACGTGACAAGAGTGACGACGAAGGATCACCTGGTTGAACGGGCATAGTTCATGATAACGGTTCATGGCCGTGAGACACACGCTGCAATCACGTTTGATTGAGTAGAATCAAAAGGATGAATTTAAAGACGCGAAAGACAGCGGCTGCTCGCGCCGCGAAGGCGGCCGGGGTCGATGGTCTTCTGGTGACCCATCTGCCGGACGTACGCTATCTGTCGGGTTTCACGGGGTCGAATGCGGCTCTGGTGCTGGCAGGCGGGAAGGCCGTTTTATTTACCGATGGGCGGTATATCGCTCAGGCGAAGGCCGAGGCCGTCGGGACACGAGTCGTGATAGCCGCCAAGCCGGCGCTTGCCGCAGCCTGTGAGTGGATGGTTGAGACAAAGGTGAAGCGATGCGGCTTCGATGCAACCCAGACGACGGTGGCAACGCTGGAATTGCTGCGCAAGGCTGTTCCCGCGAAGCTGCGCCCGAGAATGTTTGTTGCCGTCGATCCCCTGGTCGCGAAGCTGCGCCAGGTGAAGGATGCGGATGAGATTGAAAAGATACGCGCGTCGGCGAACCTCGGTTGCAAACTGTTCGATCGAATGCTGGATTACATGCGGCCGGGTCTGACGGAGATCGAGGTTGCGTCCAAGCTCGAGCATGCGGCGCGAAAGGCCGGGGCCGAGGCGATGTCCTTCGAGACAATTGTTGCCAGCGGCGAGCGCAGCGCGCTTCCCCATGGGAGAGCCAGTACTGCGAAACTGCCGAAGCGAGGCTTTGTAAGCATGGACTTTGGCGTGGTTCTGGACGGCTATATGAGCGATATGACTCGCACCGTGCACCTTGGAAAGGCGCGGCAAGAAGAGCGAGACGTGTATGATGCGGTTCTGGAAGCGCAGGAGGCCGCGATATCGGCGGTTGCCCCGGGAGTTACTGCGGGCCATGTGGACGAGGCGGCGCGGAGCGTACTGCGGAGGGTTGGGCTGGACAAGTTTTTCACCCACTCGACCGGACATGGAGTTGGACTGGAGATTCATGAGGGGCCGAGACTGGCGGCGAAGCAGACGCAGACGTTGGAAGCCGGAATGGTGATCACAATTGAACCGGGAGTGTACATGCCAGGCCGATTCGGTCTCAGGATTGAAGATATGGTTCTGGTGACGGCTGGAGGACACGAAGTTTTGACGCCGAGCGTGAAAGCCTGGATCGAGCTGTAAACAACGAGAGTGCCGTGAACAGGCACAGGAGAGATGATGGACGGAACAAAGTTGCAGGAGCTTCGCGAACTGGTCGAATTTCTGAAGGCGAACGAAATCGCCGAGTTCGACATGGAACAGGCGGATTTGAAGGTGCGGATCAAGTTCGCGGGCGAACCCGCCCCGGCAGCGGCCTCCGGCGGTATCGACCTTGCACAATTGAGTCGTCTCGTAGCTTCGGCTCCCGCTTCGGGAGCGCCGGTTGCTCCGGTCCCCGCGGCCGGCTCCGGCGCAGCTACCTCTTCTGCTGCAGATACGACGGAGAAGTTGCATGAGGTGAAGTCGCCCATCGTAGGAACGTTCTATGAATCGCCTGCTCCAGGCGCGCCGTCGTTCGTGCAGGTAGGAGACCAGGTCGAGGTAGGCCAGGTGCTTTGCATCGTCGAGGCGATGAAGCTGATGAACGAGATCGAGTCCGATATGGCCGGTGAGGTGATCCGAAGGATCGCCAGCAGTGGGCAGCCGGTGGAGTATGGCCAACCGCTGTTTGAGATTCGGCCGCGGTAGAGTCAGCCTGCAGGTTCAGGTTCACGAAAGTGCAGACGGCTTATAACGAGATGGAGCCCAACGGAAGGCATCTGGATTTATGTTTCGGAAGGTATTGATTGCAAATCGTGGGGAGATCGCACTGCGTGTGATTAGCGCGTGCAAGGAACTCGGCATCCGCACGGTTGCGGTGTACAGCGAGGCCGACAGGAACTCGCTGCATGTGAAGTTCGCCGATGAGGCCATCTGCATCGGGCCGCCTCGCTCAGCGGAGAGTTATCTGAATGTTCCGGCAGTGATCTCGGCGGCGGAGATTACGGACGTCGATGCGATTCATCCTGGTTACGGCCTTCTGAGCGAGAACGCCAACTTCGCTGAGGTGTGCCGGGCCTCGAACATCAAGTTCATCGGGCCTCCGCCGGAAGTCACACGCATGATGGGCGAGAAGTCCACGGCGCGGCAGACGATGAAGAAGGCAAAGGTTCCGATCCTTCCCGGCTCGGACGGCGTCATTGCGAGCGAGGGCGAGGCTCTAGAGTGGGCAAAGAGCGTCGGCTACCCGGTTATCCTGAAGGCGGTGGCAGGTGGAGGCGGCCGAGGCATGCGTATCTGCCGCAACCCGGAGGAACTACCCGGTCTCTACAACCAGGCTTCGACTGAAGCGGCCAACGCCTTTGGCAACGGCGACCTCTACATGGAGAAGTTCATCGAGCGCCCACGCCACATCGAATTTCAGGTGCTCGCCGACGAACACGGTAATGTGATGAGCCTGGGCGAGCGCGAATGCTCCATTCAGCGCCGCCACCAGAAGCTGATCGAAGAGGCTCCGAGCCTGCAGATAACGCCGAAGCTGCGCGAAGAGCTTGGCAAGACCATCAAGCGTTCGCTCGAGAATATCGGCTACTGGAACGCCGGAACCATCGAGTTCCTGATGGACGAGGACGGCAAGATCTACTTCATTGAGATGAACACCCGAATTCAGGTGGAGCATTGCGTGACCGAGATGGTCACCGGCATAGACCTGGTGAAAGCTCAGCTTAGAATTGCCGCGGGAGAGAAACTGAATTCGATCGTGCCGGGCCCCGTCGAGATTCGCGGCCATGCCATCGAATGCCGCATCAACGCGGAGCATCCGGAGAAATTCACGCCAAGCGCCGGCAAGATTACGGCGTTCAATGTTCCCGGAGGCAACGGCGTTCGCGTCGATACCGCGCAATATGCCGAAGGAGTCGTGCCGCCTTACTACGACTCGATGATCGCAAAGCTGATCTGTCATGGTAAAGACCGCGAAGAGGCGATGAACAAGATGCAGCGCGCTCTGAGCCAGTTCGTGGTGCAGGGAATCCATACGACCATTCCGCTCCACCAACGCATCTTCGCCGATGCAGAGTTTCGCGCTGGCAAGTTCGATACGAAGTTCATGGAGCGTTTTCTGGAGCGGCAGAAGGAAGAGCAGGGCTGATCTCCGTGCGATTTCCTCGTCTCTATGCCATCGTCGATGCGGAGATGCTGGCGAGCAGACGCATCGAGCTATCCGGCTTTGTAGAAGCCCTGCGCGATGCGGGCGTAATGTTGCTGCAGTATCGCGACAAGCTTGGAAGCGAAGAGGCGATTCTCCGCAATGCGGAGATCATCACGGAGATCTTTCGGGGAAGCGAAGCTACCCTGGTGATGAATGACTCGCCTCGGCTGGCGCACTTGGCGGGTTGGAATGCTGTCCATGTTGGACAGAGCGATGCGGCGATTGCCGCGGCGCGCATGGCGTTGTTACAGCCTGCCCTTGTAGGCTGCTCGACTCATACGGAGCAGCAGGTGGCGGCAGCTGATGCTGCTGGCGCAGATTACATCGCAATCGGCCCCGTCTTCGCCACGGCAACCAAACGAAATGCAGAGCCAGTCGTTGGACTGGAAGGTGTGCGGCGAGCACGTGCGCTTACAACTAGGCCTCTGGTTGCGATTGGAGGGATCACGCTCGAAAACGCGGCCAGCGTGATAGACGCTGGAGCCGACTCCATAGCAGTGATTGGAGCTCTTCTTCAGTCATCAGGCACTGGTGTGGCTGCGAAGGAGTTTTTCGCCTCCATGCCTCCCGCCCAATCGTAGTGTTGCAAAGGCGGTTTGCTATGCTTCGACTGAAGCGGAATCAATATGGGGAGCAGGAACGATGGGCTTCAATACGGAGCAGGCGGTCGAAGGGACGGTCACGGTAGTCGTCCCGGTCTACAACGGGGAGAGATTCATTCGCCGGGCAGTCGACAGCATCCTGAAGCAGACCTTTCCCGTGACCCAGATCCTCGTAGTGGACGACGGATCGAAAGACGCGACCTGTAAGATCCTGGAAACCGAGTATCGGGACCAGCTGACGCTGCTGCGCCAGCAGAATGGCGGCCCAGCGAAGGCCAGAAACGCGGGGCTGCGGATCGCAACCGGAGAATTCATCGCCTTTCTCGATGCCGATGACTGGTGGGAGCCGGAAAAGATCGCCACGCAGATGAAGGTACTCCGAGAGAATCCCAAGGCAGTAGGGAACTATACCGGCCTTCGTGTAATGAGCGATCAGGGCGAGCATCTCATCGATCTGAAGCCGGTGGATCACACCACTCTGTGGCCGACCCTGCGCTGGTGCAATCCTGGAGTGCCGCCCTCTTCCGTTCTTCTGCGAAGATCGATGCTGCAAGAGCTGGATGGCGGATTCAACGAGCGCCAGCTTGGCAGTGAAGACTGGAACCTGTGGTTTCGCCTGATTACGAAGGGCCCTTTCTGCGTGTGCCCGGAGCCATTAACGGACTATCGTTCCGCCCCCGGGGGGTTAAGCGGAAATGCCGATCACATGTACAACGACTTCATGAAGATGCTCGACGATACGCTGCTGGCCGATATGACGGGGCTGCGCCGCTCGTTGTGGCGACGCAGGATCATCAGCTACCAGGCTTTCAAGGCCTGTCTGACGGCTCGTGCAGCAGGAGACAAGGTAACCGAACGCGAATACATGAAAAAATCGGTGCTCGAATGGCCCTCGCCGTTCTGGGCTCCGGAGCGGTTCCGCTTCTTCGCAGTGACATTGATGCGGACCTAGCGCAAGGCGTGACAAGAGTTTGACAAGACTTTCTTCGTCATTTGGGATAGAACAGACTGCAACGTGAAGATTTCTGAGAAGCAACCTGAAGGAACCTCCGCGCCGCAACCGCAGTTTGTGCAGGGGATGGGCCTGTTTTCGGCCACGGCCATCGTGATGGGCTCGATGATTGGATCGGGCATCTTCATCGTGCCGGCGGATATGTCCCGACTTCTGGGGTCGCCGGCGCTTTTGATTGCGGCATGGCTGGTGACGGCGCTGATGACCATCATCGGCGCACTGAGCTACGGCGAACTTGCCGCTATGATGCCGAAGGCTGGAGGACAGTACGTCTATCTGCGCGAGGCGCTGGGTCCGTTGTGGGGATTCCTTTATGGGTGGACCTTGTTCTTGGTCATCCAGACGGGAACGATTGCGGCTGTAGGAGTAGCCTTCGGTAAGTTCCTGGGGGTCTTCTTCCCGGCAGTCAATACCAGCCATTGGCTCTGGCATATCGGGCATGTCCCCTCGTGGCATGTGGGGCCGATGGTGTTGGGCAATATGGATCTGGGACTGAACACCGCCAACCTTGCCGCCATCATCATCATCGTGCTGCTGACCTTTCTCAACACCCGGGGCGTGAAGATGGGCGCTGCAGTACAAAACCTGTTTACCTCGGCGAAGGTCCTGGCTTTGGCAGCCGTGGTTCTGGTGGGTTTGGTTCTTCGGGATTCGGCGGCGATTGCGGCCAACTTCGGAGAAGGCTGGAGGAACTTCTGGGCGGGCGCGGGATGGCATTCACTACACGCCTCGCAGCTGGGAGGAAGCGAGTATGTCGGAGTTTTGACGATTCTCGCGATCGTACAGGTGGGGTCGCTGTTTAGCGCCGATGCGTGGAACAATGTGACCTTTACGGCAGGCGAGATACGCAACCCGAAGCGCAATCTTCCGCTCTCGCTGGCGGTCGGAACGGGAGTGGTTCTGCTGCTGTATGTGCTCTGCAACTTCGTCTTCATAAGCGTGCTTCCGCTGGTGGGCGACCCGCACGCGGCGACGATCACGGGGCGGGGAATCCAGTTTGCGACCGAAGATCGCGTGGCAACGGCGGTGATGGAGCGTGCCTTCGCCGGCTACGGTGCGAAGCTGATGGCAGCGGCGATTTTGATCTCCACCTTTGGCTGCGCGAACGGGATGCTGCTGGCTGGAGCTCGCGTTTACTATGCGATGAGCAGGGATGGCCTGTTCTTCAAGTCGGTGGGCAAGCTGAGCGAGAAGTCGAAGACGCCGGTGAATTCGCTCTGGGTGCAGTGCTTCTGGACGTGCCTGCTCTGCCTTTCGGGCAGCTACGGGCAGCTGCTTGACTATGTGATCTTCGCGGTTCTGATCTTCTATATCCTTACGATTGTGGGTCTGTTTGTTCTGCGGCGGACCCGTCCGGACGCGCCACGACCATACCGGGCCTTCGGGTATCCCGTGCTGCCGGGGCTTTATATCGTCATGGCGGCGTGGATTTGTCTTGTACTATTGCGTTACAAACCTCAATATACCTGGCCGGGTTTGATCATCGTTCTGCTTGGTGTTCCGGTGTATCTGGTATGGAGGCGGCAAAGCGCTCGAGTGGATGCCGAGGCCGCTGAGTTGAGAACGACCGGGACGTAAAGAAGGAGAACCGAAGAACGATTATGTCGATGCTGTTTGCGAAGAAGTCGATGGATGTCCTGATGGCCGAGGCTCATGCCGAGGGCGAGCATACGCTGGAGCGCGCCCTGGGCCCGTTCCAGCTGACAGCGCTCGGTGTGGGAGCCGTGATCGGCGCGGGAATCTTTGTTCTCGCCGGTCTTGGCGCTCATTATGCCGGTCCCGGGCTGATGCTCTCGTTTGTGCTGAGCGGGCTGGGATGCGCCTTTGCAGGGCTCTGCTACGCGGAGTTTGCGGCGATGATCCCGCTGGCAGGATCGGCTTATACCTACGCCTACGCGACCCTGGGCGAGTTGATCGCGTGGATCATCGGCTGGGATCTGACGCTCGAGTACGCGATGGGCGCGAGCACAGTGAGCTCGGGCTGGTCGAACAACTTCGTCGAGCTGCTGGACGTGTTTCACATCAACTTTCCGCTCTGGCTTGCCTACGATCACTGGACCGGCCTCAGAAAGGCGATGGAGCAGGTGGCGCGGCAGGTGATGTCGACCAATTACTCCTCGCTTATTCCAGGCTCGCAGGACTACATCAAGCAGATGGCCGACCTGGTAGCTCAGCCGACGGCCGATATGGCGGCTCGAGCGCATGCCCTGCTCGGAGCGCCGGTGCTGTTTGGCCACGAGATCGGGATCAATCTTCCGGCTCTGTTGATCGCGTTGATTATCACGACCATCCTTGCGATCGGCATTAAAGAATCGGCCAAGTTCAATTCGGCGATCGTCGTGGTGAAGGTGGCGGTTGTCCTGTTTGTACTCGGCCTAGGCGCGAAGTATGTGCATCCCGGCAACTGGGGCGGCAACTGGCACTCGTTCGCACCCTACGGTCTAAGCGGCATCGGCGCCGGCGCGGCATATATCTTCTTCGCGTATATCGGATTCGACGCGGTCTCGACCACGGCGCAGGAGGCGAAGAACCCACAGCGCGATCTTCCGATTGGAATGATCGCTTCGCTGGTGGTCTGCACGGTGTTGTACATCGGTGTCGCGGCGGTGCTGACGGGTATGGTTCCCTGGCAGTCGGTGAATATCGAGGCTCCGATTGCGCGGGCGTTTCTGGACCGCGGCCTGACGTGGGCGAGCGACATCATCGTCGTCGGCGCGCTGGCCGGGCTCACCTCGGTGATGCTGGTGATGCTGCTGGGACAGACGCGCGTTCTTTATGCGATGGCGAGCGATGGTTTGCTGCCGAGGAAGTTCTTCGCAGAGGTGCATCCCCGGTTTCGTACACCCTTCCGCAATACCTTCCTCGTGGGAACGCTGGCTGGCTTGGTTGGGGCGGTGACTCCGATCGATGACATCGGCAAGATGGTGAATATCGGCACGCTGCTGGCCTTCGTCATCGTCTGCATCGCGATCATGGTGCTACGCAGGACCGAACCGGACAAGGAGAGGCCCTTCCGTACACCCTGGGTTCCGTTTGTGCCGGTGATGGGAATCATCTTCAACGGTTACATGATGATCAAGCTGGGCTGGCTGAACTGGGCCCGGTTGATCGTCTGGCTGATCATTGGGCTGGTGGTGTATTTCACCTACAGCGTGAAGCACAGCAAGGTTCGAGAGCGGCTGAACTCCGTGAGAGTGAAGGGGTAACCCCCCCTACTTTTTGTTCAAAGTATTCAATCTATTGAAGATAGGTCCGGACCTCCATAGTCAGATTCAACTTTAAAAAAGAAATCCCCGGCGTACAGGCCGGGGATTTCCTTTTGTGTAACCAGTTTAGCGGATTGCACGTAACTGATTGGCAGATAAATTTGGCCCTAAACTTATTGATTTTATGAGGCTTAGCTAAATGGATGACTTGACTTCTTGGAGGGTGTGGCGGTACGGGCATTGTTAATACAGGGATTCTTCGACTCCGCTGCGCTCCGCTCAGAATGACGTGGGTGGGACGGGAATTCTTCGACTCTACTCAGAATGACGTGGGTCGGACAGGGATTCTTCGACTCCGCGCAGAATGATCGGGACGGGAATGACGGGGCGGGAGTTCCGCTCAGAATGACGGGGACGGGAAAGAGGATGACGGAGACGGGAAGAGAAGGGAAGGAAGGAAAGGTGTGACGAGCGCTGATGGATCACCAGGAGGGCAGTCTTACGGCTAGTGCGCCTGGTGATCCGGTTGGGGGTTCGGCGCCGGACTTGCTGCTGCGGGATCGGGGTGAGCGGGTTCGGGGGATTCGGCCGGAGCCGGGGCTGGTGGCGGGGCCACTGCGGCAGGTTGCGGGGCCGGAAGACCGCGTTGGATCTGGACCGGCATGTTGACCAGGTTGGCCGAGTCCGGTTCGTCACGAAGCTTCAGATAAAAACCTGATCGCGGAGGACGCGGGACCGAAAGGGTGTTGCCGACGAAGCCTTCGGGAACCTGTACCGGATTCGCAAAACCCGGATCGGGTGCGACGGATTCCACGAGATAGAGGTCGGAGCCGTTGAGGTTGCAAGGAGCCGAGGGATCACTGGGGCAGTGGAGATCCTGAAACGCGGGAAGCCGAACCAGGGTTGCGAGGGGAATCCAGTCGCCTGGCGTTCCGTCGTGCGCGACAGGGCGCAGACGAATGGGTCCAAAGGCGGAGGTTCCGAAGGTCTTGAGGGGATTAAAGGTTCCCAAGAGCGTATGGGAGTTCTGGAGCACAAGACCGGAAGAGACGGTCATATTCGTGTGCAGGCTCTCGTCCGCGCTGGCAATTTCGATCTGACCGTCACGGGGAAATGGAGAGGAAGAATGGAGAGAAAAGGTGAGCTTCTCGGTGACGGGAAGGTCATCGGGGTTCGCCAGATGGATGAACGGGGACGAGGGCTGCGAGATGGTTTTATTCAGCAGGGTGACGGACGGTCTTGCAGCATCTACGGTGACAGGAAGGCTCAAGGTGCGTCCGTCGCGCAGGGAGACGTGAGCCGTCAGGTGATCGCCGGGGTGAACGTTGGGGGCCTGAGCGGACTCAGGGAGCGAGAGAGTGAGATTCTGGGTGTGCTGGTTGGAGCCGGTCTGCGGTGTCACCGCGGTTGGTTCTGCCAGAGGAGTGAAGGTCAGGTCGTTCATCACCAGCTGACGGACCTGACTGAGGCTGGTTCCGGTCAGGATCGCCGCAGTGTCCCCTGCGTGAAGGGTTAAACCATCCAGCTGGGCCGGCTCGGAGAAGGTTTGGGCGGTAACAGCCGCGGTCTGGGCCCCACCGTACTGGTGGACATCCAGATGGATGTTGCCGGGGTCGATTGATTTCAGCGAGAGAGTAACGTCGACGACAGTTGGCTTATCGGAGTGCTTCCACTGAGCTTCGGCCTGTCTTCCGGTTCCGCGCTCGAAGGTGATGGAATCGATGCATGCGGTACCGGTGGAGCTGAGGGTGAGGTGGTTATCGCGTCCGGCGATCAGGACGGAGTCGGTTGCCAGTTTCCAGCCCGTACCGGGAATGTCCTGAAGGGGAAGAGTTGGACCAGTAAAAGGGTCGAATCCCCAGAAGCCGGTGATGGTTCCAGTCACTGGAGTGTTTGGGGCACCGGGATCGGTGGGTTGTTTGGGACCGGTGGCCTGAGTTTTGGTCTCATCGGTTTTCTTCTTCGAGGGCTTCTCCTCCTCGGGGGACATGGGTAGCGGCTTGCGCTCCGGTTCGGAGCTGAGGACGAGGCCGCCCTTGAAGGAGTCGGCCGTCAGAGGAATATCGGAGCGGGAGACGCCGCCATTCACGTGCAGAACGAGGTCGTGAGCGAAGCTTGTGGAGAAGACCAGCGGGGCCCCTTCCACGGGAAGAGTAACGCCGGGCTGAAGCAGGCAGGTAACGTGTTTGGGATCGGAGGCCCGGAGTGGTGGAGGAACGGCAGTCTGGATGGAGGGAAGACCGATGACGATGACGGATTTGGGATTGTGAAAGGAAGGTGCGGCGTTAAGACGAAGGTTGAGCGCTTCGGCCTGGGGAAAGGCAATGGCGGGGATGTACTGGTACTGCGCGGTGTGGAGGTTACTGGTGAGGCGCACCAGATCCACGATGGCGCCGACATATGCACTATAGAGCCCGCCGCCTGCCATGGATGTGGCGGAGGCGGCTGTAATGAAATCTGAACTGGAACCGTTGGTGAGCATGGAGGCCACGGTCTGCCCATGGCCGTCGTCGAGCAGTGTCTGGGTTCCGGTCTGGGTGAGGCAGGTGTACTGCTGGTCGACGGGCTTGTTGAAGCAATCCTGATTGGGCTTGAGGTTGAGGGTGCGGGCCAGAAGGGTGGAGTGTTCCTGAAGCGCCTTGGGGTCTCCCGCAGGAACAGTTTTGATGGCGGCGAGATATTTTTCGATGCGGGCCTGTTCGAATCCGGCTTCGGAGAGATCCTGGGAGGCTCGGACGAAGATGCCGGGACGGCCCTGAACGGCTGAGCGAAGGGTGGCGAAGTCGCCGCCTGTCTCAGGTGCGAGGAAGAGGATGGCCTGCTGGGCGTCGTCGGGAACAGTGATGGTTGCGCCTTCTTCGCGGACCTTCTTGTTCCAGGTCTCGATTTTGAAGAACCACTTCTCGGGGGGTGGATTGGTGGTTCCGCGAAGGAAGACCGCCACCAGCAGGTAATGGACAGACTGGGTGCGGGGAAGATCCGCAAAGAGCCACAGCTTGTCGCCCGCTTTCAGGTTGGGGACTGCGGCGATAGGGAGGGTCTTGTCTCCCCGGGTAACGCGGACGTCGATGCGCGGGCCGGTGAGATCAAAACGTGCGGCTGCCTGAGCGTAAGAGAGCTGGCAGCAGAGAAAAAAGACAACGAGTCCAACAGCGGCCGCGCGCAGGCGACCGGAGGGGATAGCCATAGTTCCATTTTAGACGGCTGAAGGCCTAGAACCGGGTGCAAGCCCTGTGGATTGGCGTATGTGCTCTATTGGTTACAGATAGGCCCGTACCGCTTAGCTCCGGACTCTGCCGGAGGCCTGGTCGCCGGCGATGACACCGTCGCGGATGGTGATGATGCGGTGGGCAAACTCTGCGATATCGGGCTCGTGGGTAACGACGATGATGGTATTGCCTTTGGCGTGAAGCTCATCAAAGAGGGCCATGATCTCGTCGCCGGTTTTGGAGTCGAGGTTTCCGGTGGGTTCGTCGGCGAGGATGATGGAGGGGTGATTGACGAGGGCGCGGGCGATGGCGACACGCTGCCGCTGGCCTCCGGAGAGCTCGTTGGGCTTGTGCATCATGCGGGAGCTAAGGTTGACGCTCTCGAGGGCGGCTTTGGCGCGCTGTTCGCGCTCATGAGCAGGGGTGCCGTTGTAGATGAGAGGGAGCTCTACATTGTGGAGCGAGGTGGCGCGGGCGAGCAGGTTGAAGGTCTGGAAGACGAAGCCGATCTCCTTATTGCGGATGCGGGCGAGCTCGTCGTCGCTGAGCTCGGAGACGTCGTGTCCGTTGAGCCAGTACTTGCCCTGCGATGGGGAATCGAGGCATCCGATGAGGTTCATCAGGGTGGATTTGCCGGAGCCTGAAGGACCCATGATGGCGACGTACTCGTTGTGGCGGATGCGGAGATTGACGCCGCGGAGCGCGTGGACCTCCTGATCGCCCATCTCGTAGGTCTTCCAGAGATTGTCGGTGACGATGACGTCCCCAGGACGGGGACCGGCGGCGTTACTGATGGTAGTTTCGACTGCGGTTTCGATAGCCATCCGGTTCTCCGGTGTTACGACTGTCCTAACTAGAATAGTACGTTTCTCAAAGCAATACGTCTGCGGAGACCTTATGGTTCCGTTGACAGCATGCTGCGGGTTTAGGTTCCGGGGCCGTTGAGCAGGTCAGGACTTTTCCGTCGCGGTCTCGGGTGTGTTATCCCGTTTGACGATGGTCCCGCTCTTGAGGGCGCGAAGAATTTTGTAGCGCCCGGTAACGATTTCATCCCCCTGCTTCAGGCCATTGAGCACCTCAATCTCGGTAGCACCGGTGACTCCAGTGGTAACGGGGACGAAGATGACGCGCAATTTTTTGCGATCGTTGCGAAGGATATAGACGCCCTGTACGTTCTGGGCCTTGCCCGGGGGAGGAGTCGTGCTGGCAGCCACGCCCGCGGCTCCGGGAGTCTTGCCGCTGTTCTGCTCGAGAGCCTTCTCGGTGGCCGGATTGCGTTGGACCAGCGCCTGAATGGGGATGGTGAGGGCATC
Source organism: Edaphobacter sp. FHG110511_03 (assembly GCF_059115365.1). NCBI lineage: Bacteria > Pseudomonadati > Acidobacteriota > Terriglobia > Terriglobales > Acidobacteriaceae > Edaphobacter > Edaphobacter sp. FHG110511_03. Next base: position 787,969 of record NZ_JBZYWL010000002.1, on the reverse strand, counting down.
AGAACGATGCGCGGTCGTGATCTTGGCGGTGGCGGAGAGGCCGGGACGCAGCTCTTCGGAGGGAACTTCCAGGGTGACGACGACCTTGAAGTCCTTAGCCTCCTCGGTCCCGGTGGTGCTCTGGCTGGTGGCGATGCCGGTGGTGCGGAGCAGGGCCTGGTCTCCAACCTGGGTCACTTTGCCTTTGAAGATGCGGCCAGGGAGGGCGTCGATGGTGACGTCGGCGGGCTGGCCGAGGGCGACGTTGACGATGTCGGTCTCGTCGACCTTGACTTCCGCGGTAATGACGGACATATCGGCGAGGGTCATCAGGGTGGAGCCTTCGGCGTTCTGGATGCCGAGGACGACGGTCTCGCCCTCGCGGACGGGAACGTTCGTGACGAGGGCGTCGAAGGGGGCGCGACTCTGGGTGAGGCCGAGGGAGTAGTTGCTGCCGCGCAGGGTGGCGACAGCCTGGTCGACGTGGCCGTGAGCGGATGCGGTCTGAGCTTTGGCCTGGGCGACGGCGGCCTGGCGCTGTTGCAGGGTCGCTTCGGAGACGTCGAAGGCGGCTTTTTTGGCGTCGTAGTCCTGTTTGGCGATCAGCTTGGCCTCGTAGAGGGCCTTAGCGCGGTCGTAGTCGAAGCGCTTCTGCTCGAGGTCGGCCTTGGCCTGGACGACGTTGGCTTCTGCGGTGCGCTCGGCGGCGGCGTAGGACTCGACGTCGGTTCTGGAGGCGGCGATGGTGGCGTTCTGCGCCTGGACGGCGGAGGCGGGCTGTTCGCTTTCGACCGTGGCGACGAGCTGGCCGGCCTTTACGCGATCACCTTCTTTGACATAGAGGTGGGTGATGCGTCCGAAGGCGGTGGCTCCGACGTTAACATAGGTTTTGGGCTTGATCTGGCCGGTGCCATTGACGATGGAGACGAGGTCCTGGCGGACGGCGTGGCCGGTGGCCACCTTAGTGACGGCGCCCTGGTTGTGCAGGATGCTGCCGATGACGATTCCTGCAAAGACCAAGACGGCAACCGCGATCAAGACAATTTTTTTGAGGCTCATCGTGCTTTCTCTGCGTTTCTCCGGTCGACCGGGGTGGCGCTTTGGATTTGGTGTTCTATCTGCAGATACGCGACTCGGACCCATCTCGTTCCCGGCTTTCCGGGTGCTTTTTTTGTAGCTTGCCGGATTGAGAATTGAGCCGGAATGCCATTGGGAACGTCCAACCAGAAATGTCTTATGTGGGCCCGATGATATCAGGGTCCAAAGAGTGGTTCCACAGCTTGTAACGGGGGTGTAAACCGCTCTACAATACAGGTTGGTATCAGGAGCGTTCCCAGCACTATGAAAACCTCGCGGCACTTGGTCTGCAGTACGGCCTTTCTCTCTCTTGCTCTGGCTGGATCGTGGACTTTGCCGGCACGGGCGCAGAGTGCGCAGGATGACGTGAAGCAGGGAACTCCCGTCGAGGAAAAGCCTGATCCATTGAAGCGCCAGCCCAGCGACAAGGAGAAGTTCGCGCAACAAAGGGCGCTGAGGCAGGAGTTGAAGGGCGTCTACAAGAAGTGGCTGGATGAGGACGTTCGCTGGATCATCACCGACCAGGAGATGCAGGCATTCAAGCACCTGAGCAACGATGAGGAGCGTGACAGCTTCATCGAGCAGTTCTGGCTGCGCCGCAATCCGAATCCCGATTCCCCGGACAACGAGTATCGCGACGAACACTACCGCAGAATCGCCTATGCCAACGAGCACTTCGCGGCGGGCAAGCCGGGCTGGAAGACGGATCGCGGACACATCTATATTTCGTTCGGCAAGCCGGACTCGATCGATTCGCACCCGAGCGGCGGCAACTACCAGCGGCCGATGGAAGAGGGTGGCGGAAGCACGTCGACCTATCCGTTCGAGACGTGGCACTACCGCTATCTGCAGGGCGTCGGCGACAACATCGACATCGAATTTGTGGACACGTGCATGTGCGGTGATTACCACATGACGATTGACCGCTCTGAGAAAGACGCGTTGAAGTACGTGCCGGGGGCCGGTGCGACGATGTACGAGCAGATGGGGCAGGCTTCGAAGGCCGACCGGTTCTCCGGTGGAGGACTGGAACAGCTGGGAACCGGGCCGATGTCGACGATGAACCAGAGCAAGCAGTTCGATCGTCTTAATACCTACGCCAAATTGATGGCGGCTCCCGAGATCAAGTTCAAGGATTTGGAAGCGTATATGGTGAGCTCGAAAATTCTCACCGGGCCTCCTTTCCTGTTCGACGTCCGCACGGATTATGTAAAGGTGACCAGCGACACGATCCTGGTACCGATCACGCTCCAGATTCGCAATAAGGACATCACTTTCCAGAACAAGGATGGGGTTGCGACAGGAACGGTGAATATTCTGGGCCGGGTTACGAATCTGAATCACCGGATCATCCAGTCCTTCGAGGAGACGGTGACCGTCCAGGTTCCGAGCGAGCTGCTGGGTCGTACGCAGAACAATGCTTCGGTTTACTGGAAGTCGATTCCGCTGCGTCCGGGGCTATACAAGGTCGATATCGTGATCAAGGACGTGAATAATCCGGATCACATCGGACGGTGGCAGCGCAGCGTCAATGCTCCAAAGTACGATGACGACCGGCTGGCGGCTTCGTCGCTCATTCTCGCCGACCAGATGGAGCGGGTTCCATCGAAGGAAATCGGTGACGGAAACTTTGTGATCGGCAATACTCGAATCCGTCCCAGGGTCTCTTCGGGAGGGACGCAGCCGGTGACCTTCCACCGAAACCAGAACTTGAACTTCTGGATGCAGGTGTATAACCTCGGAATCGACGAGAAGAGCAAGCATAATGGAGCCAAGATCGAGTACGAGATTATGAACACGGCAACGAATCAGGTCCTTCTGAATACCGAGGAGCTGACTTCAAAGACCAATCCGAATTCGGACCAGGTGACACTGGAAAGGTCGATGCCGTTGGAGAGCCTTGAGCCAGGGAAGTATAAGATCACGATCAAGGTTGATGATGGAATTTCCAAGCAGCAGATCGCAGAGTCTGCGCCGTTTGTTGTGGATTGATTCACTTTGGGTTTGACTTTCGGGTGTGTGTGCTGGAAACGACACGGTTGCGTGGATTTCATCTGGCGTAATCGGTCTTTGGCACTACCTCTTCAGGCGATTCCCCTATTTTTGCGGACGCCGTTATTTGGAGCAGTGGTCGACGCCCAGGTGCCAAGACTGTGGAACGTACCCAAGTGAAGATCGCGATGCTGGCAGTGATCATGCTGACCGTATCCCTGCGTGGATGGGCAGCTACGCCAGCTGCTGTCTCTGGCGTGGTGCGCGACACACAGGGCGTGGTGCAGATGGGGGCTTTGGTGCAGGTCGTTGGCGCCAATTCGGCCCTGATGGGAACGGCGTTTACGGATCTTCACGGCCGTTACCTGATTGCAAATCTCCTTCCTGGAAAATATGAAGTTCGCGCCTCGGCGGCTCTCTTCGTCCCTGCCATGCGAGCCAACCTGCAGTTGACACCCGGAACTCGAGCGATCGTGAATCTGACGATGAACGCGATCTTCGATGCGGCGGCGTGGCTTCCAGCTGAGCGGCGCAAGGCGGACGAGCCGAAGGATGACTGGACCTGGACTCTGCGGTCGGTGGCGAACAAGCCAATTCTGAGGGTCTTCGACGAAGACGGCGATGTGGTGATGATGTCGTCGAGCGCTGCCGAACGCGCAAAGCCGGCCGACAAGGCTCGCGTGGGCGTGTCCTCGGGAGACGGCGGCTTCGGAGCGGGTGGCGTCCACCATATCCTGCAGATCGATCGCTCGATGCCGGACGGCTCGAATGTAGAGGTACGAGCGGATCTGGGAGCACAGATGGGCCCGTATCTACGTGCCCCTTCGACCACGCTGCAGGCTGGATACCAACGAAGGCTGGGGTTTTCCGGCGCGGCCCGGCTGGTTACGAGCTACCAGTCTCATCCGGAGATGATCGGGACCGGAGGGACGAAAGGGCTTGAGGCGATCCAGATGGCCTCTTCCCAGAAGACCACGCTCGGCGATTCGGTTGACATGGAACTGGGTGGAACCGTGTATGTCCTGCGCGGCGCAGGCTATGCGATGGCCTCGCGTCCCTTCCTAAAGATTACGGCGCATCCGACGTCCAAGTGGAACGCAGGATACCGCATGGCTACTTCGCGCGATCTACAGTCATTCAACGGACTCGATACTGTGGAGCTGGAGCTCCCGGTCGGCGTGATGGAGCAGGGCCGGATGCGAACCGAGAGTGGTGTGCACCAGGAGCTCTCACTGGGGCATAAGGCTGGTCGCGGAATGGTGCAGGTCTCCTATTACAAGGACAATCTGCAGAGGGTAAGGCTGGCGGGCGGCGGTGAGTTGGCGGTAGAGGATCTGGCCGCGGCAGTTCCGGGCTCGACGGCGAATGGCATTCTTGCCGATACCGCGACGGATTCCTTTCGGATGCTGGGTGCGGGGTACCGGTCGCAGGGTGTGAATCTACTGATGACGGAGCCGATTACCCCGGGCCTGTGGGTGGCAGTGGAATACAGCACCGGCAATGCGTTGGCAGCCCCTGCCGATAAGCAGCCCATGCATCTTAGCTCAGTGTCGGCGGAGCTGAAGCCGAAGGCGGGGCAATCGGCCACGGTCGCATTGAAGGGGCGCGTGATCCACAGCGGAACCCAGGTTCGGGCGTCGTATCGTTGGCAGCCGGAGACACTGGTGACCGCAGTCAACTCCTTTGCCGCATTCAGCGATCAGGCTTATCTGAGCTTTTTCGTCCGTCAGCCGATTCGCTGTGGCTCGATTCTTCCGAACGGCCTCGAAGCCACGGTCGATATCACCAACCTGCTGGAGCAGGGATACAGGCCGGTTCTCTCACAGGATGGACGGACACTGTTCCTGGCGCAGACTCCGCGGATGATTCAGGCTGGGCTGGCCTTCAACTTCTAGTTTCTTCTACTCCCTCATTCTCACTAAAGATTGACAGGCATCGTGGATCGAGCTCCGCTCGAATTCCCACCTTAGCGACGATAAAGCAGTCGCGAAGATGGGACACCCGACCGACGGCTGAGTTTAATGCGAAGGCTTTGAGGCGACGAGGACGAGCGTGCCGAAACGTTCGGGGACGTGGAAGCTTTTGCCCATGGTGGGCTGCCAGGAGAGGTAGTGGCGGGTTGCGGTTGGCCCCTGGCAGCGGAAGAGATTGATGCGGAAGGTCTCGCCCGGCGCGGCAGGACGGGAGCTAAGAGCAGAGAAGGGGATTCGCATGGCTCCGTACCAGGTTTTGTGCTCGGGGTCGATCCGGGCGCTGACTTTGAAGCCGGAGTTCCACTTCCACGCGTCCTTATCTCCCTGCTTGTCGAGATCGATGTCGAGGTCGACCCATTCGCCCTGCGGAGAGAGTTCGAATTCTTTATAGCGGTGGATGTTCTGGAAGTCGGAGCCGATGAAGGCCTCGGCGACGTCCCAGTTCCAGAGCCGATTGGTCTCCGACGCTGTGTCGGGAGAGGGTTTCAGATTGAGCTCTTCGTAGGGCGCAGTGAAGAGGAGATAGAGGCTGTCCTGGGTCCAACGGGAACGGACCTCGGTGCGATGAGAGGGAACGGGGGTGCCATACGTGTCGCCAGTAATGAAGACGGGCTGCGCGTGTTGCCAGAAGGCGTCAGAGGGATCTGGAGTGAGGGGAACGTCGTGATCCGCCTGGAATGCCGTAATGGTCGACGTGGGCGAGGGCATCGGGAGGTTTTGCGCGAAGGCCATGGCCATGAGCGGTGCAAAGACAAGAGGCAGACGGAGCAGGGCAGGCATGCCATCTATCTTCTCATCCGCATCTCACCCGCGGAACTGGATCCAGGCGATGATTGGAGATATGACGGCGAGGATCCACGCGAGGGGATGCTCGAACGGGATGTCCGGAGCGCGCCGCTGGCCGAGAACGATAAGCGCCGCGGCCCAGATGACCAGCCAGGGGAGGGCCAGAATCATCGCCATCATCCTTGGATTAGGCGAGTGTCCTTGATGCATGGATGTAAACGTATCAGGCGAATCGGAAGTGTTCCACGTCTCCAAAGTATGGAGACCTTTGTGCTTGTGAAGCCGTTGAACGTTGCAGGACCCGTTTGGCCTTATCTCATTTTTCGTTTTAACGCTGGATTGGCATCCTAGTAAACGGCAACACGCGAAGGGTTATTCTAGCGTGAAGAACAAGGCTGCCTTGGCTGCTTCGCTGATGCCATGAAGTCTGAGCACTGGAGCGGCAATGGACTTTTTACCGATAGAGAACTATGGCGTCATCGGGGATTTGCGAACGCTCGCCCTTGTGAGCACAACCGGGTCCATTGATTTTTTCTGTTATCCCCGGTTCGATTCCCCGAGCCTTTTCGCTGCCATCCTGGATCCGCAAAAGGCAGGCTTCTTCTGTATTCAGGCGGACTTTCAGCATAGCGGGACGAAGCAGCTCTACCTGCCGGACACGAACATCCTTCTGACCCGATTTCTCTCCGATGATGGCATTGCGGAGACTACGGACTTTATGCCGATCTTTGCGGAGGAAAAGCCGAGCCGGATTCTTCGCCGGGTTACGGTGATCCAGGGCGAGATCAATTTCAAGCTGCAGTGTCAGCCGCGTTTTGACTATGCGCGGGCCTCGCACATTACGGAGCGCGATGGAGAGTCGGTCGTTTTTCGCTCTGACGGCCAGCTATCGTTCGTCCTGCGGTCGACGATACCGCTTGAAATATCAGAGGGTGGAGTGGCGCAGACCTTTCGCCTGAAGGCTGGAGAGGTTGCATGGTTTGTCTTTACGGAAGACTCCCCGGAGTCCCGAAAGGCCCTGGTGGTCGAGGACCTCGTGGATGAGTTTGAAAAAACCGCACAGTTCTGGCGCGACTGGGTTGAGAAGTCGAACTATACGGGCAGGTGGAGAGAGATGGTCAACCGCTCTGCCCTGCTGCTGAAGCTTCTGACCGATCGCGAGTACGGCTCGATTGTGGCAGCGCCGACCTTCGGTCTTCCCGAAAAGATTGGCGGCGTGCGGAATTGGGATTACCGCTATACGTGGCTCCGCGACTCGTCGTTCTCGTTGTACGCGATGATGCGACTGGGATTTTTCGATGAGGCGGCGCAGTTTCAGCGTTGGATTCATGACCGGCTAAATTATGACTCGCCGCAGGGGCCGTTGCAGGTTCTGTACGCAACGGATGGAGGCCAGGAGACTCCTGAGATCGTTCTGGAACATCTGCGCGGATATATGGATTCAAAGCCGGTTCGCATAGGAAACGCCGCCTATCAACAGCTGCAATTGGATATTTATGGCGAGCTCTTCGATTCGATCTACCTGGCGGCCAAATACGGGGATGGCATCAGTATTGACGACTGGGAGAATATGAAACGGATCCTGAGGTGGCTTGCAGATAACTGGCACCGGGAAGACGACGGAATCTGGGAGGTTCGCGGAGGCCGCAAAAACTTCCTGCACTCTCGCATGATGTGCTGGGTGGCGTTTGATCGGGCGATTCGCCTGGGAGCCAAACGATCTCTATCGGGCCCGTTTGGGTGGATGGAAGAGACCCGCGACGCTATCGCAAACGATATTTATACGAATTTCTGGGATGAGGAACTTCAATCCTTCGTGCAGTACAAGGGCTCGAAGGCTCTCGATGCGGCCATTCTTCTGATGCCCCTGGTCCGCTTCATAAGCCCTTCGGATCCGAAGTGGCTTTCCACCCTGGCAGCAATCGAGCGCGATCTGACGGTGGATACCTTTGTGTATCGCTATCGGTATGTTGACGGCTTCGACGGACTCTCGGGAGATGAGGGCGCCTTTACCGCCTGCTGCTTCTGGTTTATCGAGGCACTGGCCCGGTCGCATCAGACGGCAAAGGCGCGCTTACTGTTCGAGAAGATGATGGGCTATGCGAATCATCTTGGACTGTACGCCGAGGAACTGGGCGGGAGCGGACAGCATCTTGGCAACTTTCCCCAGGCGCTGACACACCTAGCGCTCATCAGCGCAGCAACCTATCTTGACCGCGCCTTGTCGGGAGGAGAGAAGCAGGCGTGGGGTTGATGAGACCCCCCTTTGCAACGGAAAGACTCTTGTCGGTAGCGAAAAGGTCATGCGTAGCGGAAAAGTGCCTTAAATCCATAATCCATATGTTGTTGGATGTGGCAATGAAACAGGGATAGGCCAGGTTGATTGGCGGTGAAATCAACGATGGCTCGTCCATAGTAAGGAACGACGACGGTATCTTTTACGATCCCGGCAGTTTTCTTCCCATTAATCTCCACAAGTTCCCAGAGATGACGATGTAGATGCATCGGGTGAGCGTCGTCGGTACGATTGCGCATCACCAGGCGGTAACGGGTACCCTGCTGTAAAACGAACTCCTTTTCGTGGGGGTAAGGCTTACCGTTGATCAGCCAGGAGTTGAACTTACCCATGCCACGGGGAATCTTTTCGAAGATGGTCTCGATTGTCTGCTGCGGTGCCGGTGAGCTGGAGGTCGCCGTTCCAAAGATGGTGTAGTCCCATAGGCCCCTCGGAGGGTCGATCCATTGCGGCTGCCGATGTTGACCCGCATATTCAACGATGACACCGAGTCCTGCTTCGCGGACCATCTGCTCGGTCGATCCCAGGATCCAGATTCCGGGATGGTTCATCTCGATAACGACATCGATACGTTCTCCGGTGCCGAGGAAGATCGAATCGACCATCTGGGCCGTCGGAACGGGATTGCCGTCGAGCGCGATCACTTTCATCTTGTGCCCGGCGAGAGCGATACGACGATTCTCAATCGCGCTGGCGTTCAGAAAGTGAATCAGAAGCCGCTGACCCTGGCGGACGCGGATAGGATCCCCGGAGCCGAGAGCCTTATCGTTGATCGAGTAGGTCATGGAATTGACCTCAAGACCGTTGGGATCCGTATTCAGCGTGGCTGGCTTTTCGAAGGTCGGAGCGGTGTGCGTGTCATCATCGTTATCTTCCATGGTGCTGGAAAAGAAGGGCTCCCAATCGCGCAACGCGAGAAAAAGCTCCTGATCGTACTGGCCCGGGTCGTTACCACCGTCAACATAGACAAAACCGAACTGGCCTGTATAGGAGCCTTTGTGCAGATCGTCCATCGCCATGGCATGGGAGTGATACCACCGGCTTCCTGCAGGACCAGGCGTAAGCTTAAAACGGCGTCGGCCATGCGCCGGCACGGGCGGCGAGCCCTCTTCTTCCGTGCCATCGAGCTCCGGCGGTATAAGCATGCCATGCCAGTGCACGAACTCGGACGTATCGGTGTCGTTGATCACGTCTACCGTGACGGTTTTGCCCTCGCGCATTCGTAAAACGGGCCCGGGGGCTGTTCCGTTGTAGCCGATGGTTGAAAGGATGTGCGATCGATCGATCTCGACCGTTACCGGAGAGATATTGAGTGTATAGTCGGCGTTGCCTTCGGCACGCTCCGTAAGTTCAGTACGGGAACCCGCCTGGGCCAGCAACGCTGGGTGCGTTACGGCAGCCTGTGCCATCGCCATACCGCCCAATTTGAGTAAGTCACGACGTTTCATAGGGTCAGGGGTGTTCTGCCGACGGGGGCCGTGCCTGCATAGTCTCACGCCGAAAAGAAGTCAGACAAGCGTTGCGGGTGCAACGACCTGTATGGTTGCTTCGTCTATTAGGCAGAGCATCAGGTATTTCCAGTACTCTCGCCCGCATAGCTTTCTCCGCGGAGGGTCGGATGAAGGTTTCGCAAGTTGCACTGGTCTCGGTGGCAATTGCCGGCTGCTGCGTAGGCTTGAGAGCCTACCAGCGGGTTGCCGACTTCGGTTTCGGCAACGATGACTCCCCAACCAATATTAAGTCGGAGTTCTACTGGTCGCGGCTGGCATACACCCCGAACACGGCGAACTTCGGATTCTATGGTCATGGCAGCTATTGGGGCCGTTTCGCCTGGACACGAGACTATCCTAAGGCCGACCGCCAGTTCCTAATTGCCATGCACCGGCTGACACGCATCGACGGCCGTCCTACCGAGCAGGTAGTTACCCTCGATTCCGACGAGATTTTAAATTATCCCTGGATCTATGCGGTACAGGTGCAGATGTGGTCGTTCACGGACGCACAAGCGAAACGACTGCGGGAGTACTTGCTAAAGGGAGGTTTTTTGATGGTAGACGACTTCCACGGAACGGAGGATTGGGAGAACTTCATGAATGGTATGAGGCAGGTGTTGCCTGATCGCCCGGTCGAAGATCTTCAGAGTGGTGACGAAATCTTTCATACTCTCTATGACGTGGACGACAAGATGCAGATTCCGGGGGAGCAATGGATCCGAACCGGACGTACTTATGAAAAGGACGGTTATCAACCCAAGTGGCGTGCAATCCGAGACGACAAGGGGCGCATCATCGTCGCCATCTGCCATAACATGCACCTTGGTGACGCGTGGGAATGGGCGGACGATCCGAATTATCCGGAGCCGTTCGCCTCAATGGCTTTTCGAGTGGGACTGGATTACATCCTTTACGGTATGACCCATTAGGTTTTTATTCGCAAGCGAACAAAGTGGTTACAAAAGATAGTCATAAGAGTTCACTGCAGGGCTCATAGGCATGTTTCAGTTCCTCTTCAAGTATCCGAGTCCGGTCTTTACCAAGGGGAAGTTTGTTCTGCTCTCCCCGTGGCCAGTGTGGCTGCTGCCGCTGCTGATCTTTCTTTCTGCGGGCGGCCTTGCGCTCTTGATCGGCTGGAGGATGCGAAGCGCGGCCCCGCAGTTGCGGAATTGGCGAGCGTGGGTGGTGTGGGGCCTGCAGTCGCTATTGGTCTCGATCCTGTTACTCCTGTTATGGCGACCGGCAATCACAGTGGCCGCCCTGAGCTCGCAGAAAAACATCATCGCGGTTATCGTGGACGATTCCCGCAGTATGGCGATCAATGATAGCGATGGAAAACCGCGCGAAACGGCTGCGCTGTCGACGCTTCAAAATGGCCTGCTCTCGGGGCTGCAGAAACGCTTTCAGACTAGAATCTATCGGTTGGGAAACAAGGTCACGCAGGTAGAAGGACTGAATGGCATCTCACCAACAGAAGCTGCAACCAACATCGGACAAGGACTAAAACAGTTCTCGGCCGAAACCTCGGATCTGCCCATAGGAGCGGTCCTGCTGCTGACCGATGGCGGCGAAAACACCGATGGAATGAGCAACTCTGCCATCGGTCTGGATGCTCTTCAGGCACTGAAAAATCGCCGCCTGCCAGTGCACACGATCGGCTTTGGCAATGCTGAACGGACCCATGATGTGGAGTTGGAGAATGTGGACGTCGCTGCGAACTCCGTCATGAATGCGCGTCTTGCTACGACGGTCAGCTGGATACAGCATGGGTATGCCGGAGAGAAAGCTACCCTAACTGTTCGCGATGGAAACAGAATGGTCGCGACGCGGGACATTACATTGGCGCCAAACGGAGTCCTTCAAACGGAATCCTTCTTTTTTCCGTCCGGCCTTGCCGGTGCCAAGATTCTTCGGTTTGGAATCGAACCACTTGCCGGTGAAGAAAACCTCTCCAACAATGCCAAGACAAGGCCAGTCCTTGTAAGCGATACGAAGCGGCGAATTCTGTATGTCGAGGGAGAGCCGCGGTGGGAGTTTAAGTTCATCCGGCGTGCCGAAGAGGACGATCCGACTGTGCAGCTTGTCTCCATGTTGCGCACAAGCGAAAACAAGATCTACCGCCAAGGCATCAGCAATCCCGATGAATTGGCCGACGGCTTTCCCGTTCGCCCGGAATCTCTGTTCGGCTATTCGGGCATCATCATCGGATCCATTGACGCAGGCTACTTTACCCCGCTCCAACAGGAGCTGCTTCGCGAATACGTTGACCGGCGTGGTGGTGGCCTGCTGTTCCTCGGTGGACGCTCTTCGCTGAGCGATGGAGGATGGGGAGCATCCAGTCTGAACGAACTCTTCCCAACTTTTCTCCCTGCCGGTCGCAGCAGCTTTCACCGCAACTCTGCCACCGTGGAACTCACTGCAGAAGGGCTGGATTCCCCAGTCACGCGATTGCTCGATGATCCGACGAAGAACGCCGAGCGTTGGAAGAAACTGACTTATCTGGCTGACTATGAAGAATCGGGTTCCCCAAAACCTGGAGCAACCGTGTTGGCGCAGATGAATGCAGGTCGACGCAAACTGCCTCTGCTGATCACCCAAAGCTATGGCCATGGTCGAACGGCCATTATGGCAACGGGCGGAACATGGCGCTGGCAGATGAGCGAGTCTCTCGGTGATCCGTCCCATGATCTCTTCTGGCAGCAGCTCTTGCGCTGGCTTGTGGCCAATTCGCCCAGTCCGGTAGGGGCGACGATGCCCTCGCGCACGATGATGGACGAGGGACGGGTTCAGCTTACGGCTCAGGTACGTGACCAACAGTTTCAGCCAGCTGGAGAGGCGCACGTTACGGCACACATCACAGGGCCAGGAGATACGAACGCTCTTCTGGATCTCAACCCCTTGCCGAATACGACTGGCCAATACCAGGCCGAATGGATCGCCGAAAAACCTGGCACGTACCTTGCAGAAGTGATTGCTACCTCCAATGAGGCGCATTCGCAGGAGTTAGGCCGTGATGTCATTACCTTCCAACGTGAAGACGGTGTTGCCGAAAATTTTCATACGGAACAAAACCGGTCATTACTGCAGCAACTGGCCTCGCAGACTGGCGGACGTTATTGGAATCCATCTGAGTTGAAGGATCTACCTCGCGACATCTCCTACTCCGAGGCCGGGATCTCTGTCCGCAGCACAGAAGAGTTGTGGAACATGCCTATCGTCTTTCTTTTTTTGCTTGGACTTCCGGTCGCCGAGTGGCTGCTGCGGCGGAAGTGGGGTGTGGTGTGAGCCGTTCTTTGGTTCAATTCCGACTTCAGTTGCTCACAGCGATTGCATTGTTCGTCGCCGTGCAGGCACACGCCGCCACCTTCTACGTCACGGTGGCAGGACTTGGCGGTGAACCCGACTATGAACAACGTTTTACCGCTTCGGCGAAGGATTTGGACAAGGTCTTCAAGACCGACAGCACAGCCCACGTCTTCACCTTGACAGGGAATCAGGCGACGGCCGCGCAAATGAAGGAGACCCTGAATGCAGTCTCCCGTGATGCCAAGCCGAACGATGACTTTGTCCTCATTCTGATCGGGCATGGTTCTTTCGATGGCGCCGAATACAAATTCAATCTCGTGGGTCCGGATATTACAGCCAACGAGATCGCGACGCTGTGCAACAGAATTCCGGCGCGCAGACAACTCATCGTCAATACAACTTCGGCCAGCGGAGGAGCGGTTCAAGCTCTCGAGCGTTCTGGACGCGGAGTCGTCGTGGCGACGAAGTCGGGCACAGAGAAGAATGCAACTGTCTTCGCGCGTTATTGGGTGGAAGCTCTGCAGGATCCTGCCGCCGACACGAATAAAAGTGATTCCATCAGCGCGATGGAAGCCTTGACCTATGCGACGAAGAAGACCGGTGCATTTTATGATTCTCAAAAGCGACTCGCGACCGAACATGCGAGCTTTGATGATGTAGGTCATGGTGAGCCGGTGCGCGAAGCCTCGAATGGACAAGGCGCTCTTCTCTCGAGCTTTACGCTGTTGAGATTAGGTGCGAGCCAACAGGCGGCAAATGATCCGGCGAAAAGGGAGTTGCTGGTCAGGAAAGAAGATCTCGAACAGAAGATCGATACGTTGAAGTATCAAAAGGCCGCGATGGACCCTGCGGACTATAAGAAACAGCTGACAGAGGCGCTCCTCGAGTTGGCAAAGGTGCAGGAGGGACTGGATAAATGAGACAGGCCATCTCATGCTCGGTTCTCCTGCTCCTGTGCGTCTCGGTAGCCAGGGCAGCTGTCCCCACGGACTGCTGGTCGCTGAATAAGCACGGACATCGTGCAGAAGCACGGTCTTGCTTCGAAGGTTTGACTCGCAGCAATGATGCTTACATGCGCGCTGAAGGCTTTTGGGGGCTTGAAGAATGGGACCAGGCGAATGCACAGTTTCGTCTCGCGACCCAAGCCGCCGACAGCAAGAGTTCTTACAAAGTGCGTTGGGGAATGCTGTTGCACGAGCGATTCAATAACCCTGAGGCGGCCGACCTCTTTCGCGAGGTTCTGGTCAAGGAACCATCGAATGCCGAAGCCTATTTGGGACTGGCGATCATCTCTGCCGATGGTTTTGATGGCAAAGCGGTAGAGTATGCAGCGAAGGCGATCACTCTCGATCCGAAGCTCGCGGAAGCGCACGAGCTTATGGCAAATCTTGCTCTTGAAAATGATGATTCAGATCTTGCCGTAGCGGAGGCAGATAAAGCTATTGCTGTGAAAAGCGATGCATTGAACGCAATGGCGGTTCATGCAGCGGTGGAACTGATCGCTGGTCGTTCTCCCGATGCCTGGTTGGCAAAGATCACCGCGATCAATCCTACCTACGGGGAAGCTTATGCACAGGTGGCGCATCAACTCGAAATGCACTATCGCTATGAAGATGCCTTGACCTACTACCGCAAAGCGATTGAGCTTGATCCACGCCTCTGGGCAGCACATTCGGCGCTCGGTATCGATCTTATGCGTATGGGCCAGGAAGAAGAGCCGTTGAAGGAACTGGAACTGAGCTACAACAATGGCTATCGCAATGCCGCTACCGTGAATAGCCTCCGTCTGTTGGATAGTTATAAGAACTTTCAGATTTTTCGTGACGATACGACCATTTTGAAGGTGAAAAAAACAGAGGCTAATTTACTGCAGCCCTATATGCAGGCAGAGCTGCATACCATTCTCGCCGTCTATGAAAAGAAGTATCAGATGAAGCTTCCGAAGCCAGTGCAGGTGGAGGTTTACGCCGATCATGAAGATTTCGCGGTTCGCACGATGGGAATGCCGGGCCTTGGCGCACTCGGGGTGACCTTCGGAGAGGTTGTGGCGATGGATAGTCCCTCTGCGCGCAAGCCAGGGGACTTCAACTGGGGTGCGACATTATGGCATGAGATGAGTCACGTCTACATCCTTACTGCGACCAACCATCGTGTGCCGCGTTGGTTTACCGAAGGCTTAGCGGTCCATGAAGAAGGAGAGCGCTCACCGGATTGGCGTGATCGGATAACGCCAGAGGTTTTGATTGCGATACGAGATAAAAAGTTATTGCCCGTTGCCCGATTGGATCGCGGATTTGTCTATCCCGAGTATCCCTCACAGGTGGTGGTCTCCTACTTCCAGGCCGGAAGCATCTGCGATTTCATAAAGGAGAAATGGGGTGAGGGTAAGCTTCTCGATATTGTCCATGCGTACGCCGGATCCCAGACGACGCCCCAGGTGGTTCAACAAGTGCTTGGTCTTCCGCCCGAAGAGTTCGACAAGCAGTATCTCGCGTGGATCGACCAGAAGTATGGCGCAAAGGCCGCTCACTTCGATGATTGGCGTGAAAAGCTGAAACTGCTTGTGGCTCTTTCGCAAAAGAAGCAGTACGACTTGGTGCTGACTCAAGGCCCTGCGATTCTTTCAATGTATCCGGAGTACGTGGGCGATGCTAACGCCTACGAGTTAATTGCGGAGGCGGACAGAGCCAGGGGTAACACTCGAGCGGAAGCGACGATTCTGCTGGCCTATGTGCATGCAGGGGGGCAGTCTCCTATCATCTTGAAACACCTCGCAGAGCTTCAAGAGACGGCTGGCCAACCGGTTGAAGCCATTTCCACGCTTCAACGTGTGAACTACATCTATCCCGTCAAGGATGAGGAGCTTCATCGCAAGCTGGGGGATTTGCTGTATGCACAAAAACAGTATGACGGGGCTATTCGAGAGTACGGCGCTGTGATTGCGTCTAATCCATTGGATAAGGCAGGTGCCCAGTTTCATCTGGCTCAGGCTTATCTTGCCGCAGGACAAAAAGATAAGGCCGAAGAGAGTGTGCTGGCAGCTCTTGAAGCTGCGCCTGGCTACAGACCTGCGCAGAAGATGCTGTTGGAGTTGAACCAATCCGCTGCAAAGTAATTCGATAAGGATGGAAGCTTATGGCTACTTTTGCCGATTTGAATCAGGATGCCGCACAACTCCAGCAACGCGTTGAGCGTTTTCACGAAGTTCGTGAAGGCATTCTTAAACAAGTGCGAGAGGTTATCGTAGGGCAAGATGAGGTCTTGGATCAGGTCCTCATCGCGCTCTTTGTCGGTGGCCACTGTCTGATGACAGGGCTGCCTGGCACTGCGAAGACTTTGATGGTCCGGACGATTGCCGACGCGTTGGGATTAGAGTTCCGGCGAATCCAGTTCACACCGGATCTCATGCCCTCCGACATCACCGGCACGGATATCATTGAGGAAGATCTCGCCAGCGGTCATCGCAAATGGACCTTCGTCAAAGGACCAATTTTTGGCAATATACTGCTGGCGGACGAGATCAATCGTACGCCGCCCAAAACGCAGGCAGCGCTACTTGAAGCGATGCAGGAACGTTCCTGCACGGTGCGCGGAAACATCTATCGACTTCCTGAGCCATTCTTCGTTCTGGCAACACAGAATCCTATTGAGCTTGAGGGCACTTATGCTCTACCCGAGGCGCAGTTAGATCGATTCCTCTTCAACTCCGTTTTGGGCTACCTGAGCGCCGAAGATGAGCTGAAGGTGATCGACATGACGACAACGACCCGCAGCCCTGAGGTCAGCGTAGTCACATCGTCCGAAGAGCTACTTGACTTTCAACAGCTGGTCCGGCGAGTACCGATCGCGGAATCGCTCGCTCGATACGTGATCAGTCTCGTCCGAGCGACGCGGCCGAACAATGAAAACGCTCCGGACTTCGTAAAGAAATATGTTAATTACGGTGGAAGCATTCGCGCCGCCCAATACATCGTACTAGCGGCAAAGGCCAGGGCCCTCTCGCGAGAGCGATATCACGTTACGTATGACGACATCACATCTCTTGCCGTACCCGTGTTACGACATCGTATTCTGCTTAATTTCCACGCCGAATCCGAAAGAATCGATGCCGACGAGATCCTTACACGGCTCATAACGCATGTGCCGAAGCCGAAGGAGGTTTGATGCAACGCTTCCTCGATCCCGGGGTACTAGCCAGCATCTCCTCGTTGGACTTGGTGGCTAAGACGGTGGTGGACGGCTTTGTAGCCGGTCTCCATCGATCGCCGGATTTTGGGTTCAGTCAGGAGTTTGCTGAATATCGCGCCTATACTCCCGGAGACGATTTGCGTCATGTGGACTGGAATCTGTTTGCCCGCACGGAGCGCTGCTACCTGAAGCGATACCGTGGAGAGACGAACAGCCAGCTTGCTGTTTTGCTCGATGCGAGCAACTCGATGCTATACACATCGGCAGCCGTCAAAAAAATGGACTATGCGCGGTTCATTGCAGCCTCGCTCTTTTACCTGGCAATTCATAACCAGCGCGATGCTGCCGGCTTGATTGTCTTTGATGACGAGGTTCGAGAGTATGTGAGGCCCTCGACCCGGCAAGGACAGCTTGTTCGTCTCTTTGCTGCTCTGGAGCAGGCCGAACCGCGCGCGAGGACAGATTTCGGTAAACCTTTGCAGCACTTTCAGCAGCTTCTTCATCGGCGAGGCATTGTGATCGTCATCTCCGATTTCTTTGAGGATCCAGCGGCAATCGTCCATTCCATCGAGCCCCTTCGATTTCATGGTAACGACGTCGTGTTGTTTCATATCCTCGATCCGCAGGAGATTCATCCCATTCTTAGCGGCCCAGCCATCCTTGTCGATCTTGAGACCGATCAGAAGATCGAAGTGGTACCTGAATATGTGAAGACGACTTATCGCGAGAAAATGGCCGCTCACATTGAGCGGCTTCGTTCACAGACAAGAGCCGCCGGGATGGATTATCGGCTGCTCGTGACCGATCAGCCTCTCGATCACGCACTTCGTGAGTACCTCTCGCTACGGCAGGTAGGGAACTGATGGGATTTCTTGCGCCATGGTTCCTGACGGGTCTCGCGGCACTGGGCATTCCGATCTTCGTGCATCTGTTGCGAAAGCACGTAACCATTCCCCGTCCCGTCAGTTCACTGATGTTCTTCGAACGCGGCATCCAAAGTTCCACACGGCACCATCGCTTGCGTCACTTGCTGCTCTTTGCGCTCCGATTTGCGTTTCTTTTGCTGTTGGTGTTGGCATTTGCCAATCCATTTTTGCGCCGACCCGTCATCGCCAGCGGCCATTTGCTGCTCATCGTGTTGGACAATTCTTTCAGCATGCGCGCAGGAACATCCTTCGCGGATGCAAAGCAACAGGCGCTGACGACGCTGGCTGCGAAGCCACGCACCCAGAGAGCACAGATACTCGCTCTTGGAGGGCAACTGAGTGTGCTGACGCAGCCCATCGCAGATGGGGCCCAATTGCGCGCGGCTCTCGAGAGCATCCAGCCGGGAGATGGATACGGTAACTACGGTGAACTGGGAAGAAGCGTTCGCACGATGGCCGAAGCGATTCACGAACCAATTGATGTTCATCTCTTCAGCGACATGCAGCATACGGCAATGCCTGCTGCCTTTGCCGACATGACGCTACCGGAGGGTGCAACGTTGGTCCTCCACAGCGTGGCCAGGAATTCTGCGCAGCCTAACTGGACGGTGGCGAGCGTAAACGCTCCCGCCGAACTTTCAGATCCGAAAGATACGAAGAGGTCCCGTGTACAGGCTGTTGTGGCAGGATTCAATACGCCCGAAGCGGAAAAGTCGGTATCACTCATCTCGAACGACAAGGTGATCGCGAGTCGTACGGTAAAGATAGCGGCGAATGGGCGAGCTACTGTTGAGTTTGCGCCACTCGATATCGGATATGGATTCAATCGTTGCGCTATAAAAATAGACGGCGGCGACGCCTTTCCTCCAGACGACGCCAGTTTTTTTGTCGTTCGGCGAGCGGATCCCGAGCGTGTACTGTTTGTTCATTCCGCAAATGAAACGCGCTCCCAGCTTTATTTCGGTGCCGCTTTGGGAGCAGCAAGCCAGAGTTCGTTCGTTCCGCAATCGGTAACGGCAGAACAAACCCGGGATCTTGATCCAACAAAGTATGCGTTTGTCGTTCTCTCTGACGTTGGAGTTCTTCCTTCGATCTTCGAACACACACTCGAGCAGTACGTCGCGAAGGGGGGCAGCGTCCTGATCGCATTAGGAACAGGAGCAGGCCGCAGTGCTCATATCCCCCTGTGGGGAAGTAATGTCACCGATGTCCATTCCTACGTTCACTTGGGAGGGGCCGTCACTCTTGGACAGGTGGATTTCACCCATCCTGCTCTCGAGCAATCGCAACCGGTTTCCGGCAACGGAGGTTGGGCCGAGGCAAAGATTTTTTATGCTGCGGTGGTTGATCCGAAACAGGCACGTATCGCTGCTCGGCTAAGCGACGGCACGCCGCTTTTACTCGACAAACAGATCGCGGAGGGCCATGTGCTGCTCCTGACGTCAGGACTGGATAACCTTACCAACGATCTGCCTCTTCATCCTGTCTTCGTCGCGTTCATCGACAAAGCCGCACGATATCTCTCTGGAAATGAGAGACTAAGCGGCTCACGGCTGGTGGACGCCTTCGTGCAACTACGCTCGGCAGCGGCTCCTGTTGGTGAAGTCGCGAATGTAGAAGTTATCGATCCCGACGGACACAGGCCACTCTCGTTGAACGAGGCTCGCACCGTGCAGAGTGTCCGCCTCAACCGCTCGGGCTTCTATAAGATTCGATTTGCAAATGGACGTGATGCAGTTATTGGGGTTAACCCGGATCGTCGAGAATCGGATCTGACTCCAATACCCAAGGATGTTCAGCAACTCTGGAGCGGGAGCAGCTCCTCCACCCCCCTGCAAGCGGCAGCCTCCGCGAAAGATGAGAAATATCAGCCCGTAAGCCTGTGGTGGTACGTTATGCTTCTAGCACTGGTGGTGGCGCTGGCGGAGTTCGTGTTTGCCAGTGGCTACATGGGTACGCAGCGGGAGGAAATATGAGCAGGCGGGACGAGCTCAACTCCTACATAGCGAAGCTGCAACGCAGGTTGCAACTTGGAATAGGGCTGCGCGGAGCAGCGATCTTTGTCGGCACCGCGCTTCTCGTCACCATAACACTGGTTCTCTTACTCAATCACTATGCATTTCCCTCCAACGGAGTAAGAGGCGCGCGTCTTCTGTTGCTGTTTGCGTTGGCCGCGGTCGCTGCCGTCGGCATTGCTCTACCGCTCTTCCGCCTTACCAGAGCACGCGCTGTTCGCGAAGCAGAGGCCACGCATGTCGAGCTTGAAGAACGCCTGACTACCTTTCACGAGCGCCAGCGCGATGACGAAGATCCTTTCCTGGAGTTGTTAGCCGCCGATACGCTGGCGAGAGCGCAATATGCGACACCCTCGTCGCTGGTTCCCGACAATCGGCTTTTTGCGCTTGGTGGGGTCGGACTCGCTTGCTTTGGCGTGCTTGTATGGATGATCGCCGCCGGGCCAGGCTACCTTGGTTACGGTGCTTCCTTGTTGTGGACTGGCCCGAAGAAAAACGCCATGCCACTTTATATGATCACCGTTGCTCCCGGAGATGTAGCCGTGCGTCGCAACAGCGATCAACTTGTTACGGCACACATTACGGGCATGCATCCGGAAAAGGTGCAGATCTACGCTCATTACCAGAGCTCTGGATCTTGGGAACCGGTCATGATGCAGCCCCAACCTGACTCGGGAAACGCGGCGACCTATCAGTTTGTCTTCGCCGGGCTGCCGGAAAATGTCGAGTACTACGTGGCCGCTGGTCCGCTGGTTTCGCCTCATTACAAGGTGCGTGTCGTCGATCTTCCATCCGTAAAAGAGATTCGCGTGGCCTATAAGTATCCAGCGTGGACCGGGATGAAGCCGGTAACGGAGGAGCACACCGGCGATCTGCGCGCCATTGAAGGAACCAACGCTGCTATCGAGATCCAGATGGATCGACCCCTGAAAGACGGGCGGCTGATTCTGGACGGTGGGAAAACCATTCACCTGTCGGGTGGCGACGCCAACAAGTATCAAGGCACCATTCATATGGAGAAGGATGGAGCCTATCACGTGGCTGCGATCGACGAAGGACAGCCTGTGCGACTCTCTGAGGATTACTTCATCGCGACCGATAAGGCCCAGCCGCCTGAGGTCTCGATCAACCGTCCCGGAGGAGACTATCGCGCGAGCCCGATTGAAGAGGTGACCGTCGGGGTAAAAGCGGCGGATCAGTTCGGGCTCAATGATGTGCGCTTGCATTACTCGGTCAACGGCGGTGCACAGCGTGACATCGACATGCTCAAAGCGCCCAGAGCGAAGGATGCCGATGGTTCCTACACGCTGAGGCTTGAGGAGTTCAAGCTCGTGCCGGGCGATCTCGTGAGCCTCTATGCTACGGCGAAGGATGGGCACTCCGAAGCGCGTACTGACATCAGCTTCATCCAGGTCGATCCTTTCGAGCGTGAGTTTTCGCAATCGCAGCAAAGTGGTGGTGGCGGCGGTGGAGGCGGTGGCGGACAGAGCAACCAGATGGAGATCTCCCGCCGGGAGAAGGAGTTGATTGCTGCGACGTGGAAGCAGCAGAACGACAAGACGGCGACTCCGAAAGATGCGGCAGCGACAGGGAAGTTTCTCTCTGACGCGCAGCAGAAGCTGCGCGATCAGGTGATGGCGCTCTCGGCTCGTATGCAGAGCCGCGATCTCACTGAAGCAAACGAAGAGTTCAACGGCTTCGAAAAAGATATGCAGACTGCGGCGTCTGCGATGGCTCCTTCTGCCGACAAACTGAAGGGCATGCAATGGAAGGATGCTTTGCCACTGGAGCAGAAGGCGCTTCAAGCACTGTTGCGAGCGGAAGCGACGTTTCGCAAGATACAGGTCGCTTTCGGTCAGCAACAGGGAGGCGGTGGCGGTGGTGCCAATAGCGCCGGACGCGATCTGGCGAGTCTCTTCGATCTTGAATTAGACACTGAAAAGAATCAGTATGAGACGGCACAGACCGCCTCTTCTGCGGAGCAGCACGAAAAGGAAGTCGAGGATGCACTGGCCAAACTCGATGCCTTGGCGAAGCGGCAAGAAGAACTGGCGAACAAACAACCCGATCCGCAACAGAGCTTCCAGGAGCGCTGGCAGCAGGAGATGCTGCGGCGCGAGGCCGAGCAGTTACAGCAGCAGATGGAGCAACTCGCAAAGAACGGACAGGGACAGCAACAAGGCGGACAGCAGGGGGCACGCAGCTCCTCCTCGAAACAGTCCGGTCAGCAGGGGGGATCTTCGCAGGGCGGATCGCAGTCTTCGTCGCAGCAGCAGGCGGGCGGCCAATCTTCTTCTTCGTCGTCCTCGTCTCCGTCTTCTGCTCAGAACTCCGATCAGCGCATCGAACAAGCTTTGAGTCGTCTGCGTCAGGCCGGTGAGGTGATGAAACGCAGCGGAACTCCGCAACAGAACACCGAGACTGCACGTAAGGCTGCGGACCGGCTTCGCGAGGCCACAAACCTGATGGGAGGTGCGCAGCAACAGCTTGCTAGCGGCAAGCTAGGCTCGCTCTCTCACGAGGCGGATCGGCTCTCCCAGGAGGAACGTACTCAGGCCGACCGGATTAACCAGTTTTCGAACCGGCAGAATACGGCTGACGCGATGGATCGGGACGCCATGATGGAGCGGCTGCGCGAGCGTGGCCGTTTGTCGAGCGACCGACAGGAGCTTTCGAATGATCTGTCGAAGTTGCAGAGGAGTATTCGTGAGACTGCGCACGATATGGCTTCCAACCAACCTGACGTCTCGAAAAAGCTCCGCGATGCGTTGACCCAGATGGATGAGTCCGATCTGGACAACCATGTCCAGCGAAGCGCGGACTGGCTTCGCAGTGGAATCAACCCGAACTCCAACGGCACCGAGAAGGAGATTGCACAGGGGCTGGACAAGTTGAGTCAACAACTTCGCCAGGCCCAACAGGCAGTTGGCCAGGGCAAGCCGGGTGAGCAGACAAGATCGCAAGGCGATGAGACTGCGACTCTTGGACAGGTCGAGCGGTTACGTAGGCAACTGGAGGCGATGACGGCAGGCCGCGGAAATGGTCAACAGCAGGGTACGGCAGGTCAGAACGGTTCTCGCGATTCCAGAGGCGGACAGCAGCCTGGCAACTCCCAACTGACACGCGGTCAGCAGTCAGGCGATAACCAGCAGGGAAGTAGCGGACAACAGTCGGGCCGGAATCAGCAAGCTGGTGGACAACAGCCGGGGCAGAGTCAACAGGGCGGCGGAGGACAGCAATCCGGCCGAGGTCAGCCGGCGGGGCAGCAGGGTGGCGGGTTACAGGCCGGTCAACCGGGAGACCGTTTTGGTCAGCAGGGAGATGGTGGGTATCGGGGCGGAATGCAGAGCGGCGCCGTACGCAATGGTGGTGGAGGTGCCGACGGTGCTGTATGGGACAACATCAATACAGGCAACAATCGTTACGGGCAGGTTCGACAGCAACCAGTTCCGAAAGATGCCTCCGGCAATCCCGCCGATGTCGAGCGCACCTACCGGCAGGGAATGCGCGAACTCAACCAACTCAGCCAGATGATCCAGGGAGATCCGCAGGCGGCCAAAGAGGTGCGCGATCTGGCTCGACAGATGCAACAGCTCGATCCAGCCCGGTTCCCTGGCAATCCCGCAATCGTCGATCAGATGCAGCGGGAGCTGCTTGGCTCGCTCGATCGTATCGAGCTTCAGTTGCAACGCAACGGTGATGCCGAGGCAGTACGAACCGGCAAGCCCTCCGTGGTCCCCGAGGGGTATCGCGACATCGCTGCCGAATATTACAAACGGCTGAGTAAGAATCCTTAATTTAACCCCAGCTCGGGAGTCTCTGTTCCCTTGGTGAGCGATAGGTAGGTTTTTAAATTCATCGGTGGGTACGGGCTGAGGCGTTTGATGCGGGATTCTCGTTGCTATGGCAACTTTGCGTACTCCGCTTTGGCCTGTCGCAGAACGGGAATATCCGGGTCGGCGTCCTTCCATAGCGTAAGAAAATCATGATAGGCCGCCTTGGCCATGGGGATATCGCCCTGCAACGCATAGGCGCGACCGAGGCCAAGATGGGCAAGCGCTCCTATGGGTTGGTTGAGAACGAGGCCGCGATGGTCGAGTATCTTCTGGAACTCGATGGCGGCCTCTCTACCCTGATGCGCAGCCAGATAGGCTTCGCCACGGACAAAGACCGGAAACATGGCGGTCCAATACAGCTCAATGGCTCTCGTTGCCCCCAACCCATACGTTGCGGCGACCCCAAGACTCTCAATGGCGCCGGAGGCGTCTCCTCTGTTCAGCGCAAGCCGTCCACGCACGCTCGGCAGATAATTGAACTGCACAATCGTGTCTTCCGGAAACTTCTTGTCCAGATCGTCGGCCAGCGCCTTCGCTCGCGCATCATCCCTGGCGTAGGCAAACGCGAGCGTCGCAAAATACTGCAGATCGCGGCCGGTCGAGAGCTTCAATGCCAAAGCGGCGCGTCGTCGTGCTTCGTCGGTGTTACCGAACCAGACTTCCCTCAATGCGGAAGTGCCAGAGTAGAGGGCGGGTGCGTCTTTCTCTCCGGCCTGTTTGGCGTTATCCATTGCGCGGCCGCTGAGCACGCGGGCGTCTTTAAGGCGCCCTGAATAGGCGGCAGTATCGCCTTCCATATTCAACATCAAATGCTCCCACTTCGGTAGAGACTCCACCTTTGCAAGGTGTTGGGTCATCGCCGCCTTGTCGTTCTGCGCGAATGCAAGGTAATACATGACGATATCGATATAGGGAGTGTGCAATTTGCGTTCAAGAGCCTGCGCGTAGGTGGCCTTCGCGTCATCGAAGCGATTAAGAGCGGTGTACGCACGAATGGCGAAGGCGTGGGCGAGGGGAAAGTCAGGACGCAAACGAACTCCCGCGATGGATTCTTCCGCGGATCTCTCATTTTGTCCGACGACCGGCAACACTGCTGCTCCCAGGTAGAGATGCGGCAGCTCTGAGCGCGGATAATCCTGGATCCAAAGCTCGCAGGCTTCTACGGCCTTAGGGATGTTGCCGGTGACTCCTTTATGGTAGGTGGCGGTAATCCAATACTTCTCAGGCTCACTGGCTCGGTCGCGCAGTTCATATGCCTTTGTGCGGTAGTCCACGGAGAGGCTAGGTTCAAGCGTAGTGCTTGCCATGACGCCGAGGTAGGCGTACGCCACCGCAAAGTTCGGGTCGAGTTCGACCGCATGTTTGAAAAACGGCGTCGCTGTGTCCGGTCCTTTTGTCCTGAGAGCTTGCATGCCAGAGCTGTAGGCTTTCAGGGCCTTGAGCGAGGGTGTCGTCGCCTGCTCCAAGGGAGTATCAAATTTCTGGATCGTGCTGAGAGACTCGCCCAGCTTATTCCGAATCTCGATGGACACTTTTCCGAGTGCATCGAGCACATGGTTCTGATCGCTCGCCTGTGCCTCCGCGCTCGCCAGTGTCTTTCCGCTCTCGCAGTCGACTGCCTTGAGCGTCAAAAGGTACTGGGCGCCAATTTTGGCAATGGAACCCTCGAGCGCCGCGGCGCTCTCCGTCCTTTGGCAGATCTCTCGTGCAATTGCCGGCATCAGTTTTGCATCGGCGGGCTGTCCCATCAGACCGAGGGTCTGCTGAATTTTCTCGTCAGGGATGATGCTGAGGAAGGGTGACTGTTCCAGTTGTACGGCGAGTCCCTGACGCAGTGTGCCATCGAAGACTGGATCGCCTGTGGTGTTGGCGAAGTCGGCGAGGACCAACACATCTTTGTCGGTGAGCAACCTTGTTCGCGTGCGATGTTGCCAGAGGAAGACGCCGCCAGCAGTAAGAAGGAGTACGGCGACAGCGAGTCCGTACCGCAACAGAGGTTTGTGACTTTGGCGGGGGGCGACCGGACTCGTGTTGGTTTGCAAATGGGCCAGATCATTCGGCTCCACAATTTCCGAAGCGGTATCCGTTTTTCGGACCTCCGGAACAAGGAAGCGATATCCACGCTTCGGAATGGTTTCGATGTACCGGGGATCTTCGGCGTTATCGTCCAACGCCTCCCTGAGTTTGCGAACCGCCACCCTTAGGCTACCGTCGAAGTCGACGAAAGTATCACCAGGCCAGAGGCGGCTGCGAAGTTCCTCGCGGCTGACAATTTCTCCGGGGTTTTCGAGGAGGACGAGGAGAAGCCGATAGGGTTGCTCCTGCAACCTTACGGGTCTCCCGTTCTTCAGAAGTTCGCCTGAGGCGACATTTACCTCAAACGGGCCGAATTGATAAACGGTTCCTGTATGAGTTTGCACACCTGGGCACCTCAAACCGTAGAGCCTCGATGAGGAGTTGAGTCTATCACCCGTTACCGCGGTTCACAGGGCATCCCTACTCGTCTGAGAGGCCTGAAGTTAGCAGTTAACAAAGACTTCACGGCGAGTTCCGTTGACCTTCATAGCCGGGTGCGTTTTGATGCCCCTGTGAACCCGGTTGATTGCCCTTGGTCAACGCTTATCTCACAGGAGGCTTGCCGGCCCGATAAAGAGCCCTCCTGTCGTCTCCCTGATCTCGGACGAGTTTTTAGCGCTCCGACAGCGCACGCAGTAAGGCGTCGACCGCTTGCGTGCTCCATGCACTTCCACCGCAGGTCGCACTATGAGGAGTTCCTTATGAATATTCCTTCTTCCTTCAAGCTTGGCGCAATCGCCTTTACAGGCGTCCTGATTCTGCTCGCCTTCTCGAATCAAAACGTTTTGCTGAGAGTGCAGGCGCATGAGAGGAGCGAAGGCTGCTCCGTAGCTACCCTAAACGGAGCTTATGGACAGGTGCTTACAGGACAGGTTCTGAATGTGGGGCCTATCGCAGCGGTCGGGGTATCGACGTTCGACGGTAAAGGTCACTTTCTTGCGGATCAGGCGGTCAATCTCAGCGGCAATTTCGTTCAAGCGCACCTGACCGGAACCTATACTGTGAATCGAGATTGCACCGGCATCGCGGACGTTGTTGGGACCGGTCCTCACTCGTTCGTCCTTATTGACGGCGGAAGGCAGATGGACCTGATGAATAACGATAATTCCCAGGTGATCACGATTCACTTCACCAAGGTAGGGGCAGGAATGAACGATCACTTTGGAGACTGAGTGGCGTGGCCATCTTTGTTGAACTGCAACAGTAGACAAAGATGGCCGCGCAATCCCTCCCTCATGGCGGCGTAAGTTTAAGGGCCTTTCATTTTCATCTATCGTCTCACCAGGAAATACGAAGAGTAGCGTCCATTTGACGATATCCATCCTGCTCAGGCTGGTTGTAGTTGTATACCGAGGTAAACGCACCGAAGTTCGCCTGAGAGATACTCGTATTGGCAGTGGCGAAGGTAGGTGTATTCGTTACGTTGGCCGCTTGCAGAGCGAACATCATCTTCAGGCGATCGGTCAGCGTCCACCGTTTGCTGACGCTCATATTCGCGTTGTGGATCGGATAGAGCTCGAGTGTATTGATCCGACAGTTGCCGTAACGTCCTGCATTGGCCGGCGGCGGAGCAAATGCATTCACATCCCACCACTTTGCATAAGTGCGCGGACCGGCAACGGCATCGCCAACACAGTCCGGAAGTTGCGTCACATTGCCTGGACTCGCGTTCGCAGGGTCAGGCCCCGTGAAAGATGGAGAGGTGTATTGGCCTGAGGCGAAGGTAACAATCGCCTGCACTGTCCAGCCCCCGATCGCAGCGTCCGTAAGCCGGTTGATCGAGCTCATATAACGCTTTCCACGACCGAAGGGAAGCTCGAGCGACACCATGTTCGAGAAGTACAACCGCCGCTCATTCCCATCGCGAGCCCATTCGTTGGTTACGTTATACGGGTCCTGGGTGTTGTAGTAGTTCTCCAGGTTATTGGCCCAGGTAAAGTTCGAATCCAGCGTGAGGATTCCTTTTCTCTTTTGCACCTCAACCTGCATCGCCTGTCTGCGCCATGATCCATCATTGCGAGACTCCGTTACCGAGTTGAACTGCGACCATGGTCTGCGCGATGTCGTAAAAGGAATGTTACTGGCGCGCGGCTTGTTGACGTTCAGGCTATAGTTCATGCCTGCCCCGTTCATGCCGATGAAGGAGGCGCGCAAGCCGAAGGTTCCCATCTGCCGCTCCACCGTGAGGTTGTACTGGCGCAGCGCCCCTTCGTTGGTGTGCTTCGGAATATAGGTCACACTCTGGCTGGGCACAACCGAGTTCGAGATGTTCGAAGGAAATGGATTGGGGAAGCTGAACAGCGGTGACCCCGATGGGTTGTTATACGACTCGTTCAATTGGA
The DNA here is from genome assembly GCF_059115365.1 of Edaphobacter sp. FHG110511_03. Classification (NCBI taxonomy): domain Bacteria; kingdom Pseudomonadati; phylum Acidobacteriota; class Terriglobia; order Terriglobales; family Acidobacteriaceae; genus Edaphobacter; species Edaphobacter sp. FHG110511_03. The sequence continues at coordinate 759,684 of NZ_JBZYWL010000002.1, read as the reverse complement.
AGGGCATCGGACTGTTTACGCGGCCGCTGGATCCGTACCCCCACGTCTCCGTGAACTCGCCATAACCGCCGCGAACCACCATCTTGTCCGAGATCCTATACGCTGCAGAGATGCGGGGCCTGAAGTTCGAGAGCTTTGCCGAAGCAGTTACATCTCCCTCCATCACCGGAATTTTGGTGGCAAGGAATAGGGGACTTACCCTCGCCATCGTTCCCTGCGGAACGATGACGTTCCCACTCGCGGGATCAAAATTGTAGCTCAGGCCGTCTTCATAAGACGGAGTTCCATAGAAGTCCCAGCGGAGGCCGTAATCAAGTGTGATCCGCGACGTGACCTTGAAGGTATCGTTTACAAACAGACCGGCCATGGACTGGTGCAGGTAGCGGTTCACTACAGGATCAGTAAGCCGGGAGCTGTTGTTCGGAAGTCCCAGCAAAAAGTCAGCAAAGCCGATGCCTGTATAGGTTCCGTTGAAGCTGAAGCCTCCATAGACCGCCGTGGGAATGCTGCCTTGATGCTCTCCGTAGCGCTCGAACTCGCCGCCGAAGTTCAACACATGTCTCCCCTTCGACCACGTAACCGCATCTTTGAAGGTATTGAGGGAGTTGCTGGCGCAAAGACCCCCCAGTCCTCCGAGACAACCGCTGGTATTGCTTAGGGCGGTCACATTTCCTACACCGCCGACCGAGGTGTTCGGAAATCCGATGGAACTGAAGCCCTGCGGATTTACCCCCCGCAACCCTGTCTGGTTCACCACTTGATCTCCCAGAAGCGGCGTAGGAACACCAGGCCAGGAGTTGCCGTACTTCAGGTGCTCCGAGGTATATCCATAGGTAAAGTTGTTGACGAGGTTCTCGGAGATGACCCAGGTATCTGAGCCCACCCACTGGGCGTCAATTTTCTGCTGCGCATAATCGAATTGCGAGCTTGGACCTGCAACCAATGCGCCTGGGTTGTACTTACCCAGCCACCGCACAAAGATGCTGTTGTTCTTTGTGAGCTGATGATCCACACGGGCAAAGATGTAATCCACCTTGTATGCGGGATATGGATCGTTTCGCCCGTTGTTCTGCTGGAACAGGTTCGGTCCTCCCACGTTCGGCAACGGCCAGTATCCCAACAGCTTCTGCGAAACATCGTTGAAGCGATCCGCAGGAATCTGGTTATTCGGAAAGGGCTTACCGGTCTTCGGGTCCTTAAGCGCCGTCACCTTCCCGTTCGGCGCGGTCGCAGGATCTAGAAACTGGCTGAAGTCGCCATTCCTCATCTGCGCGGTGGGCACGCTCGCCAAATACCATGACCCCAGCGGAACTACCTGATGCCACCATCCTCCATAGAAAAAGGTGCGGTTTGAAATGATATGTCCGCCTGCTTCGGCCGCTCCCGCATGCAGGATGAACGGAGTATTCGTTGGGTCGAAGTACTTGCGCGCACCCAGGGCCGAGTTCGCCTCCTTCCACAACACGGAGCCGTGAAAGTCATTTGTTCCATGTTTGGAGGCCATATTGAATCCGACGGCCTTCGCGGCATCCGCCGCGGCGTTCACCGTCGTCGCTTCAATGGTCTCGAAGAATTCCGGGTTGTTCATCTGCGCTGTATCACTTCCGCCTCCACCTGTGCCTGTCGTTCCATCTACGCCGTCCATGGACCACGCCTGCGCGTTGCCTGAGGGAATTCCTGACATCACCATGTTCCATCCATTACCCTGCATCCCGGGTGTGGTCACCAGCATGGAGAGAGGCGTGGCCGATCGATCGACGACCGCGCTCGTCGTGTACTTCGTGGCGTCGATCTGTCGGCTGATCGTGCCGTTCTCCGTTTCGATCAACTGGGCGCCCGCCTCGACCGTCACTGTCTCAGAGATCGTTCCCATCGACAGATTCATATCCACACGCCGGACCTGCTGCGGGTCTAGCAGCACAGAACTGGCGACGAATCGCTGAAAGCCTACTTTCTCCGCCGAGACGCTGTAGGTGCTCGGCCTAAGATCGGGAATTTCGTAGTTTCCATCGCTGTCCGTCGTCACACGGCGCGCCAGGACATTCGTGCCAATCTCAACAACGCTTACCGTCGCGCCGGGAACACCGGCACCCGAGGCATCCTTAACTGAGCCTCGGAGCGTCGCCATATTGATCTGGGCAGAGGCTGATAAACAAGCGACGAGAAAGATCGTAATAACGACGTATCTTATCTTTGTAAACAGGACGTTACTCTCGTTCTTCATATCTTTAAAGTGGATGCCGTACATAAACACAACCTCGAGGAGAATCAATCGTCACAAATCGACTTGTGTCCGGCGCCAGATCAATCGGACCCCTTCAAGGGACTGCGAAGATGTCGCGTGATTCGGGGGGGCGGACATCACTGATAGTGATTTGTCTCGAAAGGCTCATCAAGGGTATAGGCGGTGAATACCCCTGAAATCTTAAAGATTTAAACCTCGCCACCACGAGGAATAAGGACTACTGGAATTATTAAAATTTGATGGCAATCAGGGGGTATACCCGCAGTGAATGCTAATGTTTCAGTACAGATAGGCCATTTAGCACGGGTGCCACGACGAAGAGACGATGATCAACATTGCTGAATCGGCTGAAACGTCTGTTGAACCGGCACAACTCGTCGATCAAGTACTGGCCAGCAAGCATTTCAGCAAGGCTCCGCTTCTTTCAGCGTTTCTCAGCTATACATCTCGGCGTGTCTTCGAGGAGGGAGCCGTCCGGATCTCCGAGCGGGATATTGGGATTGATGTCTTCCACCGCGATGCAGACTACGATCCCCGCGAGGACAACATCGTCAGAAACTATGCCCGGCAGTTGCGCAAGCGGCTTGAGGAATATTACGCAACGGAGGGCATTGAGGATAGTGTTCGGATCACCTTCCCAAAGGGCGGATACATTCCCGTCTTCACGCCCCGCGCGAGCGCGCTTGCTTGCGTCGACAAGGATCTGGATCTGGAGACCTCGGAGATTGGAGCGGAAGAGCGCGACGCCACGACTCAGATTCGGTTCGAACCGAACCGGGAGAGTACTTCCTCCAACGCGGGTTCCATCCACCATATTTTGTCGATATCGTGTCTGGTGCTCGCAGTACTCGTCACCGTTCTGCTTTTCCTCGTGCTGCATCCCTCTTGGAAAGAAAACCGCGCCGCGCCAAAGAACACGCATCCGCTCTGGAGCCGGATTTTTGAGCCGAACGTCACAACCACCTGGGTCTCGCTTGACTCCGGTCTTGTTTTGATGTCAATTGCAGTCCGAAACGATGTGTCCCTCGAAGAGTACATCAAGAGAGATTTTAGCCGACAGATAAAAGGTCTTGCACCGGAGCAAGCCAGTGAGGCTCTTACTTTGGCGTACCGGCGTTACACAGACTTTGTCGAAGTTGAGATGGTGCATCGCTTTGACACCTTGACGCCAACTAACCGAAGTAATTTTCTAGTCAAGTTCGCCAGAGATGTGCGCGTGAACGACCTCAGGCAGGGAAACGTGATCCTGCACGGTGCTCCGTTTGCGAATCCCTGGGTCGAGATGTATGAACCCGAGATGAACTTCGTCGGCAAGTTGGACTTCGAGCATCGAGGAACCGTCTCCGAAAACCGGGGATTTCACTTCGAGAACAAACACCCCGGGCCGAACGAATCATCTGTATATTCCCTACGCTGGAACGACCCCAAACGACCTCTGCTTGGCTCCGTAGCGTTTCTTCCCGGCCTTGACAGGAAAGGGGTAGTTCTTATCGTCCAGGGAAGTTCACTCGCAGCCAGCGAAGCCGTTCAGGATTATCTTCTGAACGATGATGCCTTCCTTCCTTTTCTTAAGAGGATTCGCAAGCCTGACGGAACGTTGCCATTTTTCGAAGTCGTTCTAGAGTCGCATGAAATCGATGGGACTCCCGGTTCATGCAATATCCTTACCTATCGTGTCTATTGAGATAAGCAAGCTCGGCACAACAACTGCATTGATTGCGATCGGCGACAGTCCTCCTTCGTCGGGAAGAAGCAAATGTGAGCGATCTGCTTGATTCCATGCATTCACTTCGCATTGACATGAGGGTACTGTCCCTGCCGTAGCCTTTCCGTGGAGGTTATCTTGCTTTGGAGCAGCCTGAGGTACTTCATCTCCACACGTATTTTCTATTTCCGATATCGATTGACCAGAGCGCAGTGATGGAGGAACACCCCGAAATCTGGCGGGGACGGCAGCCGTGGTTCGAAAGACTCGATCATTGGGTGACCACACATGTGGTTCCCGAATACCGCTCGGCAGCGACTTTCCTGGGCGGGTGGCACCGACACCCCGAGAACGGTCTCGATTTCAACTCTCCCACCTATCAGGAGATGATGTTTTTCCATCCTTTTATTCGTAGGGTGTTCTTTGATACCGGAGTCTTCGATCAACAAGACGAGGCGCTTGTCCATCGTTATGTCATTAATGTAGGGACAGATTCCCGGATCTTCTATGAGGCCGAGGACGGTGTGGGCGAGTCTGTCAAAATCGAGGTCACGGACTTGCGGCTGCTGATGTTTGCTAATGGAGTGGGGATTCTAACGATCGGCGTCGAAGCCCACAACATCCCGTACTCACAGGCTCTTTGGATCAACGAGATGATGCGAAAGGTTTATCCGTCCAGCGGACATCAGATCCAGACCGCGCGAATTCCAAATCGCATGGCACTCGTACAGGAGACGCTCACGGAGCGCCGGATCATAGCGGAAGAGCGTTGGGAGACTGGTCGCGGGGTCGGTTATCGTCCCCAACTATCATCGATAGTGCTAAGCCTGCTTCACTTCGCCAACTATGATCGTGAGGAGTTCGAGGTCGCTCTGGATGAGCGCATGATCGTAAACAGCTTTGTCAGCCTCGATCGGACGCGTCTCGTTCCTCGGTTTGAATTCTCTGAAGAGTATGAGGTCGCTTTTAGCCATTTGCTCTATGTCGATCGCGATAGTTCAAACTATCGCTACAACCCGCAGTTTCTTCCCGAGCAGATGAAGAAGCAGGTCTACAGGAGATGGCAGCACGAAGGAACGCTTTACGGAACGACAGCCTACTCTAATGTCACATGTACTCTCTCCACTGCAGAAGCCGTAAGCGCGGACCACGTTGTTCATAGGATGTTTAGTACCAAGTACCTTCTTCTCGCAGTCATAGCTTTGTTCTACAAGACCAGTCTCCTCGACTTCGCAAAAGAATCGGCCCTTGTCTCTCGTCAGCTGTTCCCGGTGTTTTCAGGACAGACAGTGCGCCATCGACATATTCAATTGGCGACTCGATTGATGGCTGACTTCCACTACTTCAACAACTATTGGTTTCATTTGGAACCAACGAACAAGGACGAGGAACTCGAACATTTTGCTCTGCTAAGAGACGCGTATCAACTCGCCCCTACGAAAGAAAACATCGAAAACCAGATTGATAAGCTCGCCGGCTATGTCGATAGACTCTACGCGCTCCGGAACAACGATGCGGTCAACAGACTGGCGATGATGAGCGTCATACTTGGCATCGGCGCGCTGGTTACCGGTTATTTCGGCATGAACATTCGGCATCTCTTGGGCTTTTTGGACACCAAGTTAGGTTCTGCCGGGGCTCTCTTGTTGACGACCTTGATGGCTTTCGCTTCGCTATGGTTTATCGTATACATCGTCGCCTCGAACTGGCTGGACTACCGGGCCAGCATCTTGCCCCACCGATATCGAAAGCCACTCGCACCAAAAAGTCTGCGCCGTTTGCGGCGTTACGATAACGAGGGTGGGCAAAACTGAATACGGATAGGGAGACAGGACAAATTTGGGTCTTCATCCTGCCACACACATCAAAACCTCACATAGAACAGCGGAGGAACTATGGCGGACACTCAGACGTTGATAGCAAGGGCTTATGCAGCCTTCAACAAGAGGGACATCGACGGTGTGTTTGTGTTGATGAGTGAGCATGTCAGCTGGCCTAAGGCTTCGGAAGGTGGCCAGGTGGTAGGGAAAGACGAGATCCGTGCCTACTGGACTCGCCAGTGGGACCAATTCGACCCTCATGTCGAGCCGATTGAGGTGATCGACCATGGCGAAGGCAAGACTGATGTCAGGGTTCATCAGCTCGTTAAGAGTCTTGACGGGGATGTTCTTTCAGATAGCGAGGTCTGGCACACTTACACCATTTCGAACGGTCTGATCGATCGTATGGACCTCAAGGAAAGTGATGGGAGCTCAGCGGCAGCCCCGTCCGCCGCATTCTCGAGCCACTCATGACGGTTGCTTCCGCATGGATGGATTGCTTCTATTCATGAGGTTGTTTTGAGACTGCGTGAGGAGGAGCTCAACTCCTCACATGCTCTCGGTGCTCTCCGTAATCAGTTCACAAAATGAACCTGTGACTACCGTATGGCGGTTAGTTCGGCGGAAATATCCATCTCATTGCACACAGACATGTGTGTTATTCCACGCCTGCGATTGTGAGTTCATCTCAACTCGTCCGAGCGTTGACAAGTATTTTTTTCGAGCCTAGAGTTCTAGGGCCGTCTCTACGTCAACATTCCATGCGAGGTCTGCGTTCATCTTGAGGGTAGACCTTCGCTTTGCTCTGGAGGATCATGATGCGCTTTCGTAACGCCATATTCCTTGCCCTGGTCGCCGCCCTCATCCTGATGATTGGATTGCCTTCTACGCCTGCTGATGCACAGGGAATTACCGCGACCATCGCCGGGGTTGTCTCGGACGCGACTGGCGGCGTTGCCGCTGGAGCGCAGGTTACCGCCACCCGGCTCGATACGAACGAAGATCGCATCGCTACAACTACGAATACCGGTGAGTTCATCATCCCGTTGTTGCAGCCCGGGCGATATCGCGTCACGGTGGAGATGGCCTCGTTCAAGACCTATCAACAGGAGTTGACGCTCGAGATTAACCAGAAGGTCGAGATCCACGCGACCCTCCAGGTCGGCTCGCAGAACGATAAGGTCACGGTAACCGCAGAGGCTCCGCCGATCCAGACAGAAGACTCCTCCGTCGGTTTGGTCATTGATAGCGCGACCATCGTAACCACGCCGCTCAACGGACGCCTCAATATCACTGGATTGATGGCCCTTGCACCGGGCATTCAGAATCCCGGCGCGCAGGATTCCATTCCGGTCTTCGGCATCACTCCCTCTGTCGGTGGCGCCTCCGCTTACGGCTCCTCCGGCTTCACCATCGATGGCGCCACCAACACCAGCGCGTTCCTTCAGCGCGGTTACGGCGAATATCCCCCACTCGACGGTATTCGCGAGTTCAAGACCATCACCACCGGAGCTCCCGCTGAATTCGCTCAGCCCACACAGGTCATCGTCGTCTCCCGCGGAGGCGCCAACGCCTTCCACGGGATGCTGCTTGAGTTCAATCGCAACCGCGTCACTGCCGCAAAGAACTACTTCGCTGGAGCCAGCCCGCTTCCCAAGTACAACCGCAACGAGTTCGGCGGAAACTTCTCCGGCCCCATCATCCTTCCGCACCTCTATAACGGCCGCGACCGTTCCTTCTTCTTCTTCAACTACGAGGGTTTCCGCCGCCGTCAGGCTTCTACGCTCTCCAGCCAGATGCCGACAAACCTCGAGCGCACCGGCGACTTCTCCGAGTTCAGCACGCCCATCATCGACCCACTCACTCAGACACCCTTTCTGAACAACAAAATTCCCGCCGGGCGCCTCAATGCCACAACCGTAGCGCTCCAGAACGCCCTCTATCCGCTTCCCAGTCGCCCCGGCACCGGCGTCAACCTCATCGAAAATGTCGGCCTCGCCGAAGACGTCGACCGCTATAGCTTCCGTCTCGACCATCGCCTCTCGTCCAAGGACACCCTCTTTGCCACGTACATCGCCGGCCTCTTCGGTCCCAACCCCTCCATTGGAACCACCAGCAAGTTCGGCGGCATGGCCGGCATCGGGGAACGGAACATGAACACCATCGTCGGCTGGACGCACATCTTCTCCCCCACGCTGCTCAGCCAGTTCATCGGCTCCTACAACCACGTGCCTATCTTCCGCACCCCACAGAACGTCGACACCGACTTCGCCTCCATCATCCCCGGCCTCGGCCCTCAGCCCCTCGAAGGCGCACCGCAGCTCACGATCACCAACATCACCTCCGTGGCCGAACAGGGCTCCAAAGACCTCGATCAGACCTTCCAGCTCTCCTTCATCCTCACTAAGGTGCTGCACAATCACAGCATCAAGACCGGCTTCGCCTTCCTTCGCTCCAACCACTGGAACCAGGCCGTACTTGCACCGCAGCGCGGCTCTTTCAACTTCAACGGCCAGTACTCCGGCAACGCATACGCGGACTTCCTCCTCGGCTATCCCACCCAGACCCAGAAGGCCAACCCTCCCGCTTCAACGATCCGAATTCTGCAGCCGCAGTATGCGATGTTCATCCAGGACGACTGGCGCGTAACACCAACCCTCACTCTCAACATCGGTATTCGCTACGATCTGCAATGGCAGCAGGAGAACCCCTACGGCCTGAACTCGATGTACGTCCCCTCACTCAAGCAGATCGTCGTCTTCAACAAGCAGTTCCCCGCAGCCACCCTGCCCTCTGTCGCTGCCGCCGTGCCTGTCGTGCTTGCAAACGACGTCGGCCTACCTTCGAACATCTGGAGCTACCTCGGCCAGGACACCAACAACGTCGCGCCCCGCTTCGGCTTCGCCTATCAGCCAACACCGAAGACTGTCGTACGCGGAGCCTTTGGCATCTTCTTCAATCTCTTCCCCACGCTCGACACCGCCAACCCCGTCTTCACCGGTCTGCCCTTCTACTCCGTCCAGACCTACTCGCAACCCACCGGTAAGGTGCCGTCTATCACCATGAGCAACCCTTTCCCCGGGTCCGGGACCATCGCGACTAACCCCGTCGCCAACACCGAGAAATCCCCTGTCACGCCCTACCAGGAGCAGTGGAACCTCGCCGTCGAGCGCCAGCTCCCCTTGAACTTCGGCCTCCGCATCGGCTACGTCGGCTCGCGTTCGCTCAAGCAGAACAACTACCATGGCGGCGGCAACGTTAACCCTGACCTCAACGCCGTTCCACCGGCGCCCGGCAACATCCAGCCCCGTCGTCCCAACCAGCCCTTCTCCAACATCTTCTGGTACGACGCCCCCATCTTCAGCACGAGCTCTAACGCCGCGCAGGTAGGCATTCACAAGCAGTATTCCAACGGCCTTACCTTAAACGGCGAATACCAGTACATTCGCGTGCTCGGCAACGAAAACTTCCAGGATTCGCTTCATACCAACGACTCCTACGGCAACATCGGCGTCATTCGACCTCACCAGTTCATCGTCAGCTACGCCTACGATCTCCCCTTCGGCAAGAACAAAGCCTTCTTCGGCGCCGCCACCGGATTTACCAATGCACTGATCAGTGGCTGGGCTATCTCCGGAATCACTACCTTCCAATCCGGCTCACCCTTCTCTGTCACTCAAGTCTCGAGCCTGCAGGGAGGCGTCTCCTGTGCGGGCTCAACGTGCCGCGCCAACCGCAGGCCCGGTGTCGCAATCTACCCCGGCAGCAAAACCCTCAGCCAGTGGTTTAATCCCGCCGCCTTCTTCGCCACCGACTTCCAGTACGGCAACTCCGCCTACAACATGCTCTGGGGACCGCGCTACCAAAACTGGGACACCGCCGTCGGCAAGACCACCAGGCTTCATGAAAATGTCAACCTCCAGATTCGCGTCGACGCCTTCAACGTCTTCAACCATCCCGCCTTCGCCAATCCCGCCGCAGCGATTACCAACACCAGGACCGTCGGCACCATCACCTCTACCAACGGAACCAGTCGTACACTGCAACTCGGTGGCAAACTAACCTTCTAGACAACGCATCGCGCGCATTCAGGAAGAGGACCCTCGCATGCTCCTTCAGCTCTCCAAGACCATCGCACTTACGATGGCCCTTGCTTCACTTTTCCCCGCTTCATTCTCCATTGCCCAATCCACCGCACCCCGCAACATCACGCCTGCAAAGCTCAACCCTAACGCGCGCGAACTCTTCAACGCTGCCATGAAGTCCATGGACGCCGCATGGGACCCACAGGCCCACCTGGTTCGGACTCCTGACTCCCCCATTGAACACAACAACAATCCGCGCGCGAAGTACATGGTCCGCGAGACCAGCTGTTATGCGCTCGGCCTCCTGATGCGTGACGCCAAAGGCGATCGCGCTCGCGCCGCCGAGGGTCTCGAAGCCGTTCTCAAAGAACAGTTCCTCGATCGGGACAAACCCTGGTACGGTACCTTCCGCCGCACCCCCGAGGAGCCCGACCCCTCCGGCGACAACACCACCATGTGGCGCAACTACGACCCCAACTGGCGCGAGTTCATCGGAACCACCTTTCAGATGATCCTGATCGAGTATCCTGACCGCATCTCTCGCGACCTCGCCATTCGCATGTTCGGCGCCATCGATCGCTCCATCCTCGGCGAGATGAAGCAGGGGCGCCTCCTCCCCACCTACTCCAACATTGCCCTCATGTACGGTGCCCTGTGGGATTTCGCGGCCACCCATGACAACAGCGTCGACTGGAAAAAACAATCTGCCCTCTGGATCACCACCGTCGGCAACTACTTTCACGAACACAACTCTTTCAACGAATACAACTCGCCCACTTACTATGGGGTCGATATCTACGGCCTCGCACTCTGGCGCTCCTACGGTTCCACCAGTGAGATTCGCGATCTCGGCACCAGCATGGAAGCTACTCTCTGGAGCGACATCGCCGACTTCTATCAGCCCAACCTCCGCAACATCGCCGGCCCCTACGACCGTTCCTACGGCATGGACATGGAGACCTACGTCGCCTTCACCGGCGTCTGGATGCGCACACTCCTTCCTGCGGCAAAAGCCCCGCTCCCCATCCCCGCTCCGCACACTGACCACCTCGCCGACGTCTGGTTCGCCCCGCAGGTCGTTATCCTGGGCGCCAATCCACCCGACAAAGCGCTCGCAATGATCCGCACCTTCTCCGGCGAGCATGCCGTGAAACGGCAGATCACTGATGACCGCCGCGCCACCGCATGGATCGGCGACAAGGTCATCCTCGGCGGCGAGTTCACCAACCTCACCAAGGACGCCCCCAATCCCACCCAGTTCCACCCTGCCACCGTGCAGTGGCGCACGCCAGCAAAGAGCATCGGCTGGTTCTACGTCTTGCAGGCTCCAAAGATCGACGCCATTGTCGACAAGACCAGCATGGAGATCGTCGCTGACGGCAACGTCATCTTCCGCCTGAAAGCTGCCGGAGCCAAACGCGAAGACATCACCGCCAATAAATGGACCCTGCCGGGCCTCAACGTCATGATTCAAGGCGACCAGAAGGATTTTTCTATAAAGGACGCTACTTACTACCAGCCCAACGACTCCTTCGAGATCACTTACACCGGTATGCGCCAGTTGACCCTGACCGTTCAACCGAATTGAGCAGAGGGGCACCTTCCGTCGCATAGGTGCCCGACTCGGTCAGTTTTGTGAGAGATAGGTACCCAGATGCGTTGGGTACCCCCATACATTTTTGCGCAAAGTCTTGGGATAAAAGAGCTTAGCTTTGGACTTCCTGGTCAATAGCAGAGCAACTTTTCATCCGAAAAATTCATGGGCAGGAACTTCGCGGAGGGAGTTTTCGCTCTCTTTTTATTCTAGCGAGTTGAAGGATTCTAATCGGCAAGCTCTAAACTCAATCAATCGTTTCGTTTAGCCTCGATCACGTGTTGACAAGGTTTTTGTCAACCGACTCTTCTTGACATGCTAGAGGAAGCAGTGCAGACTTGCTGCGCAAATGGCTTCTGGTTCCCCCTTGTTTTCTGACGTTTGAAGTTATCTCCCCGGACCTTATTGCGAATTTTGCGAACTAAATCATCGGGTTCATTCAGCGCAAGTCTCCCTGTGAATGTCCGCTGATGCAGAGACCTCGGCCTTCAGTAAAAAATGAGCCGCCAGCATAACAGGGCTGCCTATCTTCGGTTCCTCGATACGACCCGTATTGGAAGTTGAAGCGAGAGAGGAGTTCTCCATGGTTTCCAGGTTGCAGAAGTCACCCCTGCGTCGGAGATTTTCGATGCGGTATGCGATTTTTTCCCTCTGCGTGGGATTGGTGAGTGCCTTAGCCGCTCCAAGTGCAGACGCCCAAGCAAAAAAAGTAAATTTCCTGGTCATCTTTGGAGATGACGTGGGACAGGCAAATATCAGCCGTTATACGCATGGCCTGATGGGATACGACACGCCAAATATCGACAAGATTGGTGAAGAAGGTATGACCTTCACCGACTACTACGCCGAAAACAGCTGTACGGCGGGACGGTCTTCCTTTATTACGGGGCAGTCTCCGATTCGTACCGGGCTTTCCAAAGTCGGTGTTCCGGGAGCTACGGTGGGTCTCCAGAAGCGCGACATCACGATCGCGGAGGCATTAAAACCGCTTGGCTACGCGACGGGGCAGTTCGGTAAGAACCACCTCGGCGACCGGGACGAGTTTCTGCCCACGAACCATGGCTTCGACGAATTTTTCGGCAACCTGTACCACCTGAATGCGGAGCAGGAGCCGGAGATGCCGTACTGGCCGAAGGACGATCCGGTCTTCATCAAGGTCTACAACCCGCGCGGCGTCATCCACAGCTTTGCGGATGGCAAGATCGAGGACTCGGGGCCGCTGAACATCAAGCGCATGGAGACAATCGACGACGAGACGACGACCGCCGCCATGGATTTTATGGACAAGCAGGTGAAGGCGGGCAAGCCGTTCTTTACCTGGATGAACTTCACGCGCATGCACATTTTCACGCACGTGCGACCTGACTATATCGGCAAGGCGGGGCTGGGCAAGGGCTACGAATACGCCGATGGCATGTGGGAGATGGACCAGAATGTCGGCAAGCTGCTGAAGAAGGTGGACGATCTCGGCATCAAGGACGACACGATCATTCTATTCACGACCGATAACGGCCCGAACATGTTTACGTGGCCGGATGCGGCGATGACGCCTTTCCGCAGCGAGAAGGATTCGAACTGGGAAGGAGCGTTCCGTGTGCCCGCGGTGATTCGTTGGCCGGGACACATCAAGGCGAACACGTGGTCAAACGAGATTGTCTCCGGTCTTGACTGGTTTCCGACCTTTCTGGCGGCGGCGGGCAATACGAACATCAAGGAGCAACTGCTGAAGGGCACCGGTCCTGGAGGCATGGCTCACAAGGTCCATCTGGACGGCTACAACATCCTTCCCTACCTGACGGGACAAGAGCAGCATTCACCGCGCAGAGACTTCTTCTACTTCGATGATGACGGCCAGCTTGTGGCGACTCGTCATGATAACTGGAAGGTGGTCTTCTGCGAACAACGTGCTCCTGGCAATATGGATATCTGGCAGAATCCGTTTACCTGCCTGAGAACACCGCGCCTCTTCAATTTGCGGCTCGATCCTTATGAGAGGGCACCGATTACGTCTGACCAATATCAGGACTGGGTCGTTCACAACGCCTATCTCATCTTTGGCGCTGGTATCTATGCGACGCAGTTTATGGATACGTTCAAGGACTTCCCGCCGAGCCAGCTACCGCAAAGCTTCACGATCGATCCTGAGGGAGCGCTCAAACAGGGCGAGGCTGCATTCAAGGCACAGCACAAGTAGCCGCAGGCGAAGTAAGCGTTGCTTGATCAACCTGAACGAAACCGGACCGGATTCATTTCTTCCAAGGGATGAATCCGGTCTCCTCCTAAGAGGGGCGTTAATGGGAAGTCTTTTGCTTCGTGGAGTAGTCTTTGCGGCATTCCTCGGTATGGGGGGACACGTTTACGGACAGGCGCCGCCTGCGGCAGAACCTTCGGCGACGGACCTGGCGAAGACGACACAGAATCCGGTGGGCGATATCGTCTCGGTTCCGTTCCAGTTCAACTTCAACGGCGGCGGTGCGTATCAGGACCAGACGTTCTTCAACCTGAACTTTCAGCCAGTAATTCCGATCCATCTAAACCACGAACTGACACTGATCAGCCGGACGATCGTGCCGATCGACAGCATTCCAACGGGCAACGGCACGAGTTCGAGCGGCGTGGGCGACATCCAGGAGCAGACTTTCTTCACGCCAGCGCGGCCGCACAAAATCATCGTTGGAGTTGGGCCCTCGTTCTCATTTCCTACGGCGACGGCCTCTCCGGCCAAGACAGGAACCTGGGCCGGCGGCATTTCGGGAGTGCTGCTGGCGCAGCCGGGGCCTTTCGTCCTGGGGTCGCTGTTTCAGCAGCTGTGGCCGATGTCGGATTCGGGCGGTGCGCCGAAGACGAACTTCTTTCTGTGGCAGTACTTCGTGAACTATAACTTTGGCCAGGGGTGGGCGCTGACGACGGCGCCGAGCATCACCGCGAACTGGGACGCGGTCGAGGGACAGAGGTGGACGATTCCGGTGGGCGGCGGCATCAGCCGGACGCTGATCTTCAACCGTCAACCGATGACGCTGGGCTTTCAGTACTACTACAATTCGGTGCGGCCGGATAATGCGAACGCCACCACTGTGCGGTTTGTCTTTGCTTTGATCTATCCCCAGCGACCGCACTGAGAGGCCGCAGGCTAGATATTGGAAGCATTGTTCAGTTTCGAAGGGGCGGTAACTCCTATGACCTCTGGTACTGTGTCATCTTCTTTGCGGTCGGCGTCAAAGGCCCGGAAGCCGGACGTTGCGGCGGACTCTCTTTCTGCTGCGCGTGCGAACGGGAGCAGGGAAGTCTTTGTGCTGGCATTGGCTCTCTCTGGCGTCGCGGCGCTGGTGTACCAGGTGTTGTGGGTGAGGCAGCTCTCCCTGGTGGTGGGCCTGGAGGTGTACTCGATCACGATTGCGGTGAGTGCGTTTTTTGCCGGGCTGGCGGGCGGAGCTGCTGTGTTTGGCCGCGTGGCGGACCGGGTCGGGTCGCCAGCGAAGCTGTATGCGGCTCTGGAGGCGGCGATTGCGGTGCTGGGGGTTGGGGTGACGCTGTTGCTGCCTCATGCGTCGATGCCGTTTGTATGGTTGCGCGAGCATATGAACTTACTGGCGTGGCTGTTACCGTTTGTGCTGGTTGGTGTGCCTGCTTTTGCCATGGGAGGCACGCTGCCGCTGGCGGTACGTGCTCTGCGTGCTGGTGGCGAGGCCGCGGCTGCGGAGGGCGGTCTGCTGTATGCCGCAAACACGATGGGCGGGATTGCGGGCGCGCTGGCGGCGAGCTTCGCGCTCATTCCGTGGTTTGGTTTGCGCGGTTCAGGGATGGCGGCGGCGGTGCTGAACCTTGCGGCGGGTGCTCTGGTATGGATGCGTGCGGCACGCGAGCAAAATGTAACTACTTCCGACACAAACGGTATTTTCACCGCGAAAACCGCGAATGATGCCTGTGATAGCGAAGCGATTGCGTGGGCACCGCTGACGCTGTATGCGGTGGCAGGCGGCATCGCGCTGGGCTATGAGGTGGTGTGGACGCAGGCGATAGGGCAGTTTGTGAGCACGAGATCGTTTGCGTTTTCGATTGTGCTGGCGGTGTATCTTGCGGGGTTGGCGTTGGGAAGCTGGACGGCAGCGCGGACGCTGGGCAGGGTGAGGGATTTGTGGGGGATGTTCGGCATGCTCATCGTCGCTGCGGGACTGGTGGCGACATTGGAGTTTGCGGTGATGGGACCGTGGATGGTGAAGCTACAGACGGTGTTGGCCAGTGCAGCAGGGGCAGCGACGGGAAGTCAGGCGATGCGGATGTATGCGAGCTTCGCGGTGGCGAGCCTGGGAATGGTATTTGTGCCAACGGTTTTGCTAGGGGCTGCGTTTCCCATAGCGCTGCGACTGACGGTGGGCGCGAAGAGCGTGGGGCGCGATATTGGTGAGATTGTGGCTGTAAATACAGCGGGCGGAATCTTAGGCACACTGCTTACAGGTTTTGTTTTGGTGCCTGCGCTGGGCCTGGTGCGTTCGCTTAGTTTGTTGGCAATTGCGGCAGCCGCGGTGGGACTGGTCTCTGTGCTGCTGGGTACAGGAGTAAGCCGCACGATGAAATGGTGTGCGGGAATGGCAGCTGTGGCGATTGCCGTAGCTGGAATCTTGACGCCCGCGGATCAATTGGCAAAGCTGCTGCTGGCGACGCGTGGCGGTGGCGCGCTGGTGTTTTACGAAGAGGGACGAGGCGCAACGGTCGCGGTGGCGCAACAACGATCGAAGGATAATGTGTTCCGGCGGCTGTTTATCCAAGGCGTATCAAACTCGGGCGATGCGATGCCCTCGATGCGGTATATGCGCTTGCAAGCCATGCTGCCTCTGCTGATCCATCAGGGCGAGCCCAGGCGAGTGATGGTTGTGGGATTTGGGACCGGAATTACGGCGGGAGAAACGCTGAGATATCCCGGCCTCGAAAAGAGAGTTTGCGCGGAGCTGCTGCCGGCGGTGATCCGGTCGGGACAGATGTTTCCGGAGAATTACGGAGCATGGAAGGATTCGCGGATGGAGATAAGAGTGCGAGATGGAAGGCAGGAGTTGATGCGGAGCGAGGAACGATATGATGTGATCACGCTTGAGCCTCCTCCTCCGTCGGCGCAAGGAGTCGCGAATTTGTACTCCACGGAGTTTTATGAACTGGCAAAAAAGAGACTTGGGGAAAATGGTTTGTTCGCGCAATGGTTACCGATTGCAACGCAAAACGAGACGGAAACACGGGAGCTGGTGAGGAGCTTTCTGGACGCGTTCCCCTATGCGACGCTGTGGACGACGGAGTTGCACGAGATGCTGCTGGTGGGCTCGGAGACGCCGATTCGGCTGGATGCAAGTGCGATGGCGCGGAGATTCGCTTCGGAAACGGTGGTTGCAAGCATGAAGGCGGTTGGGGTGGGTTCGCCGGGAGCGGTACTGGCTACCTGGATGATGGGGCGCGAAGGGCTGGAGAAGTTTGCTGGGGCAGCGAAGGCAGTTACGGATGACAGACCGCGAGTTGAGTATGGATCGTGGGTCAGGCCGAATGAGATTACTCGAATACTGCCGCAGCTGATGGCATTACAGACGCCCGTTCCAGTAGAAGGTTCCGATAGTGCGCTGCAGTCGGAGATCGCGATGCGGCACGGAACGTTGATGAACTTCTATATCGCAGGGTTAGCGGCGTATGAGGGGGATCGCGAGACATGGGCTAAGACGATTGCGAAGGTACAGGTCGCAGAACCGAAGAATGCCTATTATTCCTGGATTGCTGGAAGGGACTGAACTAACCACGCAGGGGGTCTGCGACTGAAGGCTTCGCCTTTCTTGCAGGTTAACGATGAAGAAATTAAACCAAGTCTATGAGTGGATCTTCAGTAAGGAAGGTGAAGAATGCGATTGAAATTGTCTTATTGGACGGTTTTGCTCGTTGTTTCAGGATTGCTGATTCCAGGATGTCAACGTGCTTCTGATACGAGGGCGGTTCAGGAAGTTCATGCAGATCCTCTTCCATCGTGGAACGATGGTCCCACTAAACGTTCGATCACAGATTTTGTAGCACGAGTTACCAAACCAAGTGGTCCGGATTTTGTACCGGTTTCGGAGCGGATTGCCACTTTCGACAATGATGGAACCTTGTGGGTAGAACAGCCTATCTACACCGAGGCGATCTTTACCAACGATCGTATTGAGCAACTCGCTAGCGCGCATCCTGATTGGAAAAGAAAGCAGCCGTTTGCAGCAGTTCTAAACCATGACACGAAGGCTTTAGCCGCAAGTGGTCAGAAAGGTGTGGCACAACTGCTAATGGTGACGCACACGGGCATGACCACTGAGGAGTTCGATCGGATCGTATCCGAGTGGATCGACCATACGCAGCATCCACGCTTCAAGCGGCGATTTACTCAGTGCGTCTATCAACCAATGCTGGAGGTGCTGACGTATCTACGTCAAAACGGATTCAAGACCTACATTGTCTCTGGCGGAGAACAGGAGTTTATGCGGCCGTGGACGGAGAAAGTTTATGGAATTCCGCGAGAGCAGGTGATCGGGACTCAGATCAAGACGGAACTAAAGGATGGGGCGTTGATGCGTGTTTCGCAAGTGGATTCGATCGATGACGGACCTGGTAAACCAGTAAACATTGGAAAGTTTATCGGGAAAAGACCGATCGCTGCCTTTGGAAATTCGGATGGCGATCAGCAGATGCTCGAGTACACTGCGGCAGGGCATGGGCCGACGCTGGAAGTGCTGGTCCATCACACCGATGCGCAACGGGAATACAGCTACGACCGTGAATCGAAGGTAGGAAGGCTGGATAAGGCTTTGGATGAGGCCCAGGAGAAGCACTGGGTTGTCGTGGATATGAAGACGGATTGGAAGGAAGTATTTCCACCCGCTGGCACACCATAACAATTCGGTACAAGCCGTTGGAACAGAGGCTGACGTATTTCCAGAAAAGTAGATTCGCGCCGACGCGATGCCTGCCGGCTTTCTTGCCTCCTAGTGCCAGGGCAGGGAATCGACCGCCCCAATGAGCGGTAAGCTCTGTTATCGCTAATTGACTTCCTCGCAGAGACTATGGCGCAAAGCAAGCCGAGTCGCTTCGCGGCTTCTTCAACGAGGGAATGCAATGGTCCTGGGATTCCTGGAACGGTCGAGGTTCGATCTAAGGGAATGATGCGTATCTCAATGTAACTACGCTCACGCCGCCGTCGGGCATTAGTGTGATCGCGATCAGGCGACCATACTCATCACTTCTCAACGGATCGATGTCCTTTCCCGTAAGAGCATGCACGATCTTTGGGACCGTCGCCCTGTGACCTACAACGAGAATCGACTCGTTTGGCTTCAGTGAGCTGCGAACCTTCGCGGTCAGTTCATCGAAGTTATCCTGCGGCACCACAACGGGGATTACGTTAACTTTGTGCGCAAGCGGGGCAGCAGTCTCCTGCGTCCGGATCAACTCGGTCGTAAAGATGTGTTTTACATTTGCATCTGAGAGCAGCTGAGCAAGTGACCGCGCCTGCTCCTCTCCTTTCGGAGTCAGTGCAGGATCAGGCTCTGTGCCATAGCGGTCCGCATGTCTGGTAACGAAAATCGTTGACTGGGCATTCGCAGGGTGGAATGAACCGTAGGAGACAAGAAGGCCCAGCAGCGTCAGTATTGTTTTAGCTCTCATGCGCACGTCCTTCCATCATCAAGGCGGTGATTGAATATTTCATAAAAATCCCAAGCTTATAGTTCGTAGGCCCCTTTCCACACACCTTTCTCAAGGCAGAATCACCATATATGGATCGTCGAGAGCTTTTGAAGGCTGGCCTTATCACTGCCGGTGCCGCTTTCTTTCATCAACCCCGTCTGTGGGCCGCTCCGCAGTTCAAGACAGATCCCTTTCAACTTGGAGTCGCCTCGGGGGATCCCTGGCCCGACAGCGTTGTTCTTTGGACTCGTCTCGCGCCAGATCCCCTGAACGGCGGTGGCATGTCTAATGAAGATGTACTTGTTCATTGGCGTGTCGCTGGCGACGAGCATATGTCCAAGATTGTGAGGGAAGGCACTGTCGCCGCCAATCCTGAGTGGGCACACAGTGTTCATGTTGAAGTCCAGGGATTGCAGCCCGATCGCTGGTACTGGTACCAGTTCGATGTCGGCACAGGCGTCGGCCGCATCAGCAGCCCTATTGGGCGTACAAAGACGGCTCCCTCAGCATCCAGCCAGCTCGATCGCTTTCCATTCGCGTTCGTGTCGTGCCAGAAGTATGAAGCGGGTTTCTACACCGCGATCGACCACCTATGCGAGGAAGATATCTCCCTCGTCATCCATCTCGGCGACTACATCTACGAAAAAGGGCCTGTCCGCGGCGTCCGTGATATGCCCGTAACGACCTCCGTCTCTCTCGAGAGCTACAGAAATAGATATGCCTGTTACAAGATGGATCCCTCGCTCAAGCGCCTGCATGCGCAGTTTCCCTTCGCTGCCGTTTCGGATGACCATGAGGTAGCGAACAACTACGCCGGCTTTATTCCTGAGAAAGAGTCGCAGCTGGCCGGCTTTAAAGAGCGGCGCGCCGCTGCCTATCGCGCGTACTACGAGCACATGCCCTTCCGTATGGCGGTGCAACCGCACGATGCATACATGACGATGTATCGCACCCTGCGCATCGGAGGTCTGGCTGACATTCACATGCTCGATACCCGCCAGTTCCGTACCGACCAACCCTGTGGAGACGGGACCAAGCCCTCATGTCCTGAGCGGGAAGGCCCTTCGACCATGATGGGCGACGTCCAGGAAAAGTGGTTGCAGGGGCAGCTTAAGAGAGGGAAAGACTCGCACGAGCGCTGGAATGTCCTCGCACAACAGATCATCTTCTCTCAGATCAATGTCGGCCGCGGCGACCAAGCTGAATACATGATGGACAAGTGGGACGGATACCCACAGGCGCGTAAACGCCTCGTCGACAACATTGTGGACACTGGTCTGAACAACGTTGTGATCCTCAGCGGAGACAACCATAACAACTGGGTGTTTGACGTGAAGACGAATCCGGACGACGAAAAGTCTCCCGTCCTTGCATCCGAATTTGCTGGTACTTCGCTCACCTCGGGAGGGGACGGCACCGATATCGCTCCCGAGTTTGCACCCATCCTCGCAAAAAACCCTCAGGTCAAGTTCCACAACTCTCAACGCGGCTACGTGCGCTGCACAGTTACTCCAAAGCAGTGGACGAGTGACTATCGCATCGTTCCCTATGTCAGCAAACCGGGTGCTCCAATTCAGACGCGCGCAAGCTTTGTCGTAGAGGCCGGGCGCGCAGGAGCGCAAAAGGCGTAGCGCATTCCCGGCAAGTGAAACCGGCTCATTTTTTAAAGTCCCCGAAACATCTACGTCATCTTCATTTGACCAACATTTCTTATTGTCTCCACATCATCCCAGAAAACTGATCTGTGCTGTCTCAAAGGGGGACATTCGTTGAAGCACATACTCTTCGTTCTTGCTTTCTTGTTGATTCCTGTGTCTCTCATAGCTCAGGCCACCGAGGGTAGCATTCTTGGCGCTGTAACCGATCCATCCGGTAGCGCGCTGGTGGGGGCCCAAATCACCGTAACAAACATCCAAACAAATTTTCCTAGAACAACGGTAACCAATGGCACAGGTGAGTATGTTGTATCTAACCTGCCCATCGGCATCTACAGCGTGACTTCCGAAATGACAGGTTTTAGAACCAACATCGAGAGCCCCATCGAACTGACCTTGAAGGCACGCGTCCGTGTCGACGTCAAGATGCAGACGGGAGTTGTGAATCAATCCGTTGAAGTCACCAGCAGCGCACCTTTGTTGAAGACTGACACTACGGAAGTGAGCACCTTGATTACCCGGAAAGAGCTTGAGGCGCTTCCTTCCCTGGACCGGAACTTTCTCAGTCTCCAGGTGCTGACTCCCGGAACGCTTCGTACCTGGCCCAATGCCGGTGGCGACCGCATCGGTGACTTTTCGGGCGGTGAGTCCATGCAGGTCAACGGAGTCAATGCTGGACAAAATAACTTCATCCTCGACGGCATTTCGAACAACGTCGCCCTCACGGGCGGAATGAATTCCGTGCCTCCCATGGATGCCATCCAGGAATTTGCGATCCAGACCAACGGCTACTCCGCGGAATTTGGAAGAGCTGGTGGCGGCATCGTCAACGTGGCGCTTCGCAGCGGTACGAATGAGATCCACGGCTACGCCTACGACTACATCCAGAACGATATTTTCAACGCACGGGCTTATGACTTCACCGGAACGAACCCGGCAAGGCCTGCTCTCCGGCGCAACCTCTTTGGTGCTGGCGGCGGCGGTCCTATCAAACGAAACAAGATCTTCATCTTCTTCAGCTATGAGGGTCTGCGCCAGCCTCAGGGAGTCATCGAATACGACACCGTCCCTACTGCGCTCGAGAGAAATGGCGACTTCAGCCAGAGCGGCTGGCCCGTGTATGACCCTGAGACTACTGACGCCATGGGAAATCGCACGCAATTCAAGGGGAATGTGATTCCGAAGTCGCGCATTGACCCGCTGATGTCACGCCTGGCCAACATCTTCCCACTCCCCAACTATAAGGATCCGAGTCCGAAGGTCCTCAATAACTTCCTAGCCGTGGACCGAAATGTTGATACGCGAAACACCTACAACGTTAAGGGCGACATCAACATTACCCAGAAAGATATTCTAACTCTCCGCTATTCGAAGCAGCTTTCGGAGAAGGACCGGAGTGGGTGGATCCCGGATAGCTGGATCGGTGGCAAGGGGCTTCTGAATGGCAACAACGTAGGTCTCAATGAGACCCATGTCTTTACTCCGAACCTTGTCAATGAGATCCGGATCGGCTGGAACTACATCAATGATGGCAATAGCCCGCTCAACACGACTCCGATCGCAGAGTTGGGGGAGATTCCGGGGGGCTATATGACAGCCGGCTTCCCGACCGTGTCCTTTAATAACATCGGTTCGACCAAAGCGGTTCGACCGCTGACCACGCTGCCCAATCCCTATGTTGTGTGGCAAAACTCCACGCAATATATGGAGAATCTGAGTTGGCATAAAGGAAAACATGCCATCAAAATCGGCGGCGATTTCACTCACCAGCGCAACAGTGTGGGCGGTGGCGCGCCTCCGGGAGGCTTCAAGTTCTCTGTGGACGGTTACGCGACCGTTGCGTCCGTTACTACGAAGCGGCCTACTAACTTGACGGGAACCGCAGAGGGTTTGCTGGGCTATGTGAGCACGTTGACCACCTACAACTATGGCGATAAGACCAGGCTCCATCAGAATGCATGGTCTGCCTTTATCGCCGACGAGTGGCGCGTGACCCGAAAGCTCAATGTCACCCTCGGAATCCGCTATGAGTTTTCGCCGAATTGGCTGAACGAGGGCGATCTAACTTCAAACTTCGACCTCCCTTCCGGCAGGATTCTGGTGCCCGACACAACGAAGGCTTACGTACAAAACGTCGTGGGGCTTCCACAAGCGGTACTGCCTGCGAACTATCAGTATGTATCCCCGTCCGGCGTCTATCCCCACAACGACCACATCGATCTTGCACCCCGAGTCGGCTTTGCCTATTCCATTAGGCCGAGCATTGTCTTCCGGGCCAACTACGGACTCTTCTATGCTCCTTCCGTAGCGCTCTCGATGAACAATATGACGGGAGCTCCGTTCAGCTACCAGTTGCAGGTCATCGGAGACACGGCACACCCGGTTAAGATCACCAAAGGCTTTCCCACCGGCGGCGCATTCGATGAACTTGGCTCCAGCGACATCGCCCCCGTCTATTATCAGAATCACTACGATACGCCAATCGTCGACAAGTTCGGTGCCAACCTTCAGCTACTGCCCTTCAAGAATACCGTCGTCGAGATGGGATATGAAGGCAATCATTCTCACGGCCTGGATGAGAGCTATCAGCTGAACTTTCCCACTCCAGCCCCGGGGGACATCAATGCTCGGCGTCCCTACCCGAATCTTGCGGAAGGAACTGGAACCATCTATAACGGATCGTCTTACTTCAACGCCTTTGAAGCAACCGTTCGTCAACGAGGCTTCCATGGGCTCTCCGTTCAGAGCAGTCTGACCATAGAGCACAGCTACGGTCAAAACGGAATCACCAATCCCTATAACTACGACTACAGCTACGGCCGTCTTGCTTCTGACTACGGGAAACAGTGGGTAACGGCAGTCATTTATGACCTACCCTCATTCGGAGACCTTCCCCTCGCTGCCAGATTCTTTGCCAATGGTTGGCAGGCGTCGGGCATCGTTCAACTCCGCGGCGGGCTACCTTTCTCCGTAGCATCGTCCCAGATCATGAACGATGACCTGAACGCTAGCCGCGCCAACGTCAGCTATGCTGGCGGCGATCCGAACACGTCCGTCGGAAGGCGTTCTATCAACAACTGGTTCAATGCCAATGCGTTTACCACTCCTGCGGATTACACGTATGGTAACTCCGGAATTAACATCCTGCGCGGACCGGGATTTTCGCAGGTTGACCTTGCGATGCAAAAGACCTTTTCCGTTATGGAGCGGTACCATGCAACGCTGCGGGCTGAGGCAGAGAATTTTCTGAATCATCCCAACTTTGGAAATCCATCGGCAACACTGGGATCTTCTGGCTTCAATACCATCCGCAGCCTGGGAGGAGATCCAAGACTTATGCAGATCGTCGGACGCTTTACCTTTTAGAGCAAACTAGTTTGCAAAAGGCCAGAGAAGCGGGCAGTACTTTAGGCCTGCTTCTGGCCTTTTTGTAAAGAGATCCATGTTGGATGAGATTAGTTCGTGCCGTAGTTTCCGGGCAATAACGTGATCGGTGTAGGATGCCTGCACTCGAGCCGAGACCGTCAATGATATTTCCATCTGACGCGTAGAGGGAGAGCCCGTCGGCGAAGTCAATAATGTCGACGACGACCTTTTCCGTCATTGATTGATCGTACCGAACAAAGCTGGATTGCCGATCATCGCGGCGCATTTGGGGTGCTAGCGGTTAGCCAGGCTATAGAGGCTTTGTCCCGTTTCCACACGTCCGGTATTTCTGCGGAATTTCGGCTTCTGTCTATAATCCAACACGCTTGGGGAATGGCTCAAACGAACCAGCAGAAAATAGTTAGCTAGAAGTATTGAGCGATAGCGAATCGTCGCGTAGCATCGGATGCGATCTTCGATCCACTGGTTCGATTGAAAGCAAAATAAGGTAAGGCGTCATTTCCATGATCTTTAGCCGTCGTGATTTTGTTGTTGGTGCAGCGTGCACCTTAGCATCAGGCAAATTGATGGGCGAGGTGAGTGCCGAGAAAGGTCGACCCCCTAAAGCGCGTGCGACACCGAAGATGAATGGTGGTTGAGGAGAAGGCCTTGTTTCTTTTGCTAGCTCATCGTCGTAACTTGATTGTGCTTCTATGGCTTACAGCGTCTCTGTGTGCTGCGAAGGCGTGTTATGGGGCACCGATCGCAGCGGACCTCTCAGGCGTGAAGCCTGGGCCGATTGCGGTCACCGCGGCGGGGAGCGAGCTTTCGATTGCGTGGCGCGACGGAAGCAATCATCAATGGAGGGCGGTGTTTGCGCTTGAGAGTAAGCTGCCACTGATTACTTCGATCTCGTCAGATGGGGCTCTGATTGTAGATCGCGCCCAGCCGTACTACCGTGTGAGCGCGGGAGTTCGGACGGGTGGATGGGATGCGTTCTTTGATTTCCCTCCTATGCGTCCTGAGGGTACGCGGACCTTTGTGCAGAGCTTTCACCCGACGTCGGTAAAGGCGACAACGATTGGCGATCGTGTAGAGGTCTCCTTTGATGGCGTGCAGATGGGGATCTTCTCGGGGACGATGCGGTACGACTTCTATCCGCAGAGCTCATTAATACAGCAAGTGGCGGTGTTAACGACGAACGAGCCGGATGTGGCGTATACGTACGATGCCGGCCTGATGATGATGTCAGAGGCGGATCGCAGGCCTGGGCTGAACATGGGCTCGAACATTGTCTACTATGACGCCGATGGGAAGCTGCAGTCGATTACATCGCCATACGGGTCTGAGCGTCATGCGCTTCGGGTTCATTATCGCGCCGTAGCCGCGAAGATGGGTGTCGGGAGTATCGTCGCGTTTCCGGCTCCTCATCGATATCTGTTCGCACGCGACTACACGACGAACATGGGGTATGCCTGGTACAGCGCGTGGCGAGGCAAGGTGGGACTAGGAATTCAGCAGTGGCCGGACGACAACACGCTGATCTATCCCTGGATGAATGCACCTTCGGGGACGAAGCAGGAGATGGGTATCTTCTTCCTGCTGGGAGCCGGTGCAGCGCAGGAGACGCTGGACCATGTGTTGGCCTATACGCACAAGGACGTATATCCGCATATGGACGGCTACGTCACCTTTGCGCCGCACTGGCACTTCGCTTATACGGAGCAGGCGGTAGCGAACGGGCCGAAATGGGTGCCGCCGTTCAAGACGGCGCTTGAGAAGATTGGCGTAGATGCGGCGATGCTGATGGATTTTCATATCGACGGTCATCCGCAAGACTTAACGGAGCTGCGGCTGCGCGAACTGGACCAATATTACAAATCGTGCCGGAATGTGAGCGATAGCAAGTTTCTGCTGATTCCGGCGGAAGAGGCCGACGTGATCCTGGGCGGACATTGGTCACTGACCTTTCCCCACCCTGTTTACTGGATGATGGATCGCAAACCGGGGGACGCGTTTGCCACGCCGGATGCGAAGTATGGCACCGTGTACCGAGCCCACGACGCGGCAGATATGTGGAAGCTGGTCAAGGAGGAGCACGGGTATGTCTACCAGACGCACCCACGAACGAAGGGATCGACTGGATACCCGGACAAAATCAAGGACACGTTCTATTTTCGCGATCCGCTCTACTTTGGCACGGGTTGGAAGGCGATGCCATCGGATCTGTCGCTGCCTGGATTGGGAGAGAGAGGCTTCAAGACGGTGGACGACCTGAACAATCTGGGCCTGCACAAGTTCATGATGGGCGAGGTGGATGTCTTCCAGTTGAGCGCCGATGATGAGCTGTACGCGCATATGAACGTGAACTATGTACGGATGAAGCAGCTGCCTGACTTCGATCACTACATCTCCGTGGTGGAGGCGGCGGCGCGTGGAGAGGATTTCATCTCAACCGGCGAGGTGCTGCTGGAGAGATCAGCGATCACGGTGAAGGGAGATACTGTTCACGTGGCGATCGCGACCTCATCCACGTTCCCGCTGCGTGTTGGAGAGGTGGTGTGGGGTGACGGTACGAGCACGCATCACGAGCGATTCGAGCTGGACAAGACGCATGAGTTCGAGAAGAGGGATTTCGCATGGGATGTAAAGGCTCCGGGATGGAAGTGGGCACGAGTTGCGGTCTGGGATGTTGCGGGTGACGGCGCGTTTACAAATCCAATTTGGAGGGAGAGATAGTTGCGGTAAATTTGGCTAAGTCCGCGTCTCTTTTTATGGATTGGGACCATAACACGGCCGCATCGGACTCTGGCAATATCTCGTTTCCTTGTTGTACAACCGAAAACGGCCTTGCGAAAGTTTGCGTCAAGCGACCTGCTCGAATCTCTAATTTCTTTGCAAATGGATCTTTTTAGCAGATTTTCGCCGGCCGTCGCATCGTCATTTCGGCCAGATCGGTTCCACGACAGCTGAATCTGTCGAAAATAGTCAGCAATGACAATATGTGTTGGCATCCCCCGGGTTGTGGTTTGCTATGGTTGATATGTGGGGTCACCCGCACGATGAGAGCTCAGTTTCATGTGGATCGCAGGCTCGTATCGCTGTTCTTCTTCTGTGCTGCCCGGATAACCTTCGCGTGCGATCAGTCTCCTGCAGAACTACCCCTTTGGATTCGTCTCTCCAATCCCATTTCTACGTACACTGCAAAGCCAGGAGATCCCGTTCACGCCGTTCTCACGCAGGACCTTGTCTGTGACGAAGAAGTTGTGCTGCCGATGGGAGCGGCAGTCGACGGCGTCGTACGAAGCAGACGCAAGGTCGGATGGGGAATAAGGCATGAGACGGCAGCGCTCGATCTGGAGTTTCGCAGCGCATCCGGCAAGTCGGGCGAGATCATTCCTTTAGTCGCGCGCGTGGAAGAGGTGGCTAATGCGCGTGAGACTGTGCGCAACGGTGTGATTCAAGGTATCCGCAGCTCCAACACTTTTCAGGGGCGCATCAACAGCCGTCTGATCCACCTGCCTACCTGGAATCCGTACTCCGATCCGGTGCTTGTCATCTACAAAGCCGTCTTTCCGATCTTTCCTGAGCCAGAGATCTACTATCCGGCCGGAACAGATATTCGCCTACGTATGAAGTCCGAGCTTCTGCCTTCTGCGAACACCGAGACTGACTCTGCTGAACCGGTGGCGGAGATTGCCTCACTGCCGATGCCAATGTTCCCGATGCGCGAAGTCTCTCTGGATTCTGCGATTCAGCCTGAGCAGCTCGATCAGCTGGTTGACCAGATGCCTCTCCGAGTGACAACAACCAAAGACATCGAAGCGGATCTGCTCAACGTCGTCTTCCTAGGATCAAAGGAAGATGTGAACTCTGCATTTCGACACGCCGGTTGGAACAGTGCAGATCCCGCATCGAAATGGAGTGCAATGAAGAGCATGTATGCTCTGCTGAATAACAGCGGTTACCACCGGCAGCCCATGATGACATTTCTACTGGATGGCAAACCGCAGGATATGAGCTGGCAGAAAAGCCTGAACAGCTATGATCGCCGCGACCATCTGCGCATCTGGCGATGGACGCCCAATGGCTCAACCCAATCTGTGTGGGTCAGCTCCTCAACCCACGACACCAGCGCCGTGCTCGCGGTGAAATACAAGGGCTTCGTGCACCACATTGCGCCAGACATTGACGACGAGCGTGCAACTGTTATTCGCGATCTCAATTTCGCGGGTTGTGTGAGGTCCGTCAGCTACATCTCGCGCTCGGATATGCCTCTCTCGACACACAATGCAACGGGCGATGTGATGCGTACTGATGGCTCAGTCGCTGTCGTGCGCCTGCAGGAATGCCGTGCGACGGTTACGCAGGCTGATTCCAGGTCACAGATCGACTTCAAAGCTGGCAACCATACCTTCCGCTTTTTCCGCCGCCAGATTCTCACCTTCAAGAACGACATTTTCCGCGCCAACATCATCTATGGCGCTTACGATGGCGGGCGAATGCTGGTGGGTGCCCTACGCAAACGGTCGGGCGGGGTGACGCCCTAAATCGTTTAGACCACGGTGGGAATATTATGAGCTCAGCAATGTGAAGCCCGTCCAGGTCGAACTTGGCTTCGGAAGTCTTTTCTCGCACCGCTTTTCTTTTTGCCATATTGCAACTCTTCGCAACCTAACGGTGGAACCTTCCCCCGCCACCGCGATGCATGTTCTGGAATCGGCCGGTCTGCATCTGACCCCGCTGCCGCGCCCAACTCGAGCGATCAAGCCCCTGCATCGTACCGCTGTTGAGCGAAGGGCTCCGCGTCGCTCCGCCGAGGTTGCCGCTAGCGCTCTGTCGCGCGTTCGCTGCGTTCTGCTGGGCGTTGGGATGGTTCTGCTGAAACGTCTGCTGGTTCTGCTGCGCGTTCGGGTGATTGGCGTTGAAGCTCTGCTGCGCTTGGTGTTTTGCCGCAGCTGTATCGACAGAATTCCAATCTCCGTTGTCGTACTTGCTCCAACTGCCGTTCCCGTCCTTGCGGTAGACGTTACCGTCATTGCCCGCATACGTGTTGTTCGCGCCGCGCACCACTGTGCCATTCTGGCCACTAATCCCGCCGCCCCTCTGCCCGTTCGACGTCCTGTAGCCGAAGGCCGTGCCATTTGCCGTCGACACGTGCCCCGTCTGCGCCCAGTTGCCGTTGCGCCCCACAACCGAGCTGCCCCACTGCGAGTATGCGTTGTGTCCTTGCGAAGTCGCGCCATAACCCCCCGTCCACGGGTTATATGCGGAGGCGACGGTGCGTCCGCCATACAACCCCTGCACACTTGCCGAGCGTCCATAACGTCCCGTCGCCGGGTTGAACCAAGCCGACGACCCTGCCGCGGCATATGGTCCATAGACCGCGCGGCCACCGGCCCATCCCCCCGTCCATGGGTTGTACGCATAGCCGGCCCCATACGTCATTGGCCAAGGACGATAGATCGGATACGGCCCGCCCCAGTACACATACGGCGGGTAGTACCATCCCGATCCATACACGATCGCCGCTCCCACCGCCGCACCCAAGATGAACATGCCAAAGTAGCCCGCCGTCGTGCTCGACTCAACCGTCGTAGCCGTCGGGTTCGTCTGAGTTACGTACGTCACGTTGTACACTGGCGAACTCGGCGGAATGGTGTAAATCTCTGGTGGGACTGAGCCCGCCGTCTTCCACGGCCCGTTCGCCGACTTCGACATGAACCACACGCCTTGGAAGCAAAGGTAGTAGAGGTCGCCGTCCTTGATCACCTTGTCCTGAGTATTCGTCGCGTACTGCAGGTTCGTCTTCTCGATCGGCTTGAACTGCGGATCGCCGTCGTACGTCACCTTCGCCTTGGCTTCGGCCTCGGCACGATTCACCGTCACGGTCGTCGGAATCTGCGCCAGCATCACCGCGTCCGCAGCCTCGATCGTTCCCGGCACCGACGCCAGCACGCGACCCTTCTCCGAGTTTTCGGGAATCTTGGTGAAATCCTGCGGTAGCTTGTCACTCGCATACGTCCACGGCCCGGTGAACGAGGGCGCCCGGAACCACCGCCCTGACAGCAGCGCGTAGTATTGATTCTCCGCGTTATTCAAGAAAAGATCGTTGTCCGTGTTCGTCACATACAAAAGCTGCGTCCCTGCGATCCGCGAGTAGACAGGCGTCCCACGCACCAGCAGCAGTTCCGCCGGCTGTTGGCTGTAGAAGACCTTCGGTGCCGAGCCTGCGACCGGTGGCGGAGGCACCGCATGCTTTACATCGTCGAAGTTCTCGCCCGCCGGCAGCTTCGTCATGTCCTTCGGCAGCGACTTCGTCATCACCCACGGTCCGCCCAGGTTCTTCGACGTCAGCCACATCGTGTTGTTCAGAAGATAGTAGTCGCCCTTCGGCTTGTCGAAGAAGAGATCCCAGTTCGTGTTCACCACGAACTGCAGATCAGTCTTTTCGATCGGGCTCATCACCGGCTTGCCCTCGACCATCAACAGGATTGCCGGCACATCGCTATAGAAGATCTGCGGCGGATCGTTCTTGAGATTCGCTACCGTCTTGTACGGCGTCTGCCCCGCCGTCACATCCGCCATCAGCCGGTCCAACGAGATCGGCTCCGGATCGCTGGGCGCCATCGCCCGAAACGTCTGCTCCAACTGCGCCTGCTGCGAGGTTTCTACGCCCGAGAAGCGCACGCTGGTGAACTTCAGGTCATGCAGGTAGACCGTGCGGGTATCCTTGTCCACGGTCGTTCCTGACTCCATCGACACCACACCTAGCACCGGCTTCGCGCCTGCCGAAGGCGTAAGCGAGAACGCCATCCGCGCCTTGATCAGCCGGTAGCTGTCCCAGCTATCGACCTGGGGTTGGTAGTACACCAGTGTCGCGCCGTTCTTTACGATCTGCCGCGGCCACCCCGGATCGCCCGGTTGCCCCGCAACAGATGCCGGCGCAGAAGGCGTCGTCTGCGCCGGCATCGCTGTCGATGATCCCACCAGCGACACAAGGGAAAGCCCTGCAACCAACCTGCGCAACACCCCGAGCATCATCACCAGCCCTCCGATTTTTCAGTCCCACTACGCGCCCCGCTCATCGCGGGCAATTGATACTCTCCCTATCTTGCTCCGCATGATCTCGCTGTCTCAGGGATGCGGTGGAAGAGCGATGTTCAGCCACGTCAGTCCGAAGGCGTACACATCGCCCTGCGTCTTCGACTGCACCGCGAACTGCCTCTCATAGCGGAAGCTAAAGCCGAAGTGCTTCATCGGGTTGGTGTACTTGAACTCCGGTCCGATACCGAACGAGCGGTCGAGCGAATGGGTCCCAATCAGCGTGCTGTCGCTTCCCGAATCGGCCGAGAGCTTCTGGTATATATACCCCGCCGCACCGAGGTTGATCTTGTACTGGTCCAACCGGCGTCCCGCGCTGTACTCCACATTCAGCATCGGCCCGGGCTTCAAATCGAGCCCCTCCTTACTCTGATTAATCTCCCACGTCGAAAGCGCCGACGCGTTCCACAGCTTCTTCTTGTCGAACGAGTAGCTCATGCCGGCTTGGATCTGGTGTTCCCAGAAGCCGAGACCCGGGTTCAGCGCCTTACTCGGGTCAAAATTGCCCGTCGGCGCATAAAACCCATAGTTCAATACATAATTCGCCTTACCCTGGGTCCACCCAAGGACCACCGGCGCGAAGTAAATGTCCGAAACGCCCGCCTCTTGCTGATTCGTGTTAAAACGATTGAACACGACGCGCGTATTGACGATCGGAATGATCACCGCGATGCCAAAATCGGCGCCGAGGATCTTCTTGTGCGTCGTTACCTGATACACCACATTGTGCGCCACAACGTTCAGGTCCACGCTCGCCAGCGTCTGGCCGCTCGGCCCCTTGAAGGAGTGGATCGCGTTCACATAAGGCAGGTACGCGACATACACACCCGGAGGAGCGCCGGTTCCATTGTCCAGCCCGGTAATCCCTTGAATGTAGTGCCCGGTCTGCTGCGCCTGGATGCGGGCACCAAAAGAGATCAACGCAACCAATGCTATGGGAAGCGTCTGCAGACGCCTGAAACCGCCAAACGGCATAACCCCACCCCGAAAACAGCTTGTGGACTTTCTGACGTTTCGTGCATCGCCAGGCAAAACAAAAAGGGCCCGGGGAGATCCTCTTTATACTCGTCCTTTAGGACAAGACGCTGGGATTGCAGCAATGGCTCAGTTTTCAGCAGAAAGACTTTGCCGCCTGCTTGGTGTGTAACTATAGCACGAAGGCTTTACCCGTTTGCTTCAGTAGTTTCGGAGGAACCAGGGAGTCTCATGATGCCAGGCGTATGCACGCTCCTTCCAGCAACGGCTCGCCTACGCCTTCCACAATTCGTCTGCCTGCGGCGCCATCTTAGCGCGAGCCCATGGCCGCCAAACCAACATCGCTTTCGTCGCGGGATATTGTTTTGCAACTCCGGCGTCATCGACGACGCCCTTCACCTTAGCGGAGTCTTACGGCGACCAGACGATCCCCCGATTGCGCCATTCCGGGACAGGCCGCCGAGAACAAGCGCGCGGTACAGGACATGATTGGCATTAAGCCGGAGTAAGACAAGGAGGAGCCGTGACAGCACCCAACAACACCGTTCCAGACCTGAACGCCGTACCCGACCCGTCCTTTCCTCCTCGTGGAAGGTGGCCTCTTATATCGAATCGAGTGTCGCCTCGGTCTCATCCACGAAAACGCACCGCTCACAAAGCGTCGCGCCGTCTTTGCCGCCTGCATCACCTGGCTGCCTCTGCTTATCTTCACCCTTTTGAGCGGCACCGCTCTCGGCACCGTCCGCATCCCGTTTTTACACGACTTTAGCGCTTACAGCCGCTTCCTTCTCGGCATTCCCCTTCTGCTCCTCACCGAGCTCATCCTCGCCCCGCGCATCGCCGAGGCCGCAAGTGAGTTCCTACTCACCGGCGTCGTCCAGACCAAGGACTACCAACGATTCCAGGCCGCGATTGAAAATGGCCTTCGCCTCCGGGACTCGACTCTCGCCGAGACCGTCATCGCCATCCTTGCCTATTTCGGCACCTTCCTCACTTACCGTACCCTCTCCGTGCATGCCTCCACCTGGTACTCCAGGGCGATGCCAGACGGTAGCTTCCAACTCACCGGCGCCGGCTGGTGGCAATTCCTTATTTGCGTTCCATTGCTGCAGTTCCTCATCCTGCGCTGGTGCTGGCGTATCTTTCTCTGGTTTCGCTTCCTCGGCATCGTCAGCAACTTCGATCTACGCCTCTTCCCCACGCACCCTGACTCCTCCGGGGGGCTCGGCTTCGTCGGCGAGGCCCAACGTTTCTTCGGAATGCTCTTCTTCTCGTACTCCTGCGTTGTTACCGGCGTCGTCGCCAACCAGATCCTCTACGGTGGTGTCCCGCTCCAACACTTCGGGCCTGCCATTGCCATCTATGCTGTCTTCTGCCTTCTGCTCGCCGCCCTACCGCTGCTCGTCTTCACCCCGAAGCTTCTCGCCATCAAGCGCCGCGGTCTTCACGAATATGGCGCTCTCGCCACCGCCTACACCGGCTCCTTCCATCGCAAGTGGATCGAAGGCGGCAACCCCGAGCAGGAGCCTCTCCTCGGCACCGGCGACATCCAGTCCCTAGCCGACCTCGGCGGCAGCTACGAGATCATCGAGCGCATGAAACCCTTACCCATCGATCCCAAGGCCCTGCTCCAACTCGTCATTCTCGCACTGTTGCCAATGTCCACCCTGTTGCTTACCGTCATGTCCCTTAAGGAGCTCGTTAAGCTATTGATGAAGCTCGTCGTGTAATCCTGTCTGCGGGCCTGCCCACTTCGCCAACGGATCCCACGATCACCCATTCCGAGCGAAGAAGCTATTCTCGTCTAGAGAAGATGTCTGCGAGATCGTCGAGCGATTGCCCAAATCTCATCGCGTCAAACAGCTCCTTCGATCTGT
This sequence comes from Edaphobacter sp. FHG110511_03, assembly GCF_059115365.1. Taxonomy (NCBI): domain Bacteria; kingdom Pseudomonadati; phylum Acidobacteriota; class Terriglobia; order Terriglobales; family Acidobacteriaceae; genus Edaphobacter; species Edaphobacter sp. FHG110511_03. Next base: position 725,575 of record NZ_JBZYWL010000002.1, on the reverse strand, counting down.
CATTCCTGATGGTGTTGTCCTCCAGCCAAGAGTTTTGCCGTGGCGCTTGTCATTGCGACTTAACGCGCCTCTTACTCTTGATCGAGAAGACGAGCGGCACCTGAAGGTAGAACAAATCGCTCTCCATGCAATGTCGAAACAGATTGGACATCGTCATAAAACGGCACAACGACTGAAACAATGTTCTCTATAAGGACGATAATGTCGGAGGCCTCGGAAGAAAGTGGAATCGCGAGGTCCTGGTGGTACTTGCGGATAGCGCGCTCAAAATTCGCCGCAGAAGTCTGAAGATCCGGGACAGGCTTCGGAGCCTTATCCGATACGTAACTCGATATCGCTCGCAGGATCGCCGCAATATTCTCTTCGAAGAGAATCGCTGCCTGGGCAACGTCCGTAGGAATCTGACGAAAAGAACGCTTCACTCGATATTGAGAGAAGGTGATTTGAAGTTGCAGGAGTGTGCGGATGGAGGGTTGCCAGCGACGGAAGTGATCTCGGATCCGTAGCTTTCTCTCGCGGTCCGGACCAAATTCAAAGACAATCGCATCCGCCTGCGCGGTGACAGCGGTGAAACCCGCGTTGATCTGATCGCGAAGCTGCCGAACTCGAAGGATCGCCTTCGTGAGGTCTCGTCGAATAATCTGCTCCGAAAATTCAGCCGACAGCTCAAGATTCTTCGTGAATGCGTCCCTCATCTCATCGAGTGCATTTCTGACCCACAGACGGTCGAATAGCAGCCACATGGAGAACAGACCGAGCAGGACTCCGAAGACACGATCTCGGGCGATGGCGAGCGAGGTTTGAATCGTGAACTCCTGCAGGTTGATCAGATAATAAGCAAGCGCTAGTTGAACTCCAAGGTAAGATAAGCGGGCTGAAGAAGTCGAAATCCACGCGGAGATTGCCGTCACAAAGGCGAACAAAACTGTAAAGCCGGCAATGGAGTCAAGGTAAGGAAGAATGAATATCTGCGCTCCCATACCGAAGATCACGCCACCTAGAATTGCGCCTCCAAGCCGAAGAATCTGCTTTTGCCTCGAAGATCCTATGGTCGAAAGAGCGGTGATAAAACAGGTGGCAAGCGAAGTACTCAAACCTCTCCAATCCATTGCGTTATAAGCGATATAGCACGCCATGGCCGCCAGGGTCCCACGTAGAGCGAACTGCAGGTGCACAGGGTTCGTCAGAGCATCGGTTACGAAGATTCGTTCTCTGGAAATCTGATCGAGAGGCGTAGGGACATAGCTGTCCACAGCGCCTGTTCCCATATATGCTTTGGGAATAAAGGCAACCGTCCTCTCCATCTCCGAAAGAAAGTTGAGGGAGGACACCTCGGTATGGGACGGTATCCTGCTGTCTTCCGGTAGCCTTCGCTGCGAAAGAGCCTGTCGAAGTCTGACAATCTGGTCTGCAAGTTGATTGCAACGCTCTGCATCCGCCGGTGCTATCTTCTCTCTCCGTACAGTCAATGCCTGTTTGAAGCTTTCGGCAATGTCGATCAGTCGGCCGACAAGAGAGACCGCGGCCGACGTCTGCGCCTTGAACTGCGCACTGTACTCTGAGCGAAGGATAAGCCGCCGGAGACGCGATACCCCGACTGAGGTATAAAGCTGAAGCCGGGCGTCGATTTTGGGATCGACAGTTTGGCCAACAGCCGTTGCGTACAGGATATTTTCTACGGTTTCAAGTCGCGCATCAATGCCTTCCGTCAGATCGGAGGTGGGATGGACACTGCGAAAGACATACTCGACAACAATCGTTACAGCCACCCCGACGGCAACACTGAACGTAATCCATAGGGTATTTTCCAAGCGATCATTTACATTGAGCGCAGTCTCATCCCAAAGAGGAATAACGCCGGCAATCATAAAGCCAAACGCGACAGCAGTGCCATAGTCCTCCAGGATACGAATCAGATAAAAGGCGATAAATAAGCTAACTGTGATCCAAAGGAAATGTGTCAGAGGCTCGTCGATGAGCAAGGCGACCGTAACGATGCTGTAGGCAGTCGCTATAAGAAATGCGGCTACGGCTCTAAATCCGGCCCGGAATGTCGCCATCGGATTTTCACGCGTCAGAAAAAGAGTAAAGATCGCGCCAAGAAAACCTCCTGGAAGCCGGAAGGTCATGACCAGAATCATGACGATGGTCGACGCAATCGTGACGCGACCAACCACCCAAACTCGGCCTGGGTAAGGAGTGAGTTCCTTACGAATCAACTGCCAGAATGACTGCCCCGTGCTAGCAGCCTTCGGAGTACCTGGCAGAACGTTTGCGGACGTTGCCATTCAGTTCTCCTTTTTGTCACCGCGAATGACCACCACAGCAGATTCGCTGAGGCGAAACGGCTCCGATTCACTGGCGTGGATCCGCACGCGCACGGGGAAACGAGTCGCTAAATGTACCCAATTTAGAGAACGTTGAATGTTGGGTAAACCCGAGGCAAAAGATCCCACGAGCGTCGTATCCGGTTGGACACCAAACCCAACACTATCTACGATGCCGTCATATCGGACCGAAGGTCGAGAGAGTACATAAACATCGGCATGCATTCCGGGGTGAATGTGTCGAAGCTGGGTCTCTCGGAAGTTTGCGATAGCCCACCAGGTACGAGTGTCGATGAGCGTGAAGACCTGCTGCCCCGTGTGCGCATACGCTCCTTGCGAGATCGTGAGATTAGTCACTCTAGCATCGAAGGGGGCATAGATCTTACAGTTATTGAGGTTGTATTCAGCGGTTCGAATAGAGGACGCTCGCCCTTCCCTCTGAGCTGTAAGAGGATCATTAGTTAATACGCTATGTCGCGACTGCCCCAGCTGCGCATGGCTCTGCTGCATCGCAGCCAGGGTTTGTTCGTATTGCGCCTGAGCGGACTGCACCTGCGCTTCGGCAAGTGCAAGCTGAGATCGTTGCTGCTGTACCGCCTGTTCCCGCGCCGTTACTGCTGTTCTTGCCTGATCAATTTGATCGACGGTCACAAATTGCTTGGCCAGAAGTGGCTCGATGCGATGAAAATTATTGCTTTGATAGAGAAGCTCAGCGTTGGCTCGATCCAATGCCGCCCTTGCGTTGGCGACGTTAGCCTTAGCTTCATTAATAGCAGCGGCTGCGCGGTCAACGTTGGCTCGAGCGCTTTCAACGCTGGCATGCGCCGCGTCGACGGCGCTCACCTGTGAGGCGATCGTCCTGCGTTGGTCGATGATCTGCCCCTCAAGCGTATTCAGGTCGGACTTCGTCTTTTCTAAAGCGTACTGGTAGGGACGCGGATCAATCTCAAAGAGAAGCCCCCCCACTTTTACGAAGCTGTTGTCCTTGACTGGCAGTTGCACAATAGGACCATCAACCTGCGGAGCAATACCAATGAAGTTAGCAAAGACTTCTGCGTCGTCGGTGCGAGGAAACCTATTGGTTTGATTGATGACTAGCAGACCTGTAGTCAGAGCACTTGCGATAATCACGGCCCTGACAATTTTTCCCAGACGCTTACGGGGGTCTGTGGATTCGCTTGTGGTCATTCGCTACTCCTTTACCGTCAACTGAAAAATAAAAGCCAGAGGCTAAACATGAAAAATGCAGTAAGACAGGGATAAACAAGAATCAGAGGAGAGAGATGCTGTTCAAAACCAATCTTCAAAAAAAACAGTCGGGCAGCGACGGTAAGAAATATCCCAATGACACCGCATAGCATCCATGACGGGAAATAAGACCCGAGCAGATTGAACGAGGGCGCGCGGGAACATCCGATAATGGCCATGAGTGGCGCAAGGGCGTAGAGGCTCAAGAGCCTTTTCACGGGAAGATTGTCAACAGCATAGTATCGTTTCAACATGCTACGGACCTTTGGCGTAAAGTAGATTTCCTGTTTCAAAAGCGAGGTCGGCAACACCGATCAACAGCTGCGTGCGAGCGTTGACGTCGGCGGTTCGTGCCACTGCAAGGGTGCGCTGGGCCGAAACAACATCGATCTGATTTCGTACACCGTAAGAATAGGACTGAATCGCTGCATTATAGGATTCCGTCGAGGCAGCCAGTAACGCAGCTGCAGCCTTCTGTTGCCTTAGCGCTGTGCGCGCGGTTGAGTAGGCGGCCCAGACCTGGTTTTCCACCCGATCCTGAAGTATCTTCAATTCCGCCGCAGCCTGACTCTCATCGGCCTTTGCACGAGCCAGACGACTTTCGCGCGCGAAGCCGTCGAAGAGATTCCAGGTTAGGCTCAGCCTTGCATTCCATAGCTCCTGATTCTTCGAGTAAACGCCCGGCAGCTGGTTCTGTTCGCCATATGTCTTTGCCAGGCCCGCAACGCCACCGATCTTCAGGCTAGGAAAGTAATCTCTCTTTGCCAGTTTGACTTCAGATTCAGCCGCTCGCAGATTCTGGACCCTTTGCATCAAATCAGGCCGTTGTACCAATGCCTTGTCGATCGAAGTCTCAACCGTCTCAGTCAAGTCTTGTGGAATTGTCAGGTTCTGAATGCTCTCGACTTCGAACGATACCGTAGGCGAAATACCCATCGAGGTGGCAAGATCGCCATGCGCAATCTCGGTAGCGCCGACCGCCGCCTGGAGATCGTAGTCAGCCTGCGCGGTGGCGCTCCGAGCCTCCAGTACATCGGGCAATGTCGCCAAACCCGCTTGCAGACGCGCCTCGGCGGCCTCCTGTACAGTCTGGGCGTTCTTCAGAGTCGCATCGGCGGCTTCTTCCTGGCCCTTGCTGTTCAAAAAACGATAGTAGGCCTGCATAACCTGGAAGATGACTCTGCGATGGGTATCGTTGAAAAGAAAGTTTGCCGCTAGCAGGTTTTTCTTACTGATTGAGATTCTCTGCGATCGTCTTCCAAAATCAAAAAGAACATAATCGAGGGAAAGTGTGGGAGAGAAGGTCTCCGTGGTTTGCCGAATGTAGGTCGGGGCAAAGAAGACATTGTAGCGAGCCGATTGGGCGATGGCCGCTGCAGCGAGCGTAGGATATAGCTCTGCTTCAGCGATGCCTACCTCAGCAGCTCGCACCTTTGCAGCCTGCCATGCAGCCTTCGTTTCAGGATTGTTGGCCTCTGCCACATTAATAAGCTCCGGAAGCGTGTAAACCTTTGCTGAATCAAGTACCTTTCCGTTGGCTCCCTTTTCCAGGGAGTTCAGAGATGTGCCTGGAGGCGGGGACCACGGTCTATCCGAAGTACTCGGAACTTTCTGGGCGGCAGAAGACATGTGCAAGCTCAAGAAAACCAAGATCATCAGCGACCTGGAAGGTTCAGGCTGTAGCGAACTGCGTCTCCATCTGTTTTCGACGCACTGTACTCGGATGGACCGTTGGTTTTCCATATCTATCGAGGAAGCCCATTCTATATTCGCTAGAAGATCTTCCCTAGGCAGTCAACAGGTTTGTTCAGTCGAGGCAGGCGTCAGCCGTTCCAAACCGAGTCGCATTGCTTTATAGCCATATACGTCTGAGAATCAGAATGTGGTAGTGCTCGAACGCCCTAAAAAAAAGCTGGGTTGAGCGTATACCTTATCAGGAGATAAGGTGGGGGTAAAAGGTACTTATCACGTTTTCTTTGCGCCTTGGCAAGGTGCAGACTCGGGGATTGAAGTGAGGAAGCAGGCTCGCAGTGACTACGCAAAGTTCCGGTAATTGTCGATCAACGGACGAGCGCTTAGCGACACGGCCCATCTGATAGTGAGATGCAGTATCGAAGCTATTCAATCTCTAAAGCTACTTGGCGCCGTACCAACGAACTAATATTTTCGCGAAGGAATAAATTAGGATCTCCCAGGAGGGAAACGTGAATGTTGCCGATCCGAAATCGCTTACTGAGCCGGACGAGTTGAGCGATGGTGTCGGATCCCGTCTCCCAGAATCACAGTACCTTCCAGGCACATAGTCCCCACAACACCAAGGACACAGCAACCACGGAGGCAACTGAGCCGCCCGTAAGTAGTACAGTGACCGTGGTTTCACGCATCGAGCTCGCTTGGTGACCTGCGCCGGCGATGGGCGTCGCGCGGCTGGTGCCCCATAGTGCGGCAAGAAACAGGCTAATAAAAATCGCATAGAGTCCTGCCACGGCGACGATCTGCGCAGCCCTCTCCGCTCCAGCAGGCAGCGCAACATGCTGCCACATTAGTCCCAGCGCCCATAGCGCCATTCCGCTCTCTAATCCGGCAACGTGCGCTGAGACACCCATACGCGGATTAGCCAAGAATGGCATAGCGAATCCGCTCAATAGACTGAGGAGAAATAGCACGGTGCCAGAAATCAAGAATTGCTGCGGAATCGGGTTCATGGGCTCTCTTCGCACGTTATTTAGGATCATGGTTATGGATTCGTCTGTTCGTCCGCCACGATGCAATCCAATATCCTTTCGGGCATTTATCCGGTGCGGACAAGATCCAAGCGTGATAGGCACTCTCACTTCGCCTCTGAGGGGAAAATCATGCAGGTTTCGCTGCCGTGAGCGAGCAACTTTCCGCGCTGGTCGAAGAGCCGGCCCTCACTTGTAGCCGTCCTGGTGCCACGATGGATGAGCTTGCTCTCGCAATGTACGACTCCGATGGATGGGAATACAGGACGGATATAGTTAATCTTCATTTCGAGGGTTGTGTATTCTTCACCTGCCTTCAGTGTCGAATGAACGCAATACGCCATTGCCCCATCTAAAATCGTCGCCATCCAACCGCCATGGATCGTGCCGATTGGATTGAGGTAACGTGCCGACGGGGTGCCACCAAAGACGACGCGACCGTCCTCAATCTCAATAAGGTGAATATCCATCGCGTCGGAATAAGGTGGACTTGGATGGCGTCCACTCAACATACCGGTCAAGAAGGACCTGCCGTCCTCAGCTAAGAACACCTCACGTGAAACTACGCCAACCTGGCGAATCTCGTTTTGAAGATCGTCTTCTTTCGTCTCAGATTCCAATAGTCCCTGTGTGCGTGAGTTGTACAGGTCTCTCTCGCTGAGATCGATCCGGCAAGTTTTATGTTGAAAAAATTCCATTCCCTAGTATGGATAAATTGGAAGCGTTCTTTCGCGCACGATCTGATGAACCTGCGCACATTCTGATGGAGAAATGGGGAGCGGCTAGGACGTATGCCGGAGATCGCGAGGTGTAACACCGAGAATTCTACGCATATGCCGCGCCATGTGGCTTTGGTGTGCGAAACCAGCCGTCTGCGCGATCTCGGCAATGGACAAGCTGCTGTGCAACAGCAAGGATCGTCCACGTTCGACCCGGCGCTGAATAATGAACTGATGGAGCGGCACACCCGTGGCACGTCGAAACAGCGTTCGGGTGTATGAAGGACTCAGACCGGCCACAGACGCAACTTGGTCGAGTGAGAGATCTTCTGCAAGTTGATCTTCTATAAACGCAAGCACCTGTTTTAGGCGGTGCCCGCTCAAAACTCCGTTCGGTACCTCGAGCACGTTCTCCATTGAACTATGGCGCGTCACCAGCCGAGACGCAACAGCTAATCCAATCCCATCTAGATAAAGGCGACCTGAGGGATAGTCGGCCTGTATCTCTCGCTGGATCGCCCAACAGAGTGTTTCCAGCTCCGAATCGCGAATTTGATGCCGGTTTCTCAGCTCTATCGGGAATGCCGAGCTCCTTGTATCCACAAGGATGCTATCGAGAAGTAACGGCGGTAGGCTGACAAGCAGTTCAGCCGTGTCATTCTTATCAAACATCTCCCAGCGTGCTGGCGTGTTCGCAGGGATAATGTCGATATCGCCGTGGACGGCAGTCCCTCTGAACCATCTACCGCCCCGGCGACAAGCGATCTTAGCAGACGGGCCAACGTGTATGGCGATCACAGTATTGTCGCGTCCTGGAACTTCGACGCTTCGGGGATCTTTGCGCAGTTGAAAGGCTATGCCCTGAGTGGAAACTCGATGAGCCAATATCTGCGGTGATGGATCGGAATGAGGCATGCGTCGTGATTAGGATAAATCGCACTCAGAGGCGGAAGAACATCGTTTAAGCAAACTGGTCCTCCACCCTCCCGGTTAGCCCAACTCTGTTGATGTTCGTGGTTAGCACGTTGGAGGAGCCGAGATTACGTTTTGGCGAATATATGCACGGACCAGCTCGCGAGGCAGATAGACAACTGGCCGTTGCTGGAATCGAGGACGTAGCTGGCGTTGCCGACCGTGTTCACTCCGCCATAAACCGGCGCCTGGGAATTGAAAATCTCTTGCCAGGAGCCGGAGTCCCCGTCGAGGCCAACGGCGTACTGGTTGTTGTCCCATTGCCCGTCGCCGGCATGGACGACGATCAAGAGGACGTCGCCAGCGTTGTTCCAGCGTTTGAACGCGACGACGTTGTTCGTGCGGTCGGTATGCGTGATCTGGCCTGCAGGCGAGCGCAGCGCCGGGTGGTTCCAGCGAAGGTTGTTCACGTCGGCGACCATGCGCTGCATGGGCGCGCCGAGATTGTCCCCGATGCGGAGCCAGTCGAGGCGATTGTCAATACCTGGGCCGACCCATGGATTCCAGAAGCCGTCGATGTGCCCTTCCGTGCCCATAAAGAGCATGGGAGTGCCGGCAAGAGTCACGTTAAGGGCCCAGGCGAGTCGGCTCTTCGCTAGAGCGTGGCCATTCAAGCGACCCCCAAAGCGCTGGGTCAGGTAAAAGCCGTTGGTGTTATTGGGGTCGTTGTAGATCTGGTCATGGGAGCCGGTCAGGTAGCTGACGAGGTGCCAGGGGTTGGGATCGGAAAAGTTGCCGATTCGCGTGCAGAGGTAGTCGATGACGTTGACGCCGTTGAGGATGTCAAACGCCCGCCAGGGACTATCCATGTCCCAAGTGGCGCAAAATCCCAGACTTCCATAGGGATCGTGCCACGGGGCAACAGAAGTTCCGGGGTCGTTCGGGTTGTACTCGGCGATAAGGTATTTGCTCGGGAAGTCGTTGCGCAGAGACCAGATGATCTCGGAAACGGCGCCGGGGTCGATGGCTTGCACGGCGTCGAAGCGAAGTCCGTCGACACGATAGTCCCGCAGGTACATGCGGGCGTTGTCGAGAAGGAAGTCCTTAACCTCGCGTTGCCAGGTGGCGAAGCCCTCGCCCCACGGGGTGTGGTGGCCGTGGACGTGGTAGATGCCCCCCGGGATTCCGTTGTCGCCGGAGCAGTTGCCGTCGTACTGCCAGTAACGGTTGTCGTTCTGGGCGGCGTGGTTGTAGATGACATCCAGAATGACGGCTAGGCCGATGCTGTGAGCCCCATCGATGAGTTCGATGAGCTGTGCTACCGCCTGGTCAGGGCTGGTGGCGTACAGGTTTTCCGACGCAAACATGTCGGAGGGTCCATATCCTTCCCCGGCTCCGCCTGCCGTGTCGGCCTGAAAGTTCGAGATAGGAAGCAACTCGATGGCGTTGAAGTTTAGATTCCGTATATAAGAAAGGCGATTCTTGAGTTCGACAAAGTTGGACGTTGGGACGATCCGGTTGAGGCCGTCATTGCGGCCCGTGAAGGATCCGACGTGGAGTTGGTAGATGAGAAAATCCTCGAAGGGCGGCGTCGTGAACGGAGCGCGATTAGCGGTGAACAGGGTGGGGTCCACGACATAACCCCGCGCGGTGCCGGCGGAGCCTTCGACCTGGAGCGCACGGGCGTCGGTGCGCCAGTGGAGCACGGAGGTATCGTTGTCTTGCCCAGGGGCGGTGGTGATGACGTACTGGTAACGCGTGTTGACGACAGCCGGAATGCCATCTGCTGACCAGTTCGGCGTACCTGGCTCATTGGCCAACGCGACGGTGGTGGTACCCGGTCCGGAATCGAAGAGGACGACGTTGACACCCGACGCAAATGGGGCCCAGACACGAAACCGGGCAGTGTTGTCGGGATAATGAAGGCTACCCATGCCGTCTTGCTTTTGGGACGGTGCGGTCATGTGCGTCTCCTAGGGGGCCTCTTTGGAAACGTGATGTGAAAATACTAACAAGAGTTTCGGACAGCTTGATGCAAGCATCTTCCAACTGATGGAACTGGCTTTGGAGCGAGACTTTCACGTAATTTTGGCTGCTGTCAGCTGGGTCGCGATAGGCGCTATCTGCTGGCCTATACGGCGACCCTGCCCGCATTCGCACGCCTATTCACTTCCGGCCGCAAATTTCTCGGTGTGTGTTCAAGAGGCTTCATTGCCTCCAAAAACATAGAGTACTATGGTTGCAAGTTTTCCATGTACTGAGATCTCGGTGAATGATGTTCATAATCGCGATGTTGAAATCCATAGCGATCTACATGTCTCCCGACGTTGTACATGGGCGAACAAGCATCTTTTCGCCACAAGGTACTCCTGCTCATCTGATCTATGGTCTATCAACACTCGTCCTTAGCTTCACGCTCGGGATCTTTCTGGTTGTTGGGGGGCTTCTTCTCTATTCCCTGATACGCTTCCGGGACCGCCCATCAGAGGCTGATGTAGCTCGGGAACCGGCGCAGATTTATGGCAGCACCCAAATCGAGCTGTCTTGGACTGTTGTTCCGGTTTTGATCGTTTTGATGCTGTTTCTTGCCACGGCAAGGGTTATTTATTCAACAGAGCGTGCGACGAAACCATCTTCGGCCTTAGATGTCGTCGTCATTGGCCATCAATTTTGGTGGGAATACCGATATCCGAAGCTTGGAATTGTTACGGCGAACGAACTGCATATACCCGTAAGCGACCCTAAACATTCCATGCCAACCTACCTCACGATGTCTTCGGCGGATACGAATCACAATTTCTGGATTCCTCAATTGGCGGGGAAGATGGACGTGATACCCAATAAGGTAAACACGATGTGGATCGATCCCGCTACTCCAGGTCTTTACCTGGGACAATGTGCGCAGTACTGCGGGACGCAGCACGCCAAGATGCTGCTGCGCGTTTATGCGGACACTCCCGCTGAGTTCGCTACATGGGTTTCTCACCAGCAACAACCTGCGGCTCAAAACTCCGCTGCCACAGAAGGCAGATCGGTTTTTGAACACAATGCATGTATCAGTTGTCACACGATAACCGGTACTGTCGCCACTGGACGCTTTGGTCCTGACCTCACCCATCTGGCGAGCCGCGAGACCATCGCCTCTGGCGCTGTACCGAACACCGAGATCAACATTCGTAAATTTGTCGACGACCCCGCGCACTTCAAGCCGGGTGCGCTGATGCCACCCATGCACCTCAACAATCATGACCTTGACGCCGTAACTGCATATCTCATGACGCTGAAGTAAAACCTGAAGGAAGCTCACCATGGCTACAAACACTCAGGTCACAGTAGTTCTTGACGAGACCACCACCGTTGCGCCTCGACAGACGGCGCTTCAAATACTGCATGATTGGGTGACGACGGTTGATCACAAAAAAATCGGCCTGATGTACATCGGTTATGCGCTGCTGTTTCTCGTGATCGGCGGAGTCGAGGCCATCCTCATGCGAATTCAGCTGATGATTCCGAACAACACCTTCGTATCGCCGCAGGTATTCAACCGCCTCTTCACGATGCACGGCACTACGATGGTCTTCTTTGTCGGTATGCCGATTCTGTTTGGCTTCGGAAATTATCTGGTCCCCCTGATGGTTGGTGCGAGGGACATGGCGTTTCCACGCCTGAATGCATTCAGCTTCTGGGTGGCTGCGTTTGGCGGCTTCCTCCTTTACTTCAGCTACGTCGGCGGCAGCGGTCTATATGGCGCGGGAACTGCGCCCGATGTAGGTTGGTGGGCTTATGCTCCTCTGACGGCACAAGCATTTTCGCCTGGCCATAGTACGGACTACTGGACACTTGCAATTCTGCTTGGCGGAATTGGAAGTATCGGGACCGCGGCGAACATAGTCGCTACGGCGATCTGTATGCGATGCCCCGGCATGAAGCTGAGTCGCATGCCGTTACTGGTGTGGCTGTATTTGGTGATGTCTCTCATGGTGTTCGTTACGATCAGTCCCCTCACGGCGGCGCAGGTCATGCTGATGCTGGATCGTTACGTCGGATCGCATTTCTTCGATACGCAAGCAGGCGGCTCTGCAGTGTTGTGGATGCATTTCTTCTGGATCTTCGGACATCCTGAGGTCTACATCCTTGTCTTGCCGGCCTTCGCGTTTGCCAACGAGATCATTCCTGTTTTCTCACGGAAGGCGATCTTCGGCTATCCAGCTATGGTTGCGGCATCCGTTGGGATCGGCTTCGTAAGCCTGAGTGTGTGGGCGCATCACATGTTTACCGTTGGCATGGGACCTGGGGCAAATACGTTTTTCGTACTTTCAACGATGGCGATCTCTGTGCCGACCGGGATCAAGATCTTCAACTGGCTTGCGACGATCTGGGGAGGCAAAGTCCACTTCACGGCGTCGATGATGTTCGCAGTAGGATTTCTGTTTCAGTTTCTAGTGGCAGGGCTGACTGGAATCATGCTGGGCTCGGCTCCGTTCGACTGGCAGTTGAGCGGATCGTACTTTGTGGTCGCGCACTTTCACTACGTTCTGGTGGGCGCAATCCTGTTCATGATCTTCTCTGCGTTCTATTACTGGTATCCGAAGATGACCGGCCGCATGTTGAGCGAGAGGCTGGGCAAGTGGCACTTCTGGCTTTTTCTTATCGGCTTCCATCTAACCTTCGACTTCATGCACATCCCCGGCATTCTGGGCATGCCCCGCCGCATATACACCTATGAAGCCGATCGTGGCTGGATGATATGGAACATGATTACTTCGAGCGGCGCAGTTTTCCAGATGATTGGCACACTTATCTTTGTGTACAACCTGATTTGGTCGTACTTCAAAGGACCGATTGCGGGACCGGATCCATGGGATGCATGGACGTTGGAGTGGTCCACACAGTCGCCTCCGCCTGTTTACAATTTTGCCGTAATTCCTAGCGTGGAAAGCCGTCGACCTCTTTGGGACCTTAAGCATCCGGAAGATCCGGATAGCACCTACGAATAGGAGAGCAGGATACGTGAGCGAAATAGCCATTATTCCGCACAGCATGGACTCGGAGTGGAAGCTTCCCTCGCGTGGCGTAGTCGGGATGACTTGCCTCATTCTGGCCGAGTCTGCGATCTTTCTGATTTTTGTTGTGGCGTATGTCTTCTACATCGGTAAGAGCCTGAGTGGGCCAACACCACGCGAGGTGCTTACCCTCCCCATCTTCGCCACGATCTGCCTTCTCTCAAGCAGTGTTACCGTCCACTTTGCCGTCTCAGCAGCGCAGGCGGCAAAGCAGGGCCTTTGCTCACTCTGGCTGGCGGCGACGCTACTCTTGGGTGGCATCTTCCTTGGAGGAACAGCTCTGGAGTGGCATCACCTGATCTATATCGATGGGCTCTCCATCAAGACAAATCTGTTTGGTACGACGTTTTATTCGCTGGTTGGTCTTCATGCGACTCATGTGATTGTGGGACTATTTATGCTCACAATTGCGCTGGTTTTTTCGTTGCGCAGACCTGCGGCCGAGAAAGATGCGGAGCGATTGCATGTGCTCTCTCTTTACTGGCACTTTGTCGATGCGGTGTGGGTTGTTGTCTTTCTTGTCGTTTATGTTCTCGGCCGGTAATTCCAGATGTCGTAGTGATCAGGAGTAAAGATGCACGAACACACAGATCATGTTGAGGTCGGCACCGTCGAGCTTCCATCGCCGACAGCGATGCCGATGATCCTGTCCTTTGGGGTTGCGCTCATCCTTACGGGGTTGGTGACGAATGTCGTGGTCGGACTGCTCGGGCTTCTGCTTGCGCTCTGGGGAGGTATCGGATGGTTCTTCCAGGTGCTTCCGCAGGAACAGCATTCGAGCGTTAAAGTTGTTACGGAGGAGGTCCGTATCTTTAGCTCGCGCAAGCTTATAGAGCGTTTGCCGACGAGCGATCTGCATAGGAAATTTCTTCCGATCGAGACGTTTCGAATCAGTACCGGAATCAAGGGGGGAATTGCCGGAGGAGTCGCGATGGTAATACCTGCGGCTATCTTCGGTTTACTTCGCTATCACAGTATCTGGTACCCGGCAAACCTGCTTGCCGCTGGTGGATTCGTGCAGTGGATTGGTGCGAGCGATGCCTTTCTTGGCGCATTTCATATGCAAGGTCTTCTTGCTGCTATAGCTATCCACGGTCTTACGTCAATTCTTGTCGGACTTCTCTACGGAGCGATGCTGCCGATGTATCCGAGATATCCCATCGTTACAGCGGGGTTAGTTGCTCCGCTGATGTTTACCGGCATATTGCATTCTGCTTTAGGCGTCGTTAGTCCGATACTGAATGACCGTATCCACTGGCTCTGGTTCTTTGTCTCACTCATTACCTACGGATTGGTATGCGGCTTCGTCGTGAACCTGCACACTCGTGTACGAACTGCTCAATTTCGATCGCTTCCATTTTCTGTTCGCGCAGGCATCCACAGCGATGAGGGGGGACGACTCCATGAATCGCAGGTGGATCTGGACAAGAGAGAGCCTCCACAATGAACGCACGCTCCCTTGCATTCGCGCTGTTAATCAGTGGCGCAGGCCTTCTGGCAGGAGGCTGCCATGCGCCTGGAAAGCCAACGATACGGGCCGAATCAATCCGGCCAGACCAGGTGCTCGATTTCAAGACCCTTTACAGGGAGAACTGCGCGGCTTGCCATGGCGAAAATGGAAAGAATGGCGCGACGATATCGCTCGCAGATCCCGTCTATCTTACCTTCGCGGGCGTCGACACCATCCAGCGAATTACAGCGTCGGGCGTACCCGGCACATCCATGCCGCCATTCGGCAAGAGCGCCGGCGGCATGTTGACGGATCAGCAGATTGCGGCCATCGCCAACGGAATGATGCGCACATGGGGAGGTCCCGTTACGACAGCACCGTTGCCGTATGCCAGCGCGGGACCACCGGATGTCGCAAAGGGAGGGGCCTCATATTCGACATTTTGCGCACACTGCCACGGTGCAGATGGAACTGGGATAAAAGGCAACGGAATCCATACTGGCTCGATCGTCGACCCGGCTTACCTTGCACTAGTCAGCGATCAGTATTTGAGAAGCACGATCGTTGCCGGACGGCCTGAGCTTGAAATGCCTGACTGGCGATCTGACCTCTCTGCACCGGAGTCGCGTGCAATGACAAACGAAGATGTTACGAACGTGGTGGGGTGGTTAGCCTCACATCGCACTGCAACACCCGGACAGCCTTACCAGCAGCAAAAGTAATCCTCAGATTACGAGCGGAGACACGTATGAGCCGATTCCTCAAGTACCCTGGAGAGTCCCGCAATGACCAGCTTCCGCCGGCAGAAAAGGTGGCAGCACACTCACGCAGAACATTCCTGTTCAAACTTTCTCTGGCACTGAACGCGGTAGTGGGTTCGGTGCTCGCGGTGCCTCTGGTGGGTTACCTGCTTGGGCCGGTCAAAAAAGACTCTGATGTCGGCTCATGGGTCAGCCTTGGCGCCGCCGATAGCTTTCCCTTGGGAGAGATCCGGCTCGTTGACTTTCAAAGTCCGGTGAACAGCCTGGGAGATGGAGAGACTGCGAAGGTCGCGTGCTGGGTGAGCCGCGTCTCCGCCAAACAGTTCCAGGTCTTCGCGGTAAATTGTGCTCACCTTGGATGTCCAGTACGCTGGTTCGCGCAGTCAAAGCTCTTCATGTGTCCGTGTCATGGCGGCGCCTACTATGAGGATGGATCACGTGCAGCCGGGCCCCCCGAACGCGGACTCTTCGAATATCAGACGAAGGTGGACGGCAATGCACTCTTGATTCACGCAGGCAATATGCCCACGCTTTCCACGCAGGCGTCGTGCGGCAAAAAGCCGTTGATCCAGATCGAGCCGAAAGCAGATGCCACGAGGTCAGTTCCATGGCAAGCCTAAAGAAACGCGGTATCGTCGCCGGGCTGAAGGCCTACCGATGGCTCGAACACAGGCTAGGCTTGATCGAGCCCTTGAGCAAGGCCGCTGTACATTCAACGCCTTCTAACAGTGCGAGCTGGATGTATGTCTTTGGGAGCGCCGCGACGGTTTTGCTCGTGATGCAGGTGATGACAGGGATTCTGCTCGCACTTGTCTACAGTCCCTCCGCCAATGAGGCGTGGGGAAGTCTGCAATTCCTCAATCACAACGTTGCACTTGGCTGGTACCTGCGAGCGTTGCATGGCTGGGGTTCGGACTTCATGGTCGCCATCGTGCTTATCCACATGGTGCAGGTATTCCTCTTCGGAGCCTTCAAGTTTCCGCGCGAACTGACCTGGATCATCGGAGTATTGCTTCTTCTACTGACCCTCGGCATGGCCTTCACCGGCCAGGTTTTGCGCTTCGATCAGGATGCCTACTGGGGACTCGGGATTGGAGCATCGATCCTCAGCCGCGTACCCTTCATCGGCGCTCCCTTGGTCCACATGATGCTCGGTGGGCCGATCATTGGGGGGGCGACGCTTTCACGTTTCTTTACTTTGCATGTCTTCGTGATTCCAGGTCTGTTACTTGCCGGTGCTGGTGTTCACATCTGGATGACGCTCCTGCATGGTGTAAGTGATTGGCCTATGCCAGGACGTATTGTCAGCAAAGCAACCTATGAACGCGAATACCATGCGCTTGCCGAAAAGGGGATGCCTTTCGTACCCGATGCAGCCTGGAAGGACGCAGTCTTCGCCGCAGCCATCATGTTCTCCGTGATGGCATGCGCATTCTTCTTCGGTCCCTTCGGCCCAAGCGGTCCTCCCGATCCAACGATCATTCAAACGTCCCCAAAGCCAGACTTCGCGTTCCTTTGGATCTACGCCGTTCTTGCGTTCCTTCCTCCATCGATTGAAACCCCGATAATGCTTGTCGTTCCCGTGCTCATTATCGCGGGCATGCTTCTACTGCCTCTTCTGGCGAGCGAAGGGGAACGTCATTGGGCACGACGTCCGGTGGCCGTCCTAACCGTCTCCGTGATCGCCGTGACACTCGGAATCTTCACCCACCTTGGCACATATACGCCCTGGAGCCCGGTTATGGATGCTTGGACAAGCGATCCGGTCCCTCTGAAGTACCTGCACAATCGAACACCTCTCGAACGACAGGGCGCTCTCGTGCTGCAGAATAAGCAGTGCCGTAACTGTCACATGCTCGATGGAACGGGTGGGCAGCGCGGACCGACCCTCGATTCGATCGCTTCTCAGATGACGGAGGATCAGATCATCCGTCAGGTTCTACAAGGCGGAGGCAACATGCCTGCATATGGGAACGCGCTTACACCTTCAGAGACGAAGGCCCTCGTGCGTTTCCTGATTTCTATACGAACCAGTGGATCCCCTGCAATCGATGCATCCCGGAGCCTCACTACCTCAAGCGAACTAACGACGCCGAACACGGGAACCGTACCCTCCAAAAGGAAGACCCCTTAGAGCATGTCGGATGCGGCGCGGGACATCATCAATGAATGGTCACTTCCTATATGGTTGACTCTATCTATCGCCCTGACTGCAATGATCTATTCGCGCGGGTGGGTAGCCATACGCAGAACGCGACCAGAGCAATTCACGACATTACGGATCGCATCCTTTGTTTCTGGCCTGATGATTCTGTGGCTGGCGATCGGGTCGCCGATGGACGGTTTCGCCGACGCCCTGCTAAGCGCACATATGGTGGAGCATCTGCTCCTAATGTCCGTTGTGCCGCCACTTCTGTTGTGGGGCTTGCCAATTGTTCCGCTGCTGCGTGGTCTGCCGAAGCCGTTTCGCCGTTACGTGGTTGGGCCACTATGGAAGTTGCCGATCCTTCGTTCGCTGGGACGATGGATTGTCATGCCTCTTTTCGCATGGCTGGCAATGAATGTTACATACCTGGCCTGGCACGTTCCGGCAGCCTATGACTTCGCGCTGGAGAACGAGACCTGGCACGACATAGAACATCTCTGCTTTCTCGGCACATCCATTTTGTTCTGGTGGTGCATCCTGAGGCCCTGGCCCGCCAACAGAGTTAGGGAACGGTGGGGAATTCTGATCTTCCTGATCACGGCAGATATTGTTAACTCGTTAATCTCGGCCTTTCTCGCATTCTGCGGCCGTCCAGTCTATAGCTTCTATGTCGACCATCCCAATGCATTCAATCTGTCTCCTCTCGAGGACCAGGTTTTGGGGGCCTCTATCATGTGGGTCATTGGATCGCTAGCTTTTCTCACGCCGGCAGTTGTAATCACGATGCGCACATTGCGCCCTAGTCGCTTAGCTTAGTTTCCTCAGCTGCCTTCCGTGCAGCAGCCAAGACCGCAGGATAGGTGTGGGGAGACCATTTCAATACATATCCATTACCAAGCTCAGTGGTGAACTTGAACTTGTAGGCATCTGGATGTTCTGAGCCGGTCGATTGCTCATACTCCCACATCCCATGCCTATGCTTCACCCACGCGGCGTGCATGTTCTTCATCATGTGATACATGAAATAGATGGAAGCGTGAGCTTTGCCTTCGGTTTCGTCCGGCGCGAACTGGACATAGCCGTAATTTGGATCCTCCCCTTGGCAGGAGCCCCGGGTTACGATACCTGGGATACCGTTCATCAACTTGATGAGATCGATGACACCTTCGTCGACCTCGACTGATTCGCCCGAACCCAGTTTCAGCATGACTGATGGGTGACCGAACGAGACGTAACCTTCTCTCAACGTCTTTCCCGACTTGTTCTGATCCGATTCTTTGAACATCATCCTAGGGTAAATGGCTCATTTCCAGAGCCTCTGCTTGAGGGCATTCGCATGAAAGGGCATACCGTCAGCTGTCTATAGTCGGCTCCCCATAACGCTCGCAGCCCCATGCGTCATTCTCAGTGGACAGCGAAGGCGAAGAATCCCTGTATTCCGCTCATCGAGCCGCACTTTTCCGAGGAACAAACGTCGATGCCAAAATCGAGGTTCGGACCTAAGTTTATTTTTTCCAAGACTTTGCGCAAAAAAGTGCGAGCGGAGGTTGCATCGCCGCAAGTATCCGAACGTCTAATCCACAGGGAAAGGACTAGACCCAATGACCATCCGGAATTTTCTATTTGCGACTGCACTTCTTGCTTCACCCCTCCTCTTTGCTCAGGAGGGTCAGATGCCTACTCAGGCTATTGTCACTATCGATTCCAAATCGCCTCAGCCACTCACCACACAGAATCTTAAGGCGAAGGTCAATAATCGTGACGCCGAAATCTCGGCGGTCGTTCCCGTCAAGCCAAACGGTACCCAGGTTGCCTTTCTGATTGACGATGGCCTTCGCACCTCTGTGGGCCGCCAGTTTCAGGATATCCAGGGATTTATCAAGGCCCTGCCAGCGGGTACGGAGATCTTCGTCGGCTATATGCAGAACGGCCGCGTCGTTCCCCAGCAGCCCTTTACCACCGACCACCAGGCCGCCGCGGCGAGACTTCGCATCCCCATGGGATCGCCGGGTCTCAATGCCAGCCCCTACTTCTGCCTCTCGGATTTTGTGAAGAACTGGCCCGGGGGGGCTGAAGGCTCCAGCGCCGAAGGTGTGGTGCTCCCTGCGAAGGCTCGCTTCGTCATCATGCTGACCAACGGAGTCGATCCTTACAACGGCAGCGTCAGCCCCACGAACCAGAACAGTCCTTATGTCGATAACGCAATCCGCGACGCGCAGCGCGCCGGGGTACCGGTCTACTCGGTCTACTACGGGGACGCTGGAGTGCGTGGAGGAGCGGCCAGCTTCAGCGGGCAGAGCTATCTCGCCAAAGTCGCCGACGAGACTGGGGGGCAGGCCTATTTTCAAGGCCTGGGGAACCCGGTTTCGCTTACGCCTTTCCTGGATAGATTCCGGAACTCCATCGCCGAGAGCTTTGTTGCAACTTTCCCTGCTACAGCAAAGCATAACGATCTGGTCGAGTTGAAGTTCTCCTCATCCCTGAAATCGACCAGGCTGCAGGCTCCCCGCGCCGTGCGCCCGGGAACCCGCATCATCTCAGACTCCGGCCAGCCATCGGCTACCCCAGAGTGATGCCTGCAGCCTTGTAAATCGACTGGATATGCTGCATATCCTTTAGCCCCTCTTCGCCCGGTGTGTCGGGAGTTCGATTCTCCACGATGCACCGGCTGAAGTGATCCGCCTGCCGGACGAAGTGCATCGGATCGGGCTCCGGGTTCGTCTCGTCGATCTTTATCGGCTGCGCGCCCGGCCCGCTGCGATAATTCGCCTGCAGCCGCTGGCCGTCGTAGTGAAAGGGTGCGACTTCGAGCCACCCCTTCGATCCGAAGACTTTGTAATAGCCTTGCATTCCCGCGCCGTAGGATGTAGTGCAGCTTGCCACCGCGCCCGAAGGAAACTTCATCGTCCAGGCCAGGTTTTCCTCGACCCCCTGGAAGCGGCCGTCCTGATCGGGAGTCGTCGCGACCGCGGTGAAAGCCTCCGGTTCTTCGCCGGTAATGTAGCGTGCCGCATTCAGCGAATAAATTCCCACGTCCATCAGCGGTCCGCCCCCTGCCAGGGTGCGAGTCGAACGCCATTCACCCTTTGCGATATTGAATCCGTTCGCGCTTTCGAAGCCCTCGACCTTTCCGATCGCGCCATCGCGGACCAACTTGATCGCCTTCAGATTGATCGGCTCGAAATGCAGCCGGTAAGCGATCATCAGCTTTACACTCGCGGCCTTGCAGGCGGAAATCATTTGCTCGGCTTCAGGCACCGAGACGCACATGGGCTTCTCGCACAGCACATGCTTGCCCGCCTTGGCAGAGCGGATGGTGTACTCGGCGTGCATGCTGTTGGGAAGGCAGATGACTACCGCGTCGATTGCCTTATTGTCGCGGATGCGATCCATATCCTCGTAGCTGTAGATCGACTCCTTCGGCACGCCATACTGCGAGGCTATCTTTTCTGCCTTGTCACGATGGCCGCTGACGAGCCCGGTGATAGTCCCCGAAGAACCCTGTGCGATGCCCCGCATATGATGATCCGCAATGCGGCCGAGCCCGATGACGCAGTATCCGACCTTACGCGGGGAAGTCTGTCCAACCAAAGGAACTGCTCGCGCTGCTAACCCAAAGGCTCCAAGCCGCGAAAACTCTCTGCGGGTCATCATTCCCATTGCACCTCGTGAAAAATGGATAGAACTTCTCCCGACCAGCATAGAGCAGAAGGCTCCAGCCGCACAGCCGGAGCCTTGATTTAATTGCAGGATGGATTAAAAAAGAATCTTTGCGCCGAACTGAAACTGCCTTGGATTATTTCCCTGCGTCGTTGCCAGCCCTGCAGAGGCATTGCCTATTGTGCTTCCTGGATTCCCAGGAATGACGACGTTATAGATGTTGAAGGATTCGGCACGAAGCTCCAGATTCAGGTTCTCCCAGATTGGAGTCTCCTTCACCAATGAGAAATCGAGGTTGTTGGTAGGAGGCACGCGGAAAGGCATCTTGCCCATATTTCCGTAGGATCCAACGGGAACCGCAAACGCAGACGGATTGATCATGCAGAATCCGTTGGGTCCGCGTTTGCCCACCGGCGTCGCGCCGCAACTGCCCGAGAGTGGATTGCCAACGACGTTGGGCCGCGAGTAACCACTCACCGTCCCATTGTTGCCCGAGATATTCGCAGGATCGCCACCGACGTTCAGGTTGAAAGGTTGTCCTGAACGAATCTGGAAGAGATAGTTTGCTTTCCAGCCGCCCAGCGCGTAAGAAGCGAAACCTCTCTGCAGCCATCGCTGTCCTTTTCCAAAGGGCAGGGAATAGATCACGCTCCACGACAGGTAATGGCGGAGGTCGTAAGACGAGATTCCGTAAGCGTTGCGTGGATCGAAGTAGTTTTGAACCACCGATCCGCCTCCGGTTCCATTCTCAGCCTCAAACCAGCCGCTGCTGTTGTCCAGCGACTTGGACCAGGTATAGGAGAGGATGCTGTTCAACGAGTTCGAGTACCGTTTCTGCAGGCTCACAAGCAGAGCGTGGTAGTTGGCATAGCCTGTATCGATGGAATAGTGCCACGTCGGCGCCATCCAGGGCATGTACTTCGACGCATCCACCTGCGCGGCTGTGGTCGTGGTCGAATTAGTGGCGCGCTGAGCTGCATTGGCAAAGCCGGTGTAGTTCAGCCGTGTGCTCTTCGAGCCTGCGTAGCCGAGTGTGAAGATTGTTGTGGGAGCGAGCTGCTGCTGTACCTGAAGGTTCCACTCGACGGCGCGCTGATCCTTATAGTTTGGCTGCGAAGTATAGCCACCTCCAATGGTGAGCCAGGGGCTGGAAGCTACAACCGGATTCGGAAAGTTGCCCTCAAGGCTGGTAATGAGTGTGACAGGATTCTGTGGACTCCCGGGCCAGAAGCCGCCCGTCTGAATGTTCGTCTGCTGGTTCGAGATTCCAATGGTCCATGGCCACGTCGGGCCTTCGATGTTGTTCTGGACCCACTGACTGCGTGCGGTGATGGTGTCGTAGAAGATACCGACTCCGCCATTGATCACAGTCTTCTCGCCCCAGGCATAGGCAAATCCAAGGCGTGGGCCGATGTTGTCGCTGATGGAGGGGCCGGCGAGCGGGGAGCCATTTCCGAACTTAATATGGTCGTTGAACGGTACTGAATTGATTCCGCCAGGAATGCACGGATTCGCGAAGGTTGACGAACAAGCGGGAACCGAGGAAGCCGAGATGGTGTATGTCTGATTCGGAATATCGAGCACATTGGCCAGGCGCTTATCGAGCATCTGGATGTTTGGAAGATATTCGTAGCGAATTCCAAAGTTGAGAGTGAGGTTGGGCGTGGCCTTCCATGAGTCCTGAAGATAGCCCGACCACAATTGCATATTGAAATACACTTCGGCGTTGCTGGGCGTTTGGGC
Source organism: Edaphobacter sp. FHG110511_03 (assembly GCF_059115365.1). Taxonomy (NCBI): domain Bacteria; kingdom Pseudomonadati; phylum Acidobacteriota; class Terriglobia; order Terriglobales; family Acidobacteriaceae; genus Edaphobacter; species Edaphobacter sp. FHG110511_03. The sequence continues at coordinate 702,823 of NZ_JBZYWL010000002.1, read as the reverse complement.
AGTAAATGTTGCCGGTGAGCCCAGCAGAGCCGACACCAGGGAGTTGCCTGTAGCAAGTTTGGTCGCCGGATCGGTCTGGTTAATGTTGCTGGTGACCGCATCGGTGAAGGCGAACTGCTGGGAAAGATTGCGTTGAAGCCTGTTCTGATAGATGTAGTCGACACCACCTTTGAAGGTATGGCGTCCATGAATCCAGGAGACGCTGCCACCCCCGTTTACGACGGGATTTCCGCGCTGTGAGTCGCCTGAGCTTCCAATATTGTTTCCGTTGCTTCCACCCGCATTGATATACGGACTCGCCAGGTTTATGTACATGCCGCCATACTGACTTACATTTTGAAATCCGGCATCGGTCGCACCTTGTGCTCCCAGGTCGGAGACCACAGGGTTGAAGACGTAGGGCTTCAGCATCGCACCCCCGCGAACATCCAGCAGGAGGTTTTGCGTGAAGACGTGTGTGAAGCCTCCGCCGAAGTTATAAGCGTGATAATGCGAGATGTTTGAGGAGATGGTTCCGGCGACCGGCTGCGAGTCATCGACCCACATCTGGCTGATGCGGCCAAAGCCGAAGTTCTTGTCGCTCAGGTGAAAATCGATACGGACCTGATAGGAGTTGTTATTGTCGATCTGCGGGCGGTTCTCGATGAAGTTGTACCCGGAGGGCTCAGTCCCAGGTGAATTGGGCTGTTGATAGTACGACTGCAGATACTTCAGCATCGTTTGATTCAGCATGGAAGCCGGGACCTTCAGGCAGGGCACGCCGGCGGGCTGAACATTGTTCACGGGTGTAAGTGCATTGCCTGCCGTATCGCACTGGAACTGCTGCACCGTGCATCTACCACCAGAGCAGGCGGTCGAGTACGGGTTGTAGAACTTGTGCTGATAGTAAGAGAAGGCATTGCTCGAAAAGTCTCCCGCCAACTCCTGTTGACTGGGTACAAGCGTGGTCGTCAGCGTTGGCTTGCTGTATCTCCAGCCCTCATAGGCTCCCTGAAAGAAGATCCGGTCCTTGAAGATGGGCCCCCCAGCGCTGCGCCAAATTGATTCTGCGTGTAATGACCCGGCTTGGCAGCTGTTGTTGTCGGCGTTCCCATCGCGCAACGGCCAACCGAGCAGAAATCAGTGAAGCTGTTGCGCGCGTCGAACATGTTATTGCGTACAAATTCCCAGACGGAACCATGAAACTTGTTCGTTCCTGAACGAGAGAGCATGTTGACGATGCCGCCGGTGACGACTCCATACTCCGCGCTATCGATATGGGACTGCACCTTGAACTCGCTCATCGCATCGATAATGGGCAGGAATCCGTAGATGGCACCTCGCAGATCTGTATTAACGATTCCATCCATCAGATAGAGTGTTTCGCGGTTCTGCTGCCCGAAGAAGGAGACCTTGTAGAACTGAGTGCCGGGAATCGCACTGATGCCTGCATCCGTAGTGCTGATGCCTGAACCCTGAGCAGTCGATACCGGATTGACGCCGGGCGAGAGCACCAGCAGGGAAGTGAAGTTTCTTCCGTTCAGCGGGAGCTGCTGAATCTCCTTTGCCTGGATTACGGTTCCAAGCTCTGAGTTGCTCTTCTGTAGCATCACTCCTAGCTGGTCCGAAGTCACTTCGATGGTGTCGGTCGCTGCTCCAACACTCATCGTCTCGTTCTCAGTCAGAGTCTGGTTCACAGTAAGACTGAACGAAGGCACCGTGATGCTTCGAAAACCCTGCTTCTCAAATCTCAGGGCATAAGGCCCTGGATTAATGTTCAGAAACACAAAGGACCCACTGCCATTGGTCGTTGTGCGATTGGTGATATTCGTGTCCTGATTTGTCAGGGTGACGGCCACGCCCTCAATCACACGCGCTTCCGGGTCGGTAACCGTGCCGTTGATCACGCCTGTCGTCCGCTGTGCCAGCACCGGCAGCGTCGAAACCAGCAACATGAGGAACAAGTGAGAAAGTCTGTTACAGAGAATTCCGTAATAGCGCATATTGCGCCTCCTAAAATGAAACTTTGGTGTTAGGCGCGAACAGCTCTGCTCTGTTCGAATTACCTTTTGGGGATCGCGCCGGTGTTTTCACATCCTTCCCGCGGGAACGTTAGGCAAATCCGCCCATGCCTGTCAAGTATGAAAATTATTTTCAGTATATGAATTATTTCTTAGCGTGATTCTGGCTCACTTAAAGCCAAAGGCCTCCGGGGTTACCGGAGGCCTTTGCGCGGTTTTCTTTGGATCGGATTAGTACATGCCGTCCATGCCGCCGCCGTGGTTGTGTCCGCCAGCCGGAGCTTCCTTCTTCTCCGGGATCTCGGAGATCATGGCTTCGGTGGTGAGCATCAGACCAGCAATCGAGGCCGCGTTCTGCAGGGCAGTGCGCGTGACCTTGGTCGGGTCGATGACACCGGCCTTCACCAGGTCCTCGTAGACGCCGGTTCCGGCGTTGTAGCCGAAGTTGGGCTCCTTCGATTCGTGGATCTTACCGATGACCACTGCGCCCTCTTCGCCTGCGTTCGAGACGATCATGCGCAACGGCTCCTCGAGTGCGCGACGGATGATCGACGCACCGATCTTCTCGTCACCCTCGAGCGACTTGATGACCTCGTCGACTGCGGAGGAAGCGCGAACCAGCGCTACGCCGCCGCCGGGGACAATGCCTTCTTCGACAGCCGCGCGGGTTGCGTGCATTGCATCCTCAACGCGAGCCTTCTTCTCCTTCATCTCGGTCTCGGTCGCAGCTCCGACCTTGATGACGGCAACGCCGCCAACCAGCTTGGCGAGGCGCTCCTGCAGCTTCTCGCGATCGTAGTCGGAGGTGGTCTTGTCGATCTGAGCGCGAATCTCCTTCACGCGACCCTCGATCTCGGAGCCCTTACCACCGCCATCTACGAGGGTGGTGTTGTCCTTGTCGATGGTGACGCGCTTCGCAGTGCCTAGGTCTTCGATCTTGACGCCCTCGAGCTTGATGCCGAGGTCTTCGGTGATCGCCTTGCCGCCGGTGAGGATTGCGATGTCTTGCAGCATCGCCTTGCGGCGGTCGCCGAAGCCGGGAGCCTTGACGGCAGCGACGTTCAGCGTGCCACGCAGCTTGTTGACGACCAGGGTCGCCAGAGCTTCGCCGTCCACGTCCTCAGCGATGATGATGAGGGGCTTGGCGGTGCGGGCGATCTGCTCGAGCAGCGGCAGCAGGTCCTTCATCGAGGAGATCTTCTTTTCGTAGATGAGGATATAGGGGTTCTCAAGGGCAACTTCCATGCGCTCCGCATCAGTCACGAAGTAGGGCGACAGGTAGCCACGGTCGAACTGCATGCCCTCGACCACGTCCAGCTGGGTCTCCATCGTGCGCGACTCTTCGACGGTGATGACGCCGTCCTTACCGACCTTCTTCATCGCTTCCGCGATGATGGTGCCGATCTGCGCGTCGCTGTTGGCCGAGATGGTTCCGACCTGGGCGATCATGTCGCCCGAGACAGGCTTGGAGAGCTTCGAGAGCGATCCGCCGATGACGGCGCCGTTCTCATCGCGCTTCCCGATGATGGCCTCAACAGCCTTATCGATGCCACGCTTCAGCGCCATCGGGTTTGCACCGGCGGCGACAGTCTTGACGCCCTCACGGTAGATGGCCTGAGCCAGAACGGTCGCGGTGGTGGTTCCGTCACCGGCGACGTCGGAGGTCTTGGAGGCAACCTCGCGGACCATCTGCGCGCCCATGTTCTCAAGCGCGTTGCCGAGTTCAATCTCTTTAGCGACAGTGACGCCGTCCTTGGTGATGGTGGGCGAACCGAACTTCTTCTCGATAACGACGTTGCGGCCCTTGGGACCGAGCGTTACCTTGACTGCGTCCGCGAGCGTGTTGACGCCACGCAGGATCGCCTGACGCGAATCTTCTCCATGCAGGATCTGCTTTGCCATTTCTTTTCTCCTCGCGCCGCACTCAAGCGGCAGCGTTGAATTTTGACCTCAGGAGCTAAAGCCCCGTTGGGGAATCTGCTGACTCACACGGCTGAAACCGTGTGCTTAATACCGAAGCTCAGCTTCACTTCATTGAGGTAATCCCTCATCCCAGACGATGAACGCGGCGAAGCCGCCTTTCGCCGTCCGCGAAGGACTACTTGAGGATGCCGAGGACTTCTTCTTCGCGCATGATCAGCAGCTCTTCGCCGTCGAGCTTGATCTCGGTGCCGGAGTACTTGCCGAAGAGGATCTGATCGCCAGCCTTGACGTCGAGCGGGAAGACCTTGCCTTCGTCGTTCGACTTGCCTTTGCCGACCGAGATTACCGCGCCCTGCTGCGGCTTTTCCTTGGCGCTATCGGGAATGATGATGCCACCACGAACGGTTTCGTTCTCTTCCACGCGGCGGACCAGAATGCGATCGTGCAGCGGTGTAAATGTCTTCGCCATTGCTAACGTCTCCTTGTTGCATTTTGTATTCCGGCAGAGAACCTCTGTCCGGGTTGAAACGCGCACCGAGATCTTCGAGGCCAATTCCGCCCCTGGTCCGATGCAAGCTTTTGGAATTGCTAAACGGCGCCTCCCCAAAGCGATTCAGGAGGGGGCCTTGCAGTCGGTTAGCACTCAATGCTTCCGATTGCTAACGATAGGGCAGGGCTCTACAGAATGTCAACCCAGGGAAGATGAAATCTGAGTGAAAGGCACGCAAGCGCGGATTCAGCTTCCGCTAATTCAGAGGAAGCTGGGGACTTTCAGGGGGCAGGGTGATCCTGCTCCGCGGCACCAGGCAGATCGGAGAATGCATCGCAGATTCTGACCTTGTGCCCATCTCCACTTCGAAGGCGTAAAATATCTGGCATGGTGTCGTCGCGTCATAATCTTCTGTTCCGTACTGTTCTTCTCTGTGCCATGGCCGTGCTTACTGCTTCCAGTCTGCTTGCGCAGGATTCTCCCGTAAAACGCGGTCGCAAGTACAAGCCGCCACCCGAGACCTCGAAAATCAGCGTACAGGTCACAAAAAAATTCAACGGTAAACCCATCATGAATGCCGCAGTCATTTTCAATCCTTACAAGGATGGCAAGGATATCGGCAATCTCGAGGTAAAGACCGACCCTGAGGGCAAGGCCACGATCGACATCATCCCTACCGGATCCCTGGTGCGTGTTCAGGTCATTGCGAATGGCTACGCAACCTTCGCCGAGGAGTATCAGGTCGACGAGCCAAGTAAGGACATTGCTATCGAGATGCTGCGGCCGCGTGAACAGGTCTCCTCTTACAAGGACAATAAAGGGGATGCCTCCAGCAGAAAATGGGGCGTGCAGGAGCCCATCCGGCCGAAGCCTGCCGAGCAGAAGCCCGATTCGAAGTCCGCGCCCCAGGCCTCACAGCCTCCGGCAGAGATCGAGTCGACTACGCCTTCGTCGACCCCGCCTTCGCAGTCGGCACCGCAGCAGTAACCTGATGATGAAGCCTCTCGCAGGAAAGACTGCGCTTGTTACCGGTGCTGCGAAGCGTATCGGTCGCGGGATTGCCCTCGCTCTGGCTGAGCAGGGCGCAGACGTTGCGATTACCTATCTGGATTCGCACGCAGAGGCTGAGCAGACGGTGCGGGATCTGGCCGCCCAGGACGTCGATGCCCTTGCTGTCCGATGCGACCTTCGTAATCCCGAAGACATCGACAATGCAGTCGCCGAGGCTGTCGATCAGTTTGGGCGGCTCGACCTTGTCGTGAACAATGCAGGGATGTTCGAGTCGGTTGCGTTGGAAGAGATTTCTTTGGAACAGTGGGACAGGATGTTCGCCACCAACACGCGAGCACCGTTTTTAGTCGCGCGGGCCGCGCTTCCTCATCTCCGCGCCGTGCAGGGAAGGATTGTGAACATCGGCTCCCTGGGAGGGCAACATCCCTGGGCGACGCATGGGCACTATTGCACCTCGAAGGCAGCGCTGCACATGCTGTCGAAGACGATGGCGAAGGCGTGGGCTCCGGAGGTCAGCGTGAACTGCGTGGCGCCGGGAATGATTGTTCAGGGAGAGATCGAAGAGGCTTATGAGCACTTCGCCCAGAAGACGCCTATGCTGCGGAACGGATCGGCTGCGGATGTCGCGGCTGCGGTCGTGTTCTTTGCAACAGCGCCGACGTTTATTACAGGGCAGCTCCTGACGGTCGACGGCGGGCTGGGATTGAGCTAGAACAGTTTTCCTGAAAATGCAGGGTGAGGCAAAAATGTTCGCGCCGTTTTCTATCCACGAAAACGAATTGTTTCTCTACTTCCGTTACAAAGCGGCAGGAAAACTGCTCTAACGGAGTTGTTCGGGTTCGATCTCCATGCCGAAGCGCGATAGCTCGCGCTTCTGCAGGTGATAGTCGACGAAGAAGCCGATGCCGATGGCGAGAGGGATGAAGCCGGCGGCAGCTCCGGCGAGGACGTCGCGTTCGCGCACAATATAGCAGAGGCTGACGAAAAAGAGCATCAGCCCAATGCCGGAAGAGACAAGGACGATGCCGGCGCGCCGGGCGTTGCTCAGGCTACGGAGGGGGTCCTTTGGCGCACGGTCAACATCGTTGGCCTTGCCAAGAATCTTTTCAATCTCTTCGCTGGACATCCCGCGGGCTAGCATGGCCATGCGCTGATCGGCGCGGATGCGCTTATTGTGGATATCGGACCAGATGCCGCCGGCGATGGCGACGATAGCAACGGCAAAGGCTCCGATGGGAACGATAAAAGGGCTATTGAAAGCTTCCATGAGGTTCTTCCTTTCTGCCAGCGTTAGACAAAGGAGCGATGATTAAGTTTCATTCTTCGTATTGAAACTTTCGCAGAGCACCGAGGTCTAACGTTGCCGGTGAGTGCCGATCTCAGCTTCGAGCAGGTGGTGCGGGAGCATCAGGCGATGGTCTTCCGCACGCTGTACCGACTGACGGGGAGCCGGGAGCACCTGGAGGATTTGGCGCAGGAGGTCTTTCTCCGGCTTTACCGGGCTCTGCCGAGCTTCCGGGGTGAGTCGCTGGTCTCGACTTACATCTATCGCATTGCCGTGAACGTGGCACAGAACGAGTGGAAGCGCAGACGCCGCACGGATCGTCCGCTGATCTCGATCTCCGAGGAGCTGAGTGGATGGGAAGATCGGTTGGAGCATCCGGAGCGCAACGCCGAGCAACAGATGGAGGAGCGGGAGTTCCGTCTCCGTGTCGAGGAGCAACTGCAGGAGTTGAGCAACGTCGAGCGAACCGTGCTTGTGCTCTACCATCAGGAGGAGCGAAGCTATGAGCAGATCGCGGTGGCGTTGGGAATGCCGATCGGAACCATCAGGACGCATCTGCATCGCGGGAGGAAGAAACTTCGCGAGCGTTTGCAGCAGCAGACCGCAGGGGAGAGGGGAACCGCATGTTCGGTGACGAGATGAAGCTTGAAGCATTCGCGCAGGAGGCGCGTGAGCTCGACGAGCGGATCCTGCGAGAGCTGGAACGCAGTCCAGAGATCTCCGCGACGATTCCGCAGGATTTTGCGGCGCGGGTGGCGGCGAAGGTTCCGGTTCGGCAGCCAGTGGCGATAAGGACGAGTCACTATGGCCGCCTGTTGATGGCAGCGAGTTTGGTGGTTCTGTTTGTCGCTCTGGTTGTACTGGCGGCGCGCGGCTTTGGGGGCTCTCCTCTCGGGCAGGCGATCGAATGGACTCTATGCATCCAGTTTCTTGCCATTGCGGTGTGGATGGGGACGCAAAGCAGGCAGTCGAACTAGCTGCTCTTTTTGGTCCGAATCACCATATCGAGGAAGAGCTGATGAACACGGGTGTCGTGGCCGAGCTCCGGGTGGAAGGTGGCGGCGAGCAGGTGGCCTTCGCGAACCAGGACGGGATGATCGTCGCGCCGAGCCAGCGTTTCGACCCCTTCGCCGGTGCGGATAATGCGCGGGGCGCGGATGAAGACCATCTCGAGGGGCTCGCCGGGTAGTTTGGATTCGGCGTGAAGAATCGACGAGTCAATCTGGCGTCCATAGGCGTTGCGCTCCACCGTGACGTCGAGAGCTCCGAGGGACTTCTGGGCAGGATGAGTGACGTCCTTTGCCAGAAGAATCACTCCCGCGCAGGTACCGAAGGTGGGAGTGGTGTGGACGAAGTCCCTCAGTACGTCGAAGAAGCCGCGCTGCTCGAGAAACTTGAGCATCGTGGTGGATTCTCCGCCGGGCATGATGAGGCCGTCGATTCCGTTGAGATCCGAGGGCAGGCGGACGAGTTTTGGGGTCGCGCCCAGGTGACGGAGAGTCTGAGCGTGCGCTTCGTAGGCTCCCTGGAGCGCCAGAACGCCGATGGTCAGGGCCTTTGGATCGATGCCCGTCTTTCTGCTGCTTTCCGTCACGCCCCCCCCCATACTTATTTGTGCAAAGTCTTCAAAAAGTTAGACTTAGCTTGGTGCTTGCCGATTGATCTCCATCGTTGCCGACTGTGTCGGGCTGAAGTTCCAGCTGGTTTCTTTGGAGGTCTTGTTTAAAGTATAGAGAATTTGCCGAATGGAATCGGCAACTAAAAGCGATTCTTTTGCTTAGAGTTAGACGAATGTGAGCTTGACAGAGATTTTTGGTCGGTCTTCGCGACCTTATGAGGCGCGGCATAGAGGAGGTCGGTGGACGATATGAGCGGGATGGCGGTTTATCCGAGTCTTGAGAATCAAGTGGTGGTGGTTACGGGCGGGGCAAGCGGCATTGGTGGGGCGATCGTTGAGGGATTTGCGGGTCAGGGGGCCAGGGTCGTGTTTCTCGATCTTCAGGATGAGGCGGCGAAGAGGCTGATCGGGAATATCGAAGGGACAGGCCTGAGAGCCCCGGTCTACTACCGATGCGACCTGACAAAGATCGAAGAGTTGCAGGGGGTGGCATCGTCCATTGTGGCGCAGTTCGGGACGGTCGATGTGCTGGTGAATAATGCCGGAAACGACGCGCGACACAGTATCGATGAGGTCACGTCGGAGAGCTGGGACGCTACGATTGCCGTAAACCTGAAGCATCAGTTCTTTATGACGCAGGCGTTCGTTCCGGTGATGCGGAAGGCGAGGCGGGGGGCGATCATCAACATGGGATCGATCAGCTGGGTGATCCCATCGACGAATGTGCCGGTGTACGTGACAGCGAAGGCCGCCATTGTGGGAATGACGCGGACGCTGGCCCATGAGCTGGGCCCAGACAATATTCGTGTGAACTGCGTGATGCCGGGGGCGATCGTCACAGAGCGGCAGAAGCGGCTGTGGCTTACGGAGGAGTACAAGGCAGAGATCCTGAAGCGCCAGGCTCTGAAGAGGCTGATCGAGCCGGAAGAGGTGGCGCGGCTCATCTTATTTCTGGCTTCGGAGGATAGCTCGGCGATTACGAATCAAAGCTATGTGATCGATGGGGGATGGGTGTAAGCAATTTTTGAGAGAAAGTTCGTGGAGAGGGGTTCGAGCTTCGCTCGAATGTTTCCCACTCACGCCGCGATGAGACTGCGTCATGAATGGGCCACCCGGCAGGTCACTTCCCATATGCCGACTTCCCATTATTAATCCGGCCTTGATGAGCGCATTGGCGATTTCGCATAAAGCGAGAACTTTATTGCTTTGAGGCGCGGGACCGGCCGGATCGCTTAGGAATTGCGCTCTTTGGCAATCGCGGAACAGCCTGGACGCCCGCCCAAAGCGTTGCGATCGTTTGTTCGACCACGAGGGTCTGGTCAGGCAAGTCAGGCACAACCCCCTGGATGACCATGAGCGTGGCGAGGCCGAAGATCGTGTACCACCAGGTGTGGGCTACCACGATGTCATTTCTGCTTGGCAAGCCTTCATCCTTGGCAACATTGAAAAAGAGCTGTACGAAACGTTGGAACAACGGCCTGCCAATGTCGTCGATATATTGTCCGGCGCGGATGCCATTGCGGTTCTCCGGTCCGAAGAAGACGTTCCGAAACTGCTGTGGATGAGCAGTGCAGAACTGAATCAAGCCGCGTGAAGTCGCAAAGAGGCGCTCTTTCGGGGCAGAATGTTTAGCGGCAATCGCGTCGAAGTCCTGAATCAGCAGCCCGACCGTCGCGCTGCTCAGCTCAGCAAGAATATGCCATTTGTCGGGAAAATGTTGATAGATCATGGCGTGTGTATAGCCGATCGCTTTTGCGATCTCGCGAAGCGTCACAGCTTCGTAGCCGCGCTCGGCAAACATTTGGCTTGCAGCCGCAAGGATTTCGCCCCGCAACTTCTCTTTGCGCTCTACCCGACGACTTGGTGATGTGGAGGTCACTTCAATAGTTTAGCCTTTTTGACAGCCTTTTGCGACCAATCGTTTATTTATCACCATTGGTTAATAACCAATGATTAATTTGTAACCAACGGTTATTATGGGCCTCTAATCGTCAGGTCGTTCATTGGATGGACGGCAAAATACGAGGCAAAAGGAGAAAACGAGCATGTATTTAGTCATGGGTATTACGGGTAAAGTTGGCGGCGCCACGGCACGGCATCTGCTGAAGCAGGGCAAGCAGGTACGAGCACTTGTACGCGATCGCGAGAAAGCGGCGAAATGGGCAGATCAAGGCGTTGAGTTGATGGATGGAGACTGGAACGATGCGACAGCCATAGCGGCCGCGCTCAAAGGTATTGATGGCGCATTTGTTATGTTGCCGTCTGTATGGGCACCCTCGCCTGATTACAGAGAAGCAAAGGGCGTGACTGCAAACTATGTCGAGGCGTTGACCAAGGTAGTGCCTTCGCGGGTGGTTGCGCTCTCGTCGATGGGCGCGAATAGAACAAGCGGGGTGGGAATGATCACGGCCTTATCACTCTTGGAGCAGGGTCTCCTCAGCCTGCCGTTTCCGGTCGCATTTGTGCGCGCTGGCGGCTTTTTCGAAAATTTTCTTTACGGTTTACAGGCTGGCCAGGGCGGAACACTACCGGTCTTCTACAACCCTACGAGCCGGAAATCGACAATGGTCGCATCAGACGACATCGGCGCAGAAGTGGCAACGCTTCTCACCGGGCCGGCATGGTCAGGACATCGCGTTATCGAGTTGGGTTCGATGGTAAGCGCGGATGAAGTGGCCGCGCAATTGGGTAAAGTTCTGGCACTCGACGTAAAGGCCTTTGCAGTCCCTCGTGCAGGGTGGGCGGAAACATTCGAACAGTTCGGCGTCCCAAGGGGCCACACCGGACCAGCCGAAGAAATGTTTGATGCCGTGAACGAGGGATGGATGGCTCTCGGAGTTCCGGATACGGAGCACGTAGCGGGTACGACATCCGCACGCGATGTATTTGCGGCTGCACAGAACGCCGTCAAGTCGTAAGTCCGTGGCAGACAGCCTCAGCGCCCGAGGGGCGGGAACAGCCAACCGCGACCACAGCGGCTTCGTGTTCGACCGGCGGTTCCTGCCTTTGCTGCTCAGCCATGGCCGACTATTGCAGAACGATTTAAACCATTCAACTCAACCGGAAAAAGGAGGATCACTTTAAATATGAAAGCTAAACGCACAACCGATAAACCCGCGCGGGCAGGTCGAGCAACTCAAATAGCCGCGATGGTAATAACCGGCCTCGTCGCCTTCACCTGGGTTTACTTCGGAAGGTTATATCTAATCCACGATCCCGGCGAATGGCGGATCGCCAATCAGCAGCTCGGATACCCGAGCTATATCATCCCTCTGATTGGCGTGACCCACATCCTTGGCGGTGTGGGCCTTCTGATTCCCAATGTGCCTCGTTTGACTGAGTGGATTTATGCTGCTCTCTCGATCGATCTCTTACTCGCGTTCTATTCACAACTGAATGGCGGTGGCGGTACTTGGGCTAAATTCGATCCGATTCTCGTCATGGCGTTCGTCTTTGCTTCGTATGTCTTAAGGCGTTGCATGCGCGCAAACAGATGGTCGATATGAAGGATAAACTCAAATGGCGAGAACGTACCCAGAAACGCCGTTCTGGGCAGTAGTTGCGATTCGACTCGTGCTGTGCTGCCGAAGGCGCAAACCTTCATTTCGCGGAGCAGTTCTTCGTCCCGGTATCGGCAACGCTCGCGATTACCCATCTTCCGTTCACACGGACCAGGTTGAACAGATCTGTTCCGCAGTGATCAATTTTCCCATCGACGAGAAAATCGAACGGCGCCCACACCACGGCGAGATCGTTATCGATCCGGATCAGTGGGTCGTGAATGCGTTCTTCAATCTGGTTCGTACCGGGTTTGCCGACGCGCTCCGCGAAGGCTTCCAAGGTCATCTGCGCGGGCTTGCCGTCGCGCATCAGCACCATCGTGCCACCCGGCAACGTGGGCGCCTTGATCGCCGCGGCATCTCGTTTTGACATGCCGTCAAACATCGCATGGATGGGCGCCAGCACAGCCTGCTCCTCTGCTGATTGCGCCAAGGCGTGGGTTGCGAGGCCAGTTGCCAGAATCGTGCCGAAAAGGAAGACGAGCCGCCTTGCGTGTCTGTTCATGCCCGCCATTCTATCTTGAGATTAATCCCGAGAAACGCCCTTGTCGTCAGTTGGTCACACTCTGCATTGGCTTCGCCGTAGTGGCGGGCGAGCGTTGGAGATGACGAGAAGGGGAAAGATGGGTGTAGATCCGGTCTGGCCAGATCGAATCTGCACTTAGATCTTGATAAAGATCCGTTTTCTGAATAACACCAGGCATGGAATAAAGCAGACCAGAACATAGCTGAGCGAATAGAGGAGTGAGCCGAACGCCGGATCGACGATAGGAGCGAAGATCTTTGTATACATCAGTTCCTTCACTGGGTGATCTCCAATGTGGATGACCTCCAGCACGATGGACAGCAGTTCTGCGAATGCGTACGCGAAGATGGCGTTCGATCCGAAAACCTTCCACGGGTAGGTCCACGCTCCCTGGTGTTTCCTGATCTCGATCGCGACGTAACAGATAAACAGGATCAGGAGGGTCCACCCGGCCGCGAACACTACGTAGGAGCTCGTCCACAGCCTCTTGTTGATGGGAAACCACATCCCCCATAGAGCTCCCAGAACGAGCCCAGTGATGGCTGCCGCCAGCAGACCGGCGGCCTTCTCTTTCATGCTTCTTGCGGTGCGAAGCCAGAGCCCTGTAAACACGCCGAAGAGGCAGGTTGCAATGGCTGGAATTGCGCTGATCAGCCCGAGGGGGTCCCGTGTGTTCTCCAGCAGTCGTCCAGGAAACAATCTTCGATCGACCACGGAAACCCAGTTGATGTCCTTATCGAGAAATGGAAAATCGCGCCCCGGCACCCCGAATTGAGGAATAGGAACCCAACGCATGAGAATCCAGTATCCGAACAGGCACACCATCGAGACGCCGACCAGCGTGAGGACACGCCGGTTCCAGAGATAAAGTACGGTTGTTACGAGGTAGCAGAGGGCGATTCTTTGCAGTACGCCATAGATCCGCAGCGTTGCCAGGGGATAGCTGGGAAATCCATGAATGAGGATGCCAAGGGCGAACAGGATTGCGGCTCGCTGCAACGCATGCCTGAACAGGGAGAGTCGTGGCTCGCCGCGCGCAATTCGCGACGCGGTAGAGAGGACAATCGTGATGCCTACCAGAAAGAGAAATGTCGGGAAGACTAGATCGGTCGGCGTCCACCCATTCCAGTCGGAATGTTTCAAGGGCCAATAAGCAAGTCGCTCGTTGCCGTTATTGTTGACCAGAATCATGAAGGCAATGGTCATTCCTCGGACGACATCGAGAAAGACAAGACGCTCGGACGTCTTCGCTATAGTCTTTTGCGGATCAATCTGAGGTGATGCACTCACAGCCATTCAGAAATTGCTCCTTGGTCTTTTCAGAAGATCTCTGCGCGTTGAAGGCATTCTATGCTCCGAGGATTGGGAGGAGTGCTCCAGTTCATGATAATCACGACGTCGGAACTACGCGGCTCGTGAGAAAGGGGTTTCGGTATACATAGGGCTATCGGAATCGATGGGGGGCGTGTGGCGCGTTCGTTCAGCCGAAGATTTTGTCCAGATTCGTTTCGCAAAAACAGAGACGTTTACTACGGCGTATGGTAATTTGCCCGCATGAACATCCGAAGCACGACTCTCTTTCTCGGTTGTCTCTCCATGGTTGTCTTTCAACCAGGTGCCACCGCTCAGGGCACTGTAGACGCACGCCTGAGGGCCCAGAACGCTCTTTTCGAGGAGTACTACCAGGACCAACTGAAGGAGTTTCCTGAACGCGCCACTGTCTTCGGGGACTACCGTTATAACGATCGGCTTAATGACTATTCCCTTGCAGGCGTTGCGCGGGAACATGCATCCGATGTCGCGTACCTCGGCCGGCTGAATGCAATTTCAACTGCCGGGTTCTCCGAACAGGATCTGCTCTCGCATGAGCTACTAAAGCGCACCCTTGAACAGCGCTCAGCTAACTACGAGCTAAAAGAGTATGAGATGCCGGTCGACCAGATAAATGGCGTCCATACAAAACTTGCTGATCTCCCGCTCTCTGTCCCCCTCGATTCGGTGAAGCACTATGAGGACTACGTTGCGCGGCTCCATCAGATTCCGCGTGTGCTCGACGAGACCGTCGAGGTTCTCCGGACAGGCATGACGGACAATTTAATGCCTGTCCGGTTTTTGTTGGAGAAGGTTCCCGGACAGTGCAACGGAATCATCGAGACGGATCCGTTCCTGATTCCCACGAAGAAGTATCCCGCCAGCATTCCTTCGGAAGAACAGAATCGCCTCACTACTGCGATCACGGAGGCCGTTGAGAAGGATGTCCTCCCGGCTTATCGCAGATTCGCAGCGTTCATCACGACCGACTATTCTCCGCGTGGCCGCACCACTCTCGCAGTTACATCGCTAACGGACGGTGCGCGCCGTTACCAGAACGACATTCAAGCGCAGACTACGACGCATCTCACGCCCGATCAGATTCATGCGCTCGGGTTGAAGGAGGTGGCTCGCCTGACCGCTGAGATGACTGATCTTGCCCATAAGGCAGGCTTTAAGAATCTTGCTGAGTTTCGCGCGTCTATCCAGAGCGATAAGAAGCTGATGCCCACGTCAGAGCAACAGATCATCGATGATTTTCGCCGCTACATCGCCCAGATGCAACCGCAGCTCCCGCGGCTCTTCACGGTAATTCCTACAAGTCCGGTCACGGTGGAAGGTATCCCGGCCTTTCAGGCTGCGGAGGCTACGCACTACCAGACCGGTACACCGGATGGTAAGCGTCCCGGCCGGGTTGTCGTCGCTGTCGCCGACTTTGCGCACCGGACGCTGCTATTAGATGAAGCTGTCGCCTATCACGAGGGAATTCCGGGACATCATATGCAGCGTTCGGTGCAGCAGCAACTGAAGGGCTTGCCAAAGTTCCGTCTCCACATCAATGCGCCTGCCTATACGGAAGGCTGGGCGCTGTATGCGGAAGAGCTTGGCAAGGAGGTGGGCTTTTACCAGGACCCGGTTAGCGATTATGGCCGTTTGAACTCTGAGCTCTTTCGGGCCGTTCGCCTGGTTGTCGATACGGGCATCCATGCGAAGGGTTGGTCGCGTGATCAGGTGGTCCAGTACATGCGCGAAAACGATGTTAACGAACCGCTGATTCAATCGGAGACCGACCGATACATCGCGTGGCCCGGGCAGGCCTGCGCTTATAAGCTTGGCCAGCTCAAGATCATTGAACTTCGCGAGAGGGCGAAGAAGCAGCTCGGTGCGAAGTTCGACATCCGCACCTTCCATGACGAGATACTGAGTGGAGGCGCATTGCCGCTCGACATGCTCGATGAGCGGACGGAGAGCTGGATCAGAGTACAGGAACTCATCGCTGGCTACGGGAGCGAAAAACTAGGCGGGTAAAAAGAAAATGCGTGGGAGACAATCCCACGCATTTCTGAAGGTGCCGGTGATTTACCAGCCGCGGGTTTGGAGGAGCTCGTGCTCTTCGAGGGCGGCGGCGGCGAGTCCCTTCATGGTTCCGGTGACCAGCTCAGAGGCTTCGGCTAC
This sequence comes from Edaphobacter sp. FHG110511_03, assembly GCF_059115365.1. NCBI lineage: Bacteria > Pseudomonadati > Acidobacteriota > Terriglobia > Terriglobales > Acidobacteriaceae > Edaphobacter > Edaphobacter sp. FHG110511_03. The sequence continues at coordinate 686,924 of NZ_JBZYWL010000002.1, read as the reverse complement.
GATCTTGGGATCGTTGTAGTGGGTGGTGGCGATGACGATGGCCTTGGCGCGGGAGACGGCTTCGGCGCGCTCTTTGGGGTCGTTCTCGACGTCGAGCGGGGTGGCGCGTTCCTTCATGAAAATTCCGGAGCCGACGAAGACAGCCTCGGCGCCGAGCTGCATCATGAGGGCGGCGTCAGCGGGGGTGGCGATTCCGCCGGCAGAGAAGTTGGGGACAGGAAGCTTTCCGGCGGCGGCGACCATCTTGATGATCTCGTAAGGAGCCTGGTGGACCTTGGCCGCGTTGTAGAGCTCGGAATCGTCGAGGACCGTAAGGGCGCGCATCTCGCGGACGATCTGGCGCATGTGCTGGACGGCGTGGACGACGTCGCCGGTTCCGGCCTCGCCCTTGGTGCGGATCATGGCTGCGCCTTCAGCGATGCGGCGACAGGCCTCACCGAGGTTGCGGGCTCCGCAGACGAAGGGGGTCGTGAAGGCGTGCTTGTCGATGTGGAAGGTCTCGTCGGCTGGGGTGAGGACCTCGGACTCGTCGATGAAGTCGACGCCGAGCTCCTGGAGGACCTGGGCTTCGGCGAAGTGGCCGATGCGGGCCTTGGCCATGACGGGGACGGAGACGTTGGCGATGATCTCCTTGATAAGCTTGGGGTTAGCCATGCGGGCGACGCCGCCCTCGGCCCGGATCATGGCGGGAACGCGCTCGAGCGCCATGACGGAGGTGGCGCCGGCCTCTTCGGCGATGCGGGCCTGCTCGACGTTCATGACGTCCATGATGACGCCACCTTTCAGCATCTCAGCGAGGCCGGTCTTGAGGCGGAGAGAGGAAGATCCGAGATTGCCGTTGGTGGTGTGGGTTGCCATGACGATTCTCCTTGGGAGCCGCGGTTCCGTCTTGAAGTTGTAGAAGGTTGCGGCGGGAAACTTAAGTTTAGCAGTTTGTTTCACCTGTATGAAGAGCGGAGTTGAGGTTAATCAAAGGAATCCTGAAGGGGAGGATTTTGCGGAATTTTCAAACAGCATTCACGCAACTGGCTTGGGAGGAGCCTCAAGCTGCGAGAGGGAACGGTGTAAAGGGTTTCGGAGGTAGGATGGGCGCTGAGCTTACGATCGTGATTCCGGCAAAGAATGAAGCGAAGATGCTGCCAAAGTTGCTGGGTTCGCTGGCAAGGCAGGATTATGAGGGGATTGCGGAGACCCGGGTGATCGTCGCGGATGCGGGTTCAACGGACGGCACGGTAGAGGTGGCGCTCAGCTTTCGGGACCGGCTTGCGGTTGAGGTGATCGACGGAGGATTGCCTTCGGTGGGCCGGAATGCCGGAGCGAGGCTGGCGACGACTCCTTATGTGCTGTTCCTGGATGCGGACGTGGAGTTGTCGGAGTCGACGTTGCTGCGGCGGGCTCTCTGGAGAATGCGGAAGAGAAAGCTGCACCTGGTGACGACGAACATCGCGTGCCGCCATGGGAGCTTCTTCGACGATGTTCTCTACATGGGAAATAACTTCATGCAGCGAATAGGAGCGGTGCTAAAGCCGTTCGCGACGGGAATGTTCATGCTGTTCGACCGTGAGGCCTTCTGGGCGCTGGGTGGATTCAACGAAAAGGCGCTTTTTGCCGAGGACTATCTGTTGTCGAAAGGCGTTGCCAGGACGCGCTTCCGGATTGTGCGCGGGAAGATTTGGACGACCAATCGCAGGTTCCGGAAGGTGGGGCATGGAAGGATGGTCTGGATGTTCTTCAAGACCATGATGCACAGCTGGAACGATAAGTACTTTCTACGTGACCAGGGGTATTGGGAAGAGTCTGAGGTTTAGTCTTCAGGCCCGGTGAGACCGATGCGGGCCAGGATGGCTTTATCGATCTCGATGAAGACTCCGTTGCCCCTGGCGAGAACGACGCCTTCCGGAGAGAGAATTTCGGCCTGGTGGAAGAGCTTGCGCCCTTCCCGGCGGAGATGCCGGCTGGTCAGGATGAGCGGCCGGAAGAGAGGGACCGGCTTGAGGTAGTCGACCTCCATGTGGCGAGTGACTGCGAGGACATCGAGAGGGCGATTGAGCTTGCTCATCGCCTCGTCGAGCAGAGTTGCCACAATGCCGCCGTGAACATAGCCGGGCGGACCTTCATGAAGCCGATCCAGTTGGAAATGAGTAGTGGCTACAGGGTGGCCAGGGGCTTCTGTGTTCGTGGTGAAGGCGAGATGAAGTCCTTGCGGATTCTCAGGCCCACACCCGAAGCAGTGATTGGCTCGCTCATCGATGGTGGGGGTGCCCTCCATCGAGATAGGGGAGTGGCGGGTTGCGTTGGGAGAGGTCATTGCTGAATGAAACGTAGCACAATGGCTGCCTGTTGCGGGGTGCATCCGGGCGTTCAATCTGAGAGTATGGCAGCGAATCTTTTGGAGGGTTGAAAGTGTATCGCTGGAAGACGGGGTTGCTGGGAATGATGTTGGCGTGGGGAGTTGCTGCGTGGGCGCAGACCGCCAACGACGCGAGAGTGGTGCTGGTGATGACGGATGGAATGCGCTGGCAGGAGATTTTTCGCGGGGCCGACGAGAGTCTTCTAACCAAGGAACGCTACTACGACGGACGCAGTGTGGATGCATTACGCCAGAAGTATCTTGCGGGGACAGCCGAAGAGCGGCGGCAGAAGCTGATGCCGTTTTTGTGGAATACCTTCATTCCCCAGGGACAGATCTATGGGGATCGGGACGCAGGCTCCGACGCCTATGTAACGAATGGATTCAACTTCTCCTATCCGGGGTATAGCGAGACGCTGACGGGGCATGGCGACCCGAGAATCGATTCCAATGACGACAAGCCGAATCCAAATGTGACGGTGCTGGAATGGTTGAACCGCCAGCCAGAGTTGAAGGGGAAGGTGGCAGCATTCGGAGCGTGGGAGACGATCTCGAATATTGTGAACGCCGAGCGCTGCGGCTGCACCGTGAACGTGGGATACAGGCCGATGGAGATTCATCCAATGACAGCGAAGATGGATCTTCTGAACGAGGTGAAGGCCAACTCACCTCGGTTCTGGGACGATGAGTCTTTCGACGCTACGACGTTTTATACCGCGATGGAGTACATCCGCGAGAAGAAGCCGCGTGTGGTGTTTTTATCGCTGGGAGAGACGGACGACTGGGCGCATGCGGGGAACTATGGGGAGTATCTGGAGTCGGCGCACCGGGTAGATGGATATATGAAGCAGCTGTGGGAGACCTTGCAGTCGATGCCGGAGTACAAGGGCAAGACAACGATGATCTTCCTGGTGGATCATGGCCGGGGACCGGCTCCTGAGGAATGGAAGTCCCACGGGCAGAAGATTCCGGAGTCGAAGTACATCTTCATGGGTTTTATGGGACGCGGAGTTCCCGCGCGGGGTCTGCGGACCAATGTGCCTGCGGTGACGCAGAGCCAGGTAGCGGCTACGTTGGCGAAGTATCTGGGGTTGGACTGGAATGGGGAAGAGAAGCAGGCGGGACGACCGGTCAAAGACGCGGTGAAGTAGTCAGACGCTGCAGAGCTCGAGAATGCTCGAGCCGAACTTCTCGGCCTTCTCAAGCGAGACGCCGTCGATGGTTTTGAGCTCGGAGAGGGTGCGGGGGCGTTGGATCGCGATGTTGCGGAGCGTGGAGGTTCCGAGAACGAAGAATTGCGGAAGGCCGAGACGTTCTGCTTCAGAGCTGCGCCAGTCGCGGAGGCGTTGATCGAGAAGCTGCTGGGCGGTGGTGAGAAGGTTTTCTTCTGGTTTCGGAGCGGAATGGGGAGCGGCGCGGAGCTGCTCTGGTGCGGGATGATGTTGTCGAGATACAGGGATCTCTACGCTCCGGCGCGCGATAAGGCCGCGCGCCTCCGGCCGAGATGATGTTTGGGAAGACGGATGTGACTCCGCAACAGAAACTTCGCTGCCGCGGCAGATGGCGATTACGGCCGCGCCGTAGCGGTCTGCTTTGTCTGGACCTATGCCGGAGATTTGCTGCAGCTCGGCCAGGGTGGCGGGGTGGGCCTGGGCGATGTTTTTGAGGACTGCATCGCCGAAGACGATGAAGGCGGGCTTGCCGGTTTTGGCCGCTTCGGCTTTGCGCCATGCGCGGAGGTGTTGGTCGAGCTCCTGTTGTTCGGGCGTCATCGGAGACGCCGATCTCTCCGCTCCAGCCCTTCGGGCATCGGGTCGAGATGACTCCGCTGAAGAATCAGAGCTGCGACCTGCACCACCGGTTTGTTTGCGACGTTTTGTCTTTGAGGATGAGTATGTCTGGTCTTCAGCCGGAAGGAGGGTGGCGAGGTCTTCGCTTTCGTCGCGAGTGCGGCCCTCGTGGGTGAGGGAGGCGCGCTTGAAGTTGATGACGTTGCCTTCGGCGTTGGTGAAGGTGTCGGTGGTGAGGGTAATGAGACCAGATCTGGCCAGCGCGTTGAGGTAGACGTCGAACTGCTTGCGGTCGATGCCGAGGGCAAGGTCGGTGTGGAGTTTTCCGGTGGCGCGTGGCGGAGCGCCGTCGAGTGCGCGGAGGATGGAGCGGAGCTGGCGATCCTCCTGCTGGGTGGGCTGGCGGAAGCTCTGCGCCTGGGCGCGTTCGGGGGAGCAGAAGTCGCAGTGGCCGCAGGGGCGCTGGCCGTCGGTGGTGTCGCCGAAGTGCTGGATGAGTGCGGTCATGCGGCACTGCGGGGTTTCGGCGAAGCGGGCCATGCGGTCGATCTGGGCTCGGCGAAAGGCGAGCTGCCGGTCATAGCCGGTCTGCCAGTTCTTGTTTTCCGTGGCTCGAAGGTTGCCGGCGATGTCGAAGGCGGCAGCGTTCTGAGCGGCGAGTTTTTCCGCGGTACGGTCGAAGGTCTCGACATCCATGTGGAGGCGTTTGCGGAGAGCGTCGGGCTCCTGAAATTCGGGAGTGAGGATTCGGGCGAGGCGGGAGAGCTCGGTGGGAGCAGGGTAGTCGCGCTCGAGGAAGAACTCGTGCATCTTGCGATCTGCGAAGGAGTGCAGGAGCACGGTGCGGGAGGGCTGACCGTCGCGTCCAGCGCGCCCGATCTCCTGGTAGTAGGCCTCCACCGAGCCGGGAAGGGCGGTGTGGATGACGGTGCGGACGTTGGACTTGTCGATGCCCATGCCGAAGGCGATGGTGGCGACGACCACCTCGAGCTTTCCGGAGAGGAAGTGGCGCTGAACGCGCTCGCGCGTGGCTGGATCGAGCCCGGCGTGATAGGCCGCGGCGCTGCCACCCAGCTGCGAGGCTAATTCTTCGGCAGCCTTGCGCGATGGCGCGTAGACGATGGCGGGGCGATTTTCAGCAGACTTGAGCAGGTTGGTCGCGAACTGGTTACGGCGCGGCTTGGAGAGCTCGACGACCTCTATGGCGAGGTTGTGGCGGCGGAAGCCGTGGATGAAGAGCGCGGGGTCATGCAGGCGAAGCTGGGTGGCGATGTCGTGCTGGACGGTGGGGGTGGCGGTGGCGGTGAGCGCAATGACCGGCGCGGGGCGCAGGGAAGGAAGGTAATCGCCGAGGGTGCGGTAATCGGGGCGAAAATCGTGGCCCCATTGCGAGATGCAGTGGGCCTCGTCGATGGCGATCAGGGCGGGCTTGCGTTTGGCCAGCATCTCGGGAAAGCCGGGGACGCGCATCCGTTCAGGAGCGATGAAAAGGAATTGCAGTGCGCCGTCGAGATAGTCGCGGCAGGCCTGTCTAGAGTCTTCGCGCGAGAGCCCGGAGTGGATGCGGGCGACGCGGAGATCGAGCGCGGAGAGCTTGGCGGCCTGATCGTCCATGAGGGCGATGAGCGGAGAGATGACGAGGGCGGTGCCTCCGCGAGCGAGCGCGGGAAGCTGGTAGCAGAGAGATTTTCCCGCTCCGGTGGGCATGACGAGCAGAACGTCGCGGCCATCGGTGGCGGCGCGGCAGACGGCCTCCTGGTTGGCGCGAAAGCCGGAGAAGCCGAAGGTCCTGTGGAGGAGATCGGAGAGGGAAGAGGAGTCCATAGGCCTTGGGTCATCTTCGCATATTGTTTGCCTGCTGCGGTGATGTGGAAGAGGACGAAGAATATGGAGAGCTACGGGTTGAGGCTTGCAGTATCGCTATACTTCAGGCCATGAGCATGGAGAGGCGACAGAGCTTTCTGAGAGTGACAGCTGCGATTGCGGTTGTCATTGGATTGCTGTTGTTGCTTGTGCACGCCGGAGCTCCGTCTGGCGATGTGATCGCTCTCGTCGTGCTTGTTCCCGATGCTTTGTTCGGAGTGGTAGAGGTACCGTCTTCCCTCTGGACTGTCTCAGAGTCGGTTGCGGAGTTGCTGCCACAGGCTCCCGTCTTCGACTTGTTGTATCAGCGTCCTCCTCCTTCAATCGCATAAATCCTGAATCGATCGTGTGCGGTGCGCGCCAGTTGCTCTGGCAGACGCGCTGATTTTCGTTGTGCGGATTTTTGCGCGAGTGGGAAGGTCATGGAGATATTCGGCGCGTTCTTGCTGACAACAGGGTTTTGGTTTGGCTGCGTGTTCTTTGCTCGAAGATATCTTTGGAGGAAGAGAAGACGCGCTGGAACGCTGCGGCGCGGCTTTTATCCCCAGGCTGCAATGCTGGGAAACGCACTGCATCATCTGCAGGCGCTCGCCGAGCCGCAGGTCAGGTACGTTGTCCAGGAAAAGCTGGACGATCATGAAGAGGAGGACGATGAGGCTGGACCGAAAGATCCGACAAGGCATTTGAAACGACAGCTTCGAAGGATTCGGGACGGAGAGGAGATCGACAGGCTAGTTGTCTTCAGAAGATCTGGAAGTTGACTTCTACGGTCATCCAGCAGGGGACAGGTTTGCCTCGCAGAGTGGCTGGCTCGAAGCGGTAGCCTTGGACGGCTTCGATGGCTTTGGGTTCCATGGAGTGAAGGGCGTCGCGGTCTTTCTGGGTTTTATTGGGCCGCCCGGTGGACTGGGTTACCTGGATGTCGCGGAGGTGACCGTCTGTTTCAACGATAAACTTCACCGAAATATCGGCGCTGATCTTTCGCTTGCGGGCTTGTTCGGAGAACTCGGGTTCGACGGAGTAGATGAGCTTTGGTGCGGTAACGCCATCGCCGATGTGATAGATGCCGTTTGCGTCGGGATTGGAACGGACTGCGGTTTTTTGCGGTGAGGGCCCATCTATTGCTGCGGGTGGTGCGCCTTGTTGTGCATGGGTCTGAGTCGCGGCCGCGAAGCCCAGGAAAAGGATTAGGATACGGAATCTGCAGGCTGCGGGCATGGCGCTACTCTTTCAATGGAAGGAAGCTACAAGCCTGAATCGGGGAGTGCCCCGAGATTCGGGAACAGGTTACCATGAGATCTTTTCCGGCTGCCTTCGGAATCCAACGGGCCGTTCGGGAATCTGAATACCAGCCAACATAAGTAGAGGAAGGCCGGCCAGGAGGCAGGGAAAGGAGCAGATCATGCTGTTTGCGACTGCAGTATCGTTGGTGGTGGCGGCGGTGATCGCGGTTATTGGCGTGGTGTTCTGGAGATTGCGGGCGCGGCGTCTCCGCGAGATTGATGGACATACCATTGACGCCGATGCTCTGCGCGATTTACTGGAATCGAAAGCGAAGATCGAGGTATTCGATGTGCGCCAACCTTTGGACGTGCTGGCGTACTCGGAGATGATTCCGGGAGCGAAGCGGATTCCACCGAAAGAGGTGCTTGCCAATCCTTCGCTGATTCCGGCGGATACGGATGCAGTGCTCTACTGCACGTGCGAGGGGCAGAAGACCAGCCGGGAGATCGTTCGGCACGGGCTGTCGCTTGGATTTCGCAAGGTAAAGCTGTTGCGCGGCGGACTGGCTGCGTGGAAAGCGAAGGGGTATCCAGTCGTGCCGTACAAGGAGTCCTTTCGTCTGGATACGGCTGTTTAGGGGAACCGAAGATAAGTCCGCCGGTTATGATGGAGGTATCCGAGAAAGCAATGTTGGCTTACAGGGGATCCTCGATTGAACGTGTGCAAGCGATTGCGTCCGGCGCGGGCGATAGTATTGGCGGCGATGGTAGTGACCGGAGCCATGGCTTACGGACAAGACACTCGGGCGACGAACCCGGATCCGAAGGGCCAGGACGAGAGGCATAAAGAAGAGGCCGGAGTTCCCATACCTCCGGAGACTACTTCCGTTACGAAGCATGACCTGACCGTGGGTGGGCAGGTGATCCACTATACGGCGACGGCTGGGAACCTTCTGATCCGTGACGATCAGGACAGGCCCAACGCCAGCCTCTTCTATACCGCGTACACGCAAGATGGAGTGGATGCGAAAACCCGCCCGGTGACTTTTTTCTATAACGGCGGTCCAGGAGCGGCGACCATCTGGCTGCACATGGGATCTTTCGGTCCGGTTCGCGTGGTGACCCGAAGTCCCGAGGCGAGTGGCCCTGCACCCTATGCCTGGGTTCAGAACGAATACAGTCTTCTGGATAAGAGCGATCTGGTCTTTATCGATGCTCCGCTATGCGGATTTTCGCGCGTTGTGGGCAAGGGGACCGTAAAGGATTTTGCCGGGACCGATCAGGACATCCAGGCCTTCCGCAGGTTCATTGAGCGCTACATCACTGCGAACCAGCGGTGGACCTCGCCGAAGTTCCTCTTCGGGGAGTCCTATGGCACGACGCGCTCTGCAGGATTGGTAGCGGCGCTGCAAAATGATGGCGTTCCATTCAATGGAGTGGTGCTGCTCTCTTCAATCCTCAACTACAGCATTAGAAATCCTGGGTATGATAATGAATCCATTGGATATTTCCCCTCGTTTGCGGCGATCGGTTACTACTACAAAAAAGTGAAGACGACGGAGACGATGGCTAATTGGGTGCAGCAGGCGCGGGAGTTTGCACGGGGTCCGTACGCGCAGGCGCTTGCTCAGGGAGACCGTCTACCGCAGGCAGAGTTTGAGGCCATTGCCGCCCGGATCGCGGCCTTTACCGGGCTGAAGGTGGAGTACGTTCGCGAGGCGAAGCTGAGGGTCGCTGCGGCGCGGTTTCGCAAGGAGTTGCTGCGGGACGACGATCGCACGTTAGGCCGCTACGACGCCCGTTTTATGGGGTGGGATTCTGATGCCGCGGGGGAAAGTCCGGGCTTTGACCCATCGGACACCGGCATCAGCGGAGTCTTCGTCGGGGCGTTTCATGACTATATTCAACGAGAGCTGAAGTACATGAGTCAGGAACCGTATTACACCTCAGGCCCAGGTGTCAGTCAGGCGTGGGAGTTCAAGCATCATGTGGCGGGGCCGGGGAGGGGAGAGCAGTCCAGTCCTGATACTGCTGTAGATCTGGCCGATGCCATGCGGAAGAACCCCAGGCTGCGAGTGTTCTCGGCCAATGGATACTTTGATCTGGCAACGCCATTTTTCGCAACCGAATACGACCTGAGCCATATGAGCCTTCCGTCGAAGCTGGTTGGTAACGTTGAGTTCGGTTACTATCCTGCCGGACACATGGTTTACCTGAATGTGGATGCTCTGAAAGAGATGAAGGCGGATATGGCGAAATTCTATGCCGAGGTGCTGCATAACTGAGGCAACAAAAGAGGATCGCACCTACCTGCCGGGATTGGGAGCATAACCGGAAGTCCCTTGATTTTCAAGGATTAAATGGCGTAAAATAAAGATTGTGCCCTGTCGTCCTTTTATTTCGAGACGAAGGAAGAAGCAGGCACAACACACTTAAAGAGGTCCTTGCACACTATGGCGAAACGTCGTGGAAATCCGAACTGGGGCAAGCCGGAGCCGATTGGTCCCGTCGTCCCAACGGTAACATCGTTCGAGCAGGTCGTGAAAGAGTTCAAGCTGACGCCCGACCAGTATATCCGGTCCACCAGACTGCGCGAATGGGCGCGCCGGAACAAGAACTCGAAGTACATCCCGGAGGCCCTGCTGGAAGCTTGGGGCTTTGAGATTGAGTCGACTCTGTAGGACAAGGTTCCGTGAAGCATAGAACGCCGCCCAATCCCTGGGCGGCGTTTTCTTTTTTGCGTCAAACGTATGATGAAAGCAGTCGAAAGAGATGCTGGAGGAAGCTAGGCTATGTTTGCTGAGGTCAGTGAGGCGGTTTCGGAGATACGCGCAGGCAGGATGGTCATCGTAGTCGATGACGAAGATCGCGAGAATGAGGGAGACCTTACGCTCGCGGCCGAGTTTGTCACGCCCGAGGCGATCAACTTCATGGCAAAGTTTGGGCGAGGGCTCATCTGCCTGACCCTGACCGAGGAGCGAGCCGACTATCTGCGATTGGGTCCGATGACCCAGGAGAATACCTCGCGATTCGGCACTGCGTTTACTGAGAGTGTCGAAGCGCGTGAAGGCGTAACCACGGGAATCTCGGCGGCAGACCGGTCGCACACGATCCGGGTGGCGATCGATCCGAAGTCGACCGCGCACGACCTGGCGCGGCCGGGACATGTCTTTCCGCTGCGAGCGCGCAAGGGTGGCGTTCTGGTGCGTGCGGGACAGACCGAGGCCGCTGTCGATCTGGCTCGGATGGCAGGACTGGTTCCGGCCGGTGTGATCTGCGAGATCATGAACGACGATGGGACCATGGCGCGGGTACCGGACCTGGTGAAGTTCTGCGAAGAACACGGTCTGAAAATGGTGACGGTTGCGGACCTTATACGCTATCGACTGCAGAACGAGCGATACATCCATCGCGTGGCTGAGTCCCTGATGCCGACAGCCTATGGTGAATTCCGTGTGATCGCGTATGAGAGCGAAGTGGAGGGAGGTGAGTCGCACGTTGCGATGGTTTATGGAGACGTCGATGATGACGAGCCGGTAACCGTGCGGGTCCACACCCACTGCCTGGCCGGGGACGTCTTCGGGACGACGCTATGCGATTGCAGGGCGGTTGTGGAGAGCTCTCTCAGGATGATCGCCGAGGCTGGGCGTGGAGCCCTGGTGTATCTGCATAACGGAAGTGCAGGTTTTGGAATCGACCGCAGCGTGACGCCGCACCGCGTGGTCTTCCATCGGGAGCATCGATCACGGGAGCGTGGGGAAGACCGCGCGCAGAGGACACTGCGCCAGGTGGGGCTGGGAGGGCAGATCCTGTCCGACCTGGGGATTCACAAGATTCGACTGTTGACGAATACGCCGACGCACGTTCCGGCATTGCAGGGCTTCGGCATCGAGATTGTGGAGCAGGTCCCGGTTTCGATTCCGTCAAAAAACGAGAGCCGCTGAGCTTGAACCGAGAGCCGCTAGGGAGCGGTGACGATAAGGTTGAGGATGACCGTCTGGCTGAGAGGTGTTCCGGCGGCGCTGGTGGCGGTGACCTTGTACTGATACGTGCCGGCTGGCGTATAGCGCAGGCTGGGATCGGCCTTGTTGATGATGACCGTACCTCCGCTTCCGCATCCTGAGATAAAGATGGTTGCTGTTGTAAAGATCGCAATTGCGAGGACTGCGCGGCTGCGTCGAAAAAAGAACATGCCAAAGGGAAGAAGGCAGAGCGCGAGTTGTGTGCTGCCGCTGCGGACTCGTAGCGCGGTCGTGACCTCCGTGACGGTATTGAGGGTCGCGACCGAGGCCTGGGCAGATCCATTGAGCAAGGTGACGCTGGAGGGTAAAAGCGAGCAGGTTGCGTATTGGCCGGCGGAGACGGGCGTGCAGTTCAGGACGATGGTGCCGGTGTATCCGTTTTGCGGGGTCAGGGAAAGATGATAGCCAGCGGGTTGTCCGCTCTTGACCTTAATAGCTGAGGTTGCACTGCCGTCTACGGATAAGGCGAAGGTTGGAGTGGCGGTGCCGTTGCCGGTGAGGGGAATCGTTACGGGCGAGCTGGGATCGGAGCTTGTGATCGTAAGATTGCCCGAACGTGCTCCGATGGCGTGGGGATTGAAAGCGATCGTTATGTCGCAGCTTGCTCCTGCGACAAGCACTGTGGTGGTGCAGGGCTTCGCAATTGCGTAGTCGGCTCCTGTGATGGTGGAGGAGATGGCGTTCACCGAGGAGGTTCCGATGTTAACCAGCGAGATCGTTCCGCTGGCGGAGCTGCCGAGAAGAGAATCGCCAAACGCGAGGGTGGACGGCGTTATCTGAAGCTGGGACTGAGCCCCGATACCCGTAAGGGTTGCCGAAAGGGCCAGTGTCGTCAGAGAGGTGGCGACCGAGACCACGCCTGTTCTGGTACCGGTCTGCGACGGTTTGAAGGTTACCTGGAGCGTACAGGTGCTGGCAGGCGCGAGTTGCGAGCCAGCGGCCGGGCAGTCTCCTTTGGCTGTGTAATCGCCGGTTATGGCGGTACTGCGGAAGACAGCCGGGATGCTGGTGGAATTGGTGATGCGGATGGGTAGTGTCGCCGATCTTCCGACGAGCAGAGTGCCGAAGTCGAGCGAGGCTGGTGAGAGGCCGAGGGTGGAGGGCGTCGCCATTCCCAGGAGGCTTACGAATTCGAGTGAGGTGCTGGAGTCGGAGAGGATCTCGAGCGCACTGATGACGGTGTTGCTGGTTTGGGAAGAGGAAGCCTGGGGTGTGAAGGAGACCGTGACCGAGCAGCTGGCACCGGGAACGAGGGTTGGGCAGACTCCAGTGACAGAGAAATCCGGGGTAGTGACGAAGTTCCTGAAATGAAGCGTGGTGGTGCCGGAATTCGTAAATGTGATGGTCTGAGGAGGAGAGATGTCTCCACCTGGCGTGGCCGCAAAGCTGAGGGAGCTTTGAGAGATCGTGTATGAGACGAGCGGCGCATTGTTCGATGGAACAGCGACGATAAGAGGTGTGACGGTGCCGGTGAGGTCGATGAAGTCCGGGCTGGAGGCGGCATCGCTCTCGATGACGAGGCTCCCGGCATCGGTGTTGAAGGGGGCCGGTGTCGAGCCGGTGGCGGTCTGGTTGAGTGGTGAGTATGTGAGGGTGACAGCGCAAGTGGTGTTTGGGGGGAGAGAGCTGCCGCAGGTCGTGGTGGAGAGGAAGGGCCATTCGCTGGTGATGCGCCGCACTGTGAGCGGGGTCGATCCGGTGTTGTTGAGTGTAAGTGTGCGGGTGGAGGTCTGGCCGGAGGGGACCTGGCCAAACTGAATGATGCGGCCGGGAAGGAGGTCGCCCGTGATCGTGAGGGAGCCTGAACCTTTGCCGAAGCCCTTGACGTAGCCCAGGGCGTTTATGAGAGGACGGCCGTCGCCTGGAACGCCTCGCACGAAGATGGTTCCGGTGATGTCGCCGTTTGTGAGAGGAAGAAAAGACACCAGGAAGGTGCAGGCGGCGCCGGGATCGAGTGTGGAGCAGGGACTATCCAACAGAGTGAACTGTCGCGGTAGCGTGAGCGAAAGGGCGATCGGCTGAGTGGTCAGATTATTGACGAGGAACTGGCGAGTAAGACCAAGGGTGGAGGTCGGAGTGGGGCCGTAATCGGCCTCGCCAGGGAGAATCTGAAGGCCATTGTCTTCGGCAGTGTAAGCGCCGGTGAGAGAAACGGTATAGGTCGTCTGCGGACTACCTGCTGCCGAACTGGTGACCGGTATTGAGAGAACGCCGGAGGCCAGGGCCTGTGAGGGTATGAAAGTGACGGTGATCGTGCACGAAGCTCCGAGCGAGAGGGCGCTGCAGGAGGTAGTGGATTGGAAGTTCGAGGAACTGGAATCAGGAGAGCCGATCTGCAGGTCGTACAGGCCTGTATTGGTGACGCCGATGATCTGTTGTGTAGCGGAAGGGCTGGGGACGTTGTGAAAGACCAGGGCGTTGGGGTTGAGGGAGAGGCCGGGGTCCGGCGAGCCGAAGCCCGCAAGGGATGCAGTGGCAGTACCAGCGTTCGAGGCAAGGGTGAGGGTGCCGATGGCTGGCCCGGTTCCGGTGGGCTTGAAGACGACTTGCACGAAGCACGAAGCGTTGGGAGGGATTGGCCCTAGACAAGTGGAGCCTCCGCTGACCGCGTTGCTGATTATGAAGTTGCCGCTGGTGGAGGGTGGGGAGAAGTTCGCGGTCGCTGTTGTGAGATTGGTTAGGGTAAAGAGTGTGGCTGCGCTCGAGCTGTGGACTGCGACGGGGCCGAAGTCTTGTTGCGCAGGAGTAAGTAGAAGTCCGGTGAGCGGAAGCCCATCGCCAGCGAGAGCGAGAGTATAAACGGCTCCGCTGCTGCTGGAGCTGAGGGCGAGGGACGCGCTGCGGGAACCTGCGGTGGAGGGAAGGAACTGGACTCCGAGCCAGCAGTTCGTGCAGGAGCCTACGGAGGAGGGCGTGAACGCAGAGACCGCAGGCTGGCCATGGCCATAGCCGATGTCTTCGACGAGGAGGACACCGAAGTCGCCGGTGGTCGTTGCCCTCAACTCGCTTAAGGGTTGGGTGATCTTGTACCACTGGACGACAGGCTGACCGATGGCTGAGCTGCCGAGATCGAGTGTTCCGTTGTTGGTGGCGAGGATGGTAGTGGCGGTTCCGGAGAGGCTCACATAGGAAGGTGTTGTTCCCGCTCCCGAGGAGACGGAGAGAAGACCCTGGCGAGCTCCGGGCTGCGAGGGGGTAAAGGTGAAGACGACGGAACAGGAAGCCCCGCCTGCGAGCACGGAGGTGCAGTTGGTCGAGTCGATGAAATCTCCGGAGAGCGAGAGGCTGAGTGGAAAGGGCTGCGTCCCTGTATTCGACACGGTTGCCGTCTGCGTGTTGGCTGAAGTTCCGGTGACGAGTACGGCATTAGGGAAGTCGATTGCGGCAGGAGCTACCAGGAGATTCGGATTCACAGTTGTTCCACCGACTCCGGGCTGGGGGACGGTTTTGCCGGTGACAAGCACGCTGGTTCCCTGATCGAGAGAAAGGGTAATGGAGTCGGCAGAGGTGCGGGGGGACTCGTAGTCGATCTGAAGCTGGCAGACGGTGTGGGGTTGAAGCAGGGTTGGGCAGCGGTCGGTGACGGTAAAGGGCGATGACGAAGGAAGGACGATGGTCGAGTGCTGGATGGAGGTTGTGGAGTTGTTCGAGAGATAGAGATAACGAGGCAGGCGCAGTCCTCCCGTGAACTGAGTGCCGAAGTCAATCTGCGTGGCCGAGAGATTGAGTGGGTTTAGCTGCGTATATCCGGTGAGGGTGACAGAGCTGACTCCCGAGGACCATGTGCTTTGAAACGCGACGTTGTCGGTCTCGGTGGAGGGCATGGACATGTTAACGACCAGGTGGCAGCTGGCACCGGGTTGAAGCGGCTGCGAGGAGAGTGAGCCGGGGCAGTCACCGGAGAGAGCGATTGCATCGTTGGCAGTGACGGGAAACGACACAGGGAGAGGATCTGTAACCGCCGTTGAGCCGAGATTGGTCACAGTAATGGCTCGACTAACAGGAGGAGAGGATGGAGTAACGATTCCGAAGTCGATCTCGCGGGGCGAGTAGAGAACAGTTACAGCGGGTCTGGCGATGGCAGGGATGGCGATCGTCTGTGGGGTGGCGTTCGATGCCTGAACGGTTATGCTGCCGGGACCGCTTCCGGTGAGAACGATGTCGCACTCCGCGCCAGCACCAAATTGTGTGGGGCAGTTGTGTGCAACGGTAAAACCGGAGGCAGTGATCTGAAGGTTTGTTGCCGTTGACGATCCCAGGTTGCGCAGGACGAGGTTTGGAGAGGAGTCTGTGGAGAGCGCTAGGGCGGGACCGGGGCTGAGATTCAGTTTCGCGAGGTATGCGGCAGAGCCGGCACAGATGCTTCCGCAGTTAGAGCCCGGCGCAAGTACAGCATCGCGCAGGGAAGAGGGCAGCGCCGCGGTGGGATTGCTGAGGAGCGGCAGATCGTAGGTCTGGTTTGCGAGCAGACTGGAGCTGGTCGTGGGAGCCGCGTTGCCGGCAAAGATGGGCTGTCCACTGGTATCAAGGGCGATGGAAGCGATATTGACGGGAAGGCTTGAAAATTGGGTGCTGGCGCCGCCAAAGCGAATGCTCTGATCGATCGTGCTTTGCGCTGTGAGGTGAAAGGCCGCGGTATTGCCGATCCCGGAGATCGTCGGAAGGGGAAGAAGAGGCGTGGTGAGCGGAAGTGCAACCCATGCGCCTCCGTTGGGAGCGGGTGTCACCACGGATTGGGTCCCAGGGGCAAGCAGTACGGAAGTGAGAACGCGGCTGCCATCCAGTGGCATTCGGACCATGGTCTGGTAGTCCATGGACACCATAGGCGCTGTTGCAGTGGCAATGGGGAAGCTGCCCGGAGCGATGCTTCCAGAGAAGAGCAGTGTCTGTGTGACGGGATCGAGCGCGAGGGAGGTGACTCCCAGGCCGGGGATGAAGGTCGAGAAGACGATGCCGTTGCCTGTGGGCGTGAGCTTCGTGAGGAAGCCGGAGTTTGCACCGATGATCTCGGGGACGACTGCATTAATGGTTGGATAACCGGAAGATGTGGTGTAGCCCACAACATAGGCATTACCTTCAGCGTCTGCTGCAATGGCAGCAGGGTTTGTGTCGCCATCGAGGCCGCTCAGGTAAGTTGCATACAGCAGCGAGGTCCCGTTGCCGTTGAAGCACTCGACGAAGCCGTTGCCGGTGCTTCCGGGTGCAGGCGTTTGAACAATCGCTGATGGTGTGACAGGAAGCGTCGGAGCATAAATTCCACCGGTGATGAAGATGCGGTCCGCCGTCGCGGCGATTGCTGTCGAAGCCATGCGCCCGCTTCCGGCATACGTGACGAAGACGGGATGAAGGCCGGAGTCGAACTTTGCGACAAAGGAGTTGGTCGAAGTGTCGGCAGGGGAGGGAAAAGGCACCCCGGAGGTAGTGGGCAGCGAGCCAGAGGCCGTTGTTCCCGTGATAAGGACGTTTCCCGCAGGATCGAGAATGAGGGCAAGACCGATGTCTCCCTGGGCGCCGATATGGACTTCGGCGAGGATTTGTGTGGCCTCGGGGTCCGTCTTCAGGATGCGGACGCCGTCTTTCTGATCGAACAGGAGATACAGATTGCCTGAACTGTCGCTTTGAATCGCATTGAACTGGCCTTTACCCGCGAAAGCACGAAGCCCGGCAAAGGCGAGGTGCTGCGTGTTGTTCTGTGCCAGAACCGGAACATGCAAAGCCAGCAGGATGCTGAAGAGAGGCGCGATGGGGAGGATGGATCGCAGAGATGGTTTCATGGTCATGTGGCTGCGGGTACATCGCTGGTTGCAGCCTGCCCTCAATATCCATGGATACATGCAACTTGAGTTGAAACCGGCGTAGATGCCGATACAAAGGTCACGTGTCTTCCCAAAATGGGAACAGATGGAAAGGAAGGGGTGACCTTACTGCGCTGTCGCTGTAACGGGATTCAGCAAGGACGAAAGACCATGCTCCTTCATCTCACTCTCGAACGAGTCATGGTCGCGATACTGGATGGCGTGCATTCCGGAGGCGCGAGCAGCCTGAATATTTTCGATCTTGTCGTCGAGGAAGAGGATGTTTCCCGGCGCGGTTTCGAGGCCCTCGGCGGCCGCCTTGTAGATGGCGCTTTCAGGTTTGGCCACGCGAAGACGATAGGACCAGGTGCAGTGGTGAAAGCCATTGATCCAATCAAACTTCTTCAGCAGTCCGTCGGTCATGGCGTCGCCGATGTTGGAGAGGATCCCGGTACGAATTCCGGCGCGCTGAAGCCTCTGCGCCCAATCGAGCATGGGGGCGTTGAGCCGCGTCCAGAGATCGACATCCGCTTCGATCAGATCCGTTATCTGTTCTGCAGTGAAGGTTGTTCCGGCGGTTATGGCGACTTGCTCCCAGTAGGCGAGGCCGTTCAGGTCGCCGCGGTCATACTCGTGGCGAAAGGCCCAGTAGCCGCGATGCAAGGTCTCTTCGTCAAAGCCTGTGATCTGGCGCATGCGCTGCCAGGCGGCGGGGTCGGGGGGAGCGGAGAGGACCATGCCATAGTCGAAGAGAACTGCCTGAATGTCATCCATGGATAAAGCCATTGTAGGGGAGTCTGGTTTCAAAGCCATTAGCATGAAGGTGTGAGTCAACGATTTTCATCACGCACGGGATGGGACCTGGGAGAAAGCTCCTTTGCTGCGGCGATTCGGAAGGCACGATCCGAAGGCCGAGAGCTGCTCGACCTTACCGTTTCGAATCCGACCGTCTGCGGGTTTTCTTATGATGCGGATGCGATTCTCTCTCCCCTGAGTGATCCTCGCGCATTGGTCTATGATCCTGATCCCAGAGGAATGCGGTCTGCGCGAGAGGCTGTCGCAGGCTACTACGCAGACCACGAAGCGTCAGTCGATCCGGACGATCTGATTCTTACCACCAGCACGAGCGAGGGGTACGGGTATCTCTTTCGGCTATTGTGCGACGCGGGGGATGAGGTGCTGGTGGCGCAACCCAGCTATCCGCTTTTCGAGTTCCTGGCTGACCTGGAGGACGTTCGATTGCGTCCTTACCCGCTCTTCTATGATTACGGTTGGTGGATCGATTTCGCAGAGCTCGAGCGCAGGATTGGACCGCGTACCCGGGCGATCGTGCTAGTTCATCCGAACAATCCCACCGGCCACCAGACAGCAGATGAGGAACGCCGGCGTCTGGAGGAGATTTGCGCGAGGCACGGTCTGGCGCTGATCGTCGATGAGGTCTTTCTTGATTATCCGCTAGGGGCGACTCGTCTCGATAGTTTCGCCAAGGGGCCCCATCCCGTGTTGACGTTTGTTCTGAGCGGCATGAGCAAGATTGCCGGGTTGCCCCAGATGAAAGTTGGATGGATTGCTGTCTTCGGGGCCGAGGCGAATCGCCGCACCGCCTTGTCGCGGCTGGAGGTGATTGGCGATACCTTCCTCTCGATGAATGCCCCCGCTCAGTTTGCGCTGCCGCAATGGATGGAGGGACGATTCCAGATTCAGAAACAAATCCTTGAAAGAGCTGCGGTAAATCTCGGGAATATAAAGACTAAAAAACTCAATGTCCTTCATGCGGATGCTGGATGGAGTGCAGTGATGCGATTGCCAAGAATCGGGATTGGAGCTGAGAGCCTACTGCAAAGCGAGAGCGTTGTGGTGCATCCCGGCGCCTTCTACGGGATGTCCCAAGAGGAGAGGATCGTCGTGAGCCTGATCGTTCCACCGGAGAGGTTCAGCAAGGGAGTCGGAAAGATCGCGGCCCTGATGAATGCGGATTGACGTGCTGGATGTCCACAATAAAAAAACGACCCACAGATGTGGGCCGTTTTGGTCAGGCGAACAAATTAGATTATGCGGAGTAAGTTCGCACCCATTCGACGATGGAGCGGACTGCGACGCCACTTGGTCCCTTGGGATGCCACGGTTTGACTTCTTCGTTCCACGCGCATCCTGCGATGTCGAGGTGAATCCAGGGGGTATCTTCCGCGAACTCCTTCAAGAACATCGCCGCCGAGATAGCGCCGCCCCAGCGCGATCCACCCGTGTTCATAATATCGGCGATCTGACTCTTGATCTGGTCCTTGTAGTCGTCGGTACAGGGGAGCCGCCAGAATTTTTCACCGGAGACCCGTGTCGCTCCAAGAAACTGTGTAAAGGCATTCTCGTCGTTTGAGAAGAGACCTGCGTTGATGATTCCCAGGGCGACGACGCAGGCTCCTGTCAGCGTGGCCGCGTCGATCAGGTGAGTGCATCCAAGCGTCTTTGCGTAGTGCAGACCATCGGCCAGCACCATGCGGCCCTCCGCATCGGTGTTCAGGACCTCAATGGTTTTGCCTGACATCGCCGTGAAGACGTCGCCCGGTTTGTATGCGGTCCCGCTGGGCATGTTTTCCGCCGAGCATACGATTCCGATTACCTTTACGCTCGGCTTCAATACCGCGATAGCATGCATGGCGCCGATCATGGCAGCAGCCCCGGCCATGTCGTATTTCATTTTTTCCATGCCTTCGGCGGACTTCAGCGAGATTCCGCCGGTGTCAAAGGTAATCCCCTTGCCCACCAGGCCCAGCACCGGAGCGTCTTTGGGCGGAGTCTTTCCTCTTTCCAACCTGGGCTCGTAGGTCATGACGATGAGAGCCGGAGGCTGAGCCGATCCCTTGGCGACCGCTGCGAAGGCGCCCATCTTCAACTCTTCAAGCTTCGCGGTCGAATGCACCTCGCACTTCAATCCCTTTTCCGCGCACATTGCCGCGGCCCGGCGGCCAAGTTCGGTCGGTGTCAGCACGTTGCCTGGCTCATTCACGAGAGAACGAGCAAAGTTCTGTGCCTCTGCGATGATCTTGCCTTCTTCAAACCCTGTCTGAATCTCTCGTGTCGTCGATTCCTCGCTCTCGGGAGCGACGATCGTAAGGCCCTCGATCGATCGATCTTTTCTGTCGCTCTTATACGTATCCCAGTCCGGCTCCGCGATTCCGGCTCCTTCAATAAGCGCGCGGCAAAGCAGGGTGCAGGGAAGATTGTCCAGATGCTCGTCGGAGAGAGCATGGTCCTCCGGAAACGCGACGGCCATCTGACGCACACCGCGAGGCTTGGCCCAGCGCACGGCCGCTCCGGCCGCTTTACGGACCTCATCGATAGAGAGAGTCTTGGCCTTGCCCAGCCCCACGATCAGCAGCCGCTCCGCTTTCAGGCCGTTCGGGCTATGCAGAACCACCTGCTCGCCCAGGCCACCCTTAAACTCATCCGACCCGATAATCACGGCTGCCGCATTCGTAATCGCATCCGACGTTGTGAGAAGCGCAATGAGTGGATCGGCGTCTTTTCCAATTGCGACATCCACAGCGAATACCACCAGCAACGACGTCTGGGATCCTGCCGCATCCTGAAATACAAGCTTCATGTCCATTGCAATATCCTAGCGCGAGCCGAAGCAACTCCCGGCCACAGAAACATCAAAAACTATCGATCAACCCGGATTTGTTTTTGCGGGAGTGCAAGTGCCATCTCTCAAAGCAGGCCTTGAAGAGGCTATGCGCGCTGTCTTCGTGCTATCGCAGCCCGGGCCTCTTTATCGGCCTCCCGGCGACGCTCCGTCTCGCGCTTATCCCAGTCCTGCTTACCCTTTGCCAGCGCAAGTTCGCATTTGACACGACCATGGCGGAAGTAGAGACGCGTCGGAATCAGCGTATATCCCTTCTGACGTGTCAGCGACTCCAGGTTGCGCAGCTCCCCTTTATGGAGCAGAAGCTTACGTGTGCGAAGTGAATCGTGATTCATCATGTTGCCGTGAGAGAAAGGACCGATGTGAGCGTTCAGTAAAAAACACTCTCCGTCCTTCAACAGGCCATAGGAGTCCTTCAGGTTGGCTTTGCCCTCGCGGATGGACTTCACTTCGGTTCCCCGGAGGGCGACTCCCGCCTCAAAACGATCGGTCAGGAAGTAGTTATGGCTTGCCGCCCGGTTCACCGCGGCATCGCGGTTTCCTGCCGCCACGGGGTCACGATCTTTGGGCTTGGCCGGTGCAGCCTTCGCCTGATAGGCGGCCGTCGGATTGGAGAGTGAACGAGGCATGAATCTTTAACTTTAACACGTGGCAAGATTGCGTCTCACCCGACGCGCTCAGGCCCGTCTAAGTAAGAAAGCGTTGATCCCACATACACTCAATCACTTCCCGCTGGCACGGCGTGAGCCTACAGAACGGTCTATTGCAAGCACATAAGGAATCGCAGCTCCGAATGCTATACTCACCCGAGCGCAACAGCCTGGCAGGAAAAGCCTCCACAGGCAGCGTCCTCCCCTGCGGAAATCCGGGGGCAGGCGTGTACTCCGGCAAACGCCTCACTCTTTTTGGTGTAAAGGACGCAGACGAACGTAGTATGAGTCGCGGTAGACCCTCACCTCACTTCAGGATCGCCTCGGGCGCCTCGCAGGCGTTCCAGGCCCTTCTCTTTGTCCTTCTTATTCTGGGCAGTGCCACAGCACATGCTCAGTCCGCCAAGACGTGGGATAAGAGGGGGCAGGATGCGGAACTTCGCCAAAACTACGATGCCGCCTACGAAGATTACCGTCAGGCCACCCTTAAAAATCCGAAGGATCTCCGTTATAAGGCTCATTTTGAGCTCATGCGCTTCCAGGCCTCCGTCGGCCACGTCGACCGGGGCCGTGTCCTGCGCCAGAATGGCGATCTCCAGGGGGCGTTCAATGAGTTCACCCGCGCGATTGAGATCGATGGCGGTAACCAGACCGCGCAGCAGGAGCTGGACCGCCTCAGCCATGAGATTGCAAACCAGGCCTCCCCGGCGGCACCGTCTCTGGGGCAGCAGATCGGTATCGACAATCTTTCCGTGATCGGAAGCGTTGCCGGACCCATCGATCTGAAGCCCGTCTCCGACGAGCCGATCACGCTCCACATGGTTGAGGACGTCAAAAACATCTATCAGGCCATCGGCAAGGCCGCGGGTCTCAATGTGATCTTCGACCCCGATTACACCTCGAAGCGCGTTCCAGTCGACCTGACCAATGTCTCTCTGGCTGATGCTCTGCGCATTGTCGGCACACTGTCCGGAACGTTCTATAAACCCGTAACGTCCAATACCATCTTTGTTGCGCAGAACAATCGCACCAAGCGCACCGATCTCGACGAGCTCGCCGTACAGACCTTTTATCTAACCAATGCGAGCCAGCAGTCGGACGCCAACGAGGTGCTCACCGCTCTCCGTAACGTTCTCGATCCCAGCTCCAAGATCACTCTTGTTCCCAGCCAGAATGCAATCATTCTGCGGGCTACGCCAGACCAGCTCCTGCTCGCCCAAAAACTCATCAATGATGTGGATCGCGCTCGCCCCGAGGTCACGGTCGACGTTGCAATCCTTCAGGTGAACCGCGAGAAGATGCGGAAGCTCGGCATCACGCTGCCGCAGTCCCTCACGATTACACCGCAGGCGAGTCCTAGCACGACGACCAACACCGGCAGCTCCTCTGGCAGTGGAACCACGACTTCTTCCAACTTCACGCTGAATACGCTGGCCAACCTCAATGCCACTAACTTTGCGGTCGGCCTGCCCGCAGGCACGCTGGATGCCCTGTTGTCAGATAACGACACGAAAATCCTGCAAAACCCTCGCATCCGTGCAACCGATGGCCAGCGAGCCAACCTCAAGATCGGCCAGAAGATTCCTATCGCCACCGGCTCGTACAACGCTGGTGTAGCAACCGGTGTGGCGAGCATCGGCGTACAGACCCAGTTCACTTATCTCGACGTGGGCGTCGAGATCGATATGACTCCCACCGTTCATTACGACCGCGACGTCACCCTCAAGATGAAGATGACGGTCTCGTCACAGCAGAACACGGTCACGATCTCCGGTGTAGCGGAGCCCATCATTGGCCAGAATGTAGTCGAGCAGGTCATTCAGCTGAAGGAAGGTGAGCCGAGCATCCTTGCCGGCCTTGTCACCAAGGTGGACACTCACGGCCTTAACGGAACCCCGGGCCTCAGTGAGCTTCCTCTTTTCAAATACTTTTTTGCTTCGAACTCGCGCGATGTTCAGGACAACGAGATTGTCTTTCTCCTTATCCCCCATATCGTTCGCGAGTCGATTATCACGAAGCTCAATACCCGGGCCATCGACACGGGAACGAGTACGTCGTTCCAGCTTCGTCAGGATGCCTCGCTCGCCGGTCAGAACGAAGAGATCATTCCCGGCAGACCGAGACAGTTCGGCCAGCCCACCACGGCAGCGAATGCTGCCACCGCGGCGGCGCAGCAGCTTGAGCAGCAAACGCAGCCGCCTAAGCCGCCGCCTCCGGGCACGACCACGCCTCCGGCAGGTGCTGCGACGCCGCAACCTGCCCAAACGGCCCCTTCGGCGCCAGTCAGCCTCTCGGTAGCACCGCCAGCAGGGGTTCAGGCGATCGGAAGCACTTTCCAGGTTTCAGTGAACGCTTCGGATGCGCGGGATCTGTTTGCGGTGCCCATGCAGCTCCAGTTCAACCCTGCGGTCCTGCAACTGGTCAATGTTGATGCCGGGAGCCTTCTGGCACGTGACGGACAGGCAGTCTCCATCGTCCATCGAGATGAAGGTAACGGCCTAGTCACGATCTCTACGTCCCGTCCTCCGAACTCGCAGGGGATCAGTGGGCAGGGAAGCGTAGCCACCCTGACCTTCAAGGCAGTAGCGGCAGGTGACTCCAATCTCGCGCTGGTCAAGGTTGGCGCCCGGAACAGTACCCAGGCCAATCTCCCGGCAGTGGGCTCTCAGTCCGTGGTGCATGTGAAGTGATTGTGAGCAACAACCCGGCGGTTCGACGGGCTATAACCCTGGATGTTCCAACTTCGCGGCTATTTCCGTCTGCAAAGACGAGTTCTCAGGAACGCTGCGACTCCGAGGCCGGCCTCACGCTGGTCGAACTGATCATTGTCGTGGCCATCCTCTCGATCCTGGCCAGCGCGGCTATTCCCATCGCGCGGTTTCAGGTTCGTCGCGAAAAGGAGCGAGAGCTGCGCCGTGACTTGTGGGAGATGCGGGCCGCCATCGATCGCTACAAGGATGCCGCCGATAAGGGAGCCTTTCAGATCAAGGCCGACTCTCTCGGGTATCCTCCCGATCTGCAGACTCTCGTCGATGGCGTCGACGTGCAGGGAAAGAAAGTTCGCTTTCTCCGCCGTATTCCCGTCGATCCCATGACCGGGACCCCCGAGTGGGGCTTCCGCTCCAACCAGGACGATCCTGAGTCCGATTCTTTCGGTGGCCAGAACGTCTTCGATGTCCACTCCAAGAGCCAGGGAAATGCCCTGGACGGTTCAAAATACTCCTCATGGTAGCTTTCACTCCAATTCGGGCAAGGCGTCGGTTCGAGCGGGGGTTCACCCTCATCGAACTGATGATCGTGATGGTGATCATCGGACTTCTTGCCGCTATTGCAGTCCCCATGTACGTCCAGAGCGTTCGCCACGCCCGCGAGGCTGTCCTCAAGGAAGATCTCCGCACTCTGCGTTCTGCGATTGACTCCTATACGGTTGACAAGCAAAAGGCGCCCCAGAGCCTCGACGACCTGGTTCAAGCCGGATATGTCAAGTCGATGCCCGTTGACCCCTTCACGCACCGGTCCGACACCTGGAT
Source organism: Edaphobacter sp. FHG110511_03 (assembly GCF_059115365.1). Classification (NCBI taxonomy): domain Bacteria; kingdom Pseudomonadati; phylum Acidobacteriota; class Terriglobia; order Terriglobales; family Acidobacteriaceae; genus Edaphobacter; species Edaphobacter sp. FHG110511_03. The sequence goes on along the minus strand of NZ_JBZYWL010000002.1, from coordinate 662,058 downwards.
TCCTGGCCAGGACGACACCCTCCAGAGCATTGACCAGACCGAGGCCGGGATCAACGATGTCCATTCAGGAGCCCAGGAAGTCGGTTCCGACGGTACGTCCTACTCCAGCTGGTAGAGTCACTTACTGCCTGCGGTACTGAATAGAATGCGATGGGTAAATCCTTGCCCAAGGGACTGTCCAGCGTGTGCATTTTTTTTCCTACTCCCTATTCATTTCATACTGTTTCGGAATAAAAATTCCTTCCCTCCCCGCCAATTCCATGGATTCTCGGTGCTTAACGAGATTGGCGTGTTACGTGCTTTCACTAGGTCGTTCCTGTTTTCTTTTAGATCGACTTATGGAAGGACTTCTGTGCGTATTAAGGCCCTGTCTCACATCATCTTTACTCTCGCTGTGACATGCTTTTCCGTGTCTGCTGCGAAGGCTGATTCTCTCTTTACAGGCTCCCAGGCCGGTTTCTGTTGCTTCGACGTGAATCTTCATCAGGTGGACTCCACGGACATGCAAGTCACTGTTTCTCTGACGAATGGTGCTCAGTACTTTGTGAGCACCGGTTCAGGAAACCATCCTGGATTCGCCTTCAACCTTGCCGGTGATCCCACAATCTCCGTTACTTCTATCAGTGGTCCCTGGACTCTGTCCGATGTCCATCTGAGTTCCGTCAATACCAATGGACCAAGCTTGGGAGCATTCGATTACTTCATCACCAATCCTGGTCCCGGAGCGAGCAAGCACAACGATGGACCGCTTGTTTTCACCATTCGCGATGCCTCTGGAATCGCTTATAGCGATTTCACCGCGAATAATAGTGGGAACTATTTTGCCGCGGACATCATGAATGCAGCTGGTAACACCGGCATGTCTGCAATCAATACCCCTGGCTCAACACCCTCCGCCGTTCCTGAGCCGTCCTCTTTAGCTCTTCTGGGAACGGGAATTCTGGGAGCCGCCGGTTTCATCCGCCGCCGGATGGTTCGTCTCTAACGCAGAACGGCTTTGTATTCTGCATCAGAGGTTCCTCATCACGAGGAGCCTCTTTTTTTTACCTGTCTGGCTGAGTGTAGGAGGAGATGACTTCTCTCCGCTGCGGTACACCGGCATTCGTTTGTCTTCCGTAACTTTCGGGAGCATACTACGTCTAAAGAATGCAGAGCTGCGTCCATCATCGAATCAGGGAGCGGCTCCATAGGAGACTTCCCATGCGTTCCGCAACGCAGTTCGGTTTGGCAGCTATTCTCGTCCTCTCCTCTGTCTCCTACGCGCAGACCAATAGCCAGACTCCAACTTCCACGCCACCTCCACCTCCCGGCAGCTCCAAACCCATTCCCGGCTCTCCCACGGCTACTCCCGAAGAGAGCAAGGCTGCGAAGGATACCGCCAGCAAGAAGGCCGACTCTCTTCCTTCTCCAGGTGAGGCGCTTGATCCGCATATCAAGGCGGGCAGTGAAGACGACGTCAATGCCATCGGAACCCGCAATATCGGAGGCCGCGGCCTCGGCAACTGGTACTCCACCGACTGGGAGATCCGCACTGGCAAGGGCTACTCCATGGAGATCGAAAAATCGGCCCACATGGTCACCGACCCGGTCATCAACGAGTACGTCAACCGCGTCGGCCAGAACATCGTCAAGAACTCCGACTGCAAGGTCCCCTTCACTATCAAGGTCATCGACTCCGATGAGATCAACGCCATGGCTCTTCCCGGCGGCTTCTTCTACGTCAACTCTGGCCTCATCCTCGCCGCTGACGAAGAGGCTGAGCTCGCCGGCGTTATGGCCCACGAGACTGCTCACGTCTGCGCCCACCATGCCGCCAGGCAGATGACCAAGATGAACATGGCGCAGATCGGCTCCATCCCGCTGATCATCTTCACCTCTGGCTCCTGGACCGGCTACGGCATTTATCAGGCTACCCAGCTCGCCATCCCCATCGCCTTCCTCAAGTTCTCGCGTGTCGACGAGTCCGAGGCCGACTGGCTAGGTCTCCAATACATGTATAAGGCCGGCTATGACCCGCAGGCTTTCATCCAGTTCTTCGAAAAGATCGCGGCCCTCGAGAAGCATAAGCCCGGCACGCTCTCCAAGGTCTTCTCCGACCACCCGCAGACTCCCGACCGCATCGGCCGTTCTGAGGAGGAGATTGCGACGATCATGCCTGCGCGACCCGACTACATGGTCTCGACTTCGGAGTTTGACGACGTCAAGGCACGCCTTGCCCGGCTCGAGAACAAGCGCAAGCTTCACGACAACAAGGATGGCAATCGTCCTACGCTGCGGCGAGTAGGCGGGGGCAGCAACGATCCGTCGAATCCGAACAATCCTAATAGTCCATCCAACTCGGATGATCGCCCGACGTTGGGCCGTCGCGACTAAGGCTCAAGAGTGCCCTAAAAGGGCAACCGTCCTGAAGTATTTTCAATAAATAAGAGGGGAATGGTGCGCCCGGAGTGATTCGAACACCCGACCTACTGGTTCGTAGCCAGTTGCTCTATCCAGCTGAGCTACGGGCGCACATTGCGTTGAATGCAACCTTCTCAAGATACCGGATTTTCCGTCGAAGAGCAACCCTCGCACGAGCTAAGCCTTAGCGCTGATTCCGCTCTCTGCTGAGCGCTTTTGAAACTGCTCGCGAGCCTGCGTGATCTCGTCGTAGTGCTGTTTTGCCCAGATCCACACACCGCAGAAAGCGGCTCCAAGGCCGTGTCCAAGGTGCGTCAGGCTGTACTCGACCCGTGGTGGGATGACCGGATGAATGGTGCGAACCACCAGGCCGTCGCTCTCCATCTGACGAACCGTCTTGGTCAACATCTTCTGGCTGATATCCCCAACCAACTCCCCCAGGCGCGTAAACCGGACCGTGCCATGTTCCTCGAGAACCTCGAGCACCATCATGGTCCATTTGTCGGCAACGCGCCCAATGATCTCGCGCACGAGAGCCTCAATCTTTGGATCGACGTTCTTTGGCGGCTCGGCGCGAGTGGGATGAACCGGCGAGGCGTAGTTTTTCTTTACGGCAGAATCAGGTTTCATGATCACTCTCTTTTTGGTAAGTATAGATTTTTTAGGTGCCTACTTCCTTTTAGTAAGTAATACTCCTATATTACGCCTTGAGGAGAATGCAATGAACCTAACAGGCAACACTATCCTGATCACCGGCGGCGGTTCCGGCATTGGCCGCAGCCTGGCGGAGGCGTTTCACAGACTGGGGAATCAGGTCATCATCACTGGACGGAGGAAGCAGGTTCTTGAAGCGGCAGCCGCGGCGAATCCCGGCATGCTGTCGGCAGTGCTCGATATCGAAAGCCCCGACAGCATCCGTTCTTTCGCGGATATGGCGGCGAAGACGTATCCCCAGCTCAACGTCGTCATTCATAACGCCGGCATCATGAGGCCGGAGAATCTGCTGGAACAGTCCAGCGATCTCGACACTATCGACGCGACACTCACCACAAATCTGCTTGGACCTATCCGCCTGACGGCGGCTCTGCTGCCTCTGCTAAGGCAGCAGAGCCGGGCGACCATCATGACGGTTTCCTCGGGACTGGCGTATATTCCGCTCGCACTGACTCCGACCTATTGCGCGTCCAAGGCGGCGATTCATTCCTACTCTCAATCGCTGCGGTACCAGTTGAAGTCTACGAACGTTGAAGTTATCGAGCTAGTGCCTCCGTATCTGCAGACGGAGTTGATGGGGAGCGAGCAAGCCAACGATCCCCGAGCCATGCCGCTGAAGGAGTTTATCGACGAGGTCTTAGCGATCCTCAAGGCGAAGCCGGATGTCACCGAGGTGCTCGTAGAGAGGGTGAAACCCCTCCGGTTCGCCGAGTTGAACGGCGTGGAAAAATATGAGGCGTTCTTCAAGACGTTCAACGATGCTGCGCCTGCGCCGCACTAATCTCAAAGGAGAAAGGCCAATGCATTGGAGTCGAATGACTCGATGCATTGGCCTTCGTTGCTTTTGAAACTGGTGCGCCCGGAGAGATTCGAACTCCCGACCTACTGGTTCGAAGCCTAGCAGTCCTCTTTGTTTTCAATCACTTCTGCTCTTTTCAACACTCTTCAACTCTCCAGTATTCATGCGGGTTTCGCGATTTGGGCGAGTTATCTTGCCCTCAGTCTTGCCCTCGATTATCGTCTCTGTCGGATGCTCATTGGGCAGGCCGTTACCTCGAAACTTTACGACGAACTGGAGCCTGCCTACGCTGACTTTCTCCATCATGGGAGCTGTCGAAGATGCGCGTGTGGCTAGTGGCAAATAGCAGCAACCGAGGACAATGAGCAACAACACCATTCTGAAGGGTCTGGAGCGGATGGGCTATAAGGGCAGGATGACCGGACACGGCTTCCGCGGTATTGCATCGACGATCCTGCATGAGCAGGACTACTCGCACGAGCACATCGAACTCCAACTCGCACATGCTCCCCGGAACGCTGTGAGTGCCGCATACAACCACGCCCTTCACTTGAAAGCCCGTACAAAGATGATGCAGCATTGGGCCGACTTCCTGGATCATGCGCAGCGCGGCACAAAGGTGCTGTCGTTCCCGGATCTAACTGCTTGACAGTGTCCAGCGCTGGGTAGTTGCGCCGATCTCGAGCTCGAGCTGCATGTCAGCTGTCGAGGTGTTGCAGCAGGGTGTGAAGCGGGTCCGTCGCTTCAAGCGGCACGAGCGCCTCGACAGCCCGCAATCCGAAGGCGCGATGCATCGGCAAGAGACCAAGATCCTGAAGAAGCGTGACACTCGCCTCGTCATCTGTTCCGATCGGCCGGAGATCGGGCCGGTCATAAGAATCCCAACCCTCTGTCAAATCGTACGACAACTGCTGGCTCGTGGCTCCATACTGGGAAGCTAGAGAAACCATCTTGAGGATTTCGATTTCTCGCTCCATCAGTCGAATCGCGGAAGTGCCGTCGCGAAGCTGACGCGCGAGGCTCGGCAAGTTGAGACCGAAATCCGACTGCACTTTTTCCCATGAGCCATCATGCAGCTTATCGGGAGGTTCGCTCCCGTTAGGTACGATCAAGCGATGGAGCTCTCCTACCAGGAGCGGAATACCGCCGGTGAGTCTTGCCATTTGCGTCAATTGTTGTGACGTGAGTTCAATCTCATATAAGCGCGCAAACCAGGACTGAAGGTCTTCCAGACTTAGGCGCCGCACTGCTGCGTGATCGTAGAAGTAGTAGTCGTCGCATACTTCGTTAAGTGCCCAGCGAAGCAGGTCCGCGCCTCCAGGGAGCAGAAGCAATTGATCAGAGCCATCGATGCGAGCCTTCGCCTCGTCCGCCGTAAAGATCCTTCGTTCCTGGTTGCACCCGAGCAGGGCCAAGATGCCGCAGCTCGGGTGCAGCACTGGATTTCGATCTCTTGGCTCAATCCAGTGCGAGATGGCCAGTACGGCGCGCACAAGGCGGCTCGCCTTCGGCTCGGTAGCATAATCCCGTAGATCGGCATGCAGACGATTTACCTCGTCTGTAGCGAAGAAGGACAATGGGCCGTTGTTGCTGGAGGTCAGAGTCCCCACTGGCAAATCGCGTATCTGCTGCTGGAGGATGGTAATGAGCTGCTGAGTCCCACCAAGTGCAGCGACATGGTGAGGAAAGGCAAGCCGATAGCCGGGGTCTTCCACCAACAGCTTCCGCTGCTGCAGCTCCTCGAGTTCCATCAGAATGCTGGCGCTCGTGCTACGTTCGTCGGCCATCAGCCATGTCTTGAACTTTCCGCTCGGGTCGCTTTCGAGCAGCTTTGCCCTGATCTGCTGCTCAGGATGCTCGAGCGCGTAGCCAAATGGTCGGTCCGCAAGCAGGATGGCAACCGTGTGGAATAAGATCTGTCCCAGTTTGTTTTGGGAAAAGTTGTTGTTGATCACCTGACGAATTTCATCGCGGATGGAAGAATCCTCAAGCACTGCCGTCACATCGCTAGGCATCACCTTGATGTACTCCCACGAGGTGTCGATCTGTCGTTGTTTGTCCATGCGAGTCAGCAACGCCTTGCCAGCTCGGAGCAGAACTGCGGGTTGAAAGCCGCAGCGATAAGCGACGGTAGCGGCCATGTCACCCAGATCGATCCCCAGTCGAGCGAGAGGGCCGGCCAGCAGAGATGTAGCATCGCTTGGATCAAGGGGTGAGAGGCGCAATGTGGAACCCCAATTGCTCCACGCGCCTTCCGCGCGATTCGTCTCGCGGTAGCCGGCAAATAGGAAGCGGATGCGCGGCAGTTGACGGCTGTCGGTTAGCTGTTCGAGTTCGGAGCGCAGCCGGAAGCTGAGACACTCTTCCTGGACTTTTCGGTAGCTATCAAGTTCCTGTCGGACAAATTTATCCGCCTCGTCCGCCACGATCAGCAAACTCAGCTTTGGCTCATCATCCAGTAGCTCTCGGATGACGTCGCGAAGCATGGGCCAGCCGCCCTTCTGGTGCCGCAAACTGTTTGGAACCTTCCAGTCGCACGCCTTCTCTATACCCTCAAGTACGCAGGTTACGAAGTCGTGTTCCTGGAAGCGATCCACCAGCGAAAGATAGATGACACGCAGCTTGTTGCCGCTCGGCAGGTCTTCCTTATCGAACCGATCTTGGACATAGCGCAGAAGAGCGCTCTTGCCCAGTTTCCTTCCGGAAAACAGCTTCTTGTAGTCGTTGCTGCGCGCGAGTCTTTCACCCTCTTCCATGCGGCCGACGAACATCTCCATGCGGATGAGTTGGCCGTCCTGAGTCTGATACGGATCCACCCGCTCCCAACGTTGCTGCTCAAGGACAATCTCAAAGAGCCCGAGCAGTGGCGCGACTTCAGTCGAGCGACGTAGGTCCAGCAGACGACAGAGATCCAGATCGTCAAGTACGGTAACCATGCGGCTCTTGGCGTGCTGGCGCACGTCACGCCGTGTCGTCTGTGTGACGTTAGGGGCAAGGACAACGCAGAGGTCGTCGGGCAGTGCCTTCGTGGGATTTTCAATACCGCTTACAGTGATGTTTTCAGGCACAATCACTTGCAGCTTGCGAATGTCGGCCAGTTGAGGCAGGTAGGACGGATTTACGCCCTCTTTCGCTAGGGCAATACGGATGCTTTCACAGTTCAACGAAGAGCGGAAGGGCGCGTTACTGCGAGGATGCTCGAAGCAGTCCAGCAAGTGGCTGTCGTTCAGCTTCGCCTGGAAAACAAACTTAAGAAAGGCGTCTCGCAGCTTCTTGCTTGGCGCATCGGATCGAAGCGTCGCGCTCAACCACGAGTCGGCGAGTTGAGCCGCACGCTTCTCAATCGGCGAAGTCCCTGCGATAGCCGCAATCTCTCTCAAGTGTGAGCGGGGATCCGAGAAATATCGTTGTCCCTCCGGACGGAACATCGTTTCACGCAAGCGGGTTGGACGCTGTCGGCCGACACCGTCTACGGGTGCCGTGGCAAGCCAATAATCCTTGCGGTCGAGTGCCTCCTGAATTGCATCGTTGCCGGACGAGCGAAGACGAAGGTCCTGCACCCTCTCGTCGACGAACACGCTGCTGTTGTCGATGATCCAGACTGCCCATGCTTTCAGAAGCGGAAGCTCCAGGCCGGGGCGTCCGACTCGATCACTGACCGTGTGCAGGCTCTTGCTAAAGCCGCGGATGATGTCGGCTCGCCCGTCGGTCAAGTCGCTCAATTGCGCCCCGAGTTCGCTCATGCGCAAGGAATTCCTCTCAAGCTCCTCCACCTGCAGCCTGCGATCATTCCAGCATTTCCGCTTCTCGGACTCATCCATCCAGGCAATCAATCGATCTTCGAGATCCGCTCGGTTGAGGCGGGACAGAGCTTGCAGCACGTGTGTCCGGGAGAACTCCGCATCCGGGGGTAGGAATTCCCCCGGCTCGAGCAGACGGGCGACGACCCGGAGCGGTTCGATCAGATCGTCGACGGCGACAACCGCAGAGGAAAGGGGCGGCAGTTCCCCACGGGCCTGCGGCCCAGGCAACTCGTCCAAGAATTCCAGCAACAGCGGCCGCTCGGAGATGTCCTTGAGAGTCAGTTCGAGGCACACCCCGGGAAGCGTCTGACCCCGCAGGGCCGAACGTGCGACCAACCGGCAAAGCTCTTCTTCAGGGTCCTCGAGCGGGTCGCTGTTGAAGAGGCTGTTGAGCTGCCCGATCTCTGCCGATTCCGCCTCGCGCGACTGGATGCTACCCGCAAAACCTTTGTTCCAGGAGCGCAGCATTTGGCTGAGGGTCAGGGCCTGGCTGCTCAACTCGTTGAAGGCAGCATCCATGTTCTTGCGATCGATGTACTTGGCGCCCGCATGCTCCATCGTGCGCTGGTACGTGGTCGCCCAGCGCTCGATCGCCTCAGGCATGGGTGACGCATTCCAATCGCGCGGCAAGTCGAGCAGAAGCGCGGATCGATCCTTGGCGGTCTTGTCCCAAAAGCTGGCCCACGCCTCCCGGCAGAGGGAGGTGACCAAGTTGCGCAACTTTTGCTTTTGCTGCACGGTGGTGCGGAATTGCTGACGCGCCTGCCGAATGCGAGCCTCGAGAGCCTCCCGTCGATCGAGTTGATTGCTGTCCAAACGATCGCTCAGATGCACCATCCAGTGTTGCGTCGTCAGCGAACGCTGATGGAAAAGCTCGAACGCCGCACGCAGCGCCCCATTCTCGAACGATAGGATATTTCCCCCACCGAGAAGACTGCTTAGGCTCAGCGGCGTCCTAGAGGAGAAGCCGTGGATGAACGCAAGCAACTTGACACCGGTGGATCCGCCCTCGAATTGCAAATCCTCATGAAGCTCTGAAAGAAGAGTCGTTGCCCATTGCTGCCAAAGTGTTTCCGGCGCATCCATCGGCAGCTGACCATAACGCAACAGGTGAGCCATATGACGGACCGCGTCGGAATCCAGTAGGTTCGGCAGGTCGATGACCTCCGCCGCTCGCACCGCTAGCAGAAGTCGTGGCAAAGAACTGCTCTGTAAGCTGTCCGTGATGAGCTGCCGCAGAAGGACGTTGAGATTCGGCTGAAGCCAGGGTGCCGATTCGGGAAAGCCTCGTGGACCGACGAGGTGTTTGGCGCGATAGGTCTCAAAGGAAACCAGGGCCTCCGACGTAGCGGAGTATTCCCCTGCGATTAGCGGTTGAGGCTGTTCCATCTCGCTCGTCTCACTCAGGAACGCAGGGCTCATGCTTGAGTGCGATGGGACCGCTTCGAGAGAGACAGCTTGTGGCGGAGCTGATGGAGCGATCTCATCCTCGATTGGGGTCTCCTCGAACGACGGCGCCTCATCCGAAGAGGTTGCTTCGGTCAACTCCGGTTCGCAGCGGGACGGCGGCTCGCCAAATACGGATTCGGATAGGGCTGGCCCTGGATCGGCAGGCTCCTCGCCCCGCATCTCTGTTTCCGCCTCTACCGGATGGTTAATGTCGAAGCAGATAGAGCCCCTGGCCGCCGCGTGTTCGCTCCTTTGAGAGTCCGGCTCCGGATCGTTTGCAGGAGACTCTACCGCTATGAGGGCCGCTTCCTTCTGGACCTCCGGCGCTAATCTCTGCAGAATAGGGTCGTCGTCGCCCGGGAGTCGGGGTCCGGGTTGCCACCACTCCGGTTCCACGGTGCGCAGGAACTCTTCGAGTTGCGGAAAACTGGACTCCAGCCGCTGCAGCACCTCACAACCGTCCTCTAGGGCCCAGGCCCACGGAAGCCACGACTCAATCGACGGACCTGGCAATTCCGGCGGATTGTGCTGCGCGTGGGCGGCGCGGAGCTCGGCAACGACGCTGTCGCGCAGTCCTAACCGTTCGGTCTCCGTGCGTTTGCTGCGATGCTCGATGGTGCCCGCGGTGAGAAGATCGGCGAGGTCTTGATAGCGCCGACGTTCCTTGAATTCGAGCTGCTCGATCAGCTCTCGAAGCTCCTGCTGGCTGTGCCAACGCGGTGCCGGGTCTCTCGAGAAGAGGCTGTCACGCAGCGCTTGCGACGCCTCCAGGAGCCGGTCCAGCGAATTCTGTGCTTCCGCTCGGTCAAGGGTCTCGCCTGCCTCAAGTCGATCGAGGGAGGTTCTCCAGGAGCTCGCTTGTTCTAGAAGTTCACGCAGCGCTAGGGAGGGCAAGAAACGTAGTCCGGCTGATCTATATGGGTGCAAGGGGCAAACTCGGGTCTTGGGCTAGATGCGTCGGTCCGGTCATAGTACCAGCCTGAGCCGGATTCGGCTATCTTCTCAAGGATGAGTAGTTTGCGGTAGGCTAAGAGTTCTGAAATATCTTCATGTAAACGCACTCCTTGAGCCGTAGGAGCTCCCATGTACGCATCGACAGAGCTATTGCACGACTTGCCGGCGCTTTGGGTTCGGGCCGTTGCGGAGAATAGTCGCGAAGTCGGGAAGCACGAAGAGGTCGAATCCCGCTGGTCGCTAGTCGAGCGGTTTACGCAGCCGGGGGACTGGGCAAAGTTGCTCGCGTGGGCCCAACACTGTCCTCCAGCTTCGGTTCCGGCAGCTGGAAGCCTAACGGGCGGCTTACTCCTGTTGAGCGTAGCTGCAGCTGTAGCTAGGCAGCGGGGCTATGACGAGGCGCTCTGGGGAGCGGTTTGCGACTCAGTGAGTCCGGCACTGGCATCCGAATGGTTCGGTCTCGCAAACTGGCCCTGCGAGGCTGCCCGCCGAGCCTTGGAAGACGCTTGCGAGCACTTCCGCCTCCGGCATCAGCTTGACCTGCCCGGCAAAAAGCGTTACTGGCGCACGGTGCTGCTTCAGATCGGCCTTTCTCCGTTTACCACTCCGGAACGACTGGCTTGGTGGCTGCTGGGCTATGGCATGCCAGAGACGATCGCCACTCTGCTCGATGCACAGGACCGGAATGGCTCAAAGACGTTTCGCGCGATGTGGGAGTTGCTACAGCATTACGTGCGCGGATCCGATTCTCTTGACCCTGCCTCTCATTTAAATGCAAACCCTTGGTTCCATCCAGAATTTGCTTCGCCGCATCTGATCGCTGCCGTAGGATTGCGGCACCAAACGGAGCACGATTCAAACGCCAGGACCGAGGACGAAAGCGACTCGGTCACACTATTTGCTCCGGCGCTCCTGCACTCCGATTGCTTCACCTTGGCGCTTTCCGCGACGCCGCCTGCCTGCCTGCTCGCGCGGCCTCTTCCCCCTACGCAGCTACGACTCGGCGGCCTAACTTATGATCTGGAGCTTGATGCCGGAGGAGCGCTGCGTCTGCCTGGAAGCAGGCTCGCACTAGCGTCGGAGGCCCGGGTACTGCATGCCTCTCTCTACCAGGGCGGAGAAGAGATCTATCGAGAGCGCATCGAACTTTGGCCGGAGGACACTGATCTTCTCGCCTTCAACGGCCGGAGCGGACAGCGCGTGACAGACTTGTCGACCCTCCTTCCAGCCCCCGGTTGCCCCTTCTATCTGCTGACGGCGGCAGACGTTTGTCTGACGCCTCCGGCCGCAGAGGTCAACGCTCGAGATGAGCGTTGGCGACTTCATTACTATGCCGATGGCCTTCCGCAAGGTTTTTCGGCAACGATTGAGGGCTTTCCGTTGTGGTCTTTGCCAGAAAGCACCACTGTGCCGAGCACGGTCCGGCACGGAACTCTATCCATCACCATCTCTTCTCCGTCCGCTCTCAATCTGCGTGCCACCATGCCGGGTGCCGACAAAATTGATAGCTTTAGATTTGCAGGTCGCACGTTCTTAGGATCGTCTGGACAATTACAGACTCCGTTCTGGCGGCAAGGAACGCCACGTACGGTACCCGCGCTTCTGAACACTGGGGAGCGTGTAGAACTGCACTGTCAGCTCATAGTACAAACCAGCTGCGCCCTGTGGACGGATGAAGCCGGAGACTCCCACGCACTCACAGCCGAGAGTCATCTAGACGCAAGCGCGATAGAAGGCCATCCGCTTTCCATTCTGTGGAATCCGAACGACGCTGCGGATTGCTGGCTCATGCTGGGCCATCAACCGCTACGGCCCGATCCCGCCCAGGTAAAGCTGATTCATCTGAGCGGAATGGGAGAGCCATTCACCCTTCGCTACGGCTTGATGAACGCGGGTGAACGGCGGGACATGCTGGCCGCAAGCGTGATCTCTACCGGACAACTCGCACGTGTCGAACGGGAGTCCGCGGGTCATTGCCTGTGGCTCCGCCAGCCTAGCCTGCGCTGCAGTGAGTACCGAGTCCATGTCTGGGAGGCAAACCGCTCTGTCCCTCGCCTTGTGGACTCCTCCTGTGTGATCGCTGACGCCACTGGCGGGTCCTTGCGCGTAATCGACTCGTCCATTCGGGAGCCAATTGGCTGGGCTCTGAGCCTGGAGCGCCTCTGGAAAGGATCCCGTTTCGCCGTAGAGCCCGATCTTCCACGACACAACGCAGCATGGGAACGCGTTCAGGCTGCGTGGCTGGAGTTGTTTGATGCGGCCTCCTCACCTAAGGTTCCTTGGGCCGGCCTCGCGTTCGCGCTACGATGGTGGCGCTTCCCCATGCTTATGGAACCGTTTCGCCGCGCGCTCAGTACCCAAGCAGAGGCCCACCCCGGGATCACCTGTGGCGCCTGGATGCGTGGCAAGGGCGACAAGATGCTCTGCCAACCGGGAGAGAGCGACGCCATCGTCCCATTTCGCGAGTTGCTTTGGGACTTTCGTCCGGACGACGCCCAGTGCGCATCCGTCCTCGGAGGTCTCTGGAAACAGAACGACCGGATCTTTGCAGACGAGCACGGCTCCCTGTTCCGTGAGCTGGACTTTCTACTGCGCGCAAACCCGATCCTGCTGGCGCACCTAATCTGCGGAGTCGTCAGGTTGACTCGCCTCGATCGAGAACGCGAGTTGCAGCGGGCCGCTCTTTGCCGGGATCATCGCGACCCGCGCGGCGAACGTGCCGCAGCAGAAAATGCCGCAGCGGAGGCCCACGCCGTCATCGCGTGCTTCTGCGAGGTCCTGCACGCCCAATTCGGTCTTTTGTCGCATCCAGTTGGTGAGAGGCAGGCGAAGCTGCGGAAGTTAGCTCAGCGCGAGTTGACAAGCTGGACAGACACCCACAACCTTAACGACACTTACTTCCAAAAGAAAATCCTGCAGGTCGCCGAGCAGGTACACCACACCCCCAATGTGGGGGCCGAACAGCTTCGCATTGCCATCGCACGCAGCCCCGCCACGCGAGCCTTCCTGACCTGCCACATAGCCGAGAAGCTTACCTGTAAAGGAATCCAATGACCGCAACATCCCACGAAAGCCTTCAGCTGGACGCGCTTGCGGCGCAACGTGAGTTGCAGCGCCACCTAATCGATTTAGCAACCAGCTACCGTCCCCTGCGCGACCCGGACCTGATGCGCCTGTGCCAGAGCTTCTGGCGGGGCCGCGAGCAGGAGGGAGGAGTCGTCGGGCAGCTCTGGGTAGAGGGCATCTTCCCAAGCAAAGTGGGAGAAAACACGCTACGCAAGCTCGCCGCTCGGGGTAACTTCAGCGATCGGCTGATGCAACTGCTTGACCGGCTCAGCGAGCCTCCTCTTTGCCCTGCTGACCGACCGCTCTACGTGCACCAGGAGCAGGCAATTTTGGCACAGAGCGCTTCCAAACCCGGACGCCGGCCGGCAATTGTTGTGTCCGCGGGAACCGGGGCGGGCAAGACGGAGGCGTTTCTACTGCCAGTGCTGAACGACCTTTTCGCAAATCCGCGCGTCCCCGGGGAGTCAGGAGTGCGGGCCATCTTGCTCTATCCGATGAACGCGCTGGTAAACGACCAGCTAGACCGTCTGTACCGGTGGCTGGAGGGCCAAAATACCATCCGCCTGCTCCACTTCACCTCTGAGACGCCCGAGAACGAGCGCGAGCTGAAGAAGGGGCCGGACTCCGACAAGCAGGTTGCAAGCTGCCGCTTGATGACCCGAGAAGCGGGGCGCGAGAATCCGCCCGACATTCTGATTACCAACTACTCCATGCTCGAGTACATGCTCTGCCGCCCACAGGACGCGCCTTTCTTCGGGCCGGCACTGCGTTCGGTGGTGCTTGATGAGGCGCATCTGTACAGTGGCACCCTGGCCGCCGAGATCTGCTTGCTGATGCGCCGCGTGCTCCTACGTTCCGGCCGGCGTCCAGACGACGTGCTCCAGATCGCCACCTCCGCCACGCTCGGTGGAGGCGATGACGAATTGAAGCAATTTGCAGCACGCCTCTTCTCCAAAGAGGAAGCCTTTGCTCAAGACGAGACCAGTGTGCAACTGTTCCGAGGGATACCGGACCAACGCCGTCTCGCCTCCACCGAAGCGCCAGACATGGATGTCACGCGCCAGCCATTGAATATGCGTGAGCTCGAGCGCCGACCACTACTCGACGCAGAGAAGAACGTGCTGGTTGAGAACGTGGAAACAGCCCATATGGTCCGTACTTGTGTTCAGCCGCTGGTGGCACAAAGTACGATCGACCGGACCTACTCAGAAGATGCTCCCGCGCGGGTACTCTATGAAACCCTCTCGCACGCTCCCGTTGTCGCCAAACTGGACGCTTTCTTCTGGCGACACCACGCCCGAAGCGTATTGCCTCTCGCCGAGATTGCAGAGCATCTCTGGACTGATAATTCCGGCCTCCCCACCCCCGCTCTGCGTGAGCAGAACACCATCGCGCTGCTGCAACTTTGCGCGCGCGCGCGCCGCCATGCGAACGAGCTGCCGATCGTACCCCATAAGCTACATTTACAGGTGCGTGCACCGGGCCACTTCTCGGTCTGCCTAGACCTGCACTGTGAAGGGGACCCAAGCCGCTTCGTGCCGGGTGCCGGTTCCCTGATGCCCGAACTCACTGATACGTGTACCTCTTGCAGCAGCGCAACCCTGACCCTAGCCATCTGCCGGTGCTGCGGCGAGTGGGCGCTTGCCGCGGTTGAGCATGACCACACCCTGCGTATGCGTCCACGTTGGGTTCCGCAGGATGTCTCGAGCACAGTTGCTTCTGCTCCGACTGGCAGCACCTGCTTCTTGCGGCCCGCCCACCCGAGCGATACGAACCTGACCAAGATGGATCTGCTGACCCGTCGCACCGATCAGATCGGTGCGCGCTCCGCCATGCTCCAGCGTCTTCTCGCTTGCCCATGGTGCAGCAGTGGACTCGACGAGTTCGAACCCATGCAGATGCCGGATATGCTTAGCCTCCCGATCGTCGCGGAAGCTTTGCTTGAAGCCATGCCCCCCACGCCGGATCCCGCGCTGCAGCCACTGCTGCCGGCCGGTGGTCGACGACTCTTGACCTTCAGTGATAGTCGCCGACAGGCCGCTCGGCTTGGGCCGCATCTTACCCAGCAGCACGAGATCTTGCTCTCGCGCCTGCTCCTGCATCGCGTGCTGACAACCGAACAGCCAGACCACGCAGAGATCGAACGGGATCTTGCAGAGATTGAGCGGACGCTCGCTCGCGACCCGGAAAAGTCTTGGATTAAGCAGGCGCTCGCTGACAAGAAAAATGAAAGACGCGCTCTGCAGAGTGGGAAGACGATGCGAGGATGGGCGGACGAGCTAGGGACTCGGCCGGAGATCGCCCAGTTCTTCTGCAGGGAGGCCGGAGAACGGCACAATCCGCGGCCAGCTCCAGGCACAAGCTGGGGCAGCGCCTGGCAGCAGAACTGGAATGACAACGAACGCTGCATGCGCACGAAGGCACTCCACCTCTGCGCCATGGAGTTTTTGACCAGGCGCAGCCATTCCATGGAGACGCTGGGCCTCGCCGAGGTCGTCTACCCTGGCCTAGAGGCGAGTGCTCCATCCGTCATGGACATCTTTTCCACCGAAGAGCACGAGCGGCTAGTCGCGGTCTGGCCTGACTATCTCGCCGCGATTTGCGACCTGATCCGCGCTCGGGGCTGTATAACGCTCGGCAGTATGGAAGACGATGAAACTACATTGAGCTATCCCGTAGGCAGCTGGATGAGCCGCGAGACGGACGGTTTCCAAGTGCAATCTTTCCTTGGCGGAAGCCTGCACAACGCCCGCGCAACCTTTACGGCCAACGTTCTCCGAACCTTAGGCCTGACGCCCGACCGGCTGGAGAAAACCATTCCTGCGCTGCTAGTCGCGGCTTTCGACTGCTTGGAAGAGCATGCGCGAAAGCTGGACTGGCTGGAGCTTCGGCCCATGATTGCTCAGGGCGGTGGGGCCGCCAACAAGCTCCGTCTGATTTTTACCGCGCTGCGTCTGCGGCGGCCGCTAAGTCTCTTCCAGTCGCGCACGACCGGCGCCGTCTGGCCTCGCAGCGTGCTCGGCAACGCACCTGGTGAGGCAATCGCTGCAACGTTACAACCCGTGGACCACACGAAGCTGGATCAGGATCCGGCGCTGCGGCGGGAACGTATGGAAGCCTGCAATGACGCAACATACGCAATGGGACTTTGGGCGGAAGAACACTCCGCCCAACTTACCTCCCACGAAAACCGGCGATTACAGGACCTCTTCCAACGCGGCGGACGCAACCTGCTTAGCGCCACTACGACGCTCGAAGTTGGGATCGACATCGGTGGCCTCTCTGGCGTACTGCTCGCCAACGTGCCTCCAGGGAAAGCCAATTATCTGCAGCGCGGCGGCCGCGCCGGAAGACGCAACGACGGCTCGACAATCGTTGCCATGTTCGCTCGGTCTTCCAGTTACGACCAGGAAGTCTTTCGCCATTTCGGCGTCTTCTTCAGCACTCTGTTGCGGGAACCGAAGATTTTCCTCGAACGCGAGCGATTCGCCCGCGGCCATCTGCATGCCTTTTTGCTGGGAGAATTCTTTCGTGCGATCTTCCCTCATCGTTCCACCGGAGCAATGGAGGCCTTCGGTCGCATGGGCTGGTTCTGCCGGGTCGATCGTCTTGTGCCTGGCAGACAGAACGTAAGCTCGGAGTGTCGCGCTCCGGGCAACTATCTGCTCGACTCGGCAGCGCTGCCGTTCTGGTATCCCGCCGGGACTGTAGGATTGGACGAGGCGTTTCGCAGCTTTCTCACGCAGCTCGCGTTCCAACCCGGTGCGCTCGCCCCGCTCCTTTCGGACTTGCTGGCGCATACCGGGCTGGATGGGTCGGCTATGTCGGGGCTTATCGACGAGGCGCGCCTCCGCTTCGAGCGAGCCGTCGATCAGTGGAAGCAGGACTACCGCAACATTCTCGATGCCTGGCGCGCCGAAGATCGCAATACAGGTCGCAGGCTAGAGGTGCTGAACGCAATCGCCTACCAGGCCGAAGAGCTGGCTGGCAACGCCGTGATCGAAGAGCTGGCTTCCCTTCGCTTCCTTCCCCGCTATGGCTTTCCCATCGGACTCCAGGCACTGCGCACTGCGGGTGGCGGCTTCGCGCGGGAAGGAAAAGGGGCGGTCAAGCTCGAACGGGATGGGATGACCGCTCTCGGCGAATATGTCCCAGGTTCACAACTGCTCGCTGGTGGACGCACATTCTCCTCGCGCGGCATTGCCCGCAGCTTCGACAAGGACGAAAGCCGTAAATTTGGCATCACCTGGTATCGCTTCGACTGTACAGCCGGTCACAGCTTCTATAAGACTCAGAGCAGCCGCGACTCTTGTATAGAGGGATGCACCGCGGCGCTGAAATCTACCGTAGGCAGGCCGATGATCATCCCGCGCTTCGGCTATGAATGTGCTGCGTGGGATCCTCCCAGTTGGCGGGGGGCCGTAGAGCGTGTGGGCAGCACGGAAACAGTTTCTGCAGCCTTTGTCGATCAACCCGGACTTCACCCGATCTCCGATTTTGGCGGCATCAACGGGCTTACCGCGACCTTTTGTGAGGATGGCATGTTGATCGGCATCAACGCCGCCGGACCGAAAGCTCTGGGCTTCGCTATCTGCACACGCTGCGGTTACAGTGACCGCGAGCGTGCGAAGGGCAAGCTCGCGGAGAAACTGCCACCTGGCTTCGCTATGCATACCCCCCTTTGGAAACGCAAGGCGGGCAGCCTCTGTTGGAGCGACAAGAAAGCGGATGTACTCAGAAACCAGGCACTTGGAGCCCAAGTTAACACCGACCAGCTTCAGCTTAACCTTTCGGAAATCGTCTGTACTCAAGACCTTCATCCCGTCTCTCTGACCCTGGCGCACTCACTGCGGATTGCCGCTGCCGGGCTGCTCGGGGTTGATGAGCGCGACTTCGCAGTGCTCGCGGTTCGCCTCGGGCCACAGGCCTTTGCGGGCGCGCAGATTTACGAGACCACTCCCGGTGGAAATGGGCATCTGGCTGTACTTCTGGAGCAACAGGAGCGCTGGATGGAGAAGGCGCTCGCACTCCTGCGCGGAACCGAGGAGCACAACGAACGATGCCGTGAAGCGTGCCTACGCTGCGTGCTGAACCAGCACAGTCAGAACGATTACGAGAGGGGATATCTGCAGCGCGCGCGAACACTAGCTCTCTTATCAGAGGGCAGCGTTACCGTTGAAGAAGTCCTGAGTCCTCTAGCTGTGAGTGTTCAACTCAGTGCGCAGCAGCGAGCAGAGAGATTCAGAGCGAAGTCGTTCGGCTCGAGAAGATGATCGTCCATGACGACGAGAGTGCCTGAATCAGCGAGAGTCGGTGCTGCCAAAGATACGCCACAATTCCCGTGGCATTTCGTCCGTTTTCCCGGATCCGCAGGGGCAGGGTTCGTTGCGGCCAATCTTTCTTGACATTGAATCGAATCTCAGCAGTTTGTCTTAGAAGAGAAGTCTATGACATCTGGCTCAGATTCTGCCAAAACTTGTCGTCGTCCAGATCCTGTGACCGCGGGATGGTCGGCGATGATGGCAATTCCGGCCGCCTTGTTCCCCCCAGCCGAGTCGCCCTAGCGCCGCCTCGAGCCTTACTAGAGAGCACACACGGCGTCCCAGCGGCCCGAATCGGCGCGTCAGTGATTCCGTCGGCCTCGTCGCGAGGGTCGTCTTCGGTGCCGTACAACACCCTTCCAGGGATGTCGCGCATCCTGGTCCCGTGCGTCCGCACATGGCCGAGATGATCGAGTGGATCCCCCTTCGCCTCGTTCGGCATGAGGTCACCCGTTACGTCGCGGCCACTGTATTCGGTGAGGAGTGCTGGGACGGGGAGGAACTTGCAATCCTCCGTCGCTTGAAGGAACGCCAAGACAATCTGCTCCTGCAGTAAATCGCTCAACGTCGCAATAGATCACGGCGGGCGCCTCGGACGTCACCTTCAACCGGTCGTCAAGGTCACCCTAGCCGTGACTTCCGCGGGAACGTTGATCGACCTAACTTAGGACAAATGTCTCTGTGACCTAGGCAAGAGAACACATTATTTTGATGCACGGCCTAGTCCTTGTGAGGACTTCTTTGAATTGCCTCTGCTTGAGAGCCCTTCGTTCCCGCGATAACGCAATGGGACGATGACCAGCAATGAGGAAATAGAAACTCGGTGTGTCCGCGCGTAACGCAGAGAGCGTGACGGTGTGACGGGAACTACGCTACCTATCAAAAACGACCTCGAAGGGTGACATTCACGACAGGGAAAGGATGACATGACGACACCCTAGAACAAGTCAAATAGCCTGTTTTGACCCCTCAATGTCAGTGTTAGCATCAACCCCAATTAGCCTATTATTCGGTCTATCATATTCACATATAACAACTTACACTGTGCGAATGGGGTTCACGTGTTTTAAAAAAGGAAGAGGGCTTTGTTCTTATATTTTCCGAAGCAAAAAGCTCCGACTAAAGGGCTGTTTGGTCTTTCTTTCACAGGAAGCTTTTGCTTTTGTTCTTCCAATCTTTCAGAGTTGAGGGACAGGAAGTAGGAGAAGAGAGAGCGCGCAAAGCGTGTTCTCTCTTGTTCTACTTCCTCAATTACTTTCTTAGATGGACTTGGAAAAGCCTAGACCTTCTTAGATAAGGCCTAGACATTCGTTGATAAGCCTTGATGTGCTCGATTTTAATAATCTACGCAGATCTTCGCTGATGTTCTTCCAACGCCTCCTGCGCTGCTTGATAACCTTTCAATTCCCATTGCTTGTACACGGGGATGTAGGTCTCAGCAGCCCTCAGACTTCGCAGAGCCCACTCCTCGGTGAGGGCGGTGTGGGGTCGGTGAGTAAGGCGGTAGATTCCAAAGCAGTGAACCTTTGGCAGGTGTCGTTTCACCGGAACTAGCAGGGCACGCCACTCAATCTCCTCCTGTAAAGATGGTGTCAGCAGCGATAGCGCAGCGGACTGTGCCGCACGTGAAACCTTTACCTCGTCGGGTAGTGCGCCCTGACAGAAACGGCTAGGGATGGCATGTGTAATTTCCGAATCCGTTGATTCACTTTGAGTCAGGTGCTCAACAACCCCTAACAAGCCAAGCATGTATAGGGTCTTAATGGCATCGAAAAATGAGTCGCCATCGTAGGCCTCCATCCATCGTTCATTGCTCCCGCGATATGTTGACCCATCCTGAGTAAAGGCCCAAATGACAGCTTCCCCTCGCTCTCCAATTCGGTCTCTCTTGTAGCCGTCATACACAACCCGTCGGCTAATTCCTCCATCGCCCGCCAAGTGCTGCTCCGCATATAGGTCGGTCAGAAGACGAAGCGGGCAAATGTTCTGGGTGGCCACTAGTTCCCGAAGCGGTGAGGCAGGTTTGTCTTTCAAACCCTGTACGAGAACGGTGGGCAGCCAGAGCGTGTCGGAAGCCTGCTTTTCAAGGGATGGCACACCTCCGCCCGGCTGGAACAGGTTTTCATTTGGGGTGACGATGTATTGCGGTTTGGCTCTGGTGTGCTTCCGACCTAGTTGGAAGAATCCCTTCTCGATCAGATGCTCGATGTGCTCTGTGGCCCGCGGACGTGAGATCCCGGTGTATATGCATACCGATTTGGCAGACCACTTGCTATGTTGGAAGCAGACTCCCTGGACGATCGTCATGTAGGTGGCCGCTAGATTCACGTCGCCTAAATCGCATACGCGATGCCAGGTCCGGCGGTCCATCGTGAAGAAGGCATATTCTCTGCCTCTGTTTTTGGGGGTCTTTTTGGACTTCGCAACTGAAGTTGTTGACTGACTAGATTTCACGCGCGCCACCTTTCTGATACCTCGCTGATTGGTTTCTTCGCGTCATGATCGGAGAAAGCATACTAAGCAGAATGCAGCCAGACGATAAGACAGTTCGCTGTACGAGCTTACTTTTGAGCAGGCGCCGGGGCGCTTGCGGACAAACATACGACACCGGCATCACCGGGTCATCTATCGGACCAACCTGCGGGTCGGATATGAAAGCTGGACGATTCATAGATTCTCCTTGGCTGTCACAGACAGCACAGCATTGGCAACAGAGATAGTTGGCGCGCACATTTTTGTGGAGGGAGAATTGAGCCTACCCGCACTGGCTGCGATCATGCTGCGCTCTCGGTATGCTTCTTGATCCATTCTTGGGCTGCCTCTTCCGTTATCCGGACAGAGCGCCCAATACGGACCACGTCGGGACCCAGGCCCTGAGCTCTAATAGTGTGGAAGTGACGGGTGCTGATCTGCGCGAACTCGCAGAAGCCTTTTATCGTATACATGGTTGCCTGCCTTCGAGATTGGATTGGAACCCTGGTGCTCGTGGGTTCGCCCGCCCTTGCGCAAATCTCGCGGCGACAACATCCCAATACTAACAGCGCCCTCATGCGCGGAAGCGAATGTAGATGTTTTGGATCTCGGGAAATCTCGCAACCGCCATCGCGACGCCGGCCCCAGACCGAACTGCGGGTTAGGGGATTAGGTGAACTAGAAGCCTGCAGTAGCGATTCGGAGATGCCCTTATAGGTCAGTCGGAGCCTCCGCTTTGTCGAGGGAGAAGAGACTGCATTACCGTAAACGTGCGAGCAAACGCACGGTTGACGGATAAGGGTGGGAGCCATTTAATAGCGACGTTTATTTGGAGGCCCCGGCGTTGGGGTGAGTTGGGCAACGCTGTGGATGGAGCGATGGTTGAGGCCGGCGGCACGGCGGCCAGATACTCGCGCACCGGGATCTTCAAGCGCCGGCAGCTCTCTGCCACCGAGAAGATGGCGGCGATCTTCGATCCGCCATGAGCGCTGCCGAGATGGATCCAGTTCTTCCTGCCAACCGCGATGGGACGCATGGAATTCTCTGCAGGGTTGGTGGATAGCTCCAGCTCCGGATGGTCAAGGAAGCGAGTGAGCCTATTCCACAGCGCCAGTGTGTAGCTGGCTGCCTTGCTTGTGACACTTTTGGGCAAAAGCAGTCTTCTGCGCAGCCAGTATCTGCGTACACATGTCGTCGAGCAGCGCCGGAGCCTGCTTCAGACACACCCCATAACGCGCAGCGTGATCTCGTTGCCGGCCACCACGCTTGTACCCTCCGTATGCATCGGCCACCAGAACTTGTCGGTAATCCTTCACCAAGAGTATTATCTGCCCGCAGGCTGATCATTGGGGAATTCGTCCGGCGGGATTCGTCGGGCGCGAGGCCTCTTATGAGTGAACTGATCAAGGCCGCCGTCACAATCAAGGATCCGTTTACCCTCTTTGCGTTCCTCGCTGTCATCCTACTCATCGTCTTCCGGACCAAGACTGTTCCTGAGTCGGTGTTCAAACTCGTAGGCGAGAAGATCAGCCGGGAGCGGTTCTACCAGCTTGTGCATCGGGCGTTTTTCTATGTGTTTGCCGTGTTCCTGGTCTTGTGCGGCGTGGCGGTGCTTGGCCAAGTACTCGGCTACATGACCACGGTGAAGGTGGCATCGCTAGAAGAATTGAAGGAAGAACTTGCTCTACGTCATGCGGATAACAACGCGGCGCGACGAGCCATCGAGGAATTTCAGAAGGGCTTGGCCCAAGCTCAGAACCAGAAGTTGAGCGACGCGATCGACTCGTTGGAGGCGTCCCTGAAGGCAGTTCCGACGGCCGCTGCGCGAGAAACGCTGGCACTCTTGTACAAGAAGGCGGGGGACACGAAACGCGCGATACAACTGGCCGAGCAGACGGTGTCTGCGGCACGCGAAACCGGAGACCCCGTGAAAACCGCAAAGGCCGAACGCTTGCTGAGGGCCGTTAGAGCGTCGCCTCCGGCCTCAACTCCCAGGTTGTGTCCGTCGAATGCCGGGCTGATCGGTCCCAAGCTAGATTTGCCTCCCGGGGGCGACACGTTCGAAACCGCAACCTTACTCGTGCCCTGTGTCTATCAGGGTGTCACAGATACTCAGTTGCGGTACTTCAAACTAGCGGTGCTCCCCGGACAAACATTGAAGGTGGTTATGAGGACGCGGGACACCAACGCATCTATAACCGACGTGCGGTTGCACGGACCTGACGGCGCAAAGCTGGGAGGATATCACGTGTACGGCGACAGTACTCTCACCACGCCGCTCGAGTTCAAAGCTGACAAGCCCGGAGTAGCCTATGTCGGTGTCAGCGGCGGTGTGAGCGGTTCGGCCTTTGACTTCTCAGTCCAATAACTCCCGACTCGTATCAGCGTGTCGCTGAAGCGATCGGCCCACATCAATTGCCGTAACAGCCGCAAGTTGTTGGTTATGGTCCTGCCGGCCAACCTGCGTGCTTCAAGGCGGCGAGAAGTTGGACGATTCCTGGCTCTGTATCTCAGCGACGATTCCTCTTGCCTTCAACGACAGCGCTTGAGCGCATCGCGGATCTGGCGCTCTGTAGCCGACAGGGAGCAATCTCGCCTCCTAAGTTTGGAATTCGCGTTTTCAGCAGACCACGCAATTCGTCGTTACTCCACCATATAAAGTTGCTCAAGCGATACGGCAATCGAACACTCACTTGGGTTGACGGGCGGGTGGAGACTTGCCCGCCTCCTTCATCAACCGGAGTTCATAGCCGTTCCAATTCCAGCCCCGCACTCGCTCTATCAACGCGGCGATCTGCTGCTCAATAATCTGCAGCCATGGACCTGACTATTCCACCTTCCACATATCGGCTCGGTGCATTGTTCTGAGGACGACGCCCGTCTTTATATGCGTGATTTCATAGTGGCCGCCGCTCTCTAGGCCCATAGCCGCGACTGAAGGATAATCAGGATGATTGGTGATCGTGATCTCATCGCCTTCTTTGAATTCATCCGAAATATGCTGGTCCTCTTCGAGTGAAAACGCCTGAGGGTCTTCCCCTTCTGCCCGCATCCCTAAACCACAGTTCCAATTCAATCAATTGTGTAGCGATGGGATGAATTCAAGCGCAGCGTTGACCCTCGCCCAGCGCGGCAACGCTCCCGCCTGTAAACTTGCTACAACACGTTTACATTATGGCCTCGTCGTGCTAACTTGCATCTGCAAGTGTACAAGTTTACGCGGAGACACTATGGCAGTTTACGGGTATACGAGAGTCAGCACCGAACGTCAGGCAGAGGAAGGCGAGAGCCTCGGGGCGCAGCAACGCACCATAGAAGGGTATGCCATGATGCTAGGACTCAAGATCGACGAGCTATTCGTCGAACGAGGTGTCTCGGGGTCCAAGCCGCTCGTTGATCGACCGGAAGGGGCCAAGCTTCTCGCCATACTCAAACCCGGCGACGTGTTGATTACACCGAAGCTAGATCGGATGTTCCGCTCCGCTCTGAATGCGCTCGACGTGCTTGCGAGATTGCAAAAGGCCGGCGTATCGCTTCACATGATCGACTTGGGCGGCGACGTCACAGGCAACGGAATCTCAAAGCTCGTCTTCACGATTCTCTCCGCGGTGGCCGAGGCCGAGCGGGACAGGATTCGAGAGCGAATACGAGACATCAAGAGTGATCAGCGTGTCCGGAGCCGGTATCTCGGTGGCAAGGTACCCTTCGGGTGGGCAGTGCGTTCGGATGGTGAGCTTGTTCGAGACAATGCACAACAGACCGCGATCAGACGTATGAAGGAACTACGCGAAGCAGGTACGCCGCTACGGACTATCGCTGAAGAACTTCAGCGGTCAGGATTCAAAATCTCCCACGCCGGCGTGAAGAAAATTCTTGAAGCGGCTGCAGCCGAAGAGTTTTCTCGCCCTTCGCTAATGAACGGGAAATGAAGCCGAGTTATCTACAATCAACGTATGAAATAGTAAGACTTTGCAGATACCCCCTGGACTAGAGTCGGCTTCAAGGCCTTGAACTCAGGATAGATATGAAGAGAACCAGCTACCAAAACGGCAGCGTCGTGCGTAAGGCTCGCAAGAAAGGCCCGGACGTCTGGACCTTGCGCTACATGGACGGGGATGTCCAGCGGGCAGAGATACTCGGCACCGTTGAGAAGTATAAGACGAAGGCTGCGGCAGAGAAGGCCGCGGCAAAGAAACGGGAAGAGATCAACCAGCTTAGGGCGGGGATAAAGGTCTCCGCCCTATGCGACCGCTTCCTCAAAGAGGGCATGGAGGACGTCCGTCCACGCGGCCGAACCACCTACAAGTCGTTCCTGAAGCGAGTCCGGATGGAGTTTGAGACTTGGCGCGTCGAGGACATGGCGCGTGAGGTTACGACCGTAGAGGACTGGATCAACGGCTACCAGCGGCTCCCGATCCCCGATAAAGTAATCCCGACCCGCATGGCGAAGGGCAAGCTCATCCCCGAGAAGATCATCCCCGGCAAGCCAGCTCGAGACGTGAGCAAGAAGACTAAGCTCCATCTGAAGGCGTTCGTCCATCTCCTCTACAAGTACGCCATGAAGTGGCAGATGATGCCGATCACCGAGAACCCGGCCAAGCTAATCGACGTCAAGGGTAGGAAGAAGCGCGTCCGCACTCATACTCTCCTCACCGGCGAGCAGTACCGCGCGATCATCATAGACGTCGATCTTCCCGAGCACGTCCGCTTCATGATCCAGGTCGCCATGATCCTCGGCCTCCGCATCAGCGAGATCCTCGGCCTGCGCTGGGATCAAGTAGACCTCGAGGAGGGCAAGATCAGCGTCAAGGTCTCCGTAGTCGGCAACCACGTCGACGACACCAAGACGGAAGAGTCCGAGGCCGAGCTACCGATGCACGACGATCTCGCCGAGGTTCTGAAGGCGTGGAAGGCGGAATGCGACTCCGACGATAGCTTCTACGACGTCGTGAACGGCTGGATCTTCGGGAACCATGCCACCGGGCGCCCATATTGGGGCGGGACCATGCAGCAGGATCATCTTGTCCCGGCTGGGAAAAGGGTAGGCATCGAGAGCCTGGGCTGGCACGACTTCCGACACACGTATCGCGCCATGATGGGCGAGGAGGAGATTCCGCTGGAGATGCAGAAGACCCTGATGCGCCATACCGACATCCGGACCACGCTCGGTTATGGTGGCCGCCGATCGCTCGACAAGGCCAGAGCTGCCAATGCCAAGGTTGTGGAGATGCTGAGGAAGAAGAAAAGCGCCTAGACTGTAACTATCTCGAGCATAGAAAACGGCCTCCCTTTGGTGGAGGCCGTCCCCTTTTTGCTACTTCACGGTGCTTTCCACCGTCTCGTTGAGGGAGGGGCTGTTTCTTATCTTGCCCCCATCTTGCCCTCAATGGTTTTTACAGCCCGTAAGTTGTTGAAACTGGTGCGCCCGGAGAGATTCGAACTCCCGACCTACTGGTTCGAAGCCAGTTGCTCTATCCAGCTGAGCTACAGGCGCGGTAAAAGCAGAACTCTACTGTATCGCAAAAACGATTGTACGGCCTCTGGTTCTTACTTGGCTGTGGGAGCTGCAGCAGGGGGAGCTTCAACGGGCTCCGGAATCGTGAACAGCGTTACCTTCTCCACCAGATCAAGTCCGGCGCGTCGCAGAAGCTGATGAACCATTGCCTCGTTCAGGCGGGTGGCATCGTACTCCACACGAACCGTCTTCTGAGCCTCATCCAGGACAAGGCTGCGGATGCCATAGACTTCGCGTACCCTGGCCACGGCCAGCATACTTGCTTCTGTCGGCGGCACGCCGTACCGGTACAGGACATCAAGCTGTGTCATACCTTTGATCATACCAGCGGAACGGGTCAGCCAAGCCACTTCGGATTGGCCGCGGTTCCGTCGAAATGGTTCGAGGTCTTGAAGAGTTCGAAGCGACCTTCACTGGCTGCATCCTTTGTGCGGGCAAGCAGGGCGGAAACCTGGGTTTCACTGAGTGGCTTGAAGGTCTTTGCCGCCGTCAGAGCCTGGTCGAGAATCTTCGGGGAATCGATCCCGGTAATTACTACCGAGACCGGCTGGGTCAGGCCATAGTGCAGCGCCTCGATCGGTTCAACCGTCTTGCTATCGAGAATGAAGGAGCTGCCGAAGGTCTTCATAGCTAGAACGCCGATGCCTTGTTTCAAGGCGACGGGCATCACCTGTTTGGTGAACGAACGGAAGTGAGCGTCCATCACGTTGATTGGCATCTGCACGGTGTCGAAGTGGAAGTTATGTTTCTGTGCCATTTCGAGCATACGCAGATGAACGGCCGGATCTTTATGGCCGGTGAAGCCGATGTAGCGGATCTTGCCCGCCTGCCGTGCGGCAACGGCGGCTTCGATCGCTCCTCCAGCCGCGAAGATGCGGTCGGGATCTTCCATGCGAATAATCTCATGGAACTGCACCAGGTCGATCATGTCGGTCTGCAGGCGGCCGAGCGATTGCTCGAGCTGTTTGTCGTATGCCTCTTTAGTTCGGCCATCCATCTTGGTCATCAGGAAGACCTTCTGTCGATAGCCGTCGCGAAGGGCTTGTCCCATGCGGACTTCGGCGATGCCGTCGCTGTAATCCCAGCAATTGTCGAGGAAGGTGATTCCATGGTCTACGGCGGACCGCACGAGGCTGATCCTGGACGCCGCATCGGGACCACCTCCGATGTGGGCTCCTCCCATGCCGATGGCCGATACTCGTTCACCGGTCGTGCCAAGCGTCCGGTAGATCATGCCAGGAGCCTCTGGGCGGGTTGCAGGTCGAGAGGGCGGTGTTTGTCCGGAGGCGTTCGAGACAGTGGAGGCAATTCCTGCGGCGCTGGCGGATTTTAGAAAGTCGCGACGGAGCATACCTTTTGGATGCCCGCCGCCGAGGAAGAGTGGTTCTGGAGCTGATTCGAGAGCTATTGTGGATCAGAGGCACGCGCGATCAGCGTTGCCGTATAGGCTGCACCGAAGCCATTGTCGATGTTTACCACCGTGACATTCGGCGAGCAGGAGTTCAGCATTCCGAGTAGCGCCGCAGCCCCCTGAAAACTCGCTCCGTACCCCACAGAAGTAGGAACAGCGATGACCGGAACACCTACCAGCCCCCCTACAACCGAAGGCAGAGCCCCTTCCATACCGGCGCAGACGATGACAGCATGCGCGTCGTTGAGCTGCTCACGAACCGCAAGCAGGCGATGAATCCCGGCAACCCCGACATCGTACAGACGGGTAACCTTGGTGCCGAAGAGCTCCGCCGTTACCGCGGCCTCTTCCGCGACAGAAAGGTCGCTGGTGCCCGCACATATCACGGCGATATGTCCCTGCGCTGTCGCCTTCGTCTGACGAAAGCTGATAGCTCGTGCCTGGGGGTGATGGGTCGCCTGGGGAACCGCAGCGAGGACGGCCACTACGGTGGGCTCATCCACTCGTGTCGCGAGTACATCGGAGCCTGCGGCTGCCATGCGAGTAAAGATCTCGGCCGTCTGGGCCGGAGATTTTCCTGCGGCATAGATAACCTCAGGCAGTCCGGAGCGCAGAACGCGATGGTGGTCAATGCGTGCGTGGCCGATGTCTTCGAAGGGAAGGTTGGCAAGGCTTTCACAGGCATCGTCGGCGCTAAGAGTGCCGCGTTCCACGGAGGCCAGAAGCTCGAGAAGGCGATTCCGATTCATTCCACTCCCTTAGATCGCCCTGCTGGCCCGATAGGCAGCTATGGCAGATTGCTGAACTTCCTTGACTGGAACATTGTGGGCAGCAGAGGCGGTGCGACAGTCCTCAAACTCGGGAGCAGCATTGAAGACCTCTCCGGAGCGGGAGCCCACCTTGATGCGAATCTCTCCATAAGGAGTGCTGACGGCGAGGTGGGAGCGATCCAGGCAAGAGCGGCGCTCATGATGGATGCGAACCCCCAGTGTGCTCGTCTCGCGCAACAACAGGTCTTCCAGTGCGCCGGTCTTTCCATCGTCGGCGAGAATGGTGATCAGCGTGCCGAGGCGGCCTTTCTTCATCTGGACGGCGGTCGACATCACATCCAGCGCCCCAAGGGTAAAGGCGCGCTCCGTGACATGCGCGAGAATCTGGGGAGAGATGTCATCGAGGGCTGTCTCCAGTACGGCGACCGACGATTGGTTTGCATCGCCTGATTCGCCAATCGAGAGTCGCAGAACATTCGGGAAACTCTTTGGATTACGGGTTCCGGCTCCGTATCCGATCTTCAGGACGCGCATCGCCGGCTGTGCTCCGAAGGTTGGTGATAGAGTGCGCACAAGAGCGGCTCCGGTTGGAGTCACCAGCTCCTGTTGCACATGCGCCGAATATGTCGGAACCCCCACGAGCAGGTCTGCCGTGGCAGGGGCGGGAACAGGGAAGCGGCCATGCGCGCAGTCCACCATGCCGCCTCCAACATTCAGAGGCGAGGCGTACCAGGCGTCCACGCCCAGGGCATGGATGCCTGCGCTGGCCGCGACGATGTCCACGATGGCGTCGACAGCACCTACCTCATGGAAGTGAATCTTTTCGATGTCGACATTGTGGATCTTTGCTTCACTCGCACCCAGAAGCTCAAATGCCTGAATCGCTGTGCGCTTGACGGGGTCAGCAAGCTTTGCGGATTCGATCAGCTTGCGAATCACTGAAAGCGAGCGCCCATGCGTGTGCGGATGGGAATGATGTTCGGCATGCGAGTGAGAATGGCTGTGAGAATGCGCCTGCTTCTCCTCTTGATGGTGATGATGCTCATGACTGTGGCTATGCGTATGACCGGCTTCGGAAACCGCCGCCTCCGCGGGCTCGCCTTTTTCGAGAACCCGTACATGGGTTGAGGAGATTCCGCTACGGTCGACCTTGCTCAATGCGAGTGACGCATCCAGGTCAAGAGCTTTCACTGCGTCATAAAGAACTTCAGTTGAAACACCGGAGTCGATCAGGGCTCCGAGAAACATATCGCCGCTGATACCGGCGAAACAGTCGAGATAAGCGATACGCATGAGAGCTATTGTTTCACGGTGACAGGGGCGATAGCGGCAGCGGGAAGAATGTCGTTCATCGAGCCGGAACGGTAACCCTGGGTGTCCAACGTGATGTAAAGGAAACCGAAGGGCCGCAGGGCAGCCGTGATGCGATCGAGCATCTCCATGGTGAGTACCCGAGGCATATCCGGACGTGCGATCTCGATCCGGGCCAGCTCGCCATGGTGCCGCACTCGCACCTGGCGGAACCCAAGGGCATGCAGCGCCTCTTCTGCCTGCTCCACCTGTGCGAGATTTTCTCGCGTCACGGGACGGCCGTACTCGATGCGTGAGGAGAGACAAGCTGAGGCAGGCTTGTCCCAGAGCTCAAGGCCGGCCTCGTGGGCCAGCTGCCGGATCTCAGCTTTTGTAAGCTGCGCGGTGACCAGCGGAGCAAGCGCATGATGTTGCGATGCTGCCTGTTGTCCCGGGCGAAATTCACCTCGATCGTCGAGGTTCATTCCATAGGCGAGATGGGCAAATCCGCGACTTGCGCGTTCTGCTTCCATGCGGGTAAAGAGCTCATCTTTGCAGTGGAAGCAGCGCTGCGAATCGTTACGCTGATAGTCAGGATTGTCGAGCTCGGAAGTAGGCAGGATCTGCGTTGGGATTGCGTGGAGCGAAGTAAACGCCAATGCCGCTGCCAGCTCCGCGCGAGGCAAGGAGGCGGAGTCCGCGATCACTGCAAGCATCCTGTCGCCGAGCACCTGGTGTGCGGCCCAGGCCAGGAAAGCGGAATCCGTTCCGCCCGAGTAGGCAACCATCACACTGCCAAGGTCCTTCAGGGTCGTATTGAGCAGGCCGTGTTTGGAAACGAGATCCATACTTGTGTAGATGCTAGCGGAGTTCTCCGCGATTGGCGAGGAGGTCTAGAGGGAGTTGATGTGGTCCCAGATCACTGGATCAACGGGGACTCCAAGTCGAAGATTCTCCTCACGCAACTGAAGTGTCTGTTCTCCCGGATAGCGGATTGGGCGGGCAGGATCGGAGGGCGTAGCGTGGTGAAGATGCTCCAGAACGCCATCGGCAATATGCTGCAACTCATTTGCTGCGGCGATGTTTGCGGGATCGATTGCCAGAAAGATCTGGGATTGCCCCGCCTCCAGAGTCGACTCCCGAGGTAGCTGGAAGGTCGCCAGCCCACCGGATAACATGGCCGCAATCATGTCCAGAACCAGTGACAGCCCCGAACCCTTCCAGTAGCCGATCGGCAGTGCGCGCTGTGACGCTTCTATAACCCCGGCGTCCTGCGTAAGCTTACCTTCACGGTCGAATCCGCCCGGAACCGGCAGCGGTTCGCCCCGTTTTGCATAGGACGCGAGCGCTCCATAGGAGAACTGGCTCATCGCCA
The DNA here is from genome assembly GCF_059115365.1 of Edaphobacter sp. FHG110511_03. Taxonomy (NCBI): domain Bacteria; kingdom Pseudomonadati; phylum Acidobacteriota; class Terriglobia; order Terriglobales; family Acidobacteriaceae; genus Edaphobacter; species Edaphobacter sp. FHG110511_03. The sequence goes on along the minus strand of NZ_JBZYWL010000002.1, from coordinate 630,719 downwards.
TATCGAGTACTACATGTTCGCCGTTCGCTCGAGGAACGGCGATGACCAGGGGATTATTGCCCAGCGTCGGCACCGAAGAGCCCCAGGCTGGCAGGTTGGCCAGCGTGTTGGACCAGCACATGGCAAACATGCCTTCCTCGGCAGCCTGCCAACCGAAGGCTCCACCGCGCATCCAGTGATTCGTGTTGGCCAATGCAACAACACCAATGCCATTGGCCCGCGAGAGTTCTACAGTTCGCTGCATCGCCACGTGTGCGTTTACGTTGCCTACACCCCGATTACCATTCCAGCGCTCGATACTTCCAAATGCCGCAGTGGGCGTCGCCTTTGCGCGCACATCGATGCTTCCATTCCGAACCATCGCCTCAAAACGGGGAAAGCGGTTCAGGCCGTGCGAATAGACGCCATCGCGCGTGGTTTCGGCAAAGAGACGGGCAGAGATCCGGGCCGCTTCCGGCAAAAGGCCAAGGCACAACATCGCTCGTTCAAGGGCGGAGGAGAGGTCGTCAAAAGGAACGCGCAGCATGTATGCAGTGTAGAGGAGAGCAGCGGAACGAGTGTTATCGCACCAGCGCCGGCAGCTTGTCGCTGACTCCAAACAGGAAGATACTGCCGATCACAAAGCTGTAGATGGCAGTCAGAGAGGTTACGAAGATTTGCAGGCGTGGCCGGTGTTTGCTTGAGGCGAAGATACCGGAGGCCGAGGCTGTCATGATCGTATTCATCACCAGCAGCCCCCCAATGAAGCAGAGCAATCCAAGAAAGCCGCGGCTGGTTCCTCCCAGGTTGGCTGCCAGCAGAAAGAGGAGGAGTTGCGATGGTGTCTCCGCTCCCAGCCCATGAATGATCCCCACCGCAAAGACCGAGCTGCGGTCATAACGAAAATGGAACGGGTCAGGCCGAGGCAGGTCGGAATGTCTCAGACGACGCAGCCTCCATCCCACATAACGCGCTCCGGAGATCAGAAGGGCGATACGGCTGGAAGGGATTGCATGCTGATGCGCGCCGGGCCGGCGGCGTAGAAACGTGATGAACACATACACGGCAAGAACGATCAGGGTTGCCCCTACAAGTCTTTCTCCGATGGCGTCGAGATGTGCAGGAAGGCCGAGGTGAAGGAAGATCACCGCCGCTCCAAGGATCGCGACGGTGAGCGCATGGCCCAATGCGTACAGCAATCCGAACCGCATGCCCTCTCGCCATGTACGCTGCACGCTCGTGATGTCCGTAATCGCCGCCAGGTGGTCATAGTCGAAGCCATGACGAAGACCCAGCAGCGCGCAGGAGACGAGAGCGAGTTCAAGCGCAGAAGACATCATTCTTCTGGTAGGTTACGGGGAGCGTCCTGAGGCTGCAACTCGCCTTTTCCGGCGGTCAGACAAACGGGTTTTGACGATAGAATTCGGATGGAAGTCAGTAAAAGAGGATTTTCACGAATGGATTTGAAGAATATAGTTCAGGATGCCGCCGTGGCGCCGCGTCCTCGAGTTGCTCGGCCCATCATCATGATCGGTTCCGGTGGGATCGTTCGGGATGCGCATCTGCCGGCTTATGCCAAGGCCGGGTTCCCCGTGGCGGCACTAGTGGACGTGAGTCTCGAGAAGGCCGAAGCCCTGGCGAAGGAGTTTCATGTCTCTCGCGGCTTCTCCTCGGTCTCCGAAGCGATTCAGTTTGCGCCGAAGGACTCTCTCTTCGATATCGCGACTCCCGCGAAGGTTCTTCCGTCTATCCTTGAACAGCTGCCTGACGGTGCGGCGGTGCTGATGCAGAAGCCGATGGGCGATACCTTGGCCGAGGCAACGGAGATCCTGCGCACCTGCCGCAGAAAGGGGCTGACGGCGGCGGTTAACTTTCAGCTTCGCTGGGCGCCCAATATGCTGGCCGCGCGTGCCATTAGCAGCTCCGGTGCGCTTGGGGAACTGCATGACATTGAGGTCAAAGTCAGCGTCCACACGCCATGGGAGCTCTGGAGTTTTCTAAGCACCGCGCCGCGACTCGAGATCCTGTATCACTCCATCCACTACGTCGATCTGGTGCGAAGCTGGCTGGGCAATCCGCGCAAGGTCTACGCAAAGACCGTAAAAAGCCCTCGCACTCCCACATTAGCGGCGACTAAAAGCGTCATTATCCTTGACTACGGTGATGACAAGCGCGCCTTCGTAACGACGAACCACAGCCATGATTTTGACCCTCACAGGCAAAGAAGTTTCGTCCAGTGGGAGGGAATGAGCGGAGCCATGCGAGCGCAGATGGGAGTCAACCTGAACTACCCCACTGGTCTACCCGACAGCCTGGAGTACGTTTTGCGGGATGGTGCGGGATGGAAGCAGGCTGCGTTGAGCGGCAATTGGTTTCCGGACGCCTTTATGGGCTCCATGGGATCGTTGCAGGCATTCGTACAGGGCGAAGCCGATACTCTCCCCACCGGTGTCGAAGACGCGATCGACACTATGAGAACGGTCGAGGCGGCTTACCTTTCGAGTGAACGTGGCGGGGAAGAGCTCCCGCCGCTCGAGTAGGACGCTTGCACCGCGTTGCTCAGCGCCCCATCCATCCACCATCGACCGTAATTACCGTTCCCGTGACGTAATCGCTTGCGGGCGAGCTGAGATAGAGCGCAGCACCAGCGATGTCCATCGGTTGTCCCCAGCGGCCCGCTGGGATGCGCTCGAGGATCTGACGATTGCGGGTTTCGTCGGCTTGAAGCGCCTCCGTGTTCGTCGTCGCAATATAACCGGGAGCGATGGCGTTCACCTGGATGTTCTTTGGCGCCCATTCATTGGCCAGGGCTTTGGTAAGCTGAGCCACTCCGCCCTTGCTGGCCGCATAGGCGGGAACGCGAATGCCCCCCTGGAAGCTGAGCAGAGACGCGATATTGACGATCTTTCCGGGGGCGTTTCTTTCCATCATGTCGCGCCCTGCCAGCTGCGAAAGCTGAAAGACGCTGGTCAGATTGACCTGTAGGACCGTCTGCCAGTCATCGAGAGGATATTCCGCAGCGGGGTGCCGAATGATCGTCCCCGCATTGTTAATGAGGATATCGATTCTCCCAAACTTGGCCTTTACCTCGGCAAACAGATCCTCCGCTCCCGCTGTAGTGGACAGGTCGGCTTGAAAAGCGGCGGCTTTGGAGCCGATCGCATCTGCCGTTTCCGTGGCTGCACGGCGATTGCCGTGTACGGCTACAGTGGCGCCGGCCTGCGCGAGGGCTTCTGCAATGGAGGCTCCCAGGCCGGTGGCGGCACCGGTCACAAGCGCGACCTTCTGGTCGAGACGGAAGAGATCAAGGATATTTGGCATGCTTCCTGTCACTCTAACGGCGGTCCGCGCGAGCAGGCAAATCGATCGTCTTTTAGGTACGGAGCAGAGAACAGGGGCTGCTTCGCAATCGTGCGGTTATTGGCGCTTTATTGACGGTCGTGAATTTGGTTTCGTATCGTTGGTAGGGCCGTCTCCATCTCGAACCGCCAGTCTTTGGCGTATTCGAACGAACCTAGAGACGTACCGGATTGCTCGACAGGCATTTAGGTCATATGGCTTAGGGACGGCGGGAACAGGAACGATATCCTTGTTCCACACCCGTTTGGAAGAGCACCTGCGGAGAGGGTTCCGCAAACAGAGGAGAACTGCGATGAGGCTGTACCAGATGGCAGATTCAGTCCGCTACGGGCTGATGAATACTGAGGAGCTGCGCGAGACTTTTTTGCTCGAAGATTTTTTTCAGCCGGGCGAGATTGAATTCGCCTACGTAGACCTTGATCGCACGGTCATCGGCTCAGCCGTTCCGACCGCAACCCCCCTGAAGCTTGAGACTGAGCCGGAGCTGCGAGCGGATTTCTTCCTCGAGCGCCGCGAGCTTGGCGCGCTGAACATTGGAGGAGCCGGAACGGTCACGGTCGACGGCAAGACCTTCGAGATGGACAAGCTCGATTGTCTCTATATCGGACGCGGATCGAAGGATGTGACCTTCGCCAGCAAGGATGCAGCCAAGCCCGCGGAGTTCTATCTGCTGAGCTATCCCGCGCACGCGGAGTATCCGACCGCAATGGTGAAGTTCGCCGACTTGAAGCCGGTAGAGCTGGGCACCGTTGAGACCTGCAACAAGCGCAAGATCTACAAGGCCATTTTCAAGGATGGCCTTAAGAGCTGCCAGCTGGTGATGGGTTTCACGATGCTGGAGCCAGGAAGCAACTGGAACACGATGCCTCCGCATACGCATATGCGGCGCAGCGAAGTGTATTTCTACTTCGACGTAGACCCGGCACATCGCGTTCTTCACCTGATGGGGCCGCCGGACGCGACCAGTCATCTGGTGATGAAGGATAAGGAAGTTGTAGTTTCGCCGGGATGGTCGGTCCATGCCGGTGTTGGAACAAAGCACTATACGTTCTGCTGGGGTATGGGCGGAGAAAACCAGGCGTATGACGATATGGATGGCGTTGCCATCGCGGAGCTTCGATAAAAAACAATGAGTGACTCGAAAAGTTTAAAGATTCGTAAAAAAGAAGAGTGTAAGTGGGATCTGGTCAGCCTGGGTGAGGTAATGCTTCGCCTTGACCCAGGCGACGTTCGTGTCGCGACTACGCGACAGTTTCAGGTGTGGGAAGGCGGTGGCGAGTACAACGTCGCTCGCGGTCTTCGTCGTTGCTTCGGCCTAAAAACGGCCATCGTGACAGCGCTTGCAGATAATCCGGTGGGCCGCCTGGTCGAGGATCTGATGAACCAGGGCGGCGTGGACCAGAGCCATGTGCAGTGGGTTAAGTACGACGGCGTGGGCCGCACGGTGCGCAACGGACTGAACTTCACTGAACGCGGCTTCGGCGTACGCGCGGCGCTGGGCTGCAGTGACCGCGGCAACACGGCGGTTTCACAGCTCAAGCCTGGACAGATCGATTGGGACGAGATCTTCGGCAAGGAAGGCGCACGCTGGTTCCACACTGGCGGAATCTTCTGCGCATTGAGTGAGTCGACCCCGGAGGTTTGCAAGGAGGCTCTGGTGGCCGCCCGCAAGCATGGCGTGATGACCAGCTACGATCTCAACTACCGTGATTCCCTCTGGAAGTCGATCGGCGGCAAGGCCAAGGCCACCGAGGTCAACCGCGACCTGGCGCAGTACGTCGACGTGATGATCGGCAACGAAGAGGACTTTACCGCTGCACTCGGCTTTGAGATCGAGGGCGTTGGCGATGACCTCGGCGAACTGGACTCGGCAAACTTCCGCAAGATGATCGAGAAGGCTGTCGCTGCCTATCCGAACTTTAAGGCCGTGGCGACGACGCTGCGGCATGCCAAGACGGCGAGTGTCAACGACTGGGGCGCGGTCTGCTATTACGAGGGCAAGTTCCACGAGGCCCGGCCGATGCCCGACCTCGAGATCTTCGACCGCGTCGGCGGCGGCGACTCCTTCGCTTCGGGCCTGATCTATGGCTTCCTGAACGAAAAGGGCGCGGATTGGGCGGTGAACTGTGGTTGCGCTCATGGTGCGCTGGCGATGACGACTCCCGGAGACACGACGATGGCGACCTTCGACGAGGTGCAGCGCGTGATGAAGGGCGGAGGCGCCCGTGTCCAGCGGTAGCAGGCAGACTTTAGAAATAGGCCCGGTCATGAAGTTCGGCCGGGCCTCAAGACTTGAAGAAAGCGAGTAATTCAGATGAGTAAAGCCGCTGTTCTGGCTTCCTTGAAACAGATTGGACTGGTTCCGGTGCTTCGCGCCGAGTCGGTCGAGAAGGCGCTGGCGCTGGCCGAGGCCATTGCCGCGGGCGGAGTTACAGTGCTCGAGATCACGATGACGGTTCCTGGCGCGATCCAGGTAATGCGCAAGCTTGCCGAGCAGCGTCCCGACATCCTCATCGGCGCGGGAACGGTGCTCGATGCCGAGACGGCTCGGGCGTGTATCCTCGAGGGCGCGAAGTTTGTCGTTAGCCCGGCGTTGAGCCTCAAGACGATCGAGATGTGCCATCGCTACTCGATAGCCGCCCTGCCGGGCGCGCTCACTCCCACTGAGGTAGTGAATGCATGGCAGGCTGGTGCAGACGTAGTGAAGATCTTCCCGGCGAGTGCAATGGGCGGGGCGAAATATCTGAGCTCGCTGAAGGCTCCACTGCCCCAGGTGGAGATGATCCCCACAGGAGGCGTTTCTCTGGATACAGCGAAGAGCTTCCTCGAAGCCGGAGCGTTTGCGCTCGGCGTGGGCGCAGACCTGGTGAATACCAAGGCCATGGCCGAGGGTAAGCCTGAGATCGTCACCGAGAGCGCGAAGAAGTATCTCGCGATCGTCAAGGAATTTCAGTCGAAGTAACCCTGAGGTCTAATCAAATCAGGTAGAAGATTAGCGTACAAACAAGAAGGGCCTGGGAATGTCTCCCAGGCCTTCTTGCTGTCTTTACTTAGGTTAGAAGTGCACTCGCAGCACGAACTCCATGGTGCGAGGATCGGTTGTGCTGGTTACCTGACCGAAGGCATTCTGGAACTTACCGGTCGAGCTGAAGTTCGGCTGATACGATCCGTCTGCCTGCTGAGCGCCTAGGGCGGGACTGGTTGAGGCGCTAATTTGGAAGGGCGACAGGTGGTTCGGAGCGTTGAACATCTCGGCACGGAACTCCAATCCAATCTGTTCGTGAATTGCAATATTCTTCTGCAAAGCTACATCCCAGTTGTTGAACAGCGGCCCTTTGATGGCATCGAAGCCAAGGTTGCCATAGGTCCCCGGCGCCGGCGCGCGGAAGGCAGCGGGATTCAGGTACTGCTTGCCTTCGCCGGTGTGAGAGTAAGGGTCGCCAACGAGGTTCGGGCGTTGTGCAACGTTAGCCGTTGTGACCAAGTTGCCTGCGACCGATAGGCCGGAGGGCTGAACGATGTTCATCGGCAGGCCACTCGCGATACGAGTAATGCCCGAGAGCTGCCAGCCACCGATGGCCTGTTTGTACCACTCGTGCTCATTCTGCCAGAACGGGATGGGATAAACATAGCTCGCGACGAAGATCTTCGGCTGGTTGTAATTTGCCGGACCGTAGTCGGCGTGGATGTTAGTGCTGTCCTGCGGCTGGTAATCGAAGGTAGAACCGTTGGTCAGAGCGCTGGACCAGGTCCAGGAGACAGTGGCAATGCCGCTCTTACCAAAGCGTGACTGCATACGTACCTGCATCGAGTTGTAGCTCGCTTCTGCGCCGTTGGTGTACTGGTAGATTTCGCCGTAGCCCCTGTAAGGACGCAGTGCGTTGCGCTGCGTGATTGTTGGGTTGGCCTGTTCAGTACCAGCAGGTGCCTGATTGAGGTTCTTACGATAAGTGAGGTTCGAGGAGTTCGAGCCTACATAGTTAATTTCAAGAGAGGTGTTGTTGAGCAGCTTCTGTTGTATGCCTAGGCTGTAGCTGTGAATCCGTGGGGGTGCAAGATTGCGTCCGGCGGAATTGCCAATGTTGGTCGGGGCGGCGCTGATGCCGATGCTACCCAGAGTGTCCGCGTTGCCGGCGCTGGCGAGGTTGGCTACTGCGGTGAAGGGAAGCTGCGAAGCCGCGCCGTAGATGTAGTTGCCTTCGACGCGTTCGTAGGAGATGCCGTAGCCGCCATGCAGCACTGTCTCCTGCCTCCCGCTCAGGTCATAGGCAAATCCAACGCGCGGAGCAAAGGTGTTATAGACGGTGTTGATGAGGCCGGAAGGCAGGTTGTGGAACAGCGCCTGTACCTGAGGATTGTTGTAAACGGACGGCGCAACGACCTGCTTCGCCTTATCGGAGAAACCGGTGCCGGGCAGCACAAGGCCGTTATACGGTGACGGATTGGAGGTAATGGATCCGTTTGCCAGGCTGATGGTTGCGGCTTTCGATTGATCGAACGTGGTCGGATCGAAGAAGGCGGTGTTGTTGGGCCAGCTGTAGATCGGTGGCATGTACTGCCAGCGTAGACCGAGGTTCAGGGTCAGTCGGCGATTCACGGTCCAATCATCCTGCACGTAAGTCTCAAACTGCGTGAAGCGAGCTTGAATCTGCGGAATGTTGCTGCCTTCGGTGTAGCTGACAAAGTTGCCTGCCACGAGACCCGCGAGGTTTGCGAACGTGAAAGCACCGTTCAGTTGCGGTGGTGCGGTCTGGTTCTTGCGAGCGCGCCAGAAATATCCTCCCACTTTGAGGGTGTGATTACCCAGTACACGGGAGAAATCATCCTTCATGGCGTAAATGCGCTGATAGTTATCAAACTGCCGGGGAGCTACTCCGGGATTGCCAAAGCCCGTGATCGTGATCTGCGGGATCATGGGCGACGCGTTGTACAGGGTTGCGTATGTCAAACCATAGTCGGAACGGTTGATGGACCTGTTGCCAAACTGTGGATTTGCTCGGATGTTTCCACCTTCGTTGATGATGTTTCCGGAGTAGGAACCTACCGCGGTATTGACGGTCTTCGAATCGAAGGTGTGGGTCCAGGACACAGAGCTCGTAAGGCCAGGGATGGTTCGGTCATAGATGACGAAGTTGGTCGGATTGCCGACGTTCAGCACGTTGTCGTGAACGAAGTGCCCACTGATTGTGTTCTTTTCATTCAGGTTGTAATCGACCTTGACCAGATACTCCGACTGGTTGTTGTTTCCCAGGCTTAGATAGCTAAAGTTGCCACTTGGATCCTGCAATACCGATGAGGCGAGAGCTCGGCCGGTTGCGGTCGAAGGTCCGGTGGTGATTGCGCTTGCGATGGCTGCTGGGGTCGGAACTGTCACGTTCGTTACGGTCGAGGTGCGCAGGCGCTTGTACTCCTGCGCGACAAAGAAGAAGAGCTTCTCTCTGTTTTTATTGAATACGCCGGGGATCCAGATGGGGCCACCGATCGTGTAGCCGAAGTCGTTATAGCGTAGCGGCGGTTTCACAAACGGCTGGGTCGATTGATAGGTGCTGAGAGCACGGAAGGGATAGGCCTGGATCGCATCGTTGCGGATGTACTCGTAGGCGTTGCCATGGAAGTCGCGTCCACCGCTCTTGATCGCAACGGAGACGGTAGCGCCGGAGGTGCCGCCGTAGCTGGCGTCATAACTGGATGCGACGTTACGGAACTGCTGCAGCGAGTCCGGTGAGATGTTGACGAAGTTGTTGCCGCCACCGCCGTTGTCCTTGTTGTCGACACCATCGATGAAGTAGTTCGCTGAATCGGTTCGAATACCATTGACCGACTGCGAGTTGCCGTTGACGCCATAGGTGCCGAAGATGGCGAAGCCGCTAGCCACGGTCTGCGAGACGCCAGGCTGGAGCGTCAGGAGCTGAACATAGTTACGTCCGTTCAACTGAATTTGTGTGGCCTCCGTGCTCGTGATAACGCCACCTATTTCGGCGCTTGTGGTTTGAATCGGGACTATCCCGGCTTGCACCTCAACGGATTCGGTCGCCTGGCCGACGGCAAGTTGCACGGGAACGTCGGGCTTGCCGCCGATGTCAACGTTGACCCCAGCCAGAACAGACTTCTTGAAGCCGCTCACGGTTGTCGTAACGGAGTAGACGCCCACGGGAATGTTGAGCACGGTAAAGTTACCATCGGCGTTGGACTGTACAGTTCGGCTGACCCCGGTGGCTTCGTTGGTAACAACAATATTCGCCTGTGGCACAGCAGCACCGGTAGGATCGGTGACAGTACCGGTAATCAGCTGTCTATCCATCGATTGGGCGAGAGTCAGCCCTGCTGATGATATGAGTAAGAAAAACGTGATGACCACTAACAGACGCTTCATTACGACCCCCTCGAAGTTCAAATGGGTTGGATCTATCAACAACGCCAGAAGAAGACATGCCCCCTTGTTTGGCGGCAACATTCCAACGATGCATTTGTATTTATTACGCGTGCGAAAATATACATGTCCGGGTAGATGCTCTGTCAAACAAATAATTGAGACTCGGCTAAGTGGAGATATATGAAAATCCGAAACGATTTAGTCAAATATCAACCGGCGCGCCAATAAAACACCCTAGTCGCCTGGATTAAATTCGGATAGGAATATAATCTCCGTTGACCTCAAGCATCTGTCTGGTTGAACAGCGCTGCACCATGGGTCGTCGCTCATGATCCATGCAATACGGGAGCGGGTGGTATCTGACTTTCACGCGGAGATGTTCAATTTGCCGAAACATCTCTGTCCGTTTTCACCTGTTGAACAAAATGTGTATCTGAACTTCGGACAGGTTATGAAGACGACGGATCCGAGGACGATGGAGTTTGCCCTGCAGGTTTACTTCCTGACGCCGCGTTGGAATGTTTAAAAGACCACTGCCGCAAGGAGTTCTTCCTTGCGGCAGTAGTCTGTGCAGTACAGCGGTGTCTGTGACGAGAACGACTAGAAGTTGGCCCGGAGTGAGAGCTGAATCTGGCGGTTGGCTCCGATGCCTACCTGGTTTCCTACGGTTGAAGAGAGTACCCCGAAGGCCGAACCGGCGGTTCCCTGGGTGAAAGCTGCACCCGGTTGGTTTGCGGCTCCAGAGGTGAGGGTCTGGTTCAACCGGATAGTACCGGGATTGGCGTAGTTGGGGTGGTTGAGGATGTTGTAGATGTCGGCACGGAATTCGAAGTAGGTTCTCTCCGTGGCGTGAAACTGCTTGCCGAGCGTCATGTCGAGCTGGGCGAGATTCGGTCCGCTCAAATCATTGCGCCGGTAGTTGCCGAAAGTTCCAGGAGCCGGAGTGGAGAATGCCGCCGGATTAAGGAACTGGAAGCCACTCTTGATGAAGGGATTGACGCCGGGAACGACATTGGGACGGCGGATGTTGCGGCTGTTGCCGCCTCCGGGCACATTGACGACGGCGGTCGTCTGCACGACGCCATTGGTTACAACCGGGCTCCCGAAGGTTTGACCTGCGATGGAGGTTCCAGGATTGCCGACGTAGGCGAGGTCGGGGCGGGTGATGAGTACGTCGATTGGTACACCGCTACGGAAGTTCACGATTCCGCCGACCTGCCAGCCACCTGCAATCACATCCATGGGACCCGACAGTGAATAGGTCTTGGCGTGACCAAAGGGGAGATCGTAGAGAAGGGTTGCGTTCAGGCTGTGACGGATATCGAAGGTACCGCGACCGTACTCCGTGCGGAAGTCGTACGGATTCTGAGCCGTTGTTGCTTCGTTGGATCCACTGGACGTTCCAAGCTCCTTTGCCCAGGTGTACTGAGCGCCAAGAGAGAGTCCGTGGGAGAACCGACGCTGCAACGAGGTCTGGAGGGCGTTGTACATGTCGGTTCCGCCGGAGGTCTTGTAGTCGACCTCGGCGAAGCGGCCACCGAACTGGCGGGTCGCAGTGCCGACTCCAGTTGCGGGATTGGTGGAGACTCCGGTGATCAGGTTGGTGATGGAACGGAGGAAGAGATTGCGACCCGTCGAGCCGACGTAGCCGACCATGAATTGAACCTGGCCGGGGAGACGCTGCTCGATGGAGGCAGTGTACGTAGTGACGCGCTCGGGAACCTTGTAGTTCGGAGCGTAGGCGCGCGGTTGATAGCCCAGCGTGGGGCTGTTGATATCGTAGTTAGCGTACACGTCGGTTTGAGGAATGATCGGATAGATCTTTGAGAAACCGGTAGCGTTACTCTGGCTGAATGTACGCTGAACGCGGTCGTTGGCTTCGGGCTGGATTTGATCTTCGGTCTGGCCGGGGCCGTAGAAGACGCCGCCACCTATGCGGAAGATGGTGTTGCCGTTGGTCGCGTCGGGCGACCATGTGAGTGCGAGACGTGGACCCCAGTTGTTCGTTGAGCTGGCATACCAGTCTCCCGGGTATTTGGGAAAGATGTTGCCGACGGCCATGTTGAAGACGACGACTTTATTGCGGACTTCGTGGAGGGGTGAGTAGTACTCGTAGCGCAGCCCGTAGCTGAGGGTGAGGTTGTGCCTGATCTTCCACTCGTCCTGCGCGTACCCGATGTAGTAGTTCTGTTTGACCTGCGCATCTCCGCTGAGGCCGGTGAAGGGGCTGAGATCGCTGAGGTCGCCGTAGAAGGCGATTTGAGAAGGCTTATTGCCTGCGAAATCACTGATGCTATTGAAGGTATAGGTGGTTCCGCCGAGCTGGTTGTTATAGAGCGAGATGGGCCGGATCTCGACACCAAACTTCATGCTGTGGTTGCCCTTCAGCAGAGAGAAGTTGTCGATGTAGGAGAAGCTCTGCCCAGTGTAGGGTGCGCCGATGCCGTTGAAGGAGCTGGAGAGGCTGATGAGGGAACCGACGTTGGTCAGACCAGCGACAGCGATACGCGCACGGCTGATATCGGCGTTGGGGCTAGGACCGGCGATGCCCTGAACCCGCATCTTGATGCCGTTGTAGCCGAACTTGGTCTCGTTGAAGATGTGGGGTGTCCATACCTGTGTTAGAGCGAGTACGCCGTTCTGAGGAACGGAGACCTGCCCAAACTGGCTGAGCGAGGCATCCTGAATCTGGGTGGAGCTTCCTTGGTCAATGTTGTAGCGGGCGTAGACTCCGAAGCGATCGTTGATGTGGTAATCGAAGCGGATATCCCCGAAGTCTTCCTGGATTTTGTTGGCGCCGACCGTGGTTACGGTTCGTGAAGCGAATGCAGGATCGGACGGGAAGGGATCGGCCGGGAATGCAGCAAGCAACGGATAGATGCTGCTCGTCGTCGGGATTTGTGACTTTGTAAAGTTGCTGAGCGTTGCCTGTCTATAGGGGGCGGCCCAGCTCTGCCGCAGACCTTCGTAGTTAGCGAAGAAGAAGAGTTTGTCTTTGCGAATGGGACCGCCGACGGAGCCACCGAACTGGTTCAGGCGAAATTTGGGATTGCCGGCTATGGGGTTCGCCGGAGTTGCTCTGCGGTTGAAGGTGTTTCTGGCGTCGAAGAAGTCGTTGCGAACGTATTCAAAGGCAGAGCCGTGAAAGTTGTTGGTTCCTGACTTGCTGATGAAGCTGATCTGGCCACCGGTTCCAGTTCCCATCTCAGCGGGATAGCTGGAGGAGTCGATGCGGAACTCCTGAACGGCCTCGAGGGACTGCTGAAGGCGGAAGAGGGAGCCGAGCTCGCCGTTGAGGTTACCCGGGGATGTATCGATGATGGAGGTCGATTCGATTCCGTCGAGGCGGATGATGTTCTGCTCCACTGCGCGACCAGAGAAGCGGATGTCGCCGAAGGTACCGGAGCCGGAGTTGGTGGCGCCGGGAACGAGGAGGTAAAGCTGGGAGATCTGGCGCCCGTTGATGGGGAGCTCTTTGATCTCGCGACTGGAGACGTTGCCACCAATCTTTGCGGAGTCGGTGTCGAGGGAGACTTCCGCGGCCTCTACCGTGACTGTGCTCTGGGCGTTTTCGACGTTAAGGGTGAAATTGCGGCTAATCTCCTGGCCGACCTGAAGTACCAGACCTTTCGTTTGTAGGGTCGAGAAGCCGGAGTGGGAGATTTCGAGTGTGTAAGTGGATGGGGGAAGCTGAACGAGGGTGAACTGTCCTGAGTTATTGGTTGTAGTGGTGCGCTGTCTGCCAGTGTTCTGATCGGTGAGCGTAACGTTGGCATCGGCAAGAACGGATTCGGATTTGTCTGTGAGGAAGCCGGTGATGCTTCCTGTAGTGGTCTGTGCAAAACTCTCGGATAGAAAGACAAACAGTACTAGTAACAATCGAATTGGTCTCATAGGGCCTCTTTAAGTCGAGTATTCGAGGTCCAAATGAAAATCGTGTTACTTTTCGATGAATAGCGGAACTATTCGGCAGGGTCTGTGTCTAAAATTAGCCGCCATCACGATTTGTATTAACGTGAGATGAATCGGCCATGGTCAAAGGGGATGGGGATTTTTTGTGGGTTTCCTAACTATCGTACCTTGCGGCGTAACTCGCTACGGGCGAGGGCGAGTCACCCACAGCAGAGGCTGCCGAATGGGGAAGGTGCGATCGAGTTCAGGATTGGATGTGTCCGCGGGGAGAGTGCGCCATGTATCTGCGTATTCGGGGCGGCTGTAGGCGCGGGCGGCAAAAAGAAGCGCAGGGCGACGGAGAGGGAGCTCGGTGAAGAAAGCAGCGTCGGCCTTGTAGGGCCAGCTTCTTCGGTTGGCGATGAAAGGGTAGAGGCGGGCGAATGCAACCCGCATCCCCGGGCCGTCCTGCAGTTCGTAGGTCCAGACACTCTCAAAGCGCGTGGAGAGCAGATCGCAGCAGGCGGCGAGCATATCGAGATTGAAGAGGCTGTTGCGATAGGGATTGGGAGTCGTGAGCTCACGTGGGAAGGTCCCATCGTAGGTGATCTGCGCGCGGATAGTCGAAGTTCGGAACTGATGGCGCAGGGTGGTCAGGGCACGGTCGTCCTTTAGATTCAAGCGCGCGCAGGCTGCCGCCTGAAGCAGCCAGGAGGAGCCATTGTGGTCGCGCATGTCGCGGGCGAGTCCGGCGGTGCGGGAGGTGTTGAGCCAATCGAGATAACCGGTAAACCAGGTATTGATGGTTACCAGGTCTTCAGGGGTGAGGGCTTCGGAGTTTGAGAGAAAAGGGATGGATTGTGCGACCTCAGCGAGGTGAACGGCTTCGATAAGACCTTCGGGGCGGCCGGCTTTGGCGGCAGAGACGACCTGGGCGTACTCGAGGGTGGGAGCCATGGAGGTCTCGGGGGAGACGAACCAGGCACGAAGGTGGGCGATGGCGTGCTGGGCGTATCGCTCCTCTTTCGTGAGGACATAGGCGGAGGTGAGGGCGGGGACGATGTGGCTAAGAGAGAGGAGAGCGTCGCGGTGGGTCGTGAAGGTGTCGGGTTCGGAGTAATAGTCGTGGGGAGTTCCGGGAGAGTTTGGGGCGGGCAGAGTAGTGAGCGGCGTAGGGGGCTGAGTGAGGAAGCGGTCGGCAGCGGAAAGAGTGCGGTCGTGATCGATGACGGCGACGTTGGGGCGGGTGGGAGTTCCGGTGACGGGAGTCTGAGAGGCAAGGCCGCGGGTGAGGAAAAGGGCTGCAGTTTGAGAACAGAAGAGTCTGCGCGTTGTGGACATGTCGGAGACCTCGGGCGGAAGAGTATCACGAAGAGATGGCGGTGATGGCAGTTAGAGCGGAGATGTCGACCTGGATCTGTTTCTGCCGCGATTCTAGGGAGAAAGCAGGACTGACAGGAGATTCCTGCACTTCGCTACGGTCGGAATGACTTTTCTAAGATGAGACTGTGAGGCAATTCGTCTGGCACGAAGGTGAATGTATCTGCACACTCTAACAAGAAGGGTGCTGGGAGCGTCTAACCGATTACGCGCAAAGGTGCGTGGATTCCGCCGTGCCCGGATGGTATGGTGTGAGGAGATGATCCTGAACTTCGGCAGAATGAGACACGAACGGTGGGCGCGAGGAGCCGGAATGGCGCTGTGCCTTCTGGTGCTTGTGTTTTCGTTCGCGGCGAAGCTGTCGTGGTACCAGCCGAAGAGCCTCGGGATGCCGGTGAAGACGCTGTCTTCAAGCAAGATGTGGCAGCATGAGGCGAAGGCTGCGGCCGCAATGATGGCTGCTCCAGAGGATTCAGGGCTTGCCGCAACGCAGGTTGCGGCGGTAGTCTCGGCAGTCCTGTTGCTGACTGCGGCAGTGCGCTGGGGCATGGAGTCTCCCGCGGCGGACGGTTGGTTGGAACGCGACGTTGCTGTGGCGCTCCGGCAGACCCAATTCGCTCGTATCTCTCAGCTCAGGGCTCCTCCCGTCCGCTAAATCTTCCTGACAAGCTGTTTGTTGTTCGCCTTGAGGGCAAGTGTCTTCGGCGAGCGTCGTCATCGAAGCTTCAAGCAAAAAAGATTTGTGAGCGAGCTGACTATGGACTGGTCTTGGTGGACTCGGCGCTGCGTGCTGCCTTGTTTATGTGTTGCCTGCCTGGCGGGCGTTGTCTCTGGATGCAGAAAAGAAGAAAGAAAGTCTGAAGCTGCGGCGGCTGTGGTATCGCGTGCGGCGGTTGCGATGGTGAAGAGAGGGCCGGTAGCAAAGAATCTTACGGTTGCGGGAGAGTTTATCCCCTTCCAGGAGGTTGAGCTGCATGCCAAGGTAGCCGGATTTATTCGACGGATCAACGTGGACATCGGCGACAAGGTTCGGACGGGTCAGGTGCTGGCGACGCTTGAAGTGCCTGAGCTGACGGCGCAGGTGACAGGAGCGGAGGCCGGGGTACGGCGCAGCCAGGAGGAGATCCTGCTGGCGAAGAGCCAGGTGGCACGAGCCGAGGCAGATCACAACTCGCTGCACATGGCAGCGGAGCGGTTGAAGCAAGCAGCCGCTGCGAGGCCAGGGATGATTGCGCAACAGGAGTTGGACGATGCCGAAGCCAAGGATAGTGCCTCCGAAGCGCAGGTGCAGGTTGCGAAGTCCACTGTTGCAGCGCAGGAGCAGGAGATGGATATCGCGAAGTCCGAGCAGCTGCACTATTCGTCGCTGGCGGATTACTCGCGGATTACCGCGCCGTTCGATGGGATCGTGACGTGGCGGTACGCGGATACCGGCGCGCTGATCCAGGCGGGAACGTCGAATGCAGGATCGATGCCGGTGGTGAAGGTGGCGGAGGTGAAGATTCTGCGCCTGCGGATTCCGGTGCCGGAGTCGCTGGCGGGATATGTGCGCGACGGCGATGCGGCGGATGTTCGTGTGCAGGCGACGGGAGATCACTTCACGGGCAAGGTCGTGCGGACGACGGGAGCGCTGGATCGCGAGACGCGCAGTCTGCAGGTTGAGGTGGATGTTCCGAATGCGAAGAGCAGCCTGACGCCGGGGATGTATGCGGATGTGACGCTGGGGATTGCGGGTAGCTCGCATGCGTTGACTGTTCCAGTGGATGCGGTGGATCGCGAGACGAGCGGGGCTTCGGTGCTGGTGGTGAATGGAAGCGGCGAGGTGGAGCGACGCGCAGTACGAGTAGGACTGGAGACTCCAGAGACGGTGCAGATTCTGGATGGAGTGCGTGAGGGCGAGCATGTGGTGGTGGGAAACCTTAGCTCGTTTACGCCGGGCCAGCATGTGGATGCGCAGCCGAGCGTGATGGCTGTCGTAGCCGGGAAGGAGGAGTAGCGATGTCAGGATTTGCGATTCGCTATCCGTTCTTCATCATTATGCTTTGTCTGATTGTCGCCGTTGTGGGGTCGGTGACGGTAATGCGCATGCCAGTGGATCTGTTTCCCGAGATCAACATTCCGGTCGTGGTGGTGGCGACGTTTTATAACGGTATGCCTCCTGAACAGATTGAGGCAGGCATTACGAATCCGTTTGAGAGATTTTTCACTCTGGGCAGCGGGATCGATCATATTGAGTCGCGCTCGCTGACGGGTGTGAGCCTGATCAAGGTGTACTTTCAGCCGGGAACGAATGCGGATGCGGCGGTGAGTACGATCTCGAACCTGGCGATGGCGCAGCTGCGGCGTCTGCCGCAGGGAACGCTGCCGCCGGTGGTGTTGAAGTTCGATGCGTCGAGTCTGCCGGTGTGCCTGATTACGTTGAAGGGCGAGGGGCTGAACGAGACGCAGCTGCACGATCTGGGACAGTTCTCAGTGAGAAACCAGATTGCGAATGTGCCGGGAGCGTCGGTGCCGCAGCCGTTTGGCGGGAAGTATCGGCAGATTCAGGTGTACGTGGATCCGCTGAAGCTGGAGGCGCACCAGCTGAGCCTGATGGATGTGGTGCGGTCGGTGAATCAGGCGAACGCGATTCTGCCTTCCGGCGACGTGAGGATTGGGCCGAAGGACTACAACATTTACACCAACGCAGAGATGCCGACGATGGAGGAGATCAATCGCACGCCGCTAAAGAGTGTAGGCAACGGACAGTTGCTGATCTCGGATGTGGGTGAGGCGAAAGATGCGGCGGCGATCCAGACGAATATTGTGCGCGTGGATGGGCAGCACTCGGTCTATCTGCCGATTTTAAAGCAAGGAGGAGGTGGAAACACGATTGCGATCGTGAATGGAATTCGCGTTGCAATTGGACGGCTGTTGGATGTTCCAAAGAGCCTGAAGGCGCAGGTGGTCTTCGATCAGTCGGTGTTTGTGAAGACGGCGCTGAAGAATCTTGGAAGCGAGGGAATGATCGGGCTGGTGCTGACGGGCTTGATGATCCTGATCTTTCTGGGTAACGGGCGAGCGACGATGGCGGTGATGCTGTCGATTCCGTTGTCGGCGCTAGCTGCGTTTCTGGTGCTGAACATGATGGGCGGCACGATCAATACGATGGTGCTGGGAGGACTGGCGCTAGCGTTCTCGCGGTTAATCGACGACTCGGTGGTGGTGCTGGAAAATATCTTCCGCCACATGGAGATGGGCAAGGAGGCTGCGAAGGCTGCCGAGGATGGCGGTGAAGAAGTTGCGTTGCCTATTCTTGCGGCGACGTGTACGACGGCGATCGTGTTCTTCCCCGTAGTGTTTCTTTACGGCGTCAGCCGATTCCTGTTTGTGGCGCTGGCGCTGACGGTCGTGCTGTCGATGTTTGCGTCCTACATCTTCGCAAGAACAGTGGTGCCCCTGTATTGCGCGACGTTCATCAAAAATGCGCATAACGAGGCTGCGCATCATGAAGGAGGGAGCTTCTTTCAGCGGTTCGTGCGATGGTTCAATCGCCGTTACGACCTCGCTCTGCTGCGCTACGACATCTGGGTGAAGAGGGCTTTGAAAAGACCGTGGCTGGTACTTGCGGGAGGCGCAGGCATCTTCGCGTTCAGCCTGGTGATGGCTTCGTTTCTGGGGCTGTCGTTCTTTCCGAGGACCGATCCGGGACAGTTCGTGATCAACGTGAAGGCTCCGACGGGAACGCGGCTGGAGCGGACGGACCAATATATTGCACGCGTTGAGAAGGACGTTCGCGATGTGGTTCCGGAGAAGGATCTGGGGATGATCGTCTCGAACATCGGGCTGACACCGGACTTTTCAGCGATCTATACGAGCAACTCGGCACAGAGCACGGCGTTCGTTCAGGTGAGTCTGAAGGAAGAGCATTCGCTTAGCAGCTTCGAATATATGAGGCGTGTGCGCGAGAAGCTGCGCGACGATCTGCCTGAGCTTTCGACGTACTTTCAGACCGGCGGCCTGGTGGATGCAGTAGTGAATCTTGGCCTACCGGCGCCGATTGATATTCAGGTGGGTGGAAACAATATGAAGGAGGCGTTGAACACGGCCAACGAGCTGGCGCTGAAGATTCGCGCCGCCAAGGGCGTGGGTGATGTGCTGATTCCGCAGGACCTGGATTATCCGGGGATCGAGCTGAATGTGAATCGCGAGATGGCTAGCAAGATGGGTCTGAACGCGACGGACGTGGTCGATAACGTGATCACGGCGTTGAGCTCGAATGGGATGATCGCGCCGAGTTATTGGGTGGATCCAAAGTCGGGAAATAACTATCTGCTGACGGTGCAGTACAAGGATACGCAGGTGAAGACGATGACGGACTTCAACCAGATTCCTCTGCGTTCGAAGGACGGCAAGGATGTGACGACGCTTTCGGAGGCGGCGACGGTGAAGAGCATCAAGACGCCGACGGAGGTGGATCACTATCAGCTGCGACGCGTGATCGATGTGTATGTGTCGCCTGCTGGAGAAGACCTGGGGGGGATGGCGAGCCGGGTGGAGAAGATCCTTGCGCAGACACATATTCCCGAGGATCTGCGGGTGACGCTTCGGGGATCGGTGGATGGAATGCAGCAGTCGTTCAAGAGCTTCGGCCTGGGGCTGGTGCTTTCGATCGTGCTGGTCTACTTGATTCTGATGGCGCAGTTCGCGTCGTTTGTCGATCCGCTCATTATCCTGCTTGCGGTTCCGCCGGGATTGACGGGAGTGATTCTGTTTCTTCTGGTGACGCACACGACGCTCAATGTGATGTCGCTGATGGGCGTGATTATGATGACGGGCATCGTGGTGTCGAACTCGATTTTGATTGTCGAGTTTGCGCGTTCTCTGCGAGGCAAGGGGATGCCGATCGATGAAGCGATCGCCACGGCGTGCCGCATTCGTCTGCGTCCTGTGATGATGACTTCTCTGGCGACGATTCTGGGCATGATTCCTATGGCGCTGGCACTCGAGACGGGAAGTGAGCAGTACGCTCCGCTGGCGAGGGCGATCATTGGCGGATTGACGGTCTCGGTTGCTATGACGATCTTTGTGGTTCCAGCGGCGTATCTGCTGGTGCATCGCAAAGAGGAGGAGAAGAAGGAAAGCGGCAATGCAGTCGCGGCTGGCCAGGAGGGTTCCCATGCACAGGTTTAGGAGGATATTGGCGGTATCGGTTGTTATGGGAACGATGGCGGCGTCAGTAAGGGCTCAGGGAGCTGCTACGGCGGCTCCTCCGAGCAACCTGACGGTAACAGATGCTGAGGCGATGGCTCTCAAGAATCACCCGCAGATCTCGATGGCGCGGCTGCTGGCGCTGGCCGAGGGACAGGTGAGGCGGGAGGTAAAGTCTGTCGAGCTTCCAACGGTAACGGGAAATCTGACTGCAGTGCAAGCACACGATGGTGGCCGCATGACGGCGGGACTGCTGAATAGTCCTGCACTCTACACGCGAGCTGCAGGTGGCGTTTCGGTTACTCAGTTGATTACGGATTTCGGGCGAACACAGAACCTAGTGGCGAGTGCGGGATTGAAAGAGAAGGCGCAGCAATCTGCCGAGGTGGCCACTGAGGCTGATATCAAACTTGCAGTAGACGAGGCGTTTTATCGCGCACTGGCAGCGCAGGCTGTCGTGAGTGTCGCCAAGAAAACGGTGGCGTTCCGACAGGATGCGTCGAATCTGGTGGGATCTCTGGCAGATGCCAAGTTGAAGTCGACGCTGGATCGCAGCTTCGCCGAGGTCAATCTGAACCAGGCTCAGTTGTTGCTGCTGGACGCACAGAACGCACAGGACGGTGCGTTTGCCGATCTGAGTACAGTGATGGGGTATGAGCGACAACAGGCCTTTGTCTTGGTGGACAACGCCGGTGAACTTTCGGTTCCGGCGGAGAATGTGGATGCGCTTACTACGATGGCGATGCGATCACGGCCTGATCTAGCGGCGTTGAACGATCAGTTTGAAGCTGCGGAGCGATATCGCAAGGCCGAGCATGAGCTATGGCGACCTACGATTTCCGCTTTGGGGGCTACAGGTGGAGCCCCGGTGCGGTCCGATTCCATTTCGTCATCCTGGTATGGGGCGGCAGGAGTCAATGTCAGCGTACCTGTCTTCAACGGAGGTCTTTACAGCGCTCGAGCCAAAGAGGCGGACTATCGGGCGAGCGCAGTGCAGGAGCAGGTTCGGGATCTGCGAAACAAGATAGCGCGCGATGTCAGGGTGTCCTGGCTGAGCTCACAGTCGGCATATCAAAGGGTGAGTGTAACGGCCCGGTTGCTCGCACAGGCAAACCAGGCGCTGGAGCTGGCGCAGACTCGGTACAAGTTGGGGCTGAGCAGTATCGTGGAACTGAGTCAGGCGGAGCTGGCGCAAACCTCTGCCGAGATCGGCAATACGAATGCGCGGTATGACTATCAGCAGAGTCTGGCGGCCATCCGCTATCAAACGGGCCAATGACATGTCAGGTGCGGGGCTAGGTACGCATTCCACTTCCGGTGGAGTGCGTCTTTACGAGTTTGCGAAAGCTGCGGTTCAGGTCGCTGTCGTGTTGCGGTGACCAGGCCATGACGAACTCGACGAAGGCGTTCTTTGCAAGGAGCGGGCAAAAGGCGAGATCGCGCGTCCTGGACTGCTGCTCATTGAGGGGTAGCAAAGAGATGCCCTCGCCGGCCTGAACCATCATGACTACGCTGGACCAGACGGTTGAGATGCTGGAGATGCGGGGTGAGAAGCCGGCCTCCGAACAGAGTTCAATGGCCTTGTCGAAGACCGCAGGCGAGGTATCGCGTGAAGGGAGCACGAAGGGCTCGCTCGCGAGATCGTGGAGATCAACCGGGCCCGGAACCACGGGGTGATCCTTGGGAACGATTGCGACAATGGGGTCCTGATGGATGAGCTCCGATAGGAGCTCAGTGCGGAACTCGGGTTCGACCCGGCGAGTGAAGCCGATGTCGATCTCTCCAGCGACCAGCGCCTGCCATTGCCGGGTGGAGGTCAATTCGATGAGGGAGAGACGGATGCCAGGATGTTGCTTGCGGAAGGAGCGGATGAGGCGGGGAAAGTTAACCCCTACACTGCCGGCGAAGAAGCCGATATTGAGATTTCCAATCTCTCCGCGTTGAGCTCGCCGGGCAATCTCGATGGCATTCTCGGAGTCCGCCAGGATGCGGCGCGCTTCTTTGAGAAAAAGCTCTCCCGCTGGAGTTAGCCCTGTTCGCCGGGAGGAGCGGGTAAAGAGCTGAGCGCCGATCTCCTGTTCGAGATCGGCGAGCTGTTCGCTGATGGCCGACTGCGCGACGTGGAGGCGCCGCGCGGCTCCGCTGAAGCTGCCTTGTTCTGCGGCCGCAACGAGATAACGCAGGTGTCGTAACTCCATAGAAACCATGATATCGGTTTTTCCGATAGATGCCGCCGGAAAGAACTGCGCGACAATTGCCAGCCTGGGGAATCAATATAGATGTTGGAAATATTTTGCCGCTTTTGCGGAAACGAGGCGTCGGAGACCGATGTGGATCGTCAAAATAGCGCTGAACCGGCCGTACACCTTCATCGTTCTTGCGATCCTGATCCTGATCGCCGCGCCGGTCGTCATCCTGCGCACGCCGACGGATATCTTTCCCGACATCAATATTCCAGTTGTTTCGGTGGGCTGGCAGTATACGGGCCTCAACCCGGAAGAGGTAGAGGGCCGGCTCACCACTCCTTACGAGAAGGCTCTCACGACGCTGGTCGATAACATTCAGCACATCGAATCGACGACGTACAACGGCGTAGCCGTGGTGAAGATCTTTCTTCAGCCCGGTGCTTCGCTGGATACGGCAAATGCCCAGGTGACGGCGGCATCGCAGTATCTGCTGCGCCAACTGCCTCCCGGCATTCTTCCGCCGGAGATCATTAACTTCTCGGCTTCGAGCGTGCCGATTCTGCAGCTAGGCATCTCGGGCAAGGGGCTTTCGGAGTCGGATCTGAACGACTACGCGACGAACTTCATCCGCACCCAGCTGGTGACGGTGCCGGGTTCGGTGATTCCTCTGCCTTATGGAGGCAAGCAGCGACAGATCAGCATCGCTATGGATCAGTCGGCAATGCAATCCAAGGGAGTTGCTCCCGGCGACCTGTTGAATGCCGTGGCGCAGCAGAACGTAGTAATGCCCTCTGGGACGATTAAGATCGGCCAGTCGGAGTACGACGTTCGAACCAATGGCACTCCTCGTACGGTTGAGGAGCTGTCGAACATCCCATTGAAGCAGGTGAACGGAACGACGATCTACCTGCGGGATGTTGCAACCGTCAGCGACGGATTTCAGGTGCAGACCAACGTGGTGCGTCAGGATGGCCATCGCAGCGTGCTGGTCTCGATTATGAAGAACGGTAACGCTTCCACCCTTGACGTGGTGAAAGGAATTCGGGGCCTTCTTCCGAAGGTCGCGAGTACCGTGCCGCCTGAACTGAGGATGACGCCCCTCTCAGACCAGAGCGTCTTCGTACGCGGCGCTGTCGAAGGCGTGATCCGTGAGGCGGTGATTGCTGCCGCACTTACCGCCATCATGATCCTGGTGTTCCTGGGCAGTTGGCGTTCCACGCTGATTATCGCGGTATCTATTCCGCTCTCGATCCTTACCTCGGTGATCGTTCTCAGCTTGATGGGCGAGACGATTAATACGATGACACTGGGCGGACTGGCGCTTGCGGTCGGCATTCTCGTGGACGATGCCACGGTGACGATTGAAAATATCGAGCGTTTTCTGGAAGAAGGCTTCCCCTTGCGAGAGGCCATCCTTGAAGGTGCCGCCCAGATCTCCGTTCCGGCGCTGGTCTCAACGCTTTGCATCTGCATCGTGTTCCTGCCGATGTTCTTCCTCGGGGGCGTGGCGCGCTATCTGTTTGTCCCTTTGGCGGAAGCAGTGGTCTTCGCAATGCTTGCCAGCTATGTCCTGAGTAGAACGCTCGTCCCTACGCTGGCGATGTATCTGCTAAGGGAGCACGGGCATGCCTTACCGGGTAAGGGATTTTTTTCGCGATTCCAGCGTGCGTTTGAACGCGGTTTCGAGCGTATCCGTGGCGGATATCACGGGATTCTTGAAAGAGTAGTTACAGCACGACGTGTCTTCGTTCCGTCGTTCCTTCTGATCTGTCTCGCGGCCTTTATCCTGGTGCCGTTCCTGGGCGAGGACTTCTTTCCGGATACCGACAGCGGCCAGTTTATTCTTCACGTTCGCGGCGCGACCGGGCTTCGCATTGAAGAGACGGCACGACTGTTCGATCTAGTGGAAGGGGAGATCCGCAACCAGATTCCGTCGTCGGAGATCGACAATATCCTCGACAACATCGGGCTTCCTTATAGCCCGATGAACATCCAGCACCTTACGAGCGGAACCATGGGTGCCAACGATGGCGACATCCTGGTGACCCTCAAAGAGGACCATCATTCCACCGCAGCCTATGTGCAGAAACTGCGCCGTGAGCTTCCGCGCAAGTTTCCCAGCGCTACCTTCTACATGCTGCCGGCCGATATTACGACGCAGATTCTGAACTTCGGTCTTCCGGCGCCGATCGACATTCAGTTGGAAGGCAACGATGTGGATGCCAGCAAGGAGCAGGCGGACAAGATTCTCGCTGAGCTGCGCACTGTTCCTGGTCTTATTGATATTCGCATACAACAGCCCTTCGATTATCCGACGCTGCAGCTCGCAGTCGATCGCACCAAGGCTGCACAGGGTGGCTTTAGCGAGCGCGATGTCGCGACCAGCGTACTCAATACCTTAAGTGGAAGTTTTCAGGTAACGCCGATGTTCTTCCTCAACTGGAAGAACCATGTGAACTACAACATTGTTGCGCAGACGCCGCAATACAAGATGTCTTCGATTCAGGACCTGAATAACATTCCTATCAATCGAACGACGGCAGGAGCGCCGACGGGGGCTTCGGCGACTCCTGAGATTTTGAGTGACCTTGCCAACGTACAGCGCGGGCATGAGATGGCGGTGGTCAATCACTACAACATCCGGCGTGTGGTGGATATCTACGGCAACGTGGAAGGAAGAGATCTTGGAGCGGTGAGCCGTGACGTTCAGAAGGTCCTGGAGAGGAACAGGAAGAACCTTCCCCGTGGCACCTTTATGACGTTGAAAGGCCAGGTGGACACGATGCGGAGCTCCTACATCGGCCTGATCGGGGGGCTGTTTTTCTCCATTGTTTTGGTCTATATGTTGATTGTCGTCAATTTTCAGAGCTGGACCGATCCCTTCATCATCATCACGGCGTTGCCGGCCGCTCTTGCGGGTATCGTGCTCTTCCTGTTCCTGACAGGGACGACACTGAGCGTCCCTGCTTTGATGGGAGCCATCATGTGCATGGGAGTCGCGACGGCGAACAGCATTCTTGTCATCTCCTTTGCAAAGATTCGTCTGGAAGAGCATAGCGATGCGATCAAGGCTGCAATCGAAGCTGGAACAACGCGCTTCCGCCCGGTCATCATGACGGCTCTGGCGATGATTATCGGCATGATCCCGATGGCTCTGGGGATGGGAGATGGCGGCGAGCAGAATGCTCCGCTTGGCCGCGCCGTGATTGGCGGGCTGCTATGCGCGACGGTTGCGACGCTCGTCTTTGTTCCCTGCGTTTTTGCTCTGATCCATGGAAGCGAGAAGCGCAAGCTCAGTCGCGAACGTAAGCGCCTCGTCGAGGAGCACGCATGAATACGAATGGCAATCTGGAGAACGTGATGCCCAGCACACAGGAAGTAGCGGAGCCTGCGCAGGCCGATGTGGTTCCTGCGCATAAGGAAGAACACTCGAATTCTCCGGTCGAAGGACCGGGAAGCGGGCGGACGATAGGGATTCTTTTTGCGGTTGCGCTTATCGCCGCGATCTTCTACGGGGTTCATGTACGAAGTTCCCACGAGAAGGAGCTTACCCGTGCGACGGACGAAGCTGCAATTCCAACCGTGAATATCATTAGGCCGCAGATGGGATCGGAGGCGCAGAGTCTGGTTCTCCCCGGTAATGTGCAGGCATTTACGGAGACGCCGATCTATTCCCGCACGAACGGTTACTTGAAGAAGTGGTACTTCGATATCGGATCGCATGTTCGCAAAGGGCAATTGCTTGCGGAGATTGAAACCCCCGAGATCGATCAGCAGCTTCAGCAATCGCGCGCGGAGCTAGAGCGCATTCAGGCCAACATGGAGCTGGCGGGGGTGACGAGCAATCGCTGGGAAAGCCTGCTGGCCAAACATGCAGTCTCGCAGCAGGAGGCGGACCAGACCCGCAGCAACTATATTGCTGCGCAAGCCGCTGTCGACGCGAGCAAGGCGAACGTTCGCCGTCTGGAGCAGTTACAGAGCTACGAGAAGATCATTGCGCCGTTTGACGGCGTGATTACGGCGCGCAATACGGATATCGGGGATCTGATCAATGCCGGGTCTGGGTCGACAAATCCCCGAGAGCTGTTTCATCTGGCAGCGACGGGCAAGCTTCGCGTATACGCAGCGGTACCTGAGGTGTATGCGGATTCAATTCACAACGGCGATAAGGCCGATCTGACGCAAGACTCGAATCCCGGGGTGAAGATTCCGGGCACGATCGTTCGAAATGCAAAGGCTATCGATAATGCGACGCGAACCTTGAACGTCGAGGTTGATGTCGACAACCGAGATAATAGACTGTTGCCCGGCGCTTACATCTTTGTTCATTTCCGTGTGCCTGGGGGAGCCAACACGGTTACGGTTCCATCGAATACGCTTTTGTTCCGGGCTGAAGGCCTTCGCGTCGGAGTAGTCCGTGACGACCGCGTTCAGCTTGTACCGGTGACGATCGGACACGATTATGGAGGTACTGTTGAGGTCACCTCAGGCCTTACTTCTTCGGACGAGGTGATTGTCGATCCTTCGGATTCGATTACCAGCGGCATGCCGGTCCGCGTGAATCGCGGAGCGAAGGGGCGGTCATGAAGCGTACTCTGCAATCGGCGTTTATAGCGCTGGCGGCGTTATTCGCTTTGGCTCTGGCAGGCTGCCGTGTCGGTCCGCAATATGTACGGCCAGCAGCCCCGCTTGCTCCAGAGTTCAAGGAAGCACTTCCCAGCAACTTCAAGGCTTCGGATGGATGGAAGATGGCTCAGCCCGGCGATACGCAGCTGAAGGGCGAGTGGTGGACCTTATTCAACGATCCGGAACTCAACACGCTTGAAGCTCAGATCGATCCGGCCAACCAGACGTTGAAGGAAGCGGAAGCGAACTTTCGTGCCGCCCGCGCAGCGGTTCGTTTCTTTCGCGCCGATCTAGCTCCGACGATTGGAGCTAACCCAAGCATTGGCGCAGTGCGAAGTTCAACCAATCAACCCTATTTCAACAAAGCGGTTGCCAACAATGGCACCGGGAACTTCACGCTGCCCATCGATTTGAATTACGAGATTGATCTCTGGGGGCGCATTCGGCGCAGTATCACTCAGTCACGCGAACAGGCGCAGGCGTCGGCCGCAGATCTAGAGACTACACGGCTTTCCCTTCATGCTGAGCTGGCTATCGACTATTTCAATCTGCGTTCCGCGGATGCCCAGAGAAAGCTGCTTGACGATACGGTGAACGCCTTCCGCGATGCGCTTCAGCTTACGGAAGACCGATATAACGGCGGAGCTGCACCGCTCTCCGACGTCACCCAGGCCAGGACACAGCTTCAGACCGCCCAAGTGCAGGCTACCGATGTCGACATCTTCAGAGCAGACTATGAGCATGCGATTGCTATGTTGATTGGTAAGCCTCCGGCGCAGCTGACGCTTCCGCGCAATCCGGTCACGGTTGCCGGTCCTGCGCTCCCAGAGATTCCTGGAATGCTTCCATCGCAGCTGCTCGAGCGCCGCCCCGATATCGCCTCGGAGGAGCGTCGTATGGCTGCGGCCAATGAGCAGATCGGTATCGCGCAGGCCGCGTTTTATCCGACACTGTCGCTCTCGGCGGTAGCCGGCTTTACTGGAACGTCGGCGGTGAACTGGTTTACCTGGCCAAGCCGTTTTTTTGCGGTGGGCCCAACGCTTTCTCAGACGATCTTCGATCACGGCCGTCGACGGGCCACCACGGATATTACTCGTGCTGATTACGATTCGACGATTGCCTCTTACAGGCAGACCACACTCACCGCATTCCAGCAGGTTGAAGACAATCTGAATGCGCTGCACGGTCTGGAGACAGAGGCGACCCAACAGCAGGCGGCTACCGCATCGGCGCGGGAGTCCCTTGATCTCTTCAATACTCGCTATGAGGGCGGAGTCGATACCTATTTGCAGGTGATCATCTCGCAGACGGCGCTTCTGCAAAATGAACGCAACGATATCGACATTACCCGACGGCGTTTGGAAGCGAGTGTTCTGCTGGTCAAATCGCTAGGCGGTGGATGGGATTCCTCACAGCTGCCACAACAGCCCTGATCGCATCTTTCAGAGGTAGATGGTCAACAAAAAGGTCGAAATTTCGCTTGACGTCTATATAGGACTAAATTAGTCTCCATTCAAGAGGGAATGCTGCAGAGTCTTTTGGCGAAGCGCTGCGGTCTTCCTGAGATCGAGATGGACGGCATGGACACGCCCATGCTGTTTTTACGAAGAATGCTGAGACGAAATAGATCGAGCTATCTTCCTGGACGAGAACTTGAGAAGGCCGTTGCTGTGGTCGCTCAAGCCAAGAGTCATCGGCTGACTGGCTGTTTATGAGCAGCAACCGGCATTGACGTTTGGGAAGGGTTTGTCTCTTTGTCGGCATAAACGTCCAAGGAGAAATCGATGAACGATATTAACGTAGTTCTGGCAGAGCGTGGCGGGTTTGGTGCGGTTCGACTTTGCGGATGCAAATCCGTTCATTTAAGCGTCGGCCCGGTCACACTGAACATGGATCCGGAAGTCTTCGCACAGACCGCGATTCTCATTCGGCAGGCGATGGAATCGCTTGCGGTGATTGTCGCGTCCGGAGAACTGGATCAGGAGCGATCGCCTCAACCGATGCCGAATTGAAATGCAGATGCGGCCCTGCTATTGACGTCCGTTGTTACGGCGTTTCATGGAAGGGCTGCATCGTGAGTTTTATGCGAGCGCGTCCGCAATTGCTTTTCCTGCCGTGATCGTGTCAGCGGTCCCTGAAACGTCGCGTGTTCTCAGGGACTTATTCGGAAGCACCTGCTCGATCGCTTTAAGGATTGCGGCGCCGGCCTCAAGTTCTCCAAGATGGTCGAGCATCATGGCCGCCGACCAGATTTGAGCAATGGGATTCGCCACGCCGCTCCCGGCGATGTCTGGTGCGGAGCCATGGACCGGCTCAAAGAGAGAAGGGAAATGGCGATCGGGATTGATGTTTCCCGAAGGAGCGATGCCGATTGTGCCAGTGCACGCAGGCCCCAGGTCGGAGAGAATATCGCCAAATAGATTCGATGCAACGACCACGTCGAATCGGTCCGGATTAAGCACAAAATGAGCGGCGAGGATATCGATGTGATATTTATCCCAGGTCACATCAGGAAATGACTTTGAGATTTCTTCGACGCGAGTATCCCAGTATGGCATTGTGATGGAGATGCCATTCGACTTCGTTGCCGACGTAAGATGTTTTTTTGGCCGCTTTTGCGCGAGATTGAATGCAAATTTCAGAATACGGTCGACACCGGTTCTGGTCATGATGGTTTCCTGAACAACAACTTCACGATCGGTGCCAGGAAAGATCTTGCCTCCAACTGAGGAATATTCGCCCTCGGTATTCTCCCTTACAACGAAAAAATCAATATCGCCTGGAACCCGGCCGACGAGGGGACAGGGAAGCCCTGGCATGAGCCGAACGGGACGAAGGTTCGCATATTGATCGAACTCACGCCGGAAGAGAATGAGCGAACCCCAGAGGGAGATGTGATCGGGCACCTTCGCCGGCCAGCCTACGGCCCCGAAGAAGATGGCATCATGGCTACCGATACGATCTTTCCAATCCTCCGGCATCATCTCCTTGTGCTTGAGATAGTAGTCGCAGGAGGCGAAGTCGAACTCGTCAAGCTGCAGTCCAAAGCCGAATTTTTTTGCTGCGGCCTCCAGTACTCGCAGACCTTCAGGCACGACTTCTTTGCCAATCCCATCGCCGGGAATCACGGCAATCCTGTAGATACGCCGAGTGACTTCTGCTGTCGCCATGCGATGTGCTCCTTTATTCGTCGTGCTGATATAGATGGTTTTGGTTACACCTTATTGATCAAGACGGCGATCCGTGGATCTTTATAAGGTTCCTGAAATGACTTTATTGCAGATCCAGTGTTTCCAGCCAGCGGTCTGGATGACTGGATCGAATGTTGAGATTGCTTATGACTTATACCAAGTGAGCGTAGCGAATCGAAGACGAGATTCGCAAGAGTTCTCCTCCTGATTCCGAAAGCCTTCTTCTCGATGTATCCTTGGTTGTGTTTTTGGGAGGATAGAACTCGTCATGCTTCGATCGATCTCGGCTGGGTTACTCGCATTCTGCTGTCTTACAGCAACTGCACAACGCGCAGACACAACTTCTACAACGGACCTTAAAGACCAGACGCTCCCCAGCCCTCCACGAAAACAAAGCGTTCAAGATGGCGTTCAGATCCAGAAGCCACAGCTTGAAGACTACGTTGCCATGCTGGACAATCTTCCAGCGAAGGCTTATGCGCAACCCAAAAAGCCACGCAAGGTTCTAGTCCTGGCGCACGCGTCAGGCTTCGTTCATTCTTCTATTCCGTTGGCGGCGGAGACGGTGAAGGCGATGGGCGAGAAGACGGGCGCGTGGTCGACCACCATCACCTTCGATCCGGCACAGATCACGACGGAAAACCTTGCGGGATACGACGCGATCTTCCTGGACAATACGACGCTTGCCTTCCTGGACGACCCGAAAGATCCTGCTGCAAGCGAGGCAAGGAAGAAGGCACTGCTGGATTTCGTACGTGGCGGCAAGGGATTGGCAGGCATCCACGCCGCCGGCGACAGCTACCACACGACGGGATCGGCGCCGAGCGGCACCTGGTCGGACTTCAATGTGATGATTGGCGGCTATTTCAAGTTTCACTGGGTTTATCCGCAGCCGATTACCGTGAAGATCGACGATCCGAAGAGCCCGCTGACGAAGATGTTTCATGGGGAGTTTACGGTGCACGACGAGGTTTACACCTTCGTGCAGGACTCGTTTTCGCGCAAGCGGGTACACGTACTCACCAGCGTCGACTACGCAAAGATGAGCGACGGAGACAAGGCGAAGGAGCCCGCGGCAACGAAGCGAACCGATGGTGACTACGGTCTGAGCTGGATTCGGCACGAGGGCAAAGGGCGGGTTTTCTATGAGGCG
This sequence comes from Edaphobacter sp. FHG110511_03, assembly GCF_059115365.1. Classification (NCBI taxonomy): domain Bacteria; kingdom Pseudomonadati; phylum Acidobacteriota; class Terriglobia; order Terriglobales; family Acidobacteriaceae; genus Edaphobacter; species Edaphobacter sp. FHG110511_03. The sequence continues at coordinate 599,390 of NZ_JBZYWL010000002.1, read as the reverse complement.
CTTGGCCATAGCGAGCACATCTATGCCATGACACCCATCATGGAGCATGTGTTGGCAGGCATTCAGTATGCGTTGGGGGACTTGCCCGCGGATGACCGTCCCAGTATGAAATAGCAGCAAAAATCTTGGCGCAATCTGGAGAACGAATTCTTTGCAGAAAAATGCGATCGGGATGGTGGGCTGTCACCAGCTATGAGTGGCCACAACGACCGTAGATACTGGTTTGAAGTCCACCACCTTGATACGCAATACCGCCTGAAAATTTTGGGAAGCCCACTTGGGTCCGAGTGCGACAACAAGGGGTTCAAGATTTTCTGGCTTCGAAATTAATTCCGTAGCGGCCAGAGTGCCATATTGGCCCAGGCCCGCCACCGAGACCATCGGAGCGATATCTTTCGATGCGAGTAAACGCGAGACGATGGCATAGTCTTCGGTGTCATGTGAATCGGTGGAAGCATGGAGCTCCCACGATCGATCGGGTGTAGCACGATCGACGATTCGGTTTCTTCCTGATAGAACGAATGGAAGAGTTCGAGTCAGTTCGAGTGTCGTGGGGTTGTTGAAGCCGCCGATCAGAATCGTGGGGTGGTCGCGGACTTCCGCGAATGAGATATCGTTCGGGAAGCGTTCTTCGAAAGCCTGGCCGAAGTGTGTCAGCGTCCGGACGGTTTCAGACGCTGCGGCGACGTCTCCCAGCGCGACGAAGCTGTCGGCGGCAGGATGGAGTCCCGTGGATGAAAGAGTCTGATCCGGCGCAAAGGCGGGAAAGAATTCCATTCCTCCACTTGTGATTCCGTGCTGCCGAATGTATTCGTTGACCTGTGAATCGGCGACCCTGTACACAGCATTACTGCCGATCGAAATAAGTACCGTCCTGGAGGTTCCCAGGAACGGAGCCCAGAAAGTATGGAATGTTCGTGCTCCTCTTTGCCGGTACCAAGCTGTGCCAAAGACGACTCCAGCCACCAGGCTCAACGCCAGTGCCAGAAACAGCCAATGCTGAATCGTCCAGCGGGGAGGAGCTTGAGGTGTTTCCAGGGTGGCCAAGTTGGAACCGGCTGCGGGCAAAACGTGATCGTGCGGATCATCCTCGACCGTCGGAGGTAAATCTACCTGTGACGGTGGGATTTCCGCGGGCTCTGCTACTGACTGGGCGATATGCTGATCCGCCGGAGCGTTCCAGGTAAAGACTGCTTTGTAGGAGCCGGGAGGCACATCAATCCGGACATTTGGGCTGTGAGGAAGCGATTGGTAATAAATTGCCAGGCGCTTGCGAAGGTCTACGGCGCGGAGACGCACCACAGGGTCTTCACCAGGTTCGTAGTCAGCGCGCCGGCCAAAGACCTCCTTGCCGATCACTCGTTCCCGAAGCAGGGCAGACTCTCCGGCTAGAGTGTGGTCGACGATGTACTGGAGAAGGTGCTGGCACTGCTGGGTAGACCGAAGAGACGGACTGGCGAGCAGATCTCTCAACGCCTGACGAATCTTTTCGGCTTCAGAAAACGAGAGAAGGGCATCCTCGGCGTGCGCATCGCGCGAACTGGGTTCAGTCCTGATCACAAGTACAGTATCGTACTGACCGGTTGTGAGGGTAGTCAATCTAATTAAATCAATCACTTAGAGGAAAAATACTGTACACAACCTTGTCAGCCGTTCTACACGGCGCGTCTAGTTCTGTCGTTACGTAAATACCCAAAACATGACGAGCCCAATAGCTGGGCTGTGGATCCATGGAGACGTGTGGACTGTCAGTGCGCAAAACGGAAGCGAAGGACGTAATGAATAAAAACGGGTTCAAAGTCCCGAGAAGATTTTTTCTTCATGCACTCAGCAGGCTGCTGAGCAAGGGAGTGGGCGTTGGATTGATCTCGCTCTCATGCTTGCCGATGTGTGGTCAACAAGTGTTTGACCGCGATCCGGCCACGGTGCTTATAGAGCCCTATGCGCCAAATATCGTTCGAGTGAGTTTGAGCCTTCGACGCGAAGACGCGATTGCCGGCCCAGGATTTGGAATTCTTGCAAAGCCGTCGGGGGCCGGATGGAGTGCGAGCAACCACGAAACGGGCGATGAGGTGCGGTCTGCAGTGCTGACTGTCCACATAACGCCAGCGTCGCGAAACCGGGGTGGTGATTCTGACGAGATCGGCAAATTTTTCAATGGATCGACGCCATGGGTGAACGTGAGCTTCTCGACTGGCGACGGCAAGCCATTGGTCCAGATGCAGGAATGGAGCATGGCAGTTCCCAATTTTAAGGATGGAACTGCATGGCTGGAGAATGATCTCCGACCCTCCGACCCACCGTTCTTCACCGTGGGAGCGAAATTTTCGGCTGCCATGGATGAGCACGACTATGGCATGGGTCAGAACCAGGAGGGGTATCTTGACCATCGCGGAAGAGTTTTACGGTGTGCGCACGATTACAACGCGCCAGGAGGCCAGAGTGTTTGCGTTCCGTTCCTTGTCACGAACAAGGGGTATGGACTGGTGTGGGATAACCCCTCCAGGACAACAGTGGCGTTCGGTTTCAATGGGCAGAATGCGTTCTCAAGCGAAGTGGGCCAGCGCGTTAGCTTCTTCATTATCGCGGGAGACTATGACGCGATTTATCGTGGCTTCCGCTTGCTGACTGGCGACACTCCGATTCCGCCGAAATCTGCCTTCGGTTACATCCAAAGCAAACAGCGGTACATCACGCAGGCAGAGGTGCTTAGCGTCGCGCACGGATACCGGGAACGGCATCTGCCCATCGACGACCTCGTTATCGATTGGTTCACCTACACCAAGATGGGGGAGATGGACATGGACCAGGCGAAGTGGCCGGATCCTGTGGCGATGAATGATGAGCTGCACGCAATGAAGTTCCACACGATGATCAGCGTGTGGCCGCGATTCGTCCCAGAAGATCGTTATTACAGCACCATTCTGAAAAATGGCTGGTTCATGCACCTGGCTGATGGCACACCGACCAATGGTCTGCCGTATGACCGGGCCGGCGCCGACATCGATACGACGAATCCGGATGCAGCACGCTGGTATTGGAGTGTCGTGCATGAGAATTACGTGAAAAGAGGCTTCGACGCTTTTTGGGCCGACGAGACCGAACCCGACCTCCCACCAAACGGGAGCTACTTCCACGTGGGGCCGGGAACGCAGTTCTTCAACGTGTATCCGTTATTTCATACAGAGGCCTTTTACGCCGGTATGCGTCGGGACACGAAACAACGCGCGGTTATTTTGGCGCGCGACAGCTATCTCGGAGCACAGCACAATGGCGCAATCTTCTGGTCGAGCGACATTGCACCTACCTGGGACGTGCTGCGACGCCAGGTGCCGACGGGAATCAACTTTGTGGCGAGCGGAATGCCCTACTGGTCGACGGATATCGGCGGCTGGCAGAGTCTTCCCAGAGTGCACAAGCCGGAACGTCCGCCGCTGCTGGATCCTGGCGACGCACGCGACAACGTCGGCGATTATGACGACTATCCCGAGCTTTATACGCGGTGGTTTGAGTATGGTGCCTTCCAGCCCAACTTTCGTTCGCACGGTTCACGCAAACACAATGAGGTGTGGAGCTATGGCAAGGCTGCGGAGCCGATTCTCGAGAAATATCTGCGGCTGCGCTATCAGTTGATGCCCTATATCTACTCGTTGGGCTATAGCACGAACCAGACAGGCGCTCCGTTTATGCGGGGGCTGTTCCTGGACTTCGGCAGCGATCCGCAAGTTGCCGATATCGGAGACGAATATATGTTCGGACCGGCGCTTTTGGTCGCGCCGGTAACTGAACAGGGCTCGATTTCACGAAGCGTGTATCTACCAGCCGGAACGGATTGGTACAACTTTTGGACAAATGAGCGGCTACATGGCGGACAGCGCATCACGGTGCCTGCGCCGATCGAGACGATTCCTCTGTTCGTGCGCGCGGGGTCCATCCTTCCGTTGGGGGCAATGGTGGACAGCACCGTCGACAAACAAGCGATCGAGCAGGTGCGCGTTTATCCCGGCGCTGACGGCAGCTTCACGCTGTTCAATGACGACGGACAGAATTATGGCTACGAAACGGGCCATTTCACCACGACGGAGCTGCAGTGGAACGATGCGAGCAGGGAACTGACGCATCACGGTCCCGTGCCGTGGAACGGACCTGACAGTGCAGTCGTGAAGGTGATTCACCCATGATGAGAATCTCGCGGACGCCATCCAAGACTTCTCCCTGAGAAGAACAGGGGCAGCGGCAGAAGGTGCGTACACGAATTTTTAGGGGCCGGGCGCATGACGAAAGACCTTAAACAGCAAAGGCAGGTAATAACGATGAGACACCAAACCTTGCGATACCTCCACACTCTTGCAGCAGTAATGGCTTTGGCCGTTCTTGCCGTCGCATCACCACAACTGCTGTCGCAAACTACGGCGAGCCTGTCCGGCTCGGTACAGGATTCCACCGGAGCGGTGATTGCGGGTGCCCACGTTACGTTGACCAATGCGGCTACTAATGAAGTTCGCATCCTAGATAGCAACGCTTCGGGCTATTTCAGCTTCGCCGGCATCGTACCTGGAACCTACAAGGTGAACATTACTGCCAAAGGGTTCAGGGGCTTTGAACAGTCCGACATCATGATCAATCCTGGTGACACGCGCTCTCTGAGCAACTTGATGCTGGCTGCCGGTACTGCCAATGAGTCGATTACCGTGGCGAGTAGCGCTAACTATATCGCTCCTGAGGACTCAGGAGAACGCTCGGCATTGCTGACCAGCAAAGACATTGAACGCCTTCCGCTGGCGAGCCGCAACGCTTCCGAGTTGCTGAAGATTTTACCCGGCGTAACGACAACGGCAACTGGAACCGGTACACCAGTCGGGTTCGACTTCACAGATACCGGATCTTCGGGGTCAACAGTAGGCGTTGGGTTGAACACGAACGGCGCTCCATATCGGGGAGGTACAGCTTACCTTTTGGACGGTGCAAGCATCATCGATCCCGGTTGTGCCTGCTGGTCCATTGCGACGGTAAACCCCGACATGACGCAGGAAGTGAAAGTGCAGTCGTCGAACTTTGGAGCCGATTCCCCTCAGGGACCTGTTGTCATCAACGTAATCAGCCGTTCTGGTTCTGCGCAATTTCACGGCCAGGCATACTTGTACACACGCAACGCGATCTTCAATGCGAATTCGTGGCAGAACAAACACAGTAACAATCCAACGAAACGGCCGGACGCAGAATACTATTACCCGGGCGGAAGTATCGGCGGACCGATCCTGATTCCGCACACCAATTTCAATCACAATCGCAAACTGTTGTTCTGGGCTGGCTTTGAAGCCTTCCGCCAGACGCTGCCCGCAGCTTCGCCGTTGACTTCGTACGTGCCGACACCGGCCATGCGCAATGGCAACTTTAGCCTGACTGACCCAGCTAACGCTGCGCTATGCGCTAGGAGCACCGGAAGCGGTGACTTCTGCCAGTCGCTGAATGGAGGGTTTGCTTCAGACGGCACGCCGCTGAGTGGATCTCAGATACCTTCGCGATATCTCGACCCTGGTGCGCTTGCATTGCTCAAGCTGCTCCCGGAGGCGAACACAGATCCTTCCACCAACGGCAGCGGCTACAATTACTACCTGCAAACGACGAGCCAGCACAATGGCTATATCTATCGTGGCCGTGTCGATTACAACCTGAGCGATCGCAATAAGATTTTTGTGAGCTATCAGTATGGGACCGACACGTCGATCTCGCCGGCGCATATCTATTACAACCCCGCGAACTCTATCGCCTATCCCGGAGGCAACCTCATCAGCCCGGTACACTCGCATGTCCTGAGTGGAAGTTTTATCCATATTTTTAATGCCTTTATGACTAACGAGCTTCGCATTTCGCGCGGCTGGTTGGACAATCCTTACACGGCTTCGAACCTGGCAGCCGTTACGAAGAGTGCGGTTGGTTATCCGTACGGCACGGTGTACAGCAGTGCTTCAGACCTGGTTCCTTCCTTCTATACGGCGGGCGACCGGACATTTCCTGATGTTTCGCAGCCGGACCTGTTCCAACAGAACGGAACGTATAACTCGATCAAGGCTTCGCCATCGGTCTCAGATGACTTCACTGTGGTCTACAAGACGCACACCTTCAAAATGGGTGGATATTGGAGCCAGGCGGGCAATAAACAGGGTACCTACGGCTACGCGAACGGGGTTTTCTCCTTCGCCAGTGGCAAGCAGGTGGACTCGGGAAATACAAATAACTTCATTGGCACGAACAATCCCCTTGCCAATTTTCTAATGGGTGTTGCCAGCGCTTATCAGCAGACGAGCGTGAATCCAGTTGATGGCATGCATTACAACACGGCTGCGGGCTACTTCCTCGACAACTGGAAGGTGACTCCGCAGCTCACGCTTAACCTTGGTCTTCGCGTGGAGCATGTGGGCCGCTGGAAGGATGCGTCGGGCACAGGGCTCGGAGTATGGGAACCGGGCCGTTATGCAAGCGACGTGGCTTCAGGCAAGATTTACCCCGGGGTTTACTGGCATGCAATCGACAGCTCGTTGCCTCTTAGCGGGGGACCTGTACAGGCGTTGTTCCTGGAGCCGCGCCTTGGCCTTGCCTATGACGTGCATAAGAATGGCGCAACGGTGTTCCGTGGTGGTTGGGCCGCTTACCGCTGGAATGACCAGTACAACGACTACGCTGGGCCGCTGCAGACGGCGCTCGGAGTTAAGACTTATAACTCGAACTCTGGCCAGGCGATCACCTTCAAAGAGGTCAGCGCATTAGGCAGCAACTCAGCCTCACTTGGTTCTTTGCCGTCCAGCGTCTACGCGGTCGACCAAACGGATGACCAGGTAGGTGTGACCTATGCTTATAACCTGACCATCTCGCAACGGCTACCGCGAGCGATGCTGTTCGAGTTGGCCTATGTTGGAAATAATTCGCAGAATATCCTGATGGGCGGCCAGAGCAATGGCTCGGGCGTTGGTGGTAGCAATTTCGTCAACCAGAACAAAATCCCTCTGGGCGGCCTATTCCGCCCCGATCCCGTAACAGGTGCGCCTGCTCCCGCCGACCCGGAAAACGTTCCGAATGTTATCGACTATTACCCTTATTACAAGGGCTACGGCAGCAATGCGATCAGCGTGTCGTCGCACGTAGGGTATGCGAACTACAACGGCGTGCAGGTCAGCCTCGTGAAACAGACCGGCCGCATTACGCTCAATGCCAACTACACCTACTCGAAGAGTTTGGGCATCGTGGCTAATACGTTGGACGCGTTTGTCGTACGAAACAACTATGGCGTGCTTAACATCGACCGTCCGCAAGTTGTGAATACGTCCTATGCCTTCGACCTTGGGCAGCCGCTGCACGGTAACTTTCTTCTCGACGGCATCGTCAATGGGTGGACACTTGCGGGAACGACAACCTGGCAGGCTGGCGGTAACATGCAGGCGAACCTCAGCCAGAATCTCGGCCTCACGATCAAGAACACAACACTGAATCACACCATCGGTTCGTCTACTTATTACGGAACGCCGGTGCAGACTGTGCAGCCGATCTACACTTGCAACCCTAACTCAGATCTTGCTTCCAATCAGCACATTAACCTGTCCTGCGTCACGGCGCCACAGATTGGACAAGTCGGTCCTCGGCAGGCTCCTTATCTTAGCCTGCCCGCTTATTGGAACTCAGACGTGGGGATCTACAAGAGTTTTCATATCGCAGAGCACCAAGCGGTGGAAGTTCGCGGGCAGGCCTTCAACTTCCTGAACCATCCGCTACCAGGTTATAGCAGTAATAGTCTTGTGCAGCCCAGCCTAGTCACAGCAGATAACAAGACCTTCACATCGGCGGTTTCGAATACGGGTCGGGGCGTCACCGATGCGAAGTACACACAACGCACTATGCTACTGGCCATCAAATACACCTTCTAACGCCGGGAGCATCTAACCGGGGGGCAGCTTCACAAATAGATGCCCTCCGCTTTTGATCTAGTGAGAAATGGAAGACAGTCCGTTAACGAATCCAACAATGTATGCAGCCTGTTGAGCGCGGGTTGGCTCATCAAAGTGCACGTGATCAATATAGTGCCCTGGGCCCAGCTCCTTAGTGAACGTGTATAGATCGACTATCGGAATTTTGATGAGCGCAAACTGATTTGGCGAATTCATTGTATTGCACAACGTCACGGTCGTAGCGATAGAACTCCTTAGAGATCGAATTGTGCCGTTTGTCATCGACGGGAGTTGTGCTGATCCAGATGATTATGGCGTGGTGTTGACGGATAAGGGCGACGATCTTCTCGAGATTCGACCGGTATTCATTTGCGTCGATCGCGATTGCATTCGATTGAGGATTACGCTTGATGTCGTGCAGGCCGCAGTTAAACATGACGATATCGGGTTTGAAATCTGGTTCAGAGTATCGCTTCCGGAGATACTCGAGGACCATGTGGGAGTTTCCACCTTGTACGTTTGGGTCGCTCAATTGATCGGCGACACTCTCTGGCCTTGGTGAAATTTTACGGCTAAAGCTGTAAGTACTGGAGAGATCGGTCTGGAGAAACGGCGTGTAATAGATGGAGATGCTGTCGCCTACAAGAAATAGCTTGGGAAGCTGCTGGCAAGAGGAAGAAAGGCATGGGGTCAAACTCAACAGAAGAATGGCCAGTCGTTGCTTCATGAAATTACTCCAGTCGGTGGCTTTAAAAGCTAAATCTTGCGGACAAGCGCATGGTTCGTTGATTTGAGGCAGAAGTAATTACTGAGAAACCGTTCAGGTTCTGAATACCGTTGGAAGTAGTGACGTTGGAAACATTTGAGCCTGGATTTCCGAAGCGAGGAGTGTTGGTGAGATTGAATGCCTCGCCTCGTATACGAAACTCGTAGCGGTCTGCGAACCGAAATCCGCGCGAGAGACCGAGATTCCAATTGAAGAAACCGGGACCTCGAACAGATCCTTTTGAGGCAGTTCCAAAAGCCGCAGTGGTTACGGTGCTGAAGGCTGTCGGATCAAAGTAGGGATGTGTGGAGTCGTGCCCGCCCAAGATGCGAACTCGAGAGACGAGTTGATTCGCGAACTGGCTGTTGCCCGGTGCATTGAGTGAAGAACCGGAGGCCGTAATGGTAATAGGCGTTCCGCTTGTCCTGATGAGCAAGTTGTCGAGTTGCCATCCACCAAGCATGATATTGCCAACACCATGAGTAAGGAGGCGTTGCCCCTTACCGAACGGCAGTGGGGTGTTTCCATGGACGACGAAGTTATGCGTCAGGTCAAATCCAGCTACGCCGTGATTTTTGCTGTAGGCCGGAAGATAACTGACCAGTGGCGTTGCATCGGAATTGTCTGCATAGTTGTTGATAGCTCGTGAATATGTGTAGTTGAATCCGACCATGCCTCCATTTGCGAACCGCTTTTTAGCTATAACCTGCAGGCCGTTATAGCTGCCAGTCCCCATTGGGGTTTCCTGATAAATGCTGGCTGTAGTGCCGAGTGACTGGTAGAGTCCACCGCCAGCAACGCCGGTTCCCGGTGCGGCGGCGTTGAGATTGAGCTGAACTACTTCTCGAATGGCAAGTGTTCCCACGTAGGTCGCTTGAAGGGTCATGCCGTGGAATATCTCACGCTGAAAGGCGAGATTGTATGACTCGATATAGCCGCGGCGATAGTTGCGGGGATAGGTGGTGGTGGTGAGTGTGAGGGGCAGCTTAATAACTCCCGAGCTGATATCAGGAAACGTAGCGGTAGGGATGCCAGTAACCAGATTTCCTGCGGCAGCGTATGAACTGCTGCCGTTGTATGACTGTGAGATGATGGCTGGATATGCGACGAGCATGTTGCGAAAGCTATCTGGGTTGATCGTGATGCCGTAGCCTGCCCGCACGACGGTTTTATCGCCGATGCGGTAGGTAATGCCAAAACGTGGTGCAAGGTTTCCCTTGCCGGCATCAATGCCTGCGGTCTTAGGTGTAGCGCCAAGGCCACCAAGATACACGTTACCGTCAAGCGGATTGTACGCATTTCCTCCAAAATGATCTCGTGTAGCGAACGGATAGATCTCGTAGCGAAGGCCGTAGTTTAAGGTGACAGCGTTGCTGATCTGCCACTGATCACGCGCGTAAAAGGCCCATACTGATTCACGCAGAGTGCCAGGGTTCAGAAACTGCGTGTCCTTTCCCATGGCTTGAGGCAGACCGAGGAGGAAATCGGCGAAGGCGTTATATGAGTTTGTAGAAGGACCACCTTTAAGCGAGGTGAGTCCTCCGGTGAAGGTGAAGCCTCCTCGTGGTCCATAAGTGTTCTGTGGTTGGAAGTGGTTGAGTTGGTAGCGCTGAAACTCCATGCCAAAGCGAATGGAATGCGTGCGATGTATCCAACTCACGTTAGCGGCGGTGGTGTATGTGTTGTCGTGATAGAGCTGCGGATTCGGCGAAGAAGGATTGCCAAGCGAGGAAAGGCCGCTGATCTGAAAGTTTGGAAAACCTGCCTGCAGCGGGCTCGGGCCATTTGTGCCAGGAATCTGAAGGAAGGTAAGGCCATAGTTCTGATCGAGGTCAGTATTCGCGGTTGAGAGACCAATGCGGGAGAATCCAACGTTTACATCAGCGAAGACTGTCTGCGAGAAGGCATACGTGCCACCGATACCCACGGCTTGAATGATGCTGGGTGCATTGCCGGGTTGTCCGCCATCGACGGGCACACCACCTGCTTTTCCGAGCGGCTGCGGATCGAAGAGTGATGACTTCTGGATGCCGTAACGTCCGAAGAGAGTTGCTTTATTGGAAATCTTGTAGTCGACGCGGCTATCGATGATATCGCGCGTGTATTGGCCACTGGCACTGGTGAAGTAGTTGGCGGAAAGAGCAGACGTTGTGACGTTTGGTGAAGGGAGGATGGACATCATCTGCGAAGCGGCGTAAGAGATTCGTGATGTAGGAATGATGCCGTTGGGAAATGGCATACGTCCCGTTCCGTCAGGATTTCCCTTTGTAGGATCGTAGATCGTAGCTCCTGTCCCCTGAAAATTTCCGGTTCGCATTGCAACTGTGGGAACTGTTTGGAAGCCACTCTGGTTTTGTGAACGTCGTGAACGCTCCCAGTTGACGAAGAAGAATGCACGGTTTTTGGCGATAGGGCCGCCGATGTTCGCGCCGAATTGGTTCAGGATGTACTTAGGCACGCTACGTTGTGTTACTGGCAAGAAGTAGTTACGTGCAGCGAGGGCGCTGATGGTGTTGTACTCCCATGCATTGCCGTGAAACTGATTCGTACCCGACTTGGTGGAGATGTTGACGACGGCACCAGCGGCAAGACCTTGCTCGGCATCGAAGCTATTGGTCACGATATCAACGGACTGAATGGCTTCAGTTGAAGGAATATAGGCTGCAACATCCGGAACCCAGGCGTAAATAGAACTGGCGCCATCGATGCGTGTGTTGTTGTTGGTGTTAGAGACGCCGTTAACGTTGGAGACAAGGGTATCCGAAGGAACGCCTGATTCAGAGTGTCCTAGCACGGGCGGCGAGAAACCAGGCACAAGTGTGTAGAGGCTTTGAATATTGCGCATACCAGGCCCCGGACCTCCTGGGAGCGAGATGAGCTGGTCAGACTCGAGTTGTGAGGAAACGCTCGCTTGATCGGTCTGAAGTAGAGCGGGCGCGGCGAGGACCGTAACCGATTGGCTGACCGTGGAGGGCTCAAGGGTGAAATCGACTCGGCGTTCTGTATTTGGTTGAATCAGGACTCCCTGAGAGGTTACCCCGCGAAAGGTAGCGGCGGAGACTGTGACGGTATAAGAGCCTGCCGCGAGGGTGGGGAAGAGGAAGTGACCGGAGCTATCGCTTGTGACTTTCGTGGATATTCCAGTTGCGATATTCATGGCTTCGACACTAGCACCCGAAACGCTACGGCCGGCGGAATCGACAAGACTTCCGACTAGTTGGCCATAGAGGACCTGGGCTGATGCCGGTTTTGCAACAAAAAAAACCGCAGCTGCAAACAGGGTAAGAAAGATGATCTGAAAGATAGATTGTCCGGCCCGGTCTACTTCAATAGCGTATGCGCGATAAATGCGATGGACCTCCCAGCATAGGAGCCGCGTTCCTCTTTTGGTGAGGTTTGGCGGTCACTTATGAATAAAAGATGAACCGGTTCATAAAATGCACGAGAATAATCAACGATTGTTATTCTGGGTGTCAAGAAGATTTAGAAGAAACACCACCAAGTCAGGGCGCTAAGGACGTATATCGGTTTGTTTAGTGCAATTGCATGTGCAAAAATTTCTAGTGAGACGAGTTTGAAGTGCGTATAGTGTTTTGCATGTTAGGACCTGGTTGGTGATCGGGAAGCAATCTTGGAAGTGAAGTTTTCGAGTGATAAATGAATCGATACAAAAAAGTTCACGCATCTGGTGTTCCGGCAACGATCAAAGATGTAGCAAAACTGTCCAAGGTTTCGGTTGGCAGCGTGTCGAATGTCCTGAATGGCCGGACGAGCGTAAAGCCATTGGTGAGGGAAAAGATCGAGGCGGCGATCGAGCAACTTGGCTATCGTCCGAACCGCAGAGCGCAGAATTTAGCGAAAAACTCCACGCCAGTGCTCTCCTTTATCTTGAGCAACCGCGATCTTCATGATCCGTTTCACTCCCGAATACTCGAAGGCGTTAGTCGACATTGCGACGCTACGGACTTCTACGTTCTGTTTTCAAAGCTCTATTACGGGCCGGACCTTCCCCCTGAAAATATACCGCTTCCTCCAGCAGTACGCGCTCACGGCATGGCTGAGTGCGTTGTATTGGCAGGGACAAACTACTCCAACTTGATAGAAGCATTAGAACAAAGAGGAATTCCTTACGTTGTGTTGGCCAATAATCTGATCGCTGATGATCGTAATCCGTCACTTGATCAGGTGCGGTTCGATGATGTCGCTGCAGCACAGGAGGCAACGCGGTACCTCATTGAGATGGGACACCGTCATATCTGGTACATCGGCGATACGTCATTGCCGTGGTTCAACCGACGGCATCAGGGATACCTACGTGAAATGCAAGAGAAAGGGTTGACTCCGCGCGCACAGACAGCTGCGATTTCGGATGATCGGTTTGTGAATGGATTTCGTTGTACAGCTTCCATTCTCAAAGAGAAGCATCCGCTAACGGCAATATTTGCCAGCACAGATGAGATTGCCTATGGTTGCTGGGAGTGCCTTCAGCAACAAGGGATCAATGTTCCTGAGCAAGTGAGTATTATTGGGTTCGATGATCAGCGCGGTCCTTACAAGGGGCTGGGCCTGACGACCGTGAGAGTGGAAGCAGAAGCCATAGGTGATCGTTTAGCAAAGATGGCGATCGACAAAGTGCGGCACCCGGAAAGGCACTACCCCGAAGTCGTTGTACCTACGCATTTGGTAAAGCGAGGTACATGCCAGCCACCCCTACCTCTCCATGCACGTTTGAAAGACAAAAAGAAGTAGGATGGTGTAATACGCGTACGCGAAGGCGCCCCAATCCTACTGCCAACAGATCCCTAAGGATATTCAGAACCAGAATTGCCACCGGAAAGGTCGCATTGACAGTCGTTTTTCCTGCACCTTAGCATTCAACTGGTGGTCATCGTCGGGGATGCGATAAGTTCATCGGGCGTGATCGCAACTCGTCAAAGCTGTAGGAGGGAGAATAGTGGGACTGTCCTGGCAACAAGGTCCGCTTTCACCGGGAGCAATCGGCCGATTCCTAGTGCCAGAGCCGCTGCCCAAGAGACTGCTCTATGTTGAACCGTTACGTCGGCGTATGCGCGTACGTTTCGGCGGAACCTGGATCGCCGATAGCGAAGACGTGCTCCTGCTCTTCGAACCTGGCCGCTATCCGATGGCCTATTTTCCGAAGGCTGACGTCTCGCCAGGCATCTTACAACGCAGCGAGCATGCTACCCGGCACCCCGACCTCGGGCCCACATCCTGGTACACCGTTAGGGCAAGTGAGAAGAGCGCTCCACGCGGGGCGTGGCAACACGTTGACCTGCCCGTCTACGCGAGCGAGTTGCAGGAGCGAGTGGCGTTCGCTTGGCCTTCCATGGATGCATTTTACGAGGAAGATGAACGGATCATGGGCCATGCCGCGGATAGTTACCATCGCATCGACATCCGCCAGACCTCCCGTAGACTAGTAATCCGGGATCATGACCGAATCATCGTCGACACCAAGCGACCGGTAGTTCTCTACGAGTCCGGCTTCGCGCCACGCTGGTATGTTGAACGCGCCGACGTCGATGAGTCTGCGCTAACCCTCGTGGAACATCAGACCTTCTGTCCGTATAAAGGACTATGCTGCTATTACGACATAGGTGACGCACGCCTTGCGGCATGGTCGTATAGCAACGCCTATCCACAGGTCAGCCGGATCTCCGGGCTGATATCGTTTGAGCCAGACATCGTCTCGGTACAGCTCGATGGTGTCCAGCTCCGTCTTGAGCCGGGTCAGACAGTGATTTCACATGGCCCAGATCGCGATCTAACCGTTGCAGAGGCGCGCCCGCTCGCCAACGGTTAGGGGGGCTCCATCGAAGGGGGCAATATGGCTCGACTGCTATCGGTGAATGTTGGACTTCCACGCGACATCGAGTGGAAAGGACGTACTGTGCGCACGGCGGTCTGGAAGAATCCAGTCGGTGGCCGCTGCCGGGTTGGCCGATTGAATCTGGACGGAGACGGTCAAGGTGACCTGGCGGGGCATGGGGGAGAGCAACGCGCCGTCTTCGTCTACCAGATCGAATCGTATGTTTATTGGCAGCAGCAGATGAGGAGGGAGGACTTCGTTCACGGACAATTCGGTGAGAACTTCACTATCGAAGGATTGCCCGACGATGCCGTATGCATCGGTGACCGTTATCAGATTGGCAGCGCATTGTTTGAGGTCACACAACCTCGCGTGACGTGCTACCGTGTCGGCATTCGGATGAACGAGCCCAGGATGCCGGCATTGCTGACATCGAGCGGACGGCCGGGGTTCTACTTGCGCGTGCTGCGGGAGGGCGAGGTCGGCGCCGGTGACGAAATCGTGAAGGTAGGGGAAGGGAAGGAGCGAATGACCGTCACAGAGATCAACGCGCTTCTCTATTCGCCCGATCATCCACGCGGTCGACTGGAGTGCGCTCTACGGATTGAAGCGCTTTCACCCGGATGGCGCTCGTCATTTGAGGCGTTGCTGCAGAGCCAAACGAGCGGTAATGCGGGGCTTGTGCCGGAGGCGGCTGCGCATCCGGCTGCACCGGGATTTCGGCCCCTTGTCGTGACGGCGATTGATCAGGAGTCCGCCGACGTCCTCTCACTGACGATGCAGAGCCTGGACGGTCAACCGCTTCCCGCGGCGATGCCCGGGCAATACGTGGTCGTGCGTCTTAAACCGGCCGTAGATGGCCCGCCGCTTTTTCGCAGCTACTCGCTTTCCGGCCCCCTCTCGACGGAGCGCTATCGAATCAGCGTGAAGATCGAACCGAATGGAGCGGCAGGAACTTACTTGCGAGAGCATGTCCGTGTGGGCGATGCTCTCGACTGCAGCTCTCCGCGCGGCAGCTTCATTCTGCAGGCGGGAGATCGGCCGGTGGTCCTACTCAGCGCGGGGATTGGGGCAACGCCGGTTCTGGCGATGCTGCACGCACTGGCCGCGGCGGGTACGACACGAGGGGTTTTGTGGCTGTATGCAACTCGCGACAGAGAGCATCATCCCTTCGTCATTGAAGTTCGCCGCCTCATGCTCCTGCTGACCCACGGTCGCAGCTACGTTTGTTACAGCAGGCCCGGCTCGCGAGACGACGTAGGCGACGATTTCGATGCTATCGGTCACCTGTCCCGATCGATCTTCGACGAGGCGGGCGTTTCGCTAGAGGCGGATGTCTACCTCTGCGGCCCAAATCGCTTCATGGCAGATATGAAAGAGGCGCTCGCAACGTTAGGTGTTGCTCCAGAGCGAATTCACGCCGAAATTTTTAACGGCAGTGAGTCGATGAACCCTGGTGTTGTCGGCACAGGGACGCGAGCCCCGCATCTGCCTAAGAATGACGCTAATGTCGGTCCCCTGGTATCGTTCGCACGCAGCGGCATCGCGGCACACTGGAATGCGTCGATCTACCAGAGCATTTTAGAGTTGGCCGAGGCATGCGACGTACCCGTCCGTTGGTCGTGCCGGACTGGTGTTTGTCACAACTGTGAGAGCGGCTTGGTTTCAGGAGAGGTCGTCTACGACCCGGAGCCACTCGAAAAGCCCGCCGCCGGTAACCTTCTCGTTTGCTGCTCACAACCAATTCGCGACGTCGTCATCGATCTATGAAGCCTGAAACGATTGCGCTCAGGCTAAAGCTTACTTGGATAGCTCTATTAACTTCGGAGCAATATCCTTGGTATCTTCGATTCCAACAACCCAAAAGCTCAAATCATCGATAGATATCTGTTCTGCAGAGATTTTGCCTGGGATCGAGCAGCAGCGTGCAGGTTCCAGAGCCAGTTTCAAAACGACCTGCTGGCTGCGACTAAGTTCTGCCAGCCGGTCTTGCTCATCTTCAGCCGTCGTCCGTGTATTAGGATCACCGATGCCTCGCTGCGACCCTCCCGCGCCACCTCGCAGACGTAGTCCATGTTCACAATCGTTGAGCGATGAATTCTCACAAACCGATCTGGATCAAGAGTGTTAGCCAATTGTTTGACTGTCTCCCGCAACATGAAGCTCTTAGCCCCAACGTGCAGGCAGGAGTAGTAGTCGGCGGCCTCAATCCACTCGATCTCTTGAACATTGATTACCATGTCCTTTGTACCGTTTGGTACCAGCAGGCGCTTTGGATAGTCCTTCCCGCCGACCCCGCGCATTCCAACTTCAGTGAGCACCTGCTTCAGCCGTTCTTGGTTCAGTAAGGCGACATTTGAAGCAATCCGCTCCTTGGCGCGGACCAGCGTGGCCTTCAGCCGTTCCGGCTCTACAGGCTTGGTCAGGTAGTCGAGTGCATGCACCTCAAACGCATGGAGCGCATGTTGGTTGTGGGCTGTCACAAAGACTGTCACCGGCATCTGGGTTGCACCCATATGCTCGATCACTTCGAAGCCTCCCTTGCCTGGCATCTGAATGTCGAGAAACAGAATATCGACCTGTAGAGTCTTCAGTGACGTCAATACTTCGCCGCCATTCCTGCACTCTCCAACGAGTTCTACCTCGTCGTCACCGGCGAGAAGAAAGCGCAGCCGCTCGCGCGCCAGCGGTTCGTCATCGGCAATAAGCGCTCTTAGTCGCATCTTTTCTGAGGCTCGTACGGTATGGTGATTGCAACTTCAAAGCCCCCCTCGTCGAGCGGCTGAGCCCTCATCGCGAACTCATCGCGGTAGAAATGCATAAGCCGCTCTCGGGTATTCTTTAGCCCTATCCCGTGTCCGTTCTGCTTCTGCGTACCGGTTTCCGCGCCAGTATCCCGCACTTTCAGGTGCAGGTTCGCTCCATCACGCCTCGCAGAGGCCTCCACTTTTCCTTCGCTGACACAATGCGCGATACCATGTCGTATTGCATTCTCGACGATCGGCTGTAAGAGGAAACACGGCACCAGCCCATCCAGCGCTCCGGGGTCGATCTTGATTTGTACCTGCAACCGGTCGGCAAATCGGATCTGCTCGATCGCGAGGTAGTTATCGATCATCTCCAACTCTTGCGAGAGCGGGACCTTCTCCGGAGTTGTCCGCTTCAATGTGCTCTTCAGTATCAGGTTTAGATGAGACAGCATCTCGACCGCTTCGCTCTGTCGTCCCAGCTCCACCAGCGTGGTAATGGCGTTGAGCGTGTTGAAAAGAAAATGAGGTTCCAGTTGCATCTGCAGCGCACGTAAATGGGCGGAAGAGAGCTGCTTCTGAAGCTCCAACGATCGCATTGCATCGTGCTGCGCGCGCAGTTTGTACTGAACGATTCCGGTGATCCCAATGATGAATCCGTAGATCAGGAGCTCGATACCAAACCGGTTGACGTTGAACAGGATCGCCCACATCATTTGTTTCCCCCCCGGACCCCACCCGAGCGGAAAGCCAATGCCCCAGAGCATCAGCAGATGGACCAAAGCAACTACCGATCCAGCGATTGCGTGCAGCAGAATTGCTTTCACTGAAAGGCTCGACACAATCGGTAACCGCGGGGCCAGCTTCCATAGAACACATGCAATTGTGCCCCACCATCCCCATAGGACTGTACCGTAGATCAGCGAGGCTGGATGCATCACGGACCCGCACTCGCCTGCGGTAGCAAGTGCCAGTATCGCAGCCAGAGACAGGATCATCAGGTAGCCGTTGAGATGCCTGCTCACGGGCGTAGCAGCTTCATCATCAGTTTTTTCTCGAGAGATCGCTGCGGTGTTTTGATATCCCGAAGAAGCCGTGAAAGCGTTCATGGTGTCCTTTCCTTCTTCCGCAACGGCATTTTTACCTGTGTAGAATTTACTCGTTTCGCGATTCGTCCACCAGAACATTCAAGAGTCAGGATCCACCGTCCACTCGATGCCCACCAAGACTTTTGCAGCCAACCCCCGTTTTTTTGCAGGCAATGTGTTCCTCCTCCTCTTTGGCATCTCGAGCAAAGGCAGAAGGTATCCTTAATTGATCTGGCGATAGCAAAGCCGGAATGAAGCGCCATCTTCCGCCGCGCATTCGGCATCCCTCCCTGCAGTCTTTGCGCCTCCGGCTGCATATCAGTTTTCACGTGCAAAATAAGGGGCCACTCTGAGCTCAGAGGTAGGCAGGATGAAGGCAAATAGGACCCTCACGCTTCTATGCATCTTGATCTGCATCCCGCTTGCGTCGTGTTCGCGCGTCGTGGCCCGCGCCAATACAGATCTGCCGGAGGGTGTTCCCGTTCACTCTACCCGCGTGATGTCGCAGGATGTGCCCCTTGAGATCGCGGCCGTAGGGAACGTTGAGGCCGTCGAGCGAGTTGACGTCAAGCCGCGTATCGCCGGGCAGATTAAAGCCGTTGCCTTCGTCGAAGGACAGAACGTCACTAAAGGCCAACTTCTTTTCACCATCGATCGCGACACCATGAGTCGCCAGCAGGCGCAACAGGAAGCCGAACTCGACCGCGACATCGCAATGGAGCAACAAGCCGTCGCGGTTGCGGCGCGAGATGCGGCTTCGCAAAAGCAGAGCCAGTCTGAAGCCGACGTTGCGGTCAAGCTGGGGCAGCTCGGTGTCCTCTCAGGCCAGACGGTCAACCAAGCCGTTACGGCCAGCGACACCATCCGCTCCAGCCTTCGCGCCGATCAGGCCGCCATCGCCGCCGCAGCTGGCGCCGTCAAGGCCGATCGTGCTCGCCTGGCTCAGACGCAGCTTCAGCTCAACTTCGCCGATGTCATTGCTCCCATTTCAGGGCGCGCCGGAGCGATCGCCGTCAAAGCTGGCAACGTGGTTCTACAGAACGATACAACGCTCGTCACACTGCTTCAGCTCGCACCGATCCGTGTCACGTTTGGTATCCCGGAACAAGCGCTCGTAGAGGTGCAACGGCTCAGCGCTACCGGTCCACTGGAAGTGGAGGCCGGGAGCGGCGACGGTTTGCTCGCCAAAGGCCGTCTCGATTTCATCGATAACTTCGTTGACCCAACAACCGGCACCATTCGGCTTAAGGCCACGTTTTCCAACGTCGATCGGGTACTGTGGCCCGGCGAGTTCGTCAACGTTCGTCTCCGCCTAAGGGTAGATTCTCATCAGATAGTCATTCCACAGTCTGCCGTTCAGCAGGGCCTCGACGGAAGGTACGCTTGGCGGGTCCGATCGAATGTTGCCACGATGGTGCCTATCACAGTGCTTCGTACCTATCGGCCCCCAAACTCCTCTTCGCAGGCTCCCAGCGAGATTGCCGTTCTTGGCAGCGGCCTCAGCCCCGGAGACATGATCGTAACCCAAGGTCAGTTGCGCCTCACTCCTGGCGCACGGGTCTCGCTGCTCGATACACCGTCCGGCCCGCAGCCGCGGTAGAAAGCGGGACGCTAAAGGTAGATTCTTCGCCACAGTCTCAAGTGAGGTGCTTCTCTTGCGCTTTACCGAATTCTTCATCCGTCGCGCGATCACTACCACGCTTCTGATCTCGGCCATCGCGGGATTTGGGCTGCTCAGCTATCTCTCGCTTCCGGTCAGCAACCTTCCCGAAGTTGAGTACCCCACGATCCACGTATCGGCTGCACTGCCCGGCGCCAACCCCGATGCCATGGCCGCCACTGTGGCCACGCCGCTCGAGAGCGAGTTCTCACGCATCCCTGGCATCGAAAACATGACATCCAATAGTTCCGTCGGGGATAGCCAGATCACTCTTCGATTCGCCCTCAATCGCAGCGTCGATGCTGCCGCCCAAGACGTTCAGGCGGCCATATCCCGCGCCGCTGGCAGCCTCCCGCCAGGTATGCCGGACCCTCCCTCCTACTCCAAAGTGAATCCCGCAGACGACCCGATCATCTGGCTCGAGATGCACTCGCAGACGATGTCGTTCGAGGATTTTTCACGCTACGCGACGCAGATCGTATCGAAACAGATCTCCATGGTCAGCGGGGTCTCGCAGGTTGAGGTCTATGGACCCGAACGCCCGGCGATCCGCGTACAGGTCGATCCCGCACGCCTCGCCGCCTATAGCCTCGATCTCGAGCAGATCCGCAGCGCTCTCACCACGAACAGCACAAGCCTTCCCACCGGAACACTCTACGGTAATGCAAGGGACTACTCCCTGCAGGCGAACAGCCAACTCACCACCGCCGATCAGTTCTCCGACCTCGTTGTCGCCTATCGCAATCAGATTCCGTTGCGCCTCAGTCAAATTGCCAAGGTTCTGAACAGTTCCAGCAACGACAAACGCACTTTTTGGATCAACGGACAGCGCAGCGTCATCCTCGCCGTACGCAAGCAACCCGGTGCAAACACTATTGAGGTCGCCGAGCGGGTCAAGACCGCGGTCAAGGGCCTGCGCGATGTCCTCCCACCCGGCGTAGCGTTCGGAAACGTCTCCGACAACTCCGACATCGTTCGCAGCTCTATCGCCGACGTCAACCTTACCCTTGTCATCACCATCGTGCTCGTTGTGCTTGTCATCTTTGCATTTCTTGGAACGGTCTCCTCAACACTCATCGCCAGCGCGACTATTCCCATCTCGATCCTGGGCTCCTTCATCGTCATGCGCCTCCTCAACTACACCGTAGACATGTTTTCCATGATGGCCATCACGCTCTCGGTAGGCTTCGTCGTCGATGACGCCATCGTGATGCTCGAGAACATCGTTCGGCATCGTGAGATGGGCAAATCCCGTCTTGACGCAGCGCTCGCCGGAGCCGCCGAGGTCAGCTTCACGATCATCTCCATGACGCTCTCCCTCGTCGCCGTCTTTCTTCCAATCCTCTTCCTCAACGGCGTCCTCGGCCGAGTCCTTCGCGAGTTCGCCGTCACCATCTCCGTCTCCATCCTGCTATCCGGCTTCTCCGCACTAACTCTCACCCCAATGCTCTGCAGCCGATTTCTCAGTGAGCGCGTCCACGCTGACAACTGGTTCCATCGTCGTACTGAGCGCATTCACGCCGTGCTCGAAAGCGGCTATAGATGTTCACTCGATCTCGTCCTGCGCCATCCTCGCGCGATGATCGTAGCCACCATCGCAATGACAATGGCAACCGCCGCGCTCTTCGCGATCGTACCTAAGAGCTTCATGCCAACCGTCGATACCGGCGGCATCTCCGGCGCCATGGAGGCATCACAAGATAACTCCTTTGCCCAGATGATCTCCGCCGGCGAACGGGTCAATAAAGCAATGGCCGCGATTCCTTGGATGCAAAGCAATCTATCGGGAGTCTTCTCTCAGAATCAAGGCTGGCTCTGGATCAATCTCCGCCAGGACCGCCACCGGCCGAACGTCAAAATCATTATCGCCAACCTCCAGAAGCAACTCGACCGCATCCCCGGACTCAAGGTTTATCTTCGCCAGCCAGACTTCATCGACCTCGGGCAAACCGAGTCTCGCTCTCAGTACTCTGCTGCACTTCAAAGTCCTGACGCCGACCAGCTTTACCGCTGGGCTCCTCGTCTCAAGAGCAAGCTCGACTCTCTTCCCGAACTCGCCAATGTTTCGACTGATCTTCAGATGAGCGCGCCGCGCGTCAACGTCGACATCCGCCGAGACCTTGCTATGTCCCTCAACGTCGATCCCGAGAAGATCGCCAACACCCTCTACGACGCCTTTGGGAACCGCCGCGCTAACACCATCACCGTCGCATCGCAGCAGTATGATGTCATCCTCGAGATCGCTCCACAGTATCAGCGCGACCCTGAGGCAATTGGCAGCATCTATCTCGCATCCAACACGGGTAGACTCGTTCCGCTCTCCGCTGTCACTACCCTCAGCCAGACAGTCGCTCCCCTGGCCGTCAATCATCTCGGCCAGTTTCCAGCCGTTACGTTTCACTTCGATCTCAAGTCTGGCATCTCGCTTGATAAGGCCACACTCGCCGTGCGTCGAGCCGCCTCCGAACTCGGCATTCCTGCCAGTATGAACTTCACTTTTCAGGGAACCGCCGCTCAGTTCCAGAGTTCCTTCAAAGGTCTCGGTCTGCTGCTTGTAATCGCCGTGACGGTTATCTATCTCGTTCTCGGAATTCTTTATGAGAGCTTAATCCACCCCATCACGATCCTCTCCGGTCTTCCCGCTGCCGCCATCGGTGCGCTCCTCACATTGCTGCTGTTCAAACAGGATCTCAACCTCTACTCGTTCCTGGGTATCATCCTGCTCATCGGCATTGTCAAAAAAAATGCCATCATGATCGTCGATTTCGCCATTGACGCCGAGCGCAACCAAGCGATGACGCCCGAGCAGGCTATTTACCAAGGTTGCCTCCAGCGCTTCCGGCCCATCATGATGACGACGATGGCAGCGTTGCTGGGCGCGGCCCCCATCGCGTTAGGCCAGGGCATCGGCGGTGAAGCGCGCCGCCCGCTCGGTATCGCGGTTGGCGGTGGCCTTTTGCTTTCACAGACGGTTACTCTTTATGTAACTCCGGTGATCTATCTCTATCTGCACCGCCTCCGACGGGTCCGAAGCCCAAAAGCGAACGACAGCCAAGCCGTTCGATCGACTGAAGCTCTCGTGTCAGATTGAGATCTCGGTCGTCTGCCTGGCTACGGAAGCAACAGGACCTGGTCGCTCAGCGGCGTCGTTTCGAAGCGTGCAATCGTGTAGCCTGTCTGTTCGGCGAGAGGTCTGAAGCCTGCGAGGCCGCGTGGGATGAGATGGAACCGCGTTGCCTTGATCTGTTCACGTCGGATTGGCTGATCGCTGGTGACGGAGCCGACTACAAGTCTGGCACGGGAGTGTAGGACGCTGAGGTTGGCGACGATGGCCTCGTCGGTGCCGTACTCAAAGAGCGCGCCCTCGGAGGAAGCGGCGATGATCGCATTGGCTTGAATGGTGTCGAGGAGAGAGTCGAGCTCCGTGGCGTCGTTCCAGTTGTAGGACCTGGTGTCGAAGGTAATGTTGAGTCCTGCGAGAGGGGCTCCACTGGCGAGCAGCGCCCGAAGGGCATTCGCTCCGAAGGCCGGCCCTTTGGCGTCGAGATCGCTGACATGGATATGGATGGGACGAGCGAGAAGGTTTGGAGCGTGTTTTTTGAGCAGCAACAGAGCGTTGATGCTGTCCATGGCGGGGCCGCCGCCGATGTCGATAAAGTGAAGCGGAGCGTCGATGGTTTCGGCAAGCAGCGGCTCGATGCCGTCAGCGAGCATTCTAGCGACGTGCTGCAGGCGGAGACGCACGAAGCGTGCGTGTGGTGAGCCGACGATGCGCTGGTCAATGGGGGAGTTGAAACCGTCTGGCAGATTGGTAGGGCCGAGCTTCATGATATAGGTGGTGAGGCCGCCGAGGAAGGAACCGGCAGGCTCGAGGAGTGCGCGAAGCAGTTCCGAGCGACGGCTGCCGAGCTTCATGAAGAGGCGGCGGACGAAGACGGGCGTTTTTGCCTGCTTCTCCTCGGTGGTCTTGTAATCTGCAGTGATTGCCGCGATAGAGGCAGGGTCATCGGGGAGGGCGAACTCGGGATGCGTAATGTCGATGATGGGAAGCTCGATGCCATCGGTTGTGGTGGCGTAGACGATACCCGGTTTATGGATCATGATCCTCCTGACCGCATCTGAGAGACGCGGACTTGAGAATGATATATCTTCAAGTCCCTCTGACTAGCGCCTGCTCGTCACTTTGTAGATCTGACCTGCCTTAGGTTCGAAGGCGATGGCGTGTCCAAGTGTTGTGACGGCGACGGTTTTACCGGCCTTGTTTTTGACGATGAGGGATGACGGATCGCTGCCTATTTCGATGTTGTCGACATTAACGGTGATAGGCATTGTGCTCGCAGGCAATGTGAGCTCTGCGGTAGAGGATTTTGCCACTGGATAGACGCACAGGTAGAGCTTGCCCTGCTGCTGCTCGAGTGTAACGCCGGAGCCACCGATAAAAAGAGGCGTTTTGTCGGTGGGCAGAGCGAAGTTTTGGAGCGTCCGGTGGCCAGCATAGATCTTTCCTGTGTCAAAGTCCATCCAGTTGCCATCTGGCAAATAGATGTTGCGCACATGTGCGGACTCGTAATCGTTGCCGTAGAGCGGTGTGGCCAACATGCTATCGCCGATGAGCCACTCGTAGCCACGCGCAGTGGCGTTTTCGCGGCCGTAGACGTTGGCGTCGTCAGGGAAGGCGATGGGTAGCGGCGTCATGGTCCAGGGGTAACCGTCGCTATAAAAGCGACGCGCATTGGAAAAAAGATATGGCGCGATGCGCTCGTGGAGCTTTGCGGACTTGAGCATGATGGCAGCCGTGGGTGCGCTGAAGGACCATGGAGGCTCGCCCATGCCCATGCTGCTGTGGAGCGCGGCCCACATGGCGTTGCGCTGCATGTAGGTCTCCATACGCGACGTGCGGTTGGTGGAGAAGTGATTCTCCCCGAAGGTGCCTCCGACGATGTCGGGGTAGACGAGCGGAAAGCCGGAGTAAGCGAAGGCGAGCGCGTTGACGGGGCCGCGATCCTGATCCTGGTTGTAGTTGAAGTCGTTGATGCGATGCAGGTCGCCATTGGAGGAAAGGTAGCCGTTGCGCTCGATGATGAGCTGCTTATGCGCCATTAGGCGATCGTTGGTTGGATCGACCTTGTCGTCGCGCAGATCCCACTTGCCGTACCCGTAGAAGTCTTCCTTCCAGCCGGAGATGCCGTAGCCCTGCCATTTCTTGACTAGGGCCATGTACCAGTTGAGGGCGGCGGGGTTGTGCGCGTCGAGTAGGTAGTAGGGCATCTTGGGCCAGCCGCCGGTGAAGGACTGCGCGTTGCCGGATGCATCTTTGAGAAAATAACTCTTGGCAACGCCTTCGTCGGAGTAGGGGCCTGTGGTGATGAAGGTGATGCGCAGCCCGAGCATGACGGTGAGGTCTTCACCGCGGAAGTGAGAGATCATGCCCTTGGGGTCAGGGTACTTATCGTGGTCCCAGAGGCCGAAGCTGGTGGTCTCGTGCATGGAATCAGGCTTGGTTGGCCAGAAGCCAGAGCCGATGACGACCCATTTGAGCGGGTAGCCGAGCTTGAGGTAGTGATCGATCGAGTCAGTGTCGGTCTTTTGATTAGTCTCCCAGCCAAGAGCACCGAAGGCCTCCCAGCCGACGCCGAAGGCTTCGTACTTGGGCATGATGACCTTGTAGCCGGAGGTGTTGCGGGTATCGAGATATTGCTTGTAGATCTGGTGCGGGTCGCCGAAGAAGTAGTGGATGGTAACCCTGCCATTGAGATTCTGGACACCCTGGGTAATCTGTTCGCCGGAGGTGTGAACGACTTTCCGATGTGGGTCGATGAGCAGGACGGCGAAGCGCTGTTTGGGATAGATGATGAAGTTGCTGACGAGTCGGGCGATTCCCTGGCCGGAGAGGAAGGCGTCGTTGACGAAGCCGGTAACGTCGGTGTTGTACTGCTTATTGGCGAGGGTGGAGAAGTGGGCTTGCTCGACGGCGTGGTCGGCAAGACCGTAGGCGGGTGCGGCACCACCGGTGACGAAGCGAATATCGCCGAGGATCTTGGTGGAAGAGAGCGTCAACGTGGCGTGGTGGGCAGCCAGCGTGATGGCGATGCGAAGGGGCATTCCGTCTGCGGCGGTTGCGCTAAGAATGCATGGGGATACCGTGCAGTGTGATGTGCCGATGAGTGTGATGGGTTTGCCGCCGATGAAAATGCCAGCCTTCGCGTCTGGTGAGACGACTGACTTGCCGTCAACGTTGAAACCGTAGCGCAACTCCTTGCCTTGTGAGACGAAGGTGAGGCTGGAGCTTCCAAGATGAATGTCCTGAGCATAGGCGAAGGGAAAAAGACTGCTGCTAGATAGAAGTAAGGCAGTGGCAAGGATCGCTCTTTTCGACAAAACGCTATATCCTTTCGGTTCGTACAGCGAAGGGGGATGCTGGATTCGGGATCGTCAATTTCTGGACAAGTTTAGCGGTTAACATGTACTCTTTCGCTTGTTCTATTGGCAAGCATTAATTCCGGAAGGTGAGCTGATGCTTCTTTGCGTTGATCTTGAGGACAACCGAGTAGGGATCGAGGAATCACACCGCGATGAGAGATAACGGGAACTCAGCGGTTAAGGCCCCCCCTGTTCCTCGCGACCTCCGGCAGGAAAGTCTTGACGCGGATCTGGTTGTGGCAGGAGGCGGACTTTCTGGAGTCTGCTGCGCGATTACAGCGGCTCGCGCAGGCATCCATGTCGTGCTTGTCCAGGACCGGCCGGTGTTGGGTGGAAATGCTTCGAGCGAAGTGCGGTTGTGGGTGCTGGGCGCGACCTCGCATATGGGCAACAATAATCGCTGGGCGCGCGAGGGAGGTGTGATCGACGAGCTGCTGGTCGAGAACGTGTGGCGCAACCCTGAAGGCAATGCGGTCATTCTCGATTCGATCGTGCTGGAGTTCGTGCTACGCGAAGAGCGGATCAAGCTTCTGCTGAACACGGCGGTATATGAGTTGGAGACAGGCGAGGGCGGCGCCATTACGAGCGCGTCAGCCTATTGCAGCCAGAACCAGACGCGCTACAAAATCATTGCACCACTGTTCTGCGATGCGACGGGGGACGGGCTTCTCGGTTTTCTCTCAGGTGCTGCGTTTCGTATTGGTGCAGAAGCGCGCGAAGAGTTTGGAGAGATGCTAGCGCCGGAGACGGAGCAGCATTCTCTGTTGGGGCACTCGCTCTACTTTTATTCACGCGATACCGGCAGGCCGGTGAAGTATGTGCCGCCCTCATTTGCCTTGAAGGACATTACGGAGATTCCCCGGTTTCGCGAACTACGCGTGACGGACTCAGGCTGTAGGTTGTGGTGGTTGGAGTATGGCGGCGCGAAAGACACGGTATATGAGACCGAGGAGATCAAGTGGGAGCTATGGAAGGTCGCCTACGGTGTGTGGAACTACATCAAGAATTCCGGTGAGTTTCCTGAAGCCGAGACGCTCACATTGGAGTGGATGGGAACGATTCCCGGTAAGCGGGAGAGCAGGCGCTTTGAAGGCGACGTAATGCTGACGCAGCAGGATATCGTGGAACAGAGACAGCATGAGGATGCTGTGAGTTTCGGGGGATGGGCGATCGATCTGCATCCTTCGGACGGCGTGTATAGTACGCAGCCGGGCTGCACGCAGTGGCACAGCAAAGGCGTGTACCAAATACTGTACAGGGTAATGTATAGCCGCAATGTCCCAAATCTATTTCTGACGGGCCGGTTGATCTCGGCGTCGCATATCGCGTTTGGTTCGACGCGTGTGATGGCGACGTGCGCGCACAACGGTCAGGTTGTGGGTATGGCTGCAGCGATGTGTCGCGAAACGAGACTGATGCCGCGCGATCTGGTAACGCCGAACACAATGCGAGAGCTGCAACAGCGCTTGTTGCGTGCAGGGCAGTTCATTCCTGGCCTGTACGGAGAGGATGGTGCGGATAAAGCCCGGTCGGCGAAGATCGACGCAACCAGCACACTAGAGCTTGATGAATTGAAACCATCAGGCGAATTCACTGCGTTGGATAAGCCGGTTGCGTTGTTGCTGCCGATTGCCGCCGGCCGCGTGCCTGCGGTAACGGTGACACTCGTGAGCGATACTGCTGCGACGGTGCGAGCGGAGCTTTGGGGTTCGAGCCGTAAAGGTAATACGACTCCTGATGTAAAGTTGGCGGAGAAGATTACAAGGCTCGTCGAGGGGTCTCAGCAGGTTTTGCTTGACTTCGACATTTTGATGGAAGAAGAAGCGCATCTATTTTTCATGCTGCAACAGGTGGAGGGGGTTCAGGTTGCGCTCAGCGATGAGCAGGTGACGGGGGTGCTAACTGTTGCGCAGAAGATGAACAAGGCCGTGGCAAAGAGCCTGGTGCAGACACCGCCGGAGGGCTCGGGAATCGATACGTTTGCCTACTGGCTACCGGATCGGAGGCCGATGGCGAGAAATCTTGCGGCGACGATTGCGCCGTCGCTGAAGATGTTTGCGCCATCGAATGTAATAAACGGTGTGACTCGTCCGTGGTGTGGAGTCAATGCGTGGATTCCTTCGCGAGAGGACAAACGGCCGAAGCTTCGGTTGGAGTGGGCCGTGCCGCAGACGATCACGGAGATCGAGATTAGCTTCGATACGGACTTCGATCATCCGATGGAGTCGGTATTGATGGGGCATCCCGAACGGGTGATGCCTGCCTGCGTGACGGAGTTTGAGGTGTGTGCGGGGGCAAAAGGCAGGGTGGCGCAGGTGGTGGAGAATCATCAGACGCGCTGGAAGCTCCGGCTGGATGCGCCGCTGGAGACAAAGGAGCTTTCCGTGACGATTCTGGGGCGTGGGCCTGCGTTGCCGGCGATCTTTGAAATGCGCTGTTACTAGGGGAGCACAATGAACGATTGCGAGGGAAAGCTCTCCAGGCATCAGTGGGTGGTAATTGCTCTACTGTTCGCTGTTGCGCTGATCAATTACTTCGACAGACAAAGTCTTTCGGTTGTTGCTCCAAAGGTACAAGCGGAGTTGCAGCTGGGCGATGAAGGTTACGCGCACATAGTCAGCCTATTTCTGTTTGCTTCGGCGATCGCTTACGGCATCTCGGGATTTATCTCAGACTGGTTAGGAACCAGACGTTCGATGGCGCTGTTTGTGGGGTGGTGGTCGCTGGCGGAGGCGGCGACGGCGTTTGCGTCTTCAGTATGGATGCTGGCGGTTGCGCGGTTTTGCCTGGGGTTGGGCGAGCCGGGGTTGTGGGTTGCCGCTCCGAAGGCAGTGGGGGAGAGATTTGATGACAAGCAGCGCGGCCTGGCGATCGGCATATACACGATGGGTGCCACGGCGGGAGCGATTATTGCGCTACCGGTGATCGTGGCCGTCACAACGCATCTTCCATGGCGATCGATCTTTCTGCTGGATGGCATGGCCGGGCTGTTGTGGATCCCGCTGTGGTTCTGGTGCTATCGCAAAGACCGAGGCAGGGCGACGACAAGGACTGAAGCGGCCGCCGCGAACACGCGCGAGGTGCTGAGCCGGTCTTCTACGTGGAGGCTGTTGATCGCGCGCAGCCTCACCGATCCGGTGTGGTACTTCTTTCTGTTCTGGTTCCCTAAGTATCTTGGCAGCGCGCGGCATCTGCCGATGTCGCAGCTGGCGAAGATTGGCTGGGTGGTTTATCTGGGAGCGGGAGTGGGCACGGTTGCCGGAGGTCTGCTGTCGCGGCGATTGATTCGTGGAGGAATGCGGGTTGGCGTCGCGTATCGCTGGACGATGCTATGCGCCGCTGCCTTGGTGCCGTTGAGCCCTCTAGCGGCTCTGGTTCCTCATTATGCTCTGTCGGTGTTGCTGGCTTCGATTGTTGCGATGGCTCACATGGCGTGGCTGGTGACATTGACAGCGACAATCATTGAACTTTATCCCGCGGATCAGGTGGGCAAGGCAGCAGGGCTGATTGCGATGGGCAGCGGCTTCGGCGGGATGCTATCGAGCGAGGTTGTGGGATATCTGGTGACGCATGGCGGATACACGCCGGTGTTCTTCCTAATGGCTGTGCTGCATCCGATTGCGATCTCGCTATTGTGGCCGGTGTTTTCGCAGGGACGGTCGGCAATGAAGCATGCGACACCTGTCTCTGCAGCCTAATTGCAGGCTTATGGCAGATCCGTCTCGAAAAGTTTCTGTACGACCTTCCAGCTGTCGCGCCGTTCGCGGTCGATATTAACAACTCCCCAGGAGCGGATACCGTTCGCCGGGGTTCCGCGAATGAGAGAACGGTAGTCGTTCCAGGTCCAGAGAGAGCCGCCGATCATATAGGGGCGTTCCTTCATCGCTGTGACGGCATCGGTGATGTCCTTGATGCGTTCGGGATCGTGGAGGCTGGGCTCGCCCATCTTGCCGAACTCGGTTACGAAGATCGGCTTGTTGGGATAGAGCTGGTGAGCGTGGTCAAAGCGTTTGGCGTAGCCCCCGTAGACGTTGATCGAGACGAAGTCGGAGTACTGGCTGGCCTCGTCGGCGCCGGTCTTGACAGCGGGGTCGCCGGTGTACCGTGAGGCGAAGGTGATAAGGCGTGTGGAGTCGAGCGACAGGGTATAGCCGCGCATGTCGCGGGTCCAGTCGCCGCCTTCCTTCGTGTAGGACTCGTACTCGTTGCCGACGCTCCATGCGATGACGGAGGGGTGGTTCCAGTCCTGCTCCATCATCTCTTTCATCTGTTTTTGGAAGGTGGCACGGATTCCGGGGTCGGACATCTGCCAGGCGCTCATGTTCCAGTTGCCGGCTTCAGGAATGATGAGCATGCCGTGCCTGTCGGCGAAGTCGAGCAAGTAGGGCGGCTGGGGATAGTGAGCGATGCGCATCATGCGCATGTTGTCTGCGAGCATATCGCTCAGATCGCGCTCGAGGATGGCGTCGGATTCGCGCAAACCCTCTTTGGGATCTTCGCCAACTCGATTGGCGCCGTAGAGATGGACAACCTTACCGTTGAGTTGTAGCTGAGTGCCAACAACGCGGATATCGCGAACGCCGACGTTGGCTGTGAGCTCATCACCAGGCACAGAGATCTTCGCGGTGTAGAGGAAGGGGTCGCTGGTGCTCCAGAGGTGGGCGTTGCGCAGGGTACCCGTCCAGGCGACCTCGGCGTCGCCATTGGCGTCGATGCGGGTGGGTTTGAGGCGCAAAGGAAGAGTGGCGATTTCGCCCTGCACTGTCGCGGATGCCGCAGCGGAACCGCCATTATGCAGCCAAGCTTTGAGATGGATAGTGGCGGCGCCGGTTTTGAGATCGGGTTTGGCGTCGATCTTCATGTTGTGCAGATAGACGGCGTCGGTGATGACGATACTGGTAGGTCGAACGATGCCGCCGTAGGGCATCCAACCGACGATGGTGATGCGGTTTGCGGTGCCGTAGGGGCCGGGATGATCGGTTGACGGGACACCGGCAGCTAGCGCGGGGATGGAGGTGAGGGTGGGCGTGTTGTCAACTTCAAGCAGAAGGTGGTTGGCGCCGGACTTAAGGAGTCCGGTGATGTCGAACTCGAAGGGCGTGTAGCCGCCCTCGTGGGAGCCGATCAGTTTGCCGTTAAGCCAGACATGGGCAACGTCGTAGACAGCGTCGAAGTGGAGTCGCGCGACCTGGCCAGGGCGCAGCGTGGGGGAGTCAAAGTTGCGCTCGTAGAGGGCGTGGCCGATGTAACGCCGGTATTGCTCGGTTGCAGGCCAGGAGTGCGGAACGGTGATGGGTTGCGCCTTGTCGTCGAGCGTGGTCTTGAAGGCCCAGCCGGGGCCGTCGAGGCTGATGTGTTCGGCGGCCCCGGCTGGGAGAGCGATGATGGCAGGGAGGATGAGAGCCAGCAATGCGGCGCCGCGCAACTTCTTCATAATGAGTCCTCAGTGTAGAGAAGTGAATCAAGAGACGGAAGAAGGGCAGAGTAGAGGCTCTGCCCTCCATCAATGGAACGAATGGTTAGAACATAAGCTTAGCGGCAAGCTGCAACGAGCGTCCGTCGGCTGCGGTAGTGATGGTTCCGAAGGAGCCGTTGGTGTTACTGCCACCTCCAACTCCGTTGCCGTTGACTACAGGGTTTGAAGCGGCAGTGAAGGAGGTATTAGGAAGGCCGAAGTTGGCGTGATTGAGAACATTGAACGCTTCGGCCCGCAACTGGATCTTCCAGCGTTCTGTGATCTCGGTTGTCTTGAAGATCGAGAAGTCAAAGTTCTGAGTTCCCGGGCCTCTGACATTGGCGAGTGTGCGGGGCACATTGCCGAAGGTGTAATCCGAGGGATTCTGGAACGCGGCTGTATTGAACCACTTCAGGGGTGTCTGTTTGGAGAGTTTGGCCGATTGGCCGGGTACGAAGTTGGGACGGGTTGCGGCGCCAGACTGAGAATTAGCTCCAGTAATGGTGAGCGGCGTGCCGGTCTGGAAGACACCGATGAGATTGAATTGGAAGCCGCCGATGGCGCGGTTGACCCAGGCATTGCCGGAGGAGAACTTTTGGTTGCGACCGAAGGGCAGATTGTAGAGGGTACTGACCGTGGCGCGCTGCGAGACATCGGCGGGATCGAGCGAATATTCGGCGCGACGGTTGTAGACGTTCTGATAGCCATTGTTGGCGGCGAGTCCGTTGAGGTAAGCGAGCGGCGAAGCGACGCTGTCGTCGAGCAGCTTGCTCATGGTGTAGCCGAAGAGGAGGATGACTCCGTTGCGTGCCTGTCGCTGCGCAGAAAGCTGCAGGGCATGCGACTGAAGATTGCCGTCATGCGGATTATAGATGTTGACGGAGCTGTAGTAAGGGTAGGGAAGAAGGGACTGCTGGCGGGTGATGGTGGCTCCGCCGAGAGAGCCGGAGAACTTGCCCGCATAGGGATTTGGAACCGACTGCTGCAACGCGATGCGGCCTAGACCGAAGTATTTCGGATCGAGCATGTTCGCGTTGTAGCCACCGGCAGGAAGATGCACGCCATGATTGCCGACGTAGGCTGCCTGCACCACGATGGAGTAGGGGATTTCCCGCTGAATGCTGAGGGTGTACTGCTGCGACATGGGGGACTTCCAGCGGTTGGGGTCCTGGTAACCCGGCGATTGACCGAGGAAGCCGAGCGGACCGTAGGCGGCACCGATGGGCTGCAGCGGATCGGTGGGGAAGCCGTTCCTGAACTGGAAGGCGACGAGCCGGTTATCGTTGCCGGCGGGGTTGTAGGCGGTGTTGGTGGAGGAGAAGCCGTTGGTCTGGCCGGTATAGATGGAGTTGAAAAAGAGCGGGTAGTAGATTCCGAAGCCGCCGCGAAGGACGGTCTTGCCGTCGGCGGTTGCTTTGTAGGCAAAGCCGATGCGGGGACCGAAATCGGTGAAGCTGTCAGGGACAAAGTTGCGCCCGACACCGCCGGTATCGGCGTACTGCATGATGCCAGTGAAGCCACCGGAAGACAGGTTGGGATTGAAGTTGCTGTAACCGTTGTTCTGCTCGAAGGGCTGCTGCTGGAAGTCGTAACGCAGGCCGAGGTTGAGAGTGAGGCGCTCGGAGACCTGCCAGTCGTCCTGAAGAAAGAAGGAGGTGCTGATTCCGCGATCAGTCTCGCCGGTGTTGGTGGCGATGCTTGCCGTGCTGACGGCTCCTGCGAGGAAGGTGGCGTAGGAGTAGCCGGAGTTGACGAAGCCGGCGGGAGCCGCTGCGCCCGAAGGATCAGAGGTTAGTCCGGCAGCGAAGCTGAAGTTTCCCGAAGGCGTATTGCGCTGCAGGTTTGAGCCGATGTTGTAGCGCAGGTCGGTTCCCATGGTCAGCGTGTGCCGCTTGATGACCTTGGTGAGAGTGTCTGTGATCTGCGGAAGCGTGTAGGTGCGAAGGCCGATGGTCTGGACTGAGGCAGGTAGACCGTTGCCGACAGTCGGCAGCGCAAAATTGGGCACGTTACTGGGAAGGCCGAGCTTCTGCGGCCAGTCGCCACCCGCACTGACGGCCTGGAAGGGAAACTCCTGGCGCTCAACGGAGATGCGGAGATCGTTAATGAGCGTGGACGAGAAGGTGTGGGTATCGCCGACGAGGAGCTCTTTGGCAATGTACGTGTCATAACGGTTAGCGACAGTGGGATCCGGGTAATAGGTCCCGCCGCCAGTACCGCCGTTGGTGAAGTTGTTGTAGTACGCGTAGCGGGCGAAGATGGTGTCTTTGTCGGTAAGACGGTAATCGACGCGGCCGAGGGCGTTGTACATGTTGCTGATGCCGCGGTTCAGGAAGAGGAAGTTGTTCGTGTTGGTGTAGGGATTGCTTGGCGTGGTGTTGGGAAGTGGGTAAAAATTGTCCTGGTAGGCAAGCGCGACGGGATCGAGATTCGTGACCTTGTTATTGGCGTAGGGTTGGCGGGTGGCGGTGTTGCCGACGACGGTGGTCGTATACGGGTTGTAGAGCTGGATCTTGTTGCCGCTGGCGTCCGCGAGGCCGGAGAAATCGCCCGTGCGCTGTGCTGCAGTGGGCACGGATAAGTATTGAGGGTTGGATTGGATAAAGCGGTACGACTCGTAATTGGCAAAGAAGTAGGCGCGGTTGTGGATGATGGGGCCGCCGACGGCTCCGCCGAACTGGTTGTAGCGCAGTACAGGTTTGGTGAGCGGGGGACGAGCAAAATAGTTGCGCGCGTTGAAGATATCGTTGCGGAGAAACTCGTAGACGGAGCCGTGGAACTCGTTCGTTCCGGAGCGGCTGACCAGATTGACGACACCGCCGAGGGTGAAACCGTACTGCGCAGAGAAGACGCCGCTCTGTACTTTGAACTCCTGGATGGAGTCGGTGTTGGGATTGACGGCGATTTCGCCGGTGGTGGTGGAGAGATTGCTTTGGCCGTCGAGGATGTAGGAGTTTGATCCGGTGGGTGAACCGTTGATGGAGATCGCTGAAAGGTTGGTACCTCGGTTGGCGAAGCCGGACTGGCCGACAGTGGCGTTGACGCGAACGCCAGGGGTGAGCGTGGTGAGGGCGATGGTGTTGCGTCCGTTGAGGGGAAGCTCCTGAATGGATTTTTCGCCGACGACGGCGCCAAGCGTTGCCGAAGTGGTGTCGAGTACGGCCTGCGAGGCGTCTACCTGGACGGTCTCCGTGGTTCCGCCAACAGAGAGCTGGACGTCGACCTCGACGCGCGTGCCGACGGTGACCGTGACGCCATTGGTGATCGAGGTCTGGAAGCCCTGCTGGATAACCGTTACGCGATAATTGCTGCCGAGCAGCAGCGGCGGCGAGTTGTAGAAGCCGACATCGTTGGTAGTGAGGGTGAACACGTTATGCGTGTCGAGGTTTTCGATGTTGACGGTTGCGCCTTGAACGGTGGCGCCGGTGGCATCCTTTACCGTGCCAATGATATTGCCTGTGCCCTGCTGGGCGTTCAGCGGAAGCATGCCTGAAAGGGAAAGAGCAAACAGGCAAAGTACATCCATGAGTGCAGTCTTCCAATGTCTTTGGCCATGCCTCAAAGTGTTGAACATGCCGTCTCCTGACTGTGGCAGTTACGTTTTCGATAAATAGCAGGTGCTTGCTGTGCAGAAAGCAGGCTAATGTTTGCGATCGATGGGTAGCTTGCAAGCAAGAGGGCGTTGTGTGTGGACCACAAAGCGATCGATATCTCCAGAAGGCAAACAAGACGGTCGGCGTGAACGGGAGAGGAGTAGGGGGTTCATAATTTGGCTCCAGCAAAGTTAATCGTTTAACGTCAGCCGGGAGAGTAGATTCGGGCCTTTAGCATTGTCAAGTAATTTCTATAAGGCGGCGCCTTCAAAGGCGAAGAGGAGTTCCCGGATGTCAGCGAAAACGGCACGATCTATCGAAGTCAGTTGTCTGAAGAGTTGTTGAAAAATTGGTAGCAGATAGATTCTGCAGCATTGGGACAGGTGTTTGCAGACTGCAGGAAACTCTCTGATCTCTATGTGGTTCGGCCTTCGGCAAAGGTGAAGGGCAACAGAACCCGCTGCCGCTCCTGTTCCGGCCTTTCTATCGAGTGAATCAGCATGTCGGCCGCAAGTCGTCCCATCTCAAAGGTGGGAACAAAGAAGGCGGTAGGACGTGGTCTAAGACCCCCTGCATTTGCCGAGTTCGCGCGGGTCAGGATTGCTACATCGTCGGGAACACTCAGCTGACGGGCTTCAACGTAGTCGTACATATGCACAAGCAACGAGTCATCAGCGGTAAAGACTGCCGTGGGACGCTCTTTGCGTCGCGCGAACCAGCTATCGAGAATGGTGAACGCTTCGGTTGGATCGTAGTTGCTGCATCCGATATATTCCGGCTTCAACTGAAGCCCCGCTGCCGCCATTCCTCGCCGCAAGCCGTGCAATAGATGAATGTGAGTGGGTAGAGTTGCCGCTCCGCTGAGAAAGGCTATCTTTCTATGACCGCGTTCGACGAGATATCGTACAGCGGCCTCGGCGAGCGCCGTATCATCGACGCCGACATAATTGATTGCAGCCCTGCCGTAATAGGAGTTAATCATCGTAAAGGGGATTTTGGCAGTATCAAGCTCGTGAATGGTGTCGTTGATGTCGCGCGCCGTGCAGGAGCGCGTGTTGATGAAGATTAGACCGTCGGCGAAGCGGCTCTCGAGGATCTGATCGCGCGTGGCTCTGCCCGGTCGACCTGAGGGGGAATAGATGAGCAAGTTATATCCGCGGCGCATAACGGTGGCCTGAATTCCGGAGAGAGCCTGCGCAATGAATTGATTGAAGAAGATCGGATCCTTCATGGGAACCATCAGGCCGAGGAGCCGGGTCCGACGCTCGGCTAATGCTTTGGCCAACTCGTTGGGAGAGTAGCCTAGATCGTGGGCGATCTTGCGAATCAGCTCGCGCTTGGCCGGGCTGACGCGGGTGGTTTCTTTATTATTCAGAGCGATCGATACTGCCGCAACGGAGACGCCGGCACGCTTGGCAATATCAGATAGTTTGGGGGCAGACATGATCAGGTTTCCCTTTTGGACGAGAGCCTTGTAAAGGATATTCTCTCTCGATCTTATTGCCTTAATGCTAGTTGACTCGAGATCCGGCTAATCAAGTAAACATGAACTCGGCTGTCATTTTGCAAGAGGCGCCCGGAATCAAACGAATCCACTGTGCGCTGAATCCATCCTGAAAGATGACTGGATGGTATTGCCCGCCAATAAGCTTCACTGTCTCGTATTTCACCCAGGTGCCATTCCCGAGGAAGTCGATCTCAATGTCTACGGTTGTGCTCTTCTCCGAAAGAAGGTGCAACATTTTGTGCTCGAAGTTCAGAAAGAGAAACGGGTCGGAAGGCGCGCCGGCGGTGACTATCTCTTCACGCCACGGACCTCCCCACCCCTGCGGGCGGCCCCAGGACCACAGATCGTCTGATTTGCCAAACCAAATGCCGCTCTGTGGCTGGCCGGCCACGGCGTTGTTGTCGCCATTGGGAGAGGTTTCATTTCCACCGAGGGCCAGCATACCGCGGAAGCTGCAATAATCGGGAATCGTGCGAAGGTGTTGGCAGACAGGCTTCACGCCCCAGATATGACCCTCAAAGGCGATGGGCTGTAACTCGTAGAACATCCCTTGAATGTCCATCATGTAATGCTCCGTCTCGATTTCACGAATGCGCATCCACTCGGTCTGCCATCCCTGCTCGAATGCATGCGACGGTTTCGGCAGACGATATAACTGCCATTGCCCTTCGACGAGTGCGCGGAAGAGGACAGACTTCTCATCCCACCCGCTGCAAAACATGACACTTCCCATATTCTGCCGTGCTGCGACATCCATATGGGGTTTATCTGAGATGCGCCGCCACGTCTTTCCCCCCTCCCACTCAAACAATCCTGCTTGATTTTGGCCATACTTGAAGAAGCCATTGTTCGTAACTACGACGCGATTCTGGGCTGTGAATCCCCCTTTGAAATGGGGCTGCTCCGTAATCTTCATGATCTCTGAAAGATTAAAGAGTAGGCGCGGTTTCAAATCTCCGATGTCCATCTCGAAGAAAAAGCCTTCCATGGTCTGAAAGTAAACGCGGTTCTGGGGGTCAGTCAGGTGTGGCATTGTTGAGGTCAGGCGATGTTCCACGAGTCCTTCGATTCGTCGCCATTTGCCTCCCGCATCAATGATGTACGGTCCGATGATGCACTGGTTGGACGCATGATGGATATAGCGGTTGGCGTAAACACCATTTGGCATGTCAAGCCCCTCAATTTTGAGGGAGTCGTCAATACGATACAGCCCGAGTCCGTTGCCTGTGGTCTTGCCGCTGGAATTATAGGTAACGGCGTAGAGGCCATCAGCCCAGGGCATAAGTGCGCCGACTCCGCATTCGGTGCGTTGCGGATTGTTCTCGCCTTTTACTCCGATATTGGGAATGCCTGGAAGGTAACTTTGGCCAAGCGCGTAACCGCCGCACCCTGCGAGCGATGCAAGAACAGAACGTCGCGTTACTGACGGCGTTGTAAGCCTCATAGTCAATCTCCTTGAGCTTCCTGAATGAGCGATAAGAATAATGGAAGGCGCGTGCGGGAGCGCTCCCCATTTTCTTCGAGACCTATGTTTATCCAAACCACGACCATTCCAGCAAGCACTGAACGCAAGCTGCTGTGGTGAGAGGCTGTTTTCCACCGATGGGTTAGCCCAGTAAGAAGTTCCTTGTAGTAAAGAGTGTCCTTTTGTTGTGAATAGACGCAAGCACGCAGTGTTTCCCCACCGTATTCGTACGCGTAGGCTGTATTTCAGGAATCTAGTGAATTCTCGTCAATAGTTCCTTATCTAGAACTCGTACTTGAGTGCGAGCTGGACGAGACGTGGCTGGTATGACGGAAGAGTGGAGGTGATTGAACCAAATGTGGACGGTGTGGTCACGCCAGTTGCGGGGTTCGAGAAGCTAGCCTGGTTGGCTACGTTGAATGCTTCGGCTCGAAACTGCAGCCTAGTCTCACGGTACACATTAAACTCCTTGAACACCGACATGTCCCAATGACGGAAGTGCGGTCCGTGATAAGGATTGCGACTCTCATTGCCCAGTGTGCCGGACGCCTGCGGTGCAAAGGCGACAGGTCCCTTTGACGGATCGGTGTTGCCGTTGAAGAACTGCGGATTATTCGATACTCGCCGCACATTCTTGAAGGGATCGCTGAGCACATTCAGGCGATCTGCCGATCCGCCTGGACTGGTATTGCTGATGTTCGAAGCATTCAACACGGTGAACGGAAGGCCCGTCGACCACAGATTCAATACGTTCAGGTGCCAGCCCGCAGTTAGCGCATTACGAATTCCATTCGTTCCTTTGCCAAAGGGCAGGTTGTAGTTGCCTGTTACCACTACGCGGTTCCGGATATCCAGATCTCCATTGCCGTAATCGGCGTAGTTTTGGTTGGCCAAGATTTGGCCCACGCCGTTGCCGCTCTGACCATTGATGTTCGGAGCGTTGTCGAGTAGGTGACCCCACGTGGTGTTCACATTGAAGCCCAAGCCGTTCGAGAAGCGGCGCTCAAAACTCGCCTGCAACGAATGGTACGAAGAAGCACCAGCGCTTAAGGTCTGCGTGATTGTCGTCACGTTCGGCAATTGCGTATAGAACCGTCGTAGTGTCTGGCTACCACTGGTGTTCAGAGGAGCGCGGTTGATGTCAAAGCCGGTTGAAAGCCTTCGGCCCAACCCACCCACGTATGACACCGTGAGGACGTTGCCTTTGAAGTCTTTCTGCACCGTCAAGTTGAACTGCTCGAGGTAGCCCGATCCGAAGTTCTTGTCGATGGTTGCTGGAATAGAACCGACGATGCCTGAACCCACAGTGCTTGGATTCTGGTTGGGGGTAGGCATTCCTTGTCGGAACAGGGCAAACGCCGGTTTGCAGCCGCTGGTACCCGCTGCCGCTTGCACGGTCGAGCAGTTACCGTAGATTGAGATGTTCGGTGTGTTCTTCAAATTTGTGGGCGACTGGTAGTTGCTGGCGAAGAAGGCCAGACCAAAGCCACCGCGCAGCACCAGGCCTGGCTTTGGAGTGTAGGCAAAACCGATGCGCGGTGCGGCATTGGTGTAATCCGTCTTCACACCGGCCGTACGTCCCACACCGTTAAGGCCAGCCTGCAGGATGCAGATGCAACTCGGGTCGAAATTGGAGATGTGATTATTCTTCTCGGTAAAGGGTGTATAGACGTCGTACCGGATACCGAGATTCAGAGTCAGGGTTGAGGCGACATGCCAGTCATCTTGTAGATACACGCTCGGTTCCCAGGTCTGGTAGTACGGTGGGAAGAGGTTCACGTTGCGTGTCGCTGCCGAGAAGATTCCTTCGAGCAAGCCGGGGCCTCCGGTCCGGAAAGTCCAACTACCCTCGCCCTGATTGTCCTGAATGTTCAACGCGATACGGCGGATAAGTGCTGCACCCGCGCGCATGGAGTGATTGCCGCGGTTGTAAATCACCTGCCCCATCACCTGATAGGTATTGTCTTTGTCCTGCAAAGGCACGAAATTCGAACCATTGCCAAGGCCTGTCAATCCCGTAGGCAACGCCAGAGCCAGGCCCGACGTCAGCGTACTGACATTCAGGTTTGGCTGCCCTAACCTGGTGTTTGGGTTCTGTTGGTAGTTAAGTGGATAGGACGCATTGTTGATATACGTCCAGGCTGCACCCAGGTTCATGAGCAGGTTGGGTGAGAACGTATGCGTATAGTTCAGCGTGGCATTGCGCGCCAGCTGTGGCGAGGTGCCAAAGCCATTGCCGGTCTGTGGATCGATAGGGAAGCCGTTTGCGTTCGAGATGGGGAGTGAACCTGGCGAGACTGTGTACACATCGTTGATGATGTACTTCGCGAACAGAAGATTCTTGTCATTAAAGTGATAGTCCACACGCACGTCATACACCGTGGAGTACTGCTCATTGTTGCGGACGCCAACGTATTGGTTAGAACCGGTGTTGGGTGCAGGGTACAGCTTGAAGTATGCAAGACCGACCGGATCGATAAAACCGTTCGGAATCTTATTGCCGGATACAGGCGTGCGTAAATACTGCGAAGTACCGGAGTAGCCGTTGAGACCGGTCACATGTGTCGGATCAGGATCGTAGACGCAGCCGGTCGTCTGGCTCTGAGTTGGATCGGAGACACTTGCGCCGACGGTAGCGCAACCACTGGCCGGAATTGCATCTGAAAAGTCACCTGGGTGCTGCTGTTGATACAGAGTCGG
Source organism: Edaphobacter sp. FHG110511_03 (assembly GCF_059115365.1). Taxonomy (NCBI): domain Bacteria; kingdom Pseudomonadati; phylum Acidobacteriota; class Terriglobia; order Terriglobales; family Acidobacteriaceae; genus Edaphobacter; species Edaphobacter sp. FHG110511_03. The sequence goes on along the minus strand of NZ_JBZYWL010000002.1, from coordinate 558,219 downwards.
CACTGTTAGTGAGGTAGGCAAACCTCCGCGGATTTGACGAAAGAACTCCGCGTCACCATAGAAAAAAGCCTTGCCCTTGAAGATAGGGCCGCCAAGACTGCCACCGAACTGGTTCTGACGTAGACGAGGCTTCGCAGCGTGCGCACCGAACTGGTAGGCGTACGCATTCAGATTATCGTTGCGGAAAAACTCGTACAAGGAGCCATGGAAATTGTTGGTGCCGCTCTTGGTGATGACGTTGATAAGCGCACCGCCTGCGCGGCCGCCGTCCGCCGAGAAAGAGTTCGTAAGGATGCGGACTTCCTGGATGGAATCGATCGCCGGGCGCACACCGATGGTCCCAATGACACGCTCATTGTTGTCCAGGCCGTCTACTAACTGATCGTTCAACACCTCGGACTGCCCATTAATTGACACGGATGACGTCGGACGGCGATCGTCCGGACGTGTGCCACTGCTGATACTGTTCGGCGCGCCCTCTGTGGCCCCCGGAATGATTTGCGCAAGGTTGATGAAGTTACGCCCATTTAGCGGAAGATCCTGCACTGCGCGGTTGCTTACATTGCTACCGATCGAAGACGTATCCGTCTGCAGCACCGGCGCGGACGTGGTGATTTCTACAGTTTCATTCGCGGCACCGACGACTAATGTCGCGTCTGCACGGCGGCGGTCACCGGCGGAGACCGTCAGGTTCGTGATGCTGGCTGTCTGAAAGCCCGACATCTTCACTACCACTGAATAGTTGCCGGGATTCAGATTCGGGACTGTATAAGCTCCAGAGTCGGTCGTCATCGTATTCACTGTGACGTTGGTTTCCAGATTTGTGACAGCGACTGCTGCCTTGGGCACTTCTGCTCCCGTAGGGTCCGTAACGTTTCCAAGAATCGTTGCGGTGCTGTCCTGCGCGATCGCCACATTGCTGGTGAAGAGAAGCAGCAGGGCTGTAAGCAAGATAAGAAACAGAAATAATCGGCTAAGCGCTCTAGCGCGCAAAACTGCCGCAGGTTCCCCACAAGTGGGAATCAGAAAAAAACGATCCATGTTGGCCCTCATGACCGCCGAGCAAGAGTTATCGTAACGCGCGGCATCATAAGCCTTTGCGATCGGTGGTCGCAAGGAAATTATCGAAAAAAAACTTCTGTCGAGGGAGTTTTCAGGACTTTCTTGCGAAGGCAAGGTGAAGCATCACCAAGTTAAACTTTGCGGTTTGCAATAAGGGGCTGCCCGTGCGAGGTCCGTGACGCAATTTGACGGAGTGCTTTCTTAGCGAAATTGATTTTACTGTCGAAAAATATCTTGGCGTCAGCCTGCTGATGGGGGCTTACACGTGTTACCCACCGCCAATGGCAGAATCTCTCATTGGGTTTCTCTAGAGTATGGAATCCTCGGAGTCATTATTGCGAGTGGATGATTTGCATGGGATCGACATGCGAAGCTCGTCGTGCGGGAATATAGCAAGCCGCTGCGACGACAAGCATGAGAAGAGCGGCAACTCCGATAAAGGTGCCAGGGTCGGTGGCGCTGATGCCATAAAGCATCTGGGCCATCGTGCGGGTCAGCACAAGGCCAGCAGCGATCCCGACTGCGATCCCGATCAAAGCTAGTCGCATGCCCTGCCACAAGATCAGACCCAGGATGTGTGTGCGTTGGGCCCCGAGCGCGAGACGGATTCCGATCTCCTGAAAGCGTTGTTCTATCAGATAGGCGATGACCCCATAGACGCCAATGCTGGCCAGCAGGAGAGACAGGACTGCGAAGGATCCGAGGAGGATCATGACAAAACGCCGTTGAGCTAGAGAGCTCGACAGGCTGCTCTGCATAGTGTGGACATCATAGAAGATCTGCTCGTGACTGTTCTGTGCAACGGTGCGGCGGATGGCATTGAAGACCTGTGTAAGATCGCCCTGATACCGCAGCACGGCTTGAATGCCGGAGGGTGCGAGGCGCACAAAATCATCCGGAGTTTGCATCCAGGATGTGTAGAGTTGCACTCGCAATGGATTGGTATCGTCGGCGTCGAGTCCCCATTGTTTGACGTGGCCAACGACGCCGACAATCTCGACCCTTTTATCGCCATCGGCGAGCATGATGTGCTTTCCGATCGGGTCCTGTCCCGCGAAGTATTTTTGCGCGAAGACTTCATCGATAACACCAACGAGAGGGGACTTTTCGTCGTCGCGTGAGGTAAAGAATCTACCGCGCTTCAGGGGGATTCCCATGACCTTCAGATAGTCCGGTCCGACGCTGTAAGAGAGCGTTCCTTTCATGTCGTTAGTGGAAGCAGGCTTTGGCTGACCGTCCGGCCAGAACTGGATATCATTTTCGTTGTCAATGGGGAGAGCGGACCATGACTGTGAGACGGCGGTCACTCCGGGAATAGCCGCAATCTGTTCATCGAAGTTACGGAAGGCAGACCGTATTGCGGTTGGGTTTCCCCCGATCATGGAAGGTGGAAGAGTGTAGCCAAATATCAGGACATTTCGCGGGTTGAAGCCAGGGTCCACCTTCCATAGCTCTTGAAGACTACGAATCATGAGACCGGCACCAATCAGGAGAACCAACGCAATTGCCATCTCGGAGATGACAAAGATGTTCTGCGTTCGATGACGTGCTGCGCTCGATCCGCGGCCGCCTGCTTTGAGTGCAGAGTGAGGATCGGTTCGAGATGTTCTGAACGCCGGCAACAGGCCGAAGAGCGTTCCGGTAAGAAGCGTGATGCCCAGGGTGAAAAAGAGAACCCGAAGGTCGAGTCCGATCTCTTCAGCTCTCGGTAGCGTTTGGGGAAGAAGTCTGAGGCAAGTGTGAGTTCCCCATATAGCAATGACAAGTCCAAGTGCTCCAGACGCGATAGATAGCAGGAGGCTCTCCGTGAGCAGTTGACGGATCATGCGCGTGCGACTGGCTCCCAGTGCCGCGCGAATCCCAAACTCCTGCGTACGAGTAGTGGAACGTGCAAGGAGCAGGCTGGCGATGTTAACGCATGCAATCATTAGCACAAGACCTACCGCTGCCATGATCACCAAAAGAAACGGTCGAACGTCACCTACGATCTGTTCCTTCATAGGAACCAGACTGGCACCAATGCCGGTGTCGACGTCTGGAAAGGCTTTGGCGAGGTTCTGGGAAACTCGGGCCATGTCAGCCTTGGCCTGTTCGATGCTTACACCCGGTTTGAGTCTCGCAATCGCACGAAGACCCATGCCGGCATCCCGAGCCAGGAGCCCAGGGGCATTCCATTGCCCCATGGGAACGTAAACGTCACGATTAGCCATGCCCCAGATCGTGAGATGAAAGCTCGAAGGAATAACTCCGATAATTGAATACGATCTCCCATTGAGAGAGATGGCCTTGCTCAACACATTGGGTGACGCGTCGAACTTTCTCTTCCATAGTCCTTCGCTGATCAGGGCAATGGGCGCAGCTCCGGGGATCTCTTCCTGTTCCGTAAAGGTGCGACCGAGAAGAGGCTTAATCCCCAGAGTCTCAAAGAAACCTGATGTCATATATTGACCATCGACCAGTTCGGCTTCACCCTTCCCCGTAAGGCTGAAGTAGTATCCATGCGAGACCGACATGGAGGAAAAGGAGTGGTTCTCTCTTCTCCAGTCCTTGAAGTTAGGAAAAGAGATGCCACCGAACTCGAAGTTCGGCTTGCTCTCATGAAGAATGATGAGCTGTTCGGCATGCGGAAAGGGAAGAGGATGGAGCAGAACTCCGTTCACGATCGAAAAGATGGCTGTATTGGCTCCAATACCTAACGCGAGGGTAAGGACCGCCACCGTAGTGAAGACCGGACTCTTTCTTAGCATGCGCAGGCCAAAACGGATATCGTGCCAGAGATTCTCGACCCAGGGAAGAGATCGTTGCTCGCGGTAGGACTGCCGCGTCTGTTCCATCCCTCCCAGCCGAATGAGAGCCTGGCGTCGAGCTTCGCCCGGGGCCATTCCAGAACAGAGATTGTCCTCGATATGCATCTCAAGATGACTCTCAAGCTCGGCGGCGAACTCCCGCTCTGCCTCTTGCATGCGGAAGGTGCCAACCAAACGTCTCCATAAGGCTCGCCAAGTTTTCATTGCGCCTCCTGAGCCGGTGCAAGAAAGCGGGCCAGGATGATGGTGGCCTGCTCCCACTCTCGCGCCTCTTGCTGGAGCAGTTTGTGACCCGATCGAGTGAGGCTGTAGAACCTGGCCTTGCGATTCTTTTCCGATGCTCCCCATTCGGATGTGATCGCTCCCTCCTGTTCGAGTTTTAGAAGCGCCGGATAAAGGGTGCCGTAGTTCAAAGAAAGCAGGCCGCCACTGATCTGTTCGATGCGCCGTGCAATGCCATAACCGTGCAACGGCCCCATCGCTTCAAGCGTTTTGAGCACCATAAGTGCGAGGGTGCCCTTCCATATATCCGCTTTATTCTCGCCCATGGCCTCTCCTATGCGATTCCCATAGGGAATATTTATACCGTTTCCTATGGGAATGCAATAGGAACTGGAAAATAAATGGAAGGAGGAAGCATTACCGGGGCATTGAACCGCTAATAAGTTCTCGGAAGGCGGCATAGCGGAAGTGACCTGCGTACCTGCTCCTGGAGCATGGGCAAACCGGAAACTGAGGCTCAGATGAGCGCAACGATCAAACAGGGGATTAGGTTTTACCTCTAAAGGGAAGAGACAGACGGCTTTCGAAACACTCCATAAGAGCGTTGCAGCAAGCTAACGATCAGATCGGGGCGGTCCAACTGTATCCAGTGACCGCTCTTTTTCGCAATCACGTGTTCGCCTATGCTGGAGAGTGCAGCCAGCTTGCGGTGCTCCCTCAACTCTGACTCAGTCGCACTCTCGGCTGAAATCACGATCAGCAAAAGATGACCGAGCGAGGCGTAAGGGACTTCATTCATGGAACGAGTAAGTTCAGAAAGATAGTAGGCCAGGGTTTCAAAACTTTGCGGCCGCGACCAATGCGTGCGTACCGCAGGCAAAAGCTCGCTCGGCAACTTGCTGATCTCGGCAGTGATGCGCGAGATGACGCTCTCTACGCTGCCACTTGCCATGCGTGCGATCCACTTCGGTAGCGTCCTCGCTCCTGCTGACAGCAACATCAAGGAAAGACGAACCACACCTACTCGTGCCAGCCAGGCACCGCGCCTCGAAAGCTTGGCACCAAGTGCCAATTGTTTCTTGCCTCTGGGGGGTAGCGTGCGCCAATGCTCACAATCAATAGGATCCAGTAGCAAGAGCCCGACGACACGATCGAGATTCCGATAACAGTATCTACGGGCAATCAAACTGCCAAAGGAATGTGCAACCAGAATGAGCGGCCCGGCGATCTGAAGAGCATCAATCATCTTTTCTAATTCGGAGACTAAATTCTCGATCGTGCGCGGAGTGCGCGCAGCCTCACTCCACCCGAAGCCCGCGCGATCATAACTGATTACACGAGTAAACCGCGCTAGATCCGATTGCAACGCTCTCCAACTCAGCGAAGAAGCTGCGATGCCTGATTCCAAGATAATCGTGGGCTTACCTTCGCCTTCCGAATATGCATGTAAAAGGCTTCCCTTCACGGGAACAAGCCTACCCGGTGGAGGATAGCGTCGCCGATCAATCGCCGAACCTATGGTTTGAAACAGGACCCCAATAAGCAACACGACCAGGAGTAGCGCGGTCAGCCCAAGTAGGACGCTCATTGTCACTCCTGTTCTACCGCATGCAGAAAATCATACGAAACGCTGTCAAAGCAAGAGCTTCATTGACATTACTTGGGGGTACAACGTGGCAAATATTCATTCTTTGGATAGAAGTCGCTTTACGCTCTCCTCGAGCCTTGCCGTCAGTTGCGCGGGCTCTGCACCTTCCTCGATGGCCATAGCCTCGCCTACACGCACCTGCAACTGCCCTGAACGGAACCATCGAATCTTGCGTTCGCGCATCTCACCGAGCCCGATCAACGCTACCGGCACAACGGGCACCCGCGACTGCTGCGCCAGGAGACCGATTCCCGGCCTGAACGGGTGCAGCAGCCCATCGGGACTGCGGGCTCCCTCCGGAAAAATTAGTACAGAGTAGCCTCGATCCATTGCCTCGCCTGCATGCGCAAAACTCTTTCGAAACCCACGCAGCCGCGGCAGAGGAAATACATTGAACAATCCTGTCACAAGCCAGTACCCAGTTGGTGCAAGCATATTACGAAGCGTGCTCTGCTGGTTTCGCCCCTTGCGAAGGTCCATAAGCAACTCACCCGACATTGCAATGGCAACCCGTCGCCGCAGTCTTGTCGGCAGAGCGTACAAGACCAGCGCGCCATCGTAGGCGGTCACGTGATTCGTAATAACGAGTATCGGCCCGAGTGGCAGATCAGGCGTCTCGTGCACTATCCGTGGTGCGGCGAGCAACCAAATCAGCGGGCGCATTATCAGTTCGAGAAAGACAATCCGAACTGCACGAATCAGCGAACTCCACGGCCATCGCGGAAACACATACTCAGACGCATCTCGCTCGTTTGGCTGGGACACAGTCGCCGTCACGTCGGCGGGATTTACCGGAGCAGGACCGGTCTCCGGCGCAGTACCAGCCGTCTGCGACGAAAGGCCCGTTCCCTCTTTGCAATCGAGCAATGCCCGCAGACCACCCAGAGTCTCAACTTCGACGATAGTATCGTCCTCAGGTTCCAGGCCGAATCGCTGCTCCAGTGCCGATCGCAATTGCATACGGCCCAGGCTGTCTAGATGCAAATCCTCCGACAACCGCAACCCGTCATTAGCACCTGAAAGAGACACGCCCGTAATCTCCGCAATCATAGTGAGCAGCACATCCCCTCCCGGGACGGCTCCCGAAGGCTCTCCCTGTTGGCGGCTCAAGAGTACCGCGCAGGCCCATTCTGCCACCTTTCTGCGCAACAGCTTTCCCATCGAGTTATATGGGAACTGTGGATCTGGCCATCTCAGCACTCGCCGGATCTGCTGATACTCTGCCAGTTCGCGGTTCGCCTCGCCGACCATTGCGTGAAGCTCGTCATCGCGTCCCGAAAACAGCACGATTGCGATCGGCTCTGGGCCGCTTAGGGTCTCGCACGGCACGACGACGCATCCGCGTACTCCGGGGAGTTTCATCATCGCCTCTTCGAGATCCGCGGGATACACGTTCATCCCTGCAGCGGTGACGATCACTTCATTCTTTCTACCGAGAAATCTCAGTTCTCCAGACTCATTCTTCGTCGCCAGATCCCCGGTTGTCAGCCACTCGCCCTCGCGCTGACGCATTGTGCCTCCCTGCCACGTCGCTTCTGCAAGCATGTCTCCGCGCACCAGGATTTCGCCGTCGTCACTGATGCGAACTTCACGGCCCGGCAAAGGCTTACCGATCGTTCCGTGTCCAATACGAAATGGATGATTGAGCGTCACAAGCGCGGTTGTTTCGGTCATCCCATACCCCTGAATCAGTGCGAAACCCAGCCTGCCCCAGAAATCTTCCAGATCGGCGGGCAATGTCGCTCCGCCCGAGATGACGGCCCAGAATTTCAACCCGAGATCGAGATGCACCTGCCGGAAGCGCCACCACCGCTTCCAGATAGAGAGGTCCTTTGCTCGTTCCAGCTCTCGTGCGAGCGAACCGTAATGCGCCAGCAGATGCGTCCGTAGCAGATGCAAAACGCGCGGCACGGCAATCAGGACCGAAATACGCTCACGATGGATAAGCTCCGTTATCCGCGACGGTTCAAGCCGTTCACTAAAGTGGACTTCCGCTGCGAGTAATGGAGGTACCCACATGCCCATGAACTGTCCAAAGACATGGCTCAGCGGCAGGCTGTGCAGAAATCTCAGTGGATGCACCCACCGCTCGTACTTCAGGTATTTGTCAATCTCGGCCTCAATGGGTTGCAGGCTCGCAAGAACATTGCGATGCGTAAGGACGACTCCCTTCGGCTCTGCAGTTGTCCCTGATGTAAAGATGATCTGAAACGGCGTCTGCCCGTTGACCGCATCGCTCACTGCGAATATTGGTGTGGTGGGCAACCGTGCGTTTACTTCTGAGAACGACAGCCGAGGAACATCGCTTTCTATGGAGGTCAACAGCCCGTGATCGCCCACGATTAGCTTTGGCGAAACATCCTTCACGACGCGGTGAGCGAACTCGTTTGAACCCGCCGCATCCAGTGGAACCGCGACCACTCCGCGCAGTAGACAGCCGAAGAAAATACCAAGCCATTCCGCTGAGTTTTCGCCCCAGAGCACAACCCGTTCACCCGGGGCTATTCCGCGCCGGTCGAGTTCGGCAGCAGACCGCCCAGCAAGCTCCGCAAGCTCACCGTACGTTGTCGGATAGCGCCGATTGCCGCGATGGGCCACGACCGCAGCCTTCCCAGCGTGCCGGCGAAAGTCCTCAACAAGGCTGGCCAGATGAAATCGCACTCCGCCATCATAGCTGTCATCTCATTACAGATTGAACAGCAATGGACCACCAGTTCGGCGCTTTCCAGCCCTTGTCCATTTGTGCGTACGCTCAACCACGTGTTATTTCATAATAACCACAGGAATATTGCTCACATTCGACCTCACCGTCACGCTGACATCATCACCAATCCCAGCTACGTCGAAATCCAAGGTCGCATCCTCCACCTGAAGATTGGTAATTCGCACATCTTTCAGGAAGCTGGGAAGGGTAGGTCGATCCAGGATCACTTGCTTTTTGATTCCGTCAACGTGGATTCCAAGGCATGCTTGGAAAAGCATCAAGAGCGAAGCTGCAGACCAGGCCTGCGGTGCACATGCCACTGGATAAAGTACGGGACCGCCTCCAGCCTCCTGTGAAAATCCGCAAAACAGCTCAGGCATACGATGCAGATCGAAGTACATAGCTGCTCCAAAGAGCCCTTCAAACACCCGCGCCGATTTCTGACCCAATCCATACTGGGCCATCCCATGTGCGATCAAGGCATTGTCATGTGGCCATACACTCCCATTGTGGTACGACATCGGATTAAACCTGGCTTCAGAGCTGCTTATCGTTCTGACGCCCCAGCCTGAAAAGCAATCCTTGGATAGCATCTTTTCCGCAACGAGAGTAGCCCTCCTGGGAGTTGCAATGCCAGTGAAGAGGCACTGACCTGCGTTCGAGCTGACAACGCAACACTGTCTCTTATCACCGTCCAGAGCCATCACATACATAGACATCTCTTCGCACCAAAACTCGTCATTGAACCGGTTTCGTAGGCGTTCCGCCTTGCGCACGAACTCTATAGCGTCGACCTTATGACGGAGAGCATGGGCTAGTTTTGCAGCAGCTCGAAAGGCTGCATAGGCATATCCCTGTACTTCGCAAAGTGCAATCGCACCCTCTGCAGTAGAACCGTCCCAATGGAAGACAGCATCGTCCGCATCTTTCCAGCCTTGATGAATCAAGCCGTCGGCAGAGCTCCGCTGGTACTCCAGAAACCCATCCCCATCCTTATCTCCGTAGAGTGTCATCCATTCCAAAGCAGCATTTATATTCGGCCATATCTCTTCGATAAAGCCGATATCGCCTGTTCGTTCATAGTAGGCGCCGGCCAGCGCAACAAAGAGTGGCGTGGCATCGACGCTTCCGTAATAACGGCCGTACGGCATCTCTTTCAGCGCAGCCATCTCGCCACTACGAGTCTCGTGCAAGATCTTGCCTGGCTCCGCGTCCTGCTCTGCAATGACATCTGTCGCCTGCGTAGCAGCGAGATATGCGAGTACTCCTCTTGCGAGGTCCGGGCGCATCCACAAACATTCCCAAGCCGTAATGAGCCCATCTCTTCCGAAAGGGGTGTTAAACCATGGCACCCCTGCATACGGATAGGGTCCGGTTGCCAGCGGAGTAATCATCATGTGCAAATCAGATAATGCACGATCCATCAGCGCATTGAACTGACCATTTGAAGATGTCAGGCAACAGGAGTTTGACTTCTGCGCGTGAATCTCTGAAAGGACCATCACTCGGGCTTTATCAATTTCAAGCGGTTTTGCCCTTCCGCGTAAAGCACGTTGACAGGCAATCGTTGTCGTAATCACGAAGCTCGCACCCTGCTCCAGCCTGATCTGGTATGACGCCTGCGATTTGCTTATCTCCGTGGGAGCCTTATCAAAGGCGATATGCGTTGAACGAGCTTCTCCGTCGAGTCCCTCGTAGTGCAACGTAACTGCGCTTTTCTCCACTTCTGGAACACCATGAATGCCACGCCTCTTTCTGGACATACCGCGAACCTCATATATATCCATAAAGTCCGCGCAATAACGAAGAGAAAGAACTATCTCCGCGGCTTCGAAAGCATAGTTCTCTAACTTGATTTCGGAATAACAAGTCGCTTCAAATAAAAATATCTTCCGCGATATATGGATCGAACTCGCCGCTAGATAAAGCTCTCCGTTCTGAAATAGATCAGAATTCGTTAGGTTCACAACAAGTTGATCGTTGTCATCGCGCACCGTAGAACCTAAGAGCATAGGAGTTGCACGATTCAGGTCCATCACAAAGCCAGATAAAAATCGCGTTCCGTCGTAGTAAAGGCCGTCTTCGCCGGTTGCGGCAGGACGTATATCACCATGGTGATCAAAGACGGCAAAGGTGTCCCCATGCTTGAGCGAGCGCACACGGTTACTGGCCCTCTCGGCATTTGCCAAGATATGTTGTGGGTCATTTGTCGCAACATTAGCGTCAGACTGCGAGTTCAGCATCGCGCAAATGTTCAAAGTAGTCATATTACTCATCGCCTCACCTCATTGCAGCAAGGGAAAATTGTTCTTCACTCAAAGAAGAGTGCAAACCTCGCGCGACCTTCTCATAGATGCGGAGATAGTCGGTCGCCATTCTATGGGAGCAGAAATTTGCTACAAATGTACGGCGGCAATCTTCACGCCGGATCTTGCCCAGCATCGGCACGCAGGAGGCAGCCTCTTCCAGACTGTCGACAATAAAGCCATTGACCCCATTCTCGATTATTTCGGGCACCGAACCGTTGTTCCATGCGATCACCGGAGTTCCGCAAGCCAAGGCCTCGATCATCACAAGTCCAAAAGGTTCAGGCCAATTGATGGGAAAGAGAAGTCCTCGGGCTCCGCCAAGAAATTCATCTTTGGCTGTCCCCCCCACCTCGCCCACAAACTCAACAAGGCCAACGTTACTGTCGAGCATCGGACGGATGATCGATTCGTAGTAGCGCCTGTCCTCGTCATAGATCTTGGCTGCGATCTTCAATTGCAATCCTGTACGCCGCGCTATCTCGATCGCGCGATCTACACCCTTGTCGGGCGAAATGCGTCCCAGAAAGGCTAGGTACCCATTCTGTTCAGGGTTAAATGCATGCAGATCTTCCGGTAGTCCGTGATACACGGTTCCGCACCATGCTGCACTTTCTAGAGCGCCTCGTTGGCTGTTTGAGATGGAAACAAGCGGAACATCAGGATACTCTCGAAGTAAGTTTTCTAAATCATGGGGATGAATCATCCCGTGAAGAGTTGTAACGCTGGGACATCGATAATGATGGACAAGCGGGAAGTGGATGTAATCACAGTGAAAATGAATTACATCGAATCTGGAAACATCGTCAAATACAAGCTTCATCATGCGAATGTGATGTGGTAGAGTCTCGCGACATTGAGGATCTCTCCAAAGAGCTTTATCGCAAACTGGGACAAGCCTGGCATTCGTCTGGGAGTCTCCGCTCGCGAATAACGTTACTTCGTGTCCCATCCGAACGAGTTCTTCCGTCAACCAAGAAACGACTCGTTCAGATCCACCATATAGAGCCGGTGGAACGCTTTCGAACAAAGGCGCCACCTGTGCTATGCGCATCTCATCGCTCCAATTATCGAGTACTTTGTCCGATCTTTCTCATCGGAAGGCCGCTGCGGCGTTTTTGGAAATAGCAAATCTCAACGAGAGTGGGCCACAATTCAAGAGATGACTTGATGGCAGCAATCGAATCGTCCACGATCCGGAGAAGATTGTGTTGAAAAAAATCTGACTCAAAACCATAGAAGGCCTTCTCAAGATTTGCAGCGAACAGCCTTAAGGAGTCTTTACGTTCCTGACTCTTTGCTCGCTCCTGTGTCTTTAAGGCGCGATGGTGTAACGCGGTGATCTTTTCCAGAATTTCTTCCGCATCCTGTGCAGTAACTTCACCAGCGTAGTCAAATGCAACGCCAAGCTCATCAATGCTTGTGATGGACGATTTGATCTTCCTTTTGAGGAAATTTGCAATCTCCTCATTAAGGACTTCCGATGCTGGTGGGTTCCGCATGTAGTTGCTTTTTGTATGGTGTTGAGCGGCATCTACATGGGCTGCAACCATACCATCCTGCTGAATCCACATCCTGTAGATGTAGTCTTCAAAACGCAACCTCGTCGGGAAAAAGGGTGGAAGACCAAAGGTATTGTCGTAGCCTGCCACACCACAGTCCATGCGCCAGTTCTTGTTTGTAAGTACCGGACGAAAGTTGACGAGGACATAGAGGTCATTCAAGCTGTCGAGGCTTGTCTGCTGCTCATCGTCAAGGAACATGTCGACAAAGTCGATCGCGTCGATATCGTTCGTTCCGGAACGAAAAGTCTGTGCAATTTTGACAACGGCGTCATCCTGGACCTGTCCTCGCTGTAGAGTCAAGGTGTTATCAGTGGCCAGTCCTTTTGTGGCGTTTGTTTCCAGGTCCATCGCCGTATCGATCAGAAGCTCGCCGCGCTCATAATTGTCGGGCACTTCGGAGGCCTGTTTCCCCAACACGTCGAAGAAGGCAGACATGATGTCGAACGACTTGCGTACATAGCCGTTTTTTCCGACCTTGTGCAGGCGACCTCGACTAATCTCATCATCATCGAGAGATTCCGGACTATCTTCCATCAACGAGTAGGGACGCATATCGTCATCGGAACTGACCATTAATCCACCGAGTGAGTACATGAGGGAATAATTCCGATTGCCCCCGTAACTAGGCCGGAAGATGTTTTTAACCAGGGGTTCTAAGCGCTTGTTTCTGAGGCGGGAATTGAGGTAGCTGAGAAATGCTTCTTTTTCGCGGGGACCGACATAGAATAGTTCTGATCGGGTATGAATTTGTTCTAGCAGAGGTAGATATTTTTCTTCGTTTGCGGGTGTGGAATCGTCGAATATGATGATTTGTGGGGAGTGCCCATTCCTCCAAAAATGTTCATCGTATTCATGGATCGTTTCTCCTACATCTCGTAATCGGTGGGTCGGTATTACAAAATATTGCTCAGACTCTGTCATAAGCTCCTAATGTGCTGTCTCGAAATGTGGTAATCCGTGGCAGCTACATCAAGATCTGATCCTAGCAAGTAAAAAATAAAGATTGCGTAAGAGCCGGGGTTTTTCTTTAGCTAAAAAAGCATAAAAGAACTGTAAGAATAAGCTATGCCTGCTTAGTGCTTTTCTACGATTTACTGACAAAACTGGTCAAGTTTTGCGAAAGACCAAATCATCGTATTTACTGGCATCGTTACAAGTCGGTCTATATGGAGGCGATGGTGTCCGAGCCTGTTCTTGACCTGCGCTTCAAAGATAAGAAGGTAGGCTCGCTGGCATCGGTGTTGCTTGCAGCTGTTCTGTTAGCTCAGGCGCAACCGGCATCGACCCCGGTACTGCGTTCTTTCGAACGCATTCTGCTGCTTGAAGAGAAAGGGGAAACCTCAGCCGGCGTGAGCGTGGGTGACCTCAACGGAGACGGCCTACCGGATATCGTCCTTGGCAAAGGGCGGCACTGGCCGCTCTTCAATCGAGTGCTCTTGAACAATGGCCATGGCGGCTTCATCACCAGTAACCTGGGGGCGAGGCCCGATCGCACCTATTCAGCAGCGCTTGCCGATGTCGATGGCGACGGCCAGCTGGACATTGTGGTCAGCAACGATGCGCCTGATCGCAAACTTGTCTACCTGAATGACGGCAAGGGCCACTTCACTGAATTCGGCACGTTCGGCGATCCCAAGTGGAGCACACGGTACGTGACCCTGGCGGACCTCAACGGCGACGGCCATCCAGACATAGTGGCCGCCAACCGCGGCGACTATCCGGACTTGGTAGACGGAAAACCCGGTAAAGGCCCCCACATCCCCACTCCGAGTTTCCTCTGCCTCAACGACGGCAAGGGCCGTTTTCCAGCATGCGACGCGCTCCCGACAGAATCGGCAACATCCATCGTAGCGGCGGACCTCGATGACGATGGAGCGCTCGATCTGTTCGTGCCTCATCGCGACGGCGGGCAAAGCATCGTGCTTTGGAACGACGGCAAGGGGCACTTCCCAACCTCGACCAAGGTGGGGGCAGCCAAAGCTTGGATTCGCATGGGCGCGGCCGGCGATCTCGACGGCGACGGGCGGCCGGATCTAGCGATCATAGATGAACGCCTCAGAGCGACCTTCATCCTCTTCAATCGCGGCGGCCGCAACTTCGGAGAATCGATCCGGCTTCCCGGCCCGGAGCGGCCGCCGTACTGCCTGGCGATCGCCGACCTGAATCGCGACAAGCGGCCGGACATCATCGTGGGCTACGTGGAGAAGCCCGGATCGGTCTACTTCAACGCCGGGCATGGCCGCACGTTCCACGAGGTCCCCTGGAACGACGGCAAGGGTACCGTATACGGCGTGGCCTTCACCGACTTCAATGGAGACGGTTGGCCGGACATCGTAGCGGCGCGCTCCGATGCTCCCAATGGCATCTGGTTCAATACGAAACCGGGCACCGAGCGCTAACTCTCTATGACCACAAAAAGGACCGCAACCGTCGCGTGCTACTCGTTTTGATTCTGTCAGGGCGAGTTGGCTCTAGCCCCGGCGCCAACAGCATCATGGATGAGTCCTCGGAAGTCAGCTTACCGGCAGTGAGAATTCGCCGCGATTTGCTTAATCGAAGATTTGCATCAGCTAAGCCCGATCTCTTTGAGTGCCACACCAGCCGCCCGCAGATTTTCGAGCTTCATCTCGGAGTATTTACGCGACAGGATCACGCCCTCCGCTCCTCCCCGGAATGCTGCAAGCACGACAGCTTTGGTTCCAGCCGATGTGCACTTGGCGTTTCCGTTCGCCGTCGGGATATCAATATCAATACCTGGCCACAGCTTTGTTTTTGAGTCTTTCAGCGCCTCTTTAGCGCGCTTCGTCTCGCGATAGACATAGTCTGCAGAAAAGCCAATTGCGGGAAGCTCCTTCAGTTCAGCTTCTTTGCCATAGTCCAACACTCGATAGTGAAACTCCAGGAGCTCCTGCTTCGGAACATCCGAGAGATATGAGCTTCCGACGCTGTTGATATAGTCTGCCATGCGTTCGCCAGCGCAATTCTGATACATGACAATCTTCAGGAAGTCAGAGTAAGGAGCCATCTCCGCGAGGTCCTGCTCCGCACGGTAGATGGGATTGAACGAGTTGTTATGCCAGACATGCCAGCCGACGCCGAGCTTAGGGTTGATCCCCTTCACTCGATCGTAGATTGCCTTTTGCGCCTCACGCAGGCTGGAAGTCCACAAACTCTCCCATGCCAGCATCTCAGGGTAACGCAACATCAGACGCCAGAATTCGACATAGCTGCCGTCGACGGGACGAACACCCTTGCGGCTTGCCAACACAAACTTTTCGAGTTCAAGGAAGCCTTGTTTGGCCCGCTCCGGATTGACGCCTTGGCGACGTGCCTTCGCGTAGCAGAACTCGCAGAAACATGTGGCGGTCGATGGCTGCGGATGACCGTGACTTGCACCAAGAACATTAGACAAAGCTCCCTGACGCTCAGAGCCCCACATGATGCCGTCGATGTCGTACGACCGAGACCAGTCTTCGGCGATATCCTGAAGCCAGGATAGATAGTCGGGATTATTGAAGCAGAGAGTGACAGCCTTTTTGCCCGAAAGCTCGACTTCTTGCAGTTTCTCGATATTAGGCAGGCCGCGACGGAACACATCCTCATACCAGCAGATCGTCTTCATGCCGCGCTTCTTCGCTTCGGGAATCACCTGTTCGAGTACGTCAAAGCTTCCAAGATCAGGTGCCCGAAAGTCTTTGAAGGCTGTATTGGTGTAATACTTCGGATTGACCTTGGTATACGAACCTCCGAAGAAAGTGTCGGTGTCGTACTTCTGGCTACCGTGATCGGGCAGCGGTTGCCCGGGTACCTGACGTCCGGCGATGCCCCGACCGTACGTAAAGGTGGCGACGAATAGCGTGTTGACAGAAGCGCTCTGCTGACACTCGTCGAGAACCTTCGAAACGCCCTCGTCAGCGAAGGAGACGGCTCCTACTTGAATGCCGATCATCTTCTCCTGCTTTGCCGGATCAAGCGCAAAACCGGCATCGGGGAGCGACGCTGCTACGACCGTTCCTACTGCATTCTGCAGAAATAACCTGCGATCCATCCTTACCTCCGTTTGATAGGTTCAAAGTTAGCAATTGTCAGATGGCGACATGTTACCAATTGGCCTATCGGTCGCGTCGCTCAATTTCCTTCTCAGGTTCAGACGGTTGGCGTGAAGGAATACAGTTCGCGGGAATACCGATGATTGAAACGGACCACTGTCAGGCAATACCCTTCAGAGCTTCAATGAGCCGCAATGGATGAACTGGCTTCGCCAATAATGGAAATTCGTAACCCTGGGAATGTCCTTGTTGGAGAATGTCTGAGGTTCCCACTTGGCCGGAAAACAGTAGTATCTTTGTGCTCGGAAGCATCTTGGTGATTGCGATCGCTAACTCGACGCCATTCATAACTGGCATCATCACGTCTGTGAGAAGATAATCGGGATGAAACGAACGAGCTGTTTCCAGTGCTTCCCAACCGTCATACGCCGTCCTTGTCCTGAAGCCGGCAGAACGGAGGATAGCCTCTGTTGTATCGGCGAGAAGTCTTTCATCATCGACGATAAGAACTCTAGGTGTGACCGGATCATCTTCTACACGATCGGATTCAGCTGCCGATGGTCCTGGAGCGCGCCGTACAGGCTCATCCGGAAGAAAATATTCCCATGCCTCAGTCGCCAATTTGTTCCTCCTCAGCTATCGGCCTCAGGTCCGTTGGGACTCTTCGATTTTCCCTCTAAACCTCAAAAAGGCAGGTAGATCGTAACAATGGTACCGCTCCGTCGAGAATCAACGGTGCTGGAGATAGAGATCTGACCCCCGTGACGTTCGACAAGCTGTCTTCCTACCCACAGCCCAATTCCCGTTCCAAGGTTTCCCTTGGTTGTAAAGAAGGGTTCAAAAACCTTGCTGAGATTTTCGCGGCTGATGCCGCACCCGGTGTCGCTAATGATCGTCTGAATACCATCGCTCTCCATCTTCATCGTCCGAGAAAGAGAGATCGACAAGGTGCCACCCTGCGGCATTGAGTCGATCGCATTTGACACCAGATTTGAGAACACCTGAATGATCTCTCCAGAGCGAACCTTGATTTTGCGTAGATCATTGAACTTACTTTCCACGCTGACATTATGAACGAGCAACTTGCTCCGATAGACAGAGAGCACGTTTTCCATCAAGTCGTGGAGGTAAACCTCCATCGGTGATCCGTTGTCCCGGTAGTAGCCGAGCGTCTGCCGGGCAATGTGGGAGACGCGTTCGAGCTCGCTTTCGGCTGTAGTAAGGAAATTCTGAACTTCTTCCCTTGTCATGGAATTCTGACGGGCGAGAAAGATCAGGTTCATCACGGATGCGAGGGGGTTGTTGATCTCATGGGCGATGGCTGCTGCCATGCGGCCGGTCGCCGCAAGTTTCTCCGACTGGATGAGAATCTTCTCCATCTTTTTCCGGTCGGAAATATTGCGTGCAATTTTAGACGCGCCGATGATCTCGCCTACACTGTTGCGGATCGGGGAGATCGTCACCGAGACATCAAGGGATTCTCCGTTTTTGCCGAGCCGCGTCGTCTCATAGTGTTCGATTTTTTCGCCCGACCTGAGTTTGCGGAGAATCTCGTCCTCTTCGTAGTGCAACTCGGTTGGAATCAGCCGCAAGATGGATTGTCCTATAATTTCGTCTTCTGTGTAGCCAAAAAGAAGGAAGGCGCCCTTGTTCCAACTGGTGATAACACCATTCAGGGTCTTGCCGATGATGGCATCGTCGGCAGAGTCAACGATCGCAGCTAGCCGAAAGCGGCTTTCATCAGCCTGCAGCCATTCAGAGGTATCTCTGGCGATCTGCGAAGTGCCAACGATGATCCCGGCACCATCCCCCATCGGAAAGATGGTTATGGAGACTGGAAATCTCTCTCCATTCCTGCTGATTCCAGTTGTTTCGTAGTGCTCAACGTGCTCTCTGGCAAGGAGCTTTTCCTCCTCGCTGTGCAGTTCCGGTGCAATGAGTCGCAGAATCGATTGCCCTACGATCTCGGAAGCCGTATATCCAAAAATGTGATGAGCGCCTTCGTTCCAACTGGAGATCATCCCGTTCACATCCTTGCTGATGATTGCGTCATCCGACGAATCGATAATCGCGGCAAGAAATGTCCGAGCGTCCTCAGATAACGCGTCAAATCCACTGAATCCTTCTGGGTACGTCTTCGTCTTATCCAAAATGCGCTGGCTCCAAGATGTATGCTGGCAACGAACAGTAGGTATAACCTCAAAAGTTCAGATGCCAATATCGACTTCCAAGTGTACGTGATCACCGAATCCTCAACGAAGGCGCTGATTGTGCATGAGCGAATAGGCTTTGCGGAAAAGAGAAATATCCCTCCGAACCAACCTGAAGAGAAGAGCCAGCTTGATTTTCTACAGAGAATCGCCGCGGGCCTGTTACTACATCGTTAGCGTCTCTTATAGAAAGAAGGGTTCGAGGTAGCTAAGACTACGACCTTTCAGATTTCTCAATTAGGCTGCAACTTCATCCCAGGGGAGGAACCGGCTTCTACCGCGAGAACGTCATCAACGAGGCAGGGAAGGGGAGAACCGGCGTGGTGAGTCATGGTTACCAGGTTTTTTTGCAAACTAAAAGTCCCAAGGAACTGGCATCGATGTTGGGCTCACAGGAATATTGATCAGCTTATCGGTCGTGCTGTCGCTGGTAATCTGCGACGTCGTGGTTCTCTCTTCCAGCGCATGTGGAACAAAGTCGGTCGACAGCTGGCAAATGCTGCCCGGGATCGAGAACACGGACCCAGGTTCACAAAGAAAGTACCAACATCCCCTAACCAGCTCCACTGAAGCTCATTCAGCGGATCGTCCTCTGGTATTCGTGATCATTACCACTCGATCGCCCATGTACCTTCAAATGGGTTGAATCAACTGGGTAAAACCTATGTCAAGCCCCCTTCAGGGCAGCCTGTCTGTCGTTCGAGAGCTAAATCAAGAAAGCAAAGGAGTTATCTACACCGAGCCAATGGTCTTTAAGATGCCGAATCGTCGCTTCGATCCCGGTAAAATAGAGAGAGAGGAGGAAAGAGCGCAAAGATGCCTACCTCTCTTCATAAATCATTTATGTTGAATAATTTATGTGCAAAGTGTTCAAACAAAAGACTTTGCTTGGGAAGTCCTGGCTTAAGTCGCTTTGTTTGAATACTTTGCGCAAAATAGTACGGGGGATACCCCGCCCGTGAGTCTTCAATCCCGAGCTTCATCCATGACCGTGATTAGGCTCTGGCTCCTGGCCACTTAACCTGGGATTAGGATCCTGCGAATGCAGGACCCTCCAGAGTTTGCGAAGAAACTCCGGGACGCGGGAAGCGACTATCTTGTTTTGACTCACGATGGCAAAACATGCTCTGCACAAAGTGAGCATGTCTCGTTCATCTTCAGTATCAGGATGAATAGGATGAACTGCGATAGTTACCTCCCTCTCATCTCGATCACAGCCGCGACACCGGTACCGATCTCTTCTGAGCACGTAACGTCGGCGATTTGAAGTCTCTCGTTGGTTTGTCCAGTCTCTCGGTCGTACATCGCTGTGTCCTGGCGGAGAAAGAATGGAGATGGGAGTAAAGGTTAGAAACGACATCCGAAGTCTGCGTTGAGAAAAGCGAAAGCCAAATGCGAATTCCATGAGTGATCCTATTTCAGTTGATGGATTGTAATGAGGGCACAACGGGAGATCCTCTCTACTTGGAGAGACGCGCCATCCGCACTGATTTTCTGCCGCCGAAGGTGTAGGTCAAACTCACCGCAGGCTGGTTGGTCACCGTAAACATTCGTGTGACTGGAGCATAATTTACAGTCGCCGCGAAATCAGGACTCTTATAGAACAGTCCACGATATTCAGCCCTCAGACTGAGATGCTCTGTAAGGCGGTAGTTCATCCCTACACCGAAGACCATCGTTGGGCGGATCTGTTTGTTGTACGCATCTACGTGAGTGAAAGGTACGAAGAACAAGCCGCCGCCGCCGAATTGAGCGAACGTGCTGAAGCGCTGAGTCCGTGGGCCTTGCGCCACCATAGCAACCGTCGTCTCAATAACGTTGGTCCCGATCGATCCGCGCGTAAAGGTCGAGGTTGGAGCAATCGAAGTCGCCGATGGGATAAAGGTGGTTCCATCGGAATAGTTTTCCGTGAAACGCGTATAGCCGACGTTTACGTTGTAGCCAATCCATCGTGTGAACTGTTGGTGGAATGTTCCCAGCACTCCTGCGGAAGGGGAGGCGCTTTGAGATGCCTGCGTCGTGTAGAGACCGTTGCTGAATTGCTGCGAGGTGGTGGGAATGCGTGCCTGGGTCAGTTGTCCGAAGATACCGACGGAGACATCCACGCCAGAGACAACATTCTTCCTCTGCGTTTGAGGGGCTTGTGCCGTCGCTTTGTTCGCGTCGGCTTGAATCAGAATAAACAGAGGAAGTGCGACATGCAGAAGTGAGGCAAAGCGGAATTGCAAAGTGAATAGACTCCTTTGAGACGTTCACTCATAAAGAGGAGTCAGGCGTCTCAATCTACCCTTTGCGGCACAAAAATTCTTACAATCGGACGTTACCTGCGGAGCAATTCATATAAGTAATTGAATATAATATGGTTACGCTAATAACCTTGGGTCGCCTTCGCACCATGTTCTGGAAGAAATGCGATCCGAAATTAATTTGAAGGGATAGGGTAGATTTGCCTTTTTTACCCGCTCCATAGAGGTAGATGCAGAGACTTGAACCTCAGCGAAGTAAACAGGCGCAGCCCGTAGACATCGAGTGCTTGCTCAAAGCCCGATACAGCCAACTGATGGCCTGGGGGCAGAGTTTGACTCGCGGTGATGTCGGTAAGGCCCAGGATATCGTTCAGGAGCTCTGCCTTTATTTCACGTTGAAGCGACCAGATCTCAGCGAAGTTGAAAATGTGGAGGGTTACCTCTACATCTGCCTTCGACACATCTACCTTTCAAGTCTTGCTCGTGCCTCACGAGAAGCAAGTCATTTCATCAGCATCGTCGACTTCGATTCTTTTGATTTCGCGATGACTTCCAAGCGGTCCGGGGATCCACTTGAGCGTCAGAACGATCTCCGACGGATCTGTAATTTCTCCATCTGGCGAAAGGAGAAATCGAAGAGCGCCAGTTATTTCATTCTTCACTTCTTCCATGGCTACTCCCGGCAGGAGACAGCTGAACTGGCGCGCCTCCCTATTTCGGCTATTTACAACAAACTGAAGATAGCTCGGCTGGAGATAAAATCCCATCTTGAGGACTCTGGCAAGCTTCGGATCGCCAACCGCGAGGTACCTCCGCCTCCGCCGCGTTCGTGGACGCTACTCTCTGCGCCAGACCTCTTCAAGGAACTACGCGACGCGATCCTCGGTGCACGCCAGCGTAAATGCCTCCACGAGCAACAGCTGCTTGCCTATTATGCTGCTCGGCAACCGGAACCAATTCCTTGCCCTCTGCTCTCCCACATCGTGAGCTGCGAGCGATGCCTTGATCTCATCGATCGCCACTTTCAACGGCCTGGGCTGGCTGACCGCGAGCCTCTCGACAGCACCGGCTTCGCTGAGAATGCGCCGGTACCCAAGCCGAAAGAGGATCCGGAGATTCATGCCTTCAAATTACTTAAGAGGCGCTGGAAACAGGTCTATGAGCATCGACCCAATACGTTATCGATTGCTCACAATGGAAAGATCATTGCTTCTCATGATGTCGTCTCGTCTCAGAGCACCCTTTCGGCACGAATCGTTGATCCGGGGAGGGATCCATTCATCGAGGTTTTCAGCGAGCAAGATGTCCGGCTGGCGGTCTTATCGATAGAAGATCTGCCGCCCGACGGACCAGCCAGGTTAGAACAATGCGTTCAACTGAGCGAGTCGCGCTGGCTGGAACTTCTTGTAACGTTTGACGGCTTAGGACTGCATAGTCAGGTCACATACCATGACGAAGCTCTTGCTTTGGATAACATGTTCGCGACCTCCTACGAAACCGACACAGAATCTCAAAGCCCCCAAGTAATGGCTGAAGCTCCGCCCCAGGCGAGCCTAATCACAGTGTATGGTCAGATCACCCGCGTTCTGCGAGCACTCACTCCAGCGCCCGTACTGGCCTGGGCACTCACGCTCCTCCTGTTCGTTGGTGGGGCGGGTTATCTTCTGCTGCGCCATCAGAATCGACTATTGGATGTCACTACAGTTCTCGACCAGTCAATCAAGGTTGAGGCAGTGGCATCCCAAGGATCGACAGAGCACCAGTTCCTGCGTGTAGAGGAAATAAGTGCCAACGGAGGAACTAAGCAGCGAGGCACAATCGAACTCTGGAAGGATGGTGATGGGAGCAGGTATATCCGTCGTCTTTTTGACACGAAGCATCGCCTCGTCGCAGTTAAATGGCATAACAAGAACGGTACACATTCTCATGTTGAGGAAAGGCAGAATAGATCGAACGATCAAAATGAGCTCCTGGCATCCGATGTCTGGCAGCACGAGCTCTCGGCAGTGGAGTTCCGGAGGCTGGGCGGTCAGGAATCGTTCGTTGCCACGGCGAATGGATATGAACTGACGACGGCACTCCCGGCGAAGGAAAACTCCCATCTCGTATCGGCAACTCTCGTGCTCGATAAGAGCTTTCGGCCTTTCCAGCAGACATTCGAGGTGCGTGATGGCAAACGAACACTTCGACTCCGCTTGATCCAAGTAAGTCTTGAGCGAACCGCCTCTACATCCGTACCTGATTCCAAGTTCGATCTAACCGATCCCACGTCTGGCTCTTCAGCCAGCCTCCGTTCTTCCACCGAGGCGCATTCCTCGGTGGAACTCGACCAGACCGGAGTTCAGGTCGCAGAGCTCCAGATCGCAACGCTCTACCAGCTATATGCGCTAGGCGCCGATGTGGGGCAACCCATCGAAGTAGCAAAAACCCGCGAGGGCCGCCTCCGTATATCTGGATCAGTGGCAGATCCCACTTTGAAACAGCAGATCGTGACACGCTTGAAGAAACTCGAGAGCTCTGAGCTGCTTGATCTCCAACTCAATGAGCCGGCCAATGCAGGGACTCGTCAGACAAACCAAGTGCAGTCAAGCAATACGCTCATCTACGAGATTGGAGAAGCCAAGCCTCTCATTGAGCCGTCTCTACGCGCCTATTTCTCCTCGAAGGACGCCTCTCAAGAGAAGCTGAATTCGACGATAGAACAATATTCACGGCACGTGCTTTTGTTATCGCAGCGTGCACTCCAGGATGCATACGCCTTGCATCGTCTTGGAAGCGTCTTTTCCGCCTCAGATGTGGGCTCCCTCGATCTCGCGTCGCGGAGACGTTGGACGGTGATGGTAGATAGACACTCGACGGACCTCAACAGTGAGCTCGACAGTCTTTCAGAACAACTTGTACCTCTTGATCCTGAGTTTCACAACTCATCTTCCCTGCAGGCATCACCGATCGAGAATGGAGATCAGTTCTTTCAAGTGACGGATGAACTCCTCGACCGAATGCAGGAAGTGAATCAAGTTCTTGGTATCTTGTTTACTGCGAATGCAACACCGACGATCCAAGGAACACCGCATTCTTTGCTCGAAACAGGATTGAGTGCAATGCCTTTGCGTCAAGGAGTCGAGATCGGTCGATTTGTCTCGAAGCTGAAGGCGTCTGATAAAGCTCAATCAAGAACTTCCACCGCAGATGAGAGCATCAGACAGGCGCCTGAGCACTGAAAATGAAGAAAAGGGCCAGAACCATTGATCTCGTATTTCGCGGAGTGAAGAATATTAAGTTCTTGCTTCTGCTCCTCACTCTGCGTGCCGCCGCTCAGGTAAGCACGGCGACCGTCGTGGGCACGGTTCAAGATTCTTCGAATGCTGCGATTCCCAATGCGCAGCTCAAGCTCATGAACGACCAGACAGGCACTGAGAACGATTCAAAGACAGGAGACGATGGTCGATTTCTGCTGACCGGAGTTCTGCCCGGCACCTACCGGCTTTGGATTCAGCGCGCCGGCTTCGCGACGACACAACTCAGCGGAATCACACTAAACATCGGAGATACACGAAACTTTCTGGTCCGCCTCAAAATCGGACCAGTGACGGAATCCGTCACGGTGGATGCAAGTGGCATAGCTCCGAATACCAATGACGCCTCTGTGGCCACCGTGGTCGATCGCCGGTTCGTCAGCACCATTCCGTTGAACGGCCAGAGTTTTCAAGACCTGATCTCGATGACGCCGGGTATCGTCACCCAAACCCCCCAAGCCGCCGGACAGGGCTCTGGCGAGCCGGGAGATTTCAGTGTCAACGGACAGAGTCCAGGCGCCAACTCCTTTTACATCGATGGAGTCTCAGCCAACCTGAGTCTAGGGTATGGACAAAAAGGCTCAGCGATCTCGAGCACCGGTTCTTCCGCCGGTTCGACGGCGCTGGGAACGACCCAGAGTCTGGTATCAGTCGATGCATTACAGGAGCTGCGCGTGCTGACCGCAAACTACTCCGCCGAGTACGGAAGAACTCCCGGAGGTCAGTTCACCTTCCTCACACGTTCCGGCACGGAACAGCTGCACGGAACTTTTTTGGGGACATGGAGGGGATACCAAATTGATGCGTCAGAGCGGTTCGAACACGATCTTCCAAGCCAATCTATTAATCACAACTACATCAATCACAACTTCTCTCAGAACAACGTCGGCGGCACCCTTTCGGGGGCTGCTCGTCTTCCCAAGACATCATATGGACTCGACAAGACTTTCTTCTTTCTCTCCTTCGAACGGCTCAATTTGACACAACTGCCGCCGACAACTCTTTTTTTTGTTCCTTCCTCTGAAGTCCATGCACAAGCTGTACCTTCCGCTTACTATCTCGATTATTTCTTGTCGTCGCCAACCCACGAGCTGTCTACTCCAGACGGTTGGCCTAGCGGTCTTGGCGCCGCGAGCACCGGGTTCCTCGACCCCTTGCCCGCGCATCTCAATGCGTCCAGTGTACGCATCGACCATGTCTTCACGCCGAGGCTGTCGCTTTTTGCGCGCCTTGGGGATATTCCCAGCAACAGCAAGCAATATACCGAGCTACTTCAAACAATAACCGATCGGATCCGAACACAGACATTGACCTTCGGGTTGAACTAT
Source organism: Edaphobacter sp. FHG110511_03 (assembly GCF_059115365.1). Classification (NCBI taxonomy): domain Bacteria; kingdom Pseudomonadati; phylum Acidobacteriota; class Terriglobia; order Terriglobales; family Acidobacteriaceae; genus Edaphobacter; species Edaphobacter sp. FHG110511_03. The sequence continues at coordinate 532,776 of NZ_JBZYWL010000002.1, read as the reverse complement.
CAAACATCTTCAAAGATCAATCATGAGCTTCGCTTTGGGATTGCGCGAAACAGATTAAACTCTGAATCTGCTGCTCAACATGCATTCTCTCGCGGATTCTTTTTGCAGACCTTTAATCAAACTCTTGGCCTGCCATCGGAGTGTCCCCAAATGAGTGGAAACGTGGATGTCGATGTCATTGGTGTCGGCAGTAGCCGCGTCTCTTCCGATTGCAACAGCAGTTCAATTGCGCAATGGAACACCCGGGATACCCTAAGCATCCAGGCAGGCGAGCACCTGCTTAAATTCGGTTTCGATCAGAGGCACCTGGCTGCGCGCATCACGCCATCTGCACTTACCGTTCGTGCATACTTGTTTGACCGCCAGTCCATGGTCGATGGAATCGCCTCCGAGATAGCGATCTCGAAAAACGAGCCAGCGCATCCTGTACTCAATCAGTTCTCTGTCTTCGTCCAGGACGAGTGGAAGCCGTCCCATTCTCTCACCCTCTCTCTTGGGGTCCGCTCTGAAGCGAACCTGGCTCCGCACGGCTCCGACGGCAAAGATGCATACACCACGATCGGCGATGTAGCCCATCCCTCGGCGCTCACAGTAGCGCCACGAGGCACGCCATTATGGAAGGGGTCATGGTTCAACTTTGCCCCGCGTCTCGGCCTCGCCTGGCTCGTGGATTCGCACCCCGAGCGCGAGTTGGTCTTGCGAGTCGGTTCCGGCGTGTTCTTCGACACTGGAGACCGTCCTGCCTTCCGCGCATTTACCGTGGCAGGATTTCATTCGACGACCGTCTTGCAGAACACATCGCTTCCTCTAACGTCCGATCTGCTGGCCAGCGCAGTCGCGACGACCTCTCTGGCTCGTTCTACGACGTTCGTCTTTCCCCAGCATCTTCAGCTGCCGTACAGCCTGCAATGGGATGTAGCGCTCGAGAAGGCACTCGGGCGCAATCAGACGCTGACGGTCTCCTATATCGGATCGCACGGAACGCGGCTGCTCGAAGAGCAGCGGAGGTATATCGCCCCCATCAATCCACAGCTAGGAGATATCGCCTACTTCCCGAACGGAATCACCTCGAACTACCAATCGCTTCAGGTCAAGTTTCAACGTTCGATCGCCCGAGGCGTCCAGGCCCTCGCCTCTTACACCTGGGCGCACTCGCTGGAATACGGATCGACCGACCCGGCATTTTCACTCGTCTATGGAAACTCAGACTACGATGTCCGCCATAACGCCGAGGGCGCTGTCTCATGGGATCTTCCTCAACCCAGGGGGTTGACCTCAAGGTATATGTTCGGAAACTGGGGAATCGAAGGCCGTCTGATCGCGCGCACAGCCTTCCCGGTTACTCTTTTCGGCAATCGCCTTCTCGACCCCGTTACGGGCGAGCGTTACTACAGCGGAGTCGATCGGGTGGCGCATCGGCCACTTTACATCGACGACTCTCAATATCCCGGTGGCCGCATTTTTAACGGTGGCCAGAATGCTGCAAACCCTGCCTTTGTGCTCCCGCAGGGCGGAGGGGCTGGGGATGCACCGCGAAACGCCGTTCGAGGCTTCGACACCGTGCAGACCAACATCGGCGTTCGCAAAGAGGTCCGGCTTCACGAGGGATATACGATTCAATTCGAAGGGGAGACATTCAATCTTCTCAATCATCCCAACTATGGCTATATCGATCCAAACGTTACCGATCTGCTCTTTGGACAGTCGACACGGATGCTGAATCAGAGTTTTGGTGGAAGTGGCGCGCTCTATCAACAGGGCGGACCGCGTTCCGTCCAGCTAGGCTTCCGATTAGTCTTCTAATGGCATTAGCGTGAATTCACGCGTATAAGACTCTGTGTCTCGTGTCAGCCGCCATAACGTTGTTATCTTGACGAGCCCCGGTGGCGCCTCTCGGTTAGCGCATATCGCAAACGCGCTCAACGAGAATCGAAAGTTACATTGCCGATCAGGTCGCCATCTCTCCAGTGATCTTGGATGCAGAAATGCAGCAGTGTTCGGAGATGCTTGTCATGGGACAAGCGATACCCTCTGAAGCCGGCGTCCTTTCGTCGAGTCTCTACTTTGCAAAAAGTAGACCATGGAAATGAGTGAGTTACTCTGTTATCAACAAAGGAACTCGTCGGAAAGCCGACTTTTCAGGCACAAGGGGGAGCTCCGGGTAACCGCCAATCGCGTTCAGAACGCCGCCCAAATTATATTTAGGCGTGACAAATGGTATTTCCGGTCGCTAAAACACTCAAAGAAATGGAGCTATCGGGATCGAGCATCTGATGTAACTCTTTACGATAGCAATACGTCCATATCGTATACAGGACGATGTGAGGATCAACGAGGACCTAATCAATAGCATCGTATTTAGCACTGGAACTCATCAGGCTGTCAGGAGAGACTCGAATGGTTCATTATTCAAGGCGTCATTTTCTGAAAACTGGACTGATTGCTGGAGCCTTCGCCACCACTGGCGAACTGCCCTTGATGGCGGAACGCCGCACGGCGACGGACTGGATCACACTGGGAAAGTCCAACGTAAAAGTCACTCGACTCGCATTTGGGACCGGAAGCTTTAGTGGGCAAGTACAGCGAGATTTAGGACAGGCACAATTCACTAAACTTGTGCGTTACGCCCACGAACGTGGTATTCGCTTTTTCGAGACCGCCGAATCATACGGGGACATGCACAGAATGCTTGGGGTGGCATTGAAAGGTGTTCCGCGAGACAGCTATCGGATTATGTCGAAGGTAACCACGCGTGAAGGAGTGGACCCTCAGAAGAAAATTGATGAGTTGCGGAGACTTGCGAATACCGAATATTTCGACGTGATGTTGTTGCACTGGCAGCATACTTCGACATGGCCGACAGATTCCAGTCGATGGCAAGACGGAATCATGGACGCCCAATTGAAGAGCGCCGTTGCAAGTCACGGCGCCTCGGTCCACGGGCTGCCAGCATTACGTCAGGTCCCGGGAAATAAGTGGCTTGACGTGGCAATGATTCGCGTGAATCACAAAGGCACCAGGATGGACGCTGAAGACTTCAACACGAACGGCCTGGGAAATGTGAACGAAGTTGTAGCCCATGTGAAGCAGGCTCATAAAGAAGGTATGGGCGTAATCAGCATGAAACTAATCGGCGAGGGCACGTTCAATCGCGAGGATCGTCAAGCAGCAATGAAATTTGCTTTCAGGAATGCCGGCGTCGATTGCGTGACGGTCGGCTACAAAAGCACAGCTGAGGTCGACGAGGCCATAGAAAATCTCAATCTTGCACTCGCATAGTGAATTAGGATCACGAAAACGTTCTGGCCGTCGATGCCGACGAGTGCAAGATATTCTTGGATTGTTTCCTCCAATGCGAGAAATTTACTTTCTGGCCGGAAGGGATCTCCCGCTTTCCACGGGGCGGATGATCTGCAGAGGAAGATCCGTTTCATAGTCTTGTCAACCCTCCTTGTTAGAGCAATCATCAGGTGGGACGAAAATTAATCTCGTCGCGTCCTCTCCTACAAGATCGGTTTTCATTAATTGGAGTGGAGGGCGCGCTGTGGCGAAGTAGGGCTTTCCGCTGCCGAGCACGAACGGGCGTAGATAGAGGCGGTATTCGTCGATAAGACCGAAGGTCGTGAGGGTCCCTGCGATCTCCGGTCCGGCAACGTCGATGTCACCTTCGATCTCCGCTTTGAGTCGCTTGGCGAAACCTTCCAAGTCATTACCCGTAAGCGTGGCGTTTGCGCCAACCGACTTCAAGGAACGAGACGCGACCCACTTTGGCTTCGAACGCCAAGCCGAAGCAAAATCATGCGCGAGCTCGTCCCACTCCGGTTTGTCCCCGTCCCAATAGTGCATCACTTCATACATCCGCCGTCCGTACAAAATTCCGGCGAGCCCACGAACGTGATCGTTGAAATTGGCGATGTAACTTGGGACCGGGAGGCGGCAACTCCGGACCCCCGTAAACTCCGGCGACATACCCGTCGAGAGACTGCATCATTCCGAAGACAAATCTACCCATCGTTCGGATCACCCCGCCATCGATCTTAAGGTACTGTAGTTGAGGCACGCCAACCTCATCAAATCTTCTCATCGTTCTCTGATTCGAAGACCGAATTCAACGACCGGAATGCGTGGCGGATTTGCTCCAGGCTGCCAGACGATAAGGTAGACCTATCCCCGCCTATCAGGGCTACCCAGAGCGTTTTCTGAAAAATGCAGCCGAATCCCCGAGGAAGCCGCTAGGTCTATGTCTTCGATGAGAACTATGTGCCACTCGCTGGGACAAATTCAGAGCGTTAAGTTCCACTGGGGAATCAGTTCAAAAAAACCTTAACCAAAACAGCGGCAACGGCTTTATATAGACATACAAACCTAAAGGAACGGCGCCCGTAGTTCGCTGTACCTGCATCTCATTCTGCTTCCTAAACACAGAGCAGACTCCGGATCTTTGGGGCAGGCTCTCAGGAGACACTCTTTATGCATTTGTCGAGATCCTTCGCGATGAAACTGGCGCGTTCCGCCGGCACGTGGTTGGCTGCGGCCTGCATCGTCCCGACCACCGTTGCCCAGGCACCCGAAGTTCCCAAGGTGAACCCGGCCACCGGAACGCCCGTACAGGCGAGGGCGCCCTTTCGACCACGGCGTCCAATGGATTCGCCATACGCCAAGGCAGCGTATGCGAACATGCAAGCGCCGCTCAATCGTCTGACGCCGGTGACCGATGAGATGCTGCGCAATCCTCCTCCGGGTGACTGGCTCAACTGGCGACGCACGTATGACGGCTGGGCCTACAGTCCGCTGACGCAGATCAATCGCAAAAACGTGAAGGACCTGAAGGTCGCATGGACCTTCAGCATGGCTTCGCCCGATGACGCTGTTAACGAGACCACGCCTATCGTGCACGACGGCATCATGTTCCTGTGGAACTTCGGCGAAACGATTCAGGCGCTCGACGCTAAGACCGGCACCCTGCTCTGGCAATTCGACTACGTGTTACCGAGTGACTACCCGTCGCTGCCGGGCTTCTATCGGACCAAGCGAAGCCTCGCGATCGGTGGCAACAAGCTCATCGTAGGTACGATCGATATGCACCTCATCGCGTTGGACATCAAGACCGGCAAGAAGGTGTGGGATGTCGTAACCGATGACTACAAGAGCGAGCGCACGTACAACAGCGGCCCGCTGGTCGTGAAGGATAAAGTGCTCATTGGCGCCGGCAACTGTTCGCCAGGGAGCGCCAACCGTGAAGGAGGTAAAGTCGCAGGCTATTTTCCCCCAGGTGGATGCTTCGTCACCGGCCACGATCTTGAGACCGGAAAGGAACTGTGGCGGTTCAATACTGTTGCACACACCAACGAACCGGGCGGTGACACCTGGAACAATCTGCCTGACGACAAGCGCGGCGGTAGCGCTATCTGGGAGGTTGGGCAGTACGACCCGGAGCTGAATCTGACCTATTGGGGCACCGGTTCGCCGTCGCCGTGGTCAACGGTGACTCGTGGAAGCTTCGGTGCGTTGGGCCTTTATATGAACGCCACGCTGGCGCTTAACCCTGACACCGGCAAGCTCGTCTGGTACTACCAGCATATCCCGTCCGATCCGTACGACATGGACTATGCCTTTGAGCATATCCTTGCGCCGGTCACCGTTCGGGGAGAGCGACACAAGGCGTTGATCACTGCCGGCAAGCCGGCGATCTTCGAGGCTGTGGATGCCGCGACCGGTAAGTTCCTGTTCGCGGTCGATCCCGGCGCGCAGAATGTAGCCACTGCGATCGATCCGGTAACCGGTGTCAAGACGCTACTTCCTGAACCGCCGCCGCCGGGCGTCACCCGCTGCCCGACCAATGCCGGTGCCAGAAACTTCCCGGCTGGAGCATATAGTCCGTCGACTAACCGATATTACCTGCCGATCAACGATACGTGCATGGGAAAGATGGGCGACACACCGGCACGCTTCCTGGCGCTGGATCTGAATACCCAGAAATTAGTGTGGGATATTCGGACACGCGTCCCGCAATCGTCCGGCCAGCTCACGACCGCGGGAGGTCTGGTGTTTTCGGCAACCCCGGATCGCTACTTCCGTGCGTTCGACGACAAAGACGGCAAGGTGCTATGGGAGAGTGGGCGCCTGAACGACATCCCGAATGCTTTTCCGATCACCTACATGGTGGACGGCAAGCAGTACATCGCGATGCCGGTCGGGAATCCAGGGCTCCAGGGCAACACCGCATTGTACGCCGCTCCGGAGAATGGTGTCGTGCGGGGTGCGAAATCGTCGGTCTTGTGGGTGTGGGAGCTGCCCTGAGAACATTGGTTGGTCTCGCTCCAAGAGGACTCTTGATATCGCGCAGTTGAGTACTTGGGGCTTCGGATCGTGGCGCATACGATCCGAGCCCCATTTCGTGACTGTAAGTAGTTTTTCCGGGAGCGGATTGAGCTACAACCGTTACGGCTGAATCCGTGTCGTGTGCTCCGGTTTCGGCCCTATTCAGCTTGGCCAAGTCACGCCTCCCTGTGTTACTCTCCCCGTCGCTTATTTAATCCGCATCAGCGAAGAGAGGCCATCCGCTAGGTGCCTCTTTTCGGACAGTGAGTATCTCAGAAGGCGTATTTGAGCGAAAGCTGAACAGCCCTGCTGCCTCCGAACGATGAGATCACGCCGAAGTTGGTCGGCACGTTTGCTGCCACCGTCGCGGCCGGAGCGTTTGGCAGTGGATGGTTGAGCGCATGGAAGATGTCCGCGCGGAACTGCAGGAACTGTTCTCGAAATGTTGGGAAGTTTTTCGAGAGCGACAGGTTCGTGTCTGTATTGCGCGGAGCGATCAGATTGTTGCGGCGTTCGTTGCCAAGCTCGTAAGGGCCGGGCTGCACGAAACACGCGGTGTTGAACCAGCGGTTGATAGTAGGATGGTCCAGCTTTGGATTGCAGGTCTGGTTGGCGCGGGACGCATGCGAGCCGCCGGAGTTGGAGTTATCCGTTGCGGATATGTAGAACGGAAATCCTCCGTTCATTGAGAGGACGCCGCTCAGATTCCAGCCTCCAACGGTCTCGTCAAGAATAGGATTCTGGTTGGCCCAGCGGCGGCCACGGCCAAAGGGCAGCGGCGCAACGCCGCTCACTTTCACCACGTGCTTCTGGTTGTAGTCGGCTGGGCCCCAGTCGCGACTAAGATCAGTGCCCGATGCGGGGTAAAGCTCCTCGGTGGTCAGAATGTCCATTGCTTTGGAGTATACGTAGTTGGCGTTGAAGGAGATTCCATTGCGGAAGTGCCCACGCCACTCCAATTCGAGGCCGTTATAGTTGCCGGCCCCAAGATTGGAGGCTTCCAGCACATCGCCTACCCACGCGTAAGGACGTCGGCTCTGAAGGGTTCCAGGATTGTTAAAATCGGTCGGACGCGAGGCCTGGTTGGGATTATGACGAATCTGCGTATGTGTGCTCTTGTTGCCAAGATACGAGATCTGAATCACAGTCAGCGCACCGATAGAACGCTGCACCGCCACATTCCACTGCTGCACATACGGCGTGGGATTGTTCAAGGCTACCGTGTATGGTGCTTGCGAAGATGATGTGGGATGCGGATCGAAGGCATCATAGGTGGGCACCACCTGCGCGTTGGTATAAGTGTTGTTCTGCAGGTAGTAGTTTGGTGGGTTGAGCATGAGGAACTGGTAGTTGTTGTAGAGCGGAAGAGCGTAGTAGATGCCGTAACCTCCGCGCACCGTCATATTGGAACCAGTCGCGTATGCGAATCCGAAGCGCGGAGCGAAGTTGTTGTAGTTCTGACGAAAGGTTCCTGCATGGGTTGTGTTGTCGCTCACGTTGTAGACGTGCGAGTGACCGTTGGCATCCGCCGGGGCCTCGTAGAAGTCGTATCGCATGCCCAGGTTCAGTGTCAGTTTGTCGGTGATGCGCCAGTCGTCCTGGACATACGGCATGAAGTTGTACTGCCGCAGAGCGGCCGTAGAGGCGCCGATGCCCGCTTCGGCGTTGTAGGGCAGGCCCAGCAGAAGGTCGGCGATGTCGCTGCCACCCGCGGGCTTGGCCGCGTGGTTGTTGGTGTAGATGCCACTGAAGCGGAAGAGACCGTTGTTATATACGGTCCAGTCAGCGTTGAAGTGGACGCGATCAAGCTGGAAACCAAAGACGAAAGTATGCCGTCCGCGCACCCAGTTCACTTCGTCCGCGTACTGAAACAGGTGCTGCCTGGCGCCGTCCGGAGCGGTTGCGTTACCAAGGCTGGTGTGTGGGGCTGTGAGATAAACGATCGGCGGCGCCCACTGTTCAGGTGCAGGCGATAGAGCTGTCAGGCCGAACTCCTGTGAGTAGTTCTCACGGCCGTTGCCGCTGATTCGCTCCTCGATATCGGAGTAGTTGTAGCCGAAGCGACCCGTGTTTACCACATTGGGCGAGAAGATATGCGTCCACTCCGCATAGGCGTTCTTCGCATCGCGCGTGGAGGCCCCGTTGAAGATGTTTCCCAGGGCCCAGCTTGGCGAGGTGTCGGCGGGATTGGTCGTTGTGTACGAACCGTGAAGCGTGTCTTTGCTACCAATGATGTAGTCCACGCGGCCGAAGTATAGGTCGTAGTTTGTGCGTGCTGCTCCGCGGGCGTAGTAGTTATAGCCGGCGTTCGGATTGCCGGTGGGGTCCGGAAAATACGCGAGAAATTTCTTTGCGAAGTCGGAGATGTGGGGAATTTTGTTGCCAGGGAACGGCTGGATCGTCTTCGTTGCGGGATTGTAGGTGCTGGGATCGTAGATGGTGAAATTGTCGGCTGAAAAGTCACCCTGCTTTTCGGCCACCGTGGGCACGTTGGCATTCAGGATGGAGAGGCTCGACTGCCTCAGGCCGGAGTAGTCAAACAAGAAAAACAGCTTGTTGTGCAGGAGTGGTCCGCCGAGGTTGGCACCGAACTGGTTATAACGAAGTTGGGCCTTGGTGGTGTTGTTCTTTACATAGGCGTTCAAATCGTCGTTGCGGAGATAGTCATATACCCGGCCGTGGAATTGATTTGTGCCGCTCTTGGTCACCACGTTTACGACGTTCGGCTCGTCGAAGCGCGCGTTGGCTCCATTGCGTACGATGGTGACTTCCTGCGTTCCCTCAATAGAGGGCTGAACGTTCGCCGTCTTGGTCAGCAGGTTGTAGTTCGTGACGCCATCTTCCAGGAATGACTCCATGCCATAGGCGTTACCACCGATGGTGAGTGCGTTGGCTGTGACACCGAAGAAGTTGATGTCCGAGCGGCTGTTGCCCGATCCGGTGTAGCCCTGCACGTTGGCCGATTGCGTCAAGGTGGAGAAGACTGTGCGTCCGTTTGCCGGCAGGTTTTCGATCTCCTGCGACATCACTGTATCCGCTAACTGGTGGCCCTCCGTCTCCAATGAAAGCGATGTGGCGGCGACGTTCACCGTCTGGTCCGATGCGCCCACCTTGAGCATCGGTTCCCACCGGGAGATGTGGCCGGCTGTCAGCGTGATATCGGTCTTCTGTATTGCGAAGCCCGACATGTTGGCCGTCACGGTGTAGCTACCAACCGGAAGATTGGCAAAGCTGAATGCACCATCAAGTGTGGTGGTCGCGTTACGCGTCAAGCCCGTTTCGCGCGAGGTAGCGGTGATGACGGCGCTGCCGACGTTAGCACCCGACGGATCGTGCACCACGCCGTTAATCGTGCCGGTAGTGTACTGGGCTAGTGCTGGAAATGTGAGCAGAATAGTAGCAAGTGCTATGAAAAACTTCGCTAGTGTAGCCAGCTGCGTGGGAGGCGTGCAGAAACGGTGAACGAACATCAGAAGGGCTCCGGTGGACGTGACATGCGCGACAAAAAACATAAGCGCCGCCCAAGCATCCGCGCGTGAAGAAGTGGGCGGATAGTTTGGGCGGCGCTCTATATCTCTGCCGCATCCAAAACGATATTGCGGGTACGAGAGAATACTTGTCAAACCGGGAATGATTTCTTTACCGGAATGTAACTTGGCAGTACATTATTGCCGAGTATTCTTTGCTTTTCGCGATACACGACTCGCTGGAGTATTGATTAGATAAACGATTCCAAGACTGGATGATGGAGACGAGATCGCCTGAGCCAGTCTAAGTGGGATTGCCTTGCAATGTTGACAGTGAGGCATTTTGAGAAGATGGATATGAGCGCCACCTATGCTGCTTATTATTAATGTTGACGGGATTACTGCGGCTCATTTGCGTAAAGTTCTCCAGGCCTTCTTCATCACCTAATTTTGCGAAAGATAGAAAGTTTTCTTGAAAATGGATCTGTCCAAATCCTTTGTTTAGAGGCAACGAAGTTGAGCCAGAGAAGGTCGCGCGGCGGCCGCTCCGGTGATCTCTCGATCTACTCCTGTCTGCACAGCAACTCAAAGGCACCGGTCTGAGACGTTTCCGGGAAAGTGCCTGCCGCTCGACGTAACCATCGATCAAGCCAACCCCCGGTCCGATCATTCCGAGGAAGGTGCGCGTCACTTCTCGGAACTACGACGAGATTCATATAACGTCTCTGTTGACACATGTGGGGTTTCCTAATCGGAGCCGATGCTCTTAGGCATAAGCAGCAACTTCGCAACTGGGCGATACCGGCTGACCAACCCTCCTCTATTCCAAATCTCGACTGCCTTGACGAACAAGAATAATTATCGTTTACTAGCTCTTGATGCGGACCTCTCCTAGTGTCGAGACCCGTCCTTTCCGTGAACTTTGTGCGGATCACGGGCTTACTGCGACCCACCAGCGCCAAATTCTCTACGAGGTCATGCAGACGATGCCTGGCCACCCCAGCCCCGAAGAGGTCTACGCGCGGGTCAAGAAGCGCATACCCGCAATCTCCCTCGCGACGGTTTACAAAAACATTCATCTCTTCGTCGAAAGAGGCGTGCTAAAAGAAGTCAGCATGCATCACGGCTCTCTCCGAGTCGAGCTTAACAGTCATCTTCACCATCACATGGTGTGCTCGCATTGCAAAGCCATCACCGACATCGAAGAAAAGGATCTCGGTGTCATTCCGGCACTGCAACGGTTGCCCGGAGGCTTTCAGGTGGAACGCTACGCTATCGATGTCATAGGAATCTGTGCCGCGTGCCAAAAAGCAAAACGCAGCTAATACCATCCACTCGCTAACCGAACTGACAAGTTGCAATATGGGCGAAGACTACAAAAGCAAATCTTTGACGACCGGCGGTGGCCCTCCCGCGGGTGACAACCAGAACTCGCTAACCATGGACCCCGGCGGGCTGATAGATAGATAGGGTTCCGCGGCAATGAGAACGAAGGAGCGAAAATGTCGGCTGAAATGAAATGTCCAGTGCCTCACGGCGGCAACCCATCCACCAGCACCGAGACGGCCTCACCCATGCATGGCGCTGTCACGCACAACTCGCGCAAGATAACGCGCAACGAGCATTGGTGGCCTGACCGCCTCGACCTCGCCGTCCTGCACCAGAACACCAAGCTGGCCGATCCCATGGGCCAGGACTTCGACTATGCGGCAGAGTTCAAGACCCTCGACCTCGATGCCGTCATCAAGGATCTCCACACTCTGATGACCGACTCGCAGAGCTGGTGGCCCGCAGACTACGGCCACTACGGTCCCTTCTTCATCCGCATGGCATGGCACAGCGCCGGCACGTACCGCACCCATGATGGCCGCGGTGGCGCAGGCATGGGGACGCAGCGTTTTGCGCCGCTCAACAGCTGGCCGGACAATGTCAGCCTCGACAAGGCTCGCCGCTTGCTATGGCCCATCAAGCAGAAGTACGGCAAGAAAATCTCCTGGGCCGATCTCATGATCCTTACCGGCAACGTCGCGCTCGACTCGATGGGCTTTAAAACCTTCGGTTTTGGCGGAGGTCGCGCCGACGTCTGGGTTCCGCAGGAAGACATTTTCTGGGGCTCGGAGCACACCTGGCTCGGTAGCGATCGTTACCAGGGTGAGCGTGATCTCGATCATCCTCTCGCGGCCGTGCAGATGGGCCTTATCTACGTAAACCCGGAAGGCCCCGATGGTAAGCCCGATCCGGTCGCTTCCGCACGAGACATCCGCGAGACCTTTGGCCGCATGGCCATGAACGACGAGGAAACCTTCGCGCTCATCGCCGGCGGACACACCTTCGGTAAAGGCCACGGTGCGTACGATCCTGGCCCCAACGTCGGACCCGAACCCGAAGGCGCACCCATCGAGCAGCAGGGACTTGGCTGGAAAAACACCAAGGGCAAGGGCAATGCCGAGGACACCATCTCCTCCGGCCTCGAAGGCGCATGGACCAGCCAGCCCATCAAGTGGGACAGCGAGTACCTTGACAACCTCTACAACTTCGACTGGGCGCTCAAGAAGGGACCTGGCGGGGGGTGGCAGTGGTACGCCGTGGCCGAGGAAGCCAACTTCCCCGACGCGCACATCAAGGGCAAGATGCACCTGCCCATGATGTTCACCTCGGACCTCGCTCTCAAGTTCGATCCTGCCTACGAAACGATCGGCAAGCGCTTTCAGAAGGACCCCGCCGCGTACGCCGATGCCTTTGCCCGGGCATGGTTCAAGCTCACACATCGCGACATGGGCCCCATCGACCGCTACCTTGGTCCCCTGGTTCCCAAGGAGCGGTTGATATGGCAGGATCCCGTTCCCGCCGTCGATCACGAACTCATCGGTGAAGCGGACATCGCCGCACTGAAGGAGAAGATCCTCGCCTCCGGTCTCTCCACCTCGCAGCTGGTCTCCACCGCCTGGGCGGCAGCTTCGTCCTTCCGCGGCTCTGATAAGCGCGGTGGAGCGAATGGTGGACGCATTCGTCTCGAGCCGCAGAAGAACTGGGAGGTCAACCAGCCGCTCGTGCTTGCGAAGGTTCTCAGCACGTTCGAGGGAATCCAGAAGGACTTCAACGCAACGGGCAAGAAGGTTTCGCTCGCCGACCTCATCGTCCTCGGCGGTGACGCTGCCATAGAAGCCGCCGCGAAGAAGGCCGGAGTCGACGTCACCATCCCCTTCGCCCCCGGCCGCACCGACGCGTCGCAGGAGCAGACCGACGTTGAGTCCTTCGCTCCCCTGGAGCAGACGGCGGACGGCTTCCGCAACTACTTCCGTCTCGGCCACACCAAGCGTGCCGAAGATCTCCTTGTCGATCGAGCTCAGCTGCTGACCCTGACGGCGCCGGAGATGGCCGTCCTCGTCGGCGGACTGCGCGTTCTCGGCGCTAACTACCGTGGCGCAAAGGAAGGCGTCTTCACCGACAAGCCTGGAACCCTGACGAATGACTTCTTCGTCAACCTGCTCGATATGGCGACCGATTGGAAGGCATCTTCCACTTCGGAAGGTTTGTTTGAGGGATTGAATCGGGAGACGGGTGAGACGAAGTGGACCGCCACTCGCGTGGACCTGATCTTCGGCTCCAACTCTCAGCTCCGGGCTATTGCGGAAGTCTACGCATCGGCTGACTCGAAGGAGATCTTCGTGAAGGACTTCGTAGCTGCCTGGAGCAAGATCATGAACCTCGATCGCTACGATCTGTGCAAGGCGTAGTTCGTCGCTGGGTACCTCAACTCCGCAAACGAAGGGGTTACCGCAGGGTAACCCCTTCCGCATATCCGACCTCTAGGGGACCAAGGAGGCAACGGACGACACCCTGATTGACCCAGCGCAAGATGTCACGATACAGCAATATCTGGCGTCAAACTCTTTGACGCGCGAGGCGCAAAAGTGGACCAGTGACGCCAGTTCGCTGGATGGTTGGAAGATTCGCTGGGGTGTGGATTCAACAAAGTGAACGCCCTTAAGTGCCAAGGTCGGTATGCGCTAATCCTACTTGCGACGTTCATCATCCCAATAGGGACACCAACCGTGACGATGCGAAGTGGGAAGCAGAGGAAGAGAAGCCATCATGGAGGGAGCCAATGTCGATACCTGCTGTGATGATGGCGTCGGCTGTGAACTCACCTCGGGTACTTCTACTCAACATAGGCGTTCCTCATTACTGACCAGTTCCGTCATCCGCGTCTGTTCTCATGGAAATGCATGTGCGCGTTACCCGCAGGGTAACTGTGGATTCCTCCCCAATGCGGTACCCTTCTGCAGGGAGTAACAAAGATGACCATTGACCGACGCCGGTTCCTGCAGCTTGGCTCAAGTTCGGCAGCAATCAGTCTGATTCCTTCAACATTCGCCGAGACGCTGCATCGGCTGCCGATAATTGACGTGCACGTGCACGCGTATCCTTCCGACGCACCGATTCCCGCCGCAACGAATCCCGTTACAGGGAAGACAGTAAAGCTCAAGGATGGAGCCGCTCACAGGGCAGCCTGTTTTGCGGAGATGAAGCGACTGAATATTGTCAAAGCAGTCGTTAGCGGAGGAGACGGCGACCGCCTCGCTGCAGCCATCTCCTGGTACGAAGCGGACCCGGGCAGGATTATCCCGGGGGCTGGTGTACGTGGCTCTGAGGATACTCCGCTGCCCGAACTAAGTGTTCTTAGAAGCGCCTTCACAGAAGGTCGTATGCGTGTTTTGGGTGAAGTGACTACACAATATGCAGGCCTTACCCTTGACGACCCGAAGTATGCTCCATATCTGGCGCTTGCGGAAGAATTGGATATCCCGGTCGCTTTGCACACAGGAACCATGCCGCCAGGAATGTCGTTCGATCCATGCTGCCGTACAGCTCGTGCACGCCTTGGGAATCCCGGACTGGTCGAAGAGGCCCTCAATCGTTATCCGAAGCTCCGACTGAATCTCATGCACGCTGGCTGGCCATATCTCGATGACACTATCTCTATTCTTTTCCACTATCCGCAAGTCAACGCGGACCTAGGCGCGATCGACTGGCTGCTCCCACGTGCAGAATTTCACGCCTACATGCACTCTCTCATGCGAGCCGGTTTTGGCAAGCGGTTGATGTTCGGCACCGACCAGATGTACTGGCCTGAGGGAATCGCGATGGCCGTGGATGCGGTGAATTCCGCACCATTCCTGAGTCCGAACGAGAAGCGGGATATCTTTTATTCGAACGCGGCTCGTTTCTATAAGTTGAGCTAGTGAGATGGGGCAACGCTGTGACCCCTTCAATTGGGATCTCCCTGCAGCCCCCTCGGGCCGATCTGCTTCCATCTGGAACGTAGGTTTGTAGGGCTGAGAGGGAAGCTCGTCTATCGTCCAAAAGGAAGCGTTGCTAAATACAAGCCCGATGTTCCTAACTCAGACTATGTGAATCGCCCTGGCCGCCGCCTCGTATACTTCTCATCAAACGGAACCGGAAAGCAGGGTCGCATTAAGAACAAATATGTTTTTCGGCTCGGCCCAAAATGAATTTTTCAAACCTCAGGGCTGCTCAGACCATCAAACCAGAAGGCCCGTTCGTCATACGTCTTTCTGCTACACCCTGTAAGGAGGGCGATGAAGAAGCTGATGCTGTTCACCTGTGCTCTCGCTGCTTCCGGCGCCGTCATTGCCGCTATCGGTGCTCAGGAACCCTTCCGGGAGTATCCGTCGGTTGAGTATGGCGACTATATACCTCTGCCTCCGGACTGGAACAAACCGGCTGAGTTTGTTTTTGCGCGCCTTATGTTTCCTGGTGGCCCGCTTGATGGATATCAACTTACCGGCCGGTTTACCGGACCTTGGCAAGAGGGGCTTTCCCTCTGGACGCAGGATTATCCGCGAGCCGATCGCTCTTTTGCCAGGGCTATGCGCCGACTTACCCGCGTCGATGTGCGATCAGTGGAGCAAGCGGTGAATCCAGATGATGGCGACGAGATCTACAACTGGCCCTTCATCTATGCCGTTCAAGTCGGCGAATGGGGGCTCACCGAAACGCAGGCTAAGAAGCTGCGAGAGTATCTCCTTCGCGGTGGCTTCTTTATGGCCGATGACTGTCACGGCAGCGAGGAACAGGCTTACTTTGAGAAGACGATGAAGATGGTCTTTCCAGAGCGTGAGCTGGTCGACATTTCTGATGGAGATCCCATCTTTCACACCTTCTTCAATCTCGACAATCGTTTCCAAATTGTGGGGGCTGAGCACCTTGCCGAAGGGCATAAGAAGGACGGTTACGTTGCGCACTGGAAGGGCATCTACGATGATAAGGGCCGGATCATGGTAGCCTTCACGCTAAACTCCAATGTTGGAGACTCCTGGGAGTTTCTTGACGATCCTCGGTATCCGGCGAAGTTCTCCGTGATGGGTACGCAGACCGGAGTGAACTATGTGCTCTATGCAATGACCCACTAGATACAAATTTGCACTGTTTTCTGTGGTGCAAGTCTGGATCGACAAAGTCCAGTGGATAGCCGACGTAGTGGTCAGAGGGATCCCCTCCGACACGGCGATTTAGGATATCGCTCCGGCATCGCAAATACGCTTCGTCGGTGGAAGTCCAAGGCCACCGAGTCCTTCTGCCTCGGTCGGTTCAACAGCGGGGATTACCAGGTACCGTGGGAGCCAAAATCTTCGCCGAAAACCTTTACAAGCCCCTGTATCCTGACGACGAAGACATCCACGGTGGGCAGTTTCGCCTTGAGCAGCATTACTTTTCGTGCTCGTCACAGGACACGATGATCCGAAGCCATATCGACTCCGGCCATTCCATCGATACCTTCCATCGTCGCTGCACGATCCAGCTTAACGATACACATCCATCGGTCGGCGTCGCCGAACTGATGCGTGCGGCGTTATAGATGGAGGCGACCGATGTGATGATTGAGCGAGTGGATGAAGTTGATTTCTGACGAGTATCACGCTCGCAACGCTCCGCATCACCAGAGATCTGCCAAGTAGACGACATCGGTGGCTGCTTAGATTTATACGACTTTAAACGTATATATTCGTACCATGCGCCTGAAATCTTTGTTTCCTGTCGTCTTAGCAGTGCTGCTTATTCTTTGCGTCCATAGTGAAGCCCAGGTTATGGGCGAGCTGCGTGGCCAGGTGACCGATCGCTCAGGCGCGACGATAAGCGGAGCGAAGGTAGTCCTGACAGCAAACGCGACAGGTGTCCTATTGGAGACGGCAACAACCTCGACGGGCGAGTACTCGTATTCGCAGCTGACATCAGGGATTTATTCGGTTGAGGTTTCTCATGCGGGGTTCGCAAACTTCACGCGCAAAGGCGTTACGGTGACGACGGGAGGGACGGTGCGCGTGGACGTCACGCTGCCTCTGGCAACTGGCAACGATAGTGTAGAGGTAGATGCGGATGTGCCGTTGCTACAGGCCGCGACGAGCAACATCTCGACGACGATCCCGGGTGGGACGGTGCGGACTTTGCCCTTGAATTCACGAAACTTCGTGCAGTTGACGCAGATGGCACCCGGTGTCGAGTTGCCTCCGGGCACGCTGCTGCCGCGCATCAATGGTGGAAGGCCCCGGACTAATGAGTATTTGTTCGATGGCATCTCTGCCTTGCAGCCGGAGCCAGGACAGGTGGCGTTTTTCCCGATCATTGATTCGATTGCAGAGTTCACAGTCGCGGCCAATAACGTACCGGCTGAGCTCGGGCGCTTCAACGGCGGTGTGGTGAATGTAGCGACTAGGTCCGGGTCGAATGCGTTTCATGGAAGCGTGTTTGAGTATTTCCGCAATGAGGTGTTGAATTCTCGTAACTACTTTGCGAGCGCGAGTGTACAAAAACCGAAATATCGCAGGAATTTATATGGCGGAACCATTGGTGGGCCAATTCTGCATGACCGCTTGTTCTTCTTTGGCGATTACCAAGGCATCAAACAACTGGTGGGTGTGACACGGAATTCCGTCGTTCCTACTCTGGCGATGCGACAGGGAAACTTCAGTGGGGTCGCAGCGATTTACGACCCGACAACGACGACGGTGGTGAACGGAAATGTGACGAGAGCACGCTTTGCTAACGATAGGATTACATCGCCGATGGACCCGGCCGCTCTGGCGCTGCTTTCTCGAATACCGTTGCCGAATCAGAATGGTGCAAACAACTACACGCGGACGGCGAATGATGACGATCACCAGAATCAGTTCGACACGCGCGTTGACGGCGCCTTCGGGCAACATGATCGGGGGTTCGCGCGCTACACGTACTACCATGAGGTGGAGAATCCGGTTACTCCGTTGCCGGATGGGTCTGGTGCGATCTCAGGATCGATTTTGGGTACGGGCAATGTGACGTCGCTGACAAATATTCTGGGCCAGCAAGTCGTGCTGAATGAGACGCATACATTTTCGCCCCGCGTGCTCAACGAGGTCCGGCTTGGATATACGCGGAGAGGCAATTCGCAGTTAGGTGCGGCCGTGAACGGAACCGCAGGATCTTCGCTTGGGATTCCAAGTATTCCGACGAATGCGGCGTTCAACGATGCGTTGCCGCTTTTTACGTTTACAGGGCTGCAGCAGCTGGGTTCGGTGGCAAGCGCCTCATCACGGTATCAAACGGCAGTCGGCGAGCTTGTAGATATGGTGGTATGGACGCACGGGGACTATTCTCTGAAGGCCGGTATGGATTTGCGCCGGTACGAGTTGAATGCCATTTCTCCACCTAATCCGACGGGGTCGTTCGCATTTACAACGACGGGAACAAACAACGGCTCGACTGGAATTGCGGCAGGTGGTAATTCGTTTGCGAGCTTCCTGTTAGGTCAGGTGGATACCTTTTCGATCGATCTGCAACAGAGGACGATTCGTCCCCGCGACTATATCCATGAGTTCTTCGCGCAGGATGATTACCGAGTGACGCCGAAGCTGATTTTGAATATTGGCGCTCGGTGGACACTGCATATGCCGTCAACCGAAAAGACGAATCAAGGAGCGGTGTTCAATCTGGTGACGCAGCAGTTGGACTACCTGGGCGTGAATGGGAACTCGCGCAGTGCAAGAGAGCTGCATTGGGGCAATGTGGCCCCGCGCCTCGGGTTCGCGTATTCCCCAGATGAGAAAACGGTGATCCGCAGCGGGTTCGGCATAGTGTTTATTGACCAATCGGGTATTACGACTCCGTTTACGACACCACAGTATCCGTTCATCCAGAACGTGCAGCAACGGACGCAAGACGGATATACGGGTGCGTTCCGGCTAAGCAGTGGACCAACGGTGAATCCGGTAGGAACGACTCCGGATGCGGGTTTGGGGCAGAGCGTGTACACCGTAAATAAGAGCGCAGGCTCAGGCTATAGCGAGCAATGGAATCTTGCAGTACAACGTGCTATCACAAACAGCTTGTCGGTGGAAATTGCATATGTCGGATCGCATATCGTGCATGTGGGGATCCCAGATGCGAATCTGAACCAGTTGACGGCGGACCAGTTGTCGCAGGGGTCCACGCTGACGCAGCGGGTTACGAATCCGTACTATGGGAAGTTGCCCGCGGGCTCTACTCTGAATACGCCCACGATCGCACGGGCGCAGCTGCTAAAACCATATCCCCGCTTCCAGAATGTGGCGACGTATCGCAACAATACGGGGACATCTAACTACAACGCGCTTCAGGTGAAGGCGGAACAGAGGGTTTTAAACGGGCTTTACTTCCTATTTGCTTACACGCACTCAAAGCTAATTGACGATGCGTCGAGCGTGTTTTCGTCGACAGTGTTGTCGTCACCGAATACGTCGTCGCTGGTTGCGGCAGACACCTATCGTCCCTACCTGGAACGTGATTCGTCGCAGGGCGATATGCCGAACGTTACGAGCCTGTCGGTGGTCTATGACCTGCCGAAGTATCGTGGGCATGGGATGTTGACGTCTGCCCTGGGTGGATGGGCGGTGAACGGCATTATGACATTGCAGAGCGGTATGCCGGTAACAGTTACTCAGGCGACCAACAATAACAGCTTTGCTGGCGTTGTGCTGCAGCGGCCGCGGATTGTTGGGGAGTCTGCTCTTCCTGCGGATGAGCGGACGCCGCAGCGCTTCTTCAATACAGCCGCATTTCAGGCGGCCCCGCAGTTTACATTCGGCAACGCATCAAGGAACCCAGTGCGCGGACCTGCTTACCGCAATCTAGATATGGCGCTGGTAAAGCATACGGCTTTTGGCGAAAAAACGAATGTAGAGTTTAGGGCAGAGCTGTTCAACGTAACCAACACCCCTGGCTTCGCACAGCCGAACGGATCATTTGGTACAGCAGCGTTTGGCACGATTTCGGCTACGACGACTGACCCTAGAGTAGCGCAGTTTGCTATACGCCTCAGTCGTTAGTGAGATTGATACCTGTTAGCTGGGAGGCAATAATGACACATCATCCACAATTGCTAGCGTGTGATCGCGCTTCGAAAGCACTAGGAGCGAAGCACTCTGTGCAATGGCCGTCCCACATAGTCCCCAGCCTAGGACAAAAGCAGCAAGACACGTCATTATTTTGGTCCAAAAATGTTCATTTGGTTTATTGAAAGTCCAGGCGCCCGGCGTTGAGAAGCTGATTCTCATTAACGTGACGGTTTCGGTACGATGGTCATGTTCAACGAAACAATCTGGCCGCGGGCATAGGGGATCGTCACATCAAATGCCCGCCGATCGATCCAGGCTACTTCGTACGAAGAAATGCACGGGCCGCGTTTGACTTTCGCAATCGCCTGTCGCCTACGGCGGCTCATGTCCGCATGAACTCACTGGCTCGGCATCGTTGATGCTGGCTAGTCAGTAGCCATATTTGAGCGCCGCTAATTCGGTTTGTGCTCGCCAAAATCGGCGGAAGTTCAGAGCCCATCTCAATCAGATCTTGATTGCTTGAGAAGCGCGTCGAGACCGGATTGCGCAATGGCTTCGTCAACCTCCGATTTGGCGCCGCTCGCGGATATCCCGCCCAAAAGCTGGCCATTGACCTTAATCGGCAACCCTCCTTGATTTGGGAAAAATTCTGGGAATGCAAGCGCTTCCGTATTGCCATTCTTTATCGTGTCCGCTCCTTCTTTGGACGGTTTGCCGTAGAAAGCTGCATGGCGTGCCTTTCTTTGAGCAAATTGAATCGTATTCAGCGAGGCTGTTTCACCCCTTTCCAAAAAAAGTAGGTTGCCGCTCTCATCTACGACGCAAATGGTTACGGAAACATTTAACTCCTTCGCTTTTGCCTCCGCTGCAGAAACCATGATCTTGATGTTGGCAAGATCTAGATACTTCTTGCTTGGAAGATCGCCGGCAAAAGCTACCATCGCTGGAAGAAGGATTACAGCCAAGAGTCGATTCACAAATTCCTCCTGTAAGATTGCGCTTTCCAATTTACCAGAGCGTCCATTCATCTCAGTGGTAAAGATTATCGAGGTGGGTGGCTGGTGTCTGGCTATCTCTCAAGCGCACTGAACAAGAGTTGAGAGTGGTTGCGACAGCGTTGCCAGCTGACCCATTGATTCGGATGCTTCAATACCTTGTCGCCCGGCGATGCTCGCTGAGTCAAGATCGGGGGAGCGGTTACCGGTCAGCCGGCGATCAGCGCATATCCATCGCTGATCGCTACACACATTTGGATAGGTTTCACTTGACAAACAAGTAGACGACGCGGGACCCTCTCAGTAGGAGGAAGCACTGGGATGCCAAGTAAAGAGATCGTATCGATCCAACTTCTTCAAGGAACGCTGGATCTCATTGTCTTGCGCACGCTTGCCAGCATGGGTTCGCAGCACGCCTACCAAATAGCAAACCGTCTTGAGCAGGTCTCTGGCAGTCTTCTTAATCTTAATCAAGGCACCCTCTATCCGGCGCTGGTACGTCTCGAGCAATACGGATGGATCAAGGGGACTTGGGGAAAAACAGAGAACAACAGGGAAGCAAAATACTACGCAATTACCCGAGCTGGCCAGAAGGCGCTTGGCGAAGAAACCCAGCGATGGAGAAGGATGGCTAGTCTTGTCGAGAAGCTTCTCGTTGAGGAGTCATAGAGATGAGATATATGAGGCGCATTTTTCTTAGATTCTTTAGCCTCTTCGCCAATTCCAGAGCAGAAGCCGAATTGGACAGAGAGATAGCTGCGCATCTTCAGTTTTTGGAAGACGACTTTCTGAATCGGGGCATGAGTCCGAAAGAGGCACGGCGAGCGGCCAGGCGCACCTATGGAGGACTGGAACAGGTAAAGCAGCTGCACCGCAACGAACGAGCCTACCAGGGGCTGGCCAGTCTCATGATGGACGTTCAATATACCTTGCGCCAATTGCGTAAATCCCCGGGATTCGCCCTCATAGCGATTCTCATGCTGGCATTCGGAATCGGCGCCACTACTGCGGTCTTCTCGATCGTAGAAGGAGTTTTGCTGCGCCCCCTTCCGTTTGCCGATCCTGATCACTTGGTTGTCCTTGGCGATGACCTTGTCGGATCGCATTGCACTTTCTGCAACAAATCTCAAGTCACTGCTCCAGACATTCGCAACTATATGCGAGACACGCATAGCTTTCTCCACTTAGGCGGCTATCAACGAATAGGTCTTGAACTGTCCGGTACCGGTGACCCCATGCGTGTGAGGGCGACGAGAATGAGCGGAGAGGTATTTCCGGCACTGGATATTGCACCGCTTGTAGGGCGCTGGTTTACCCAGCAGGAAGACGATCAGCATCAGTTAGTAGCTGTACTGAGTTATGGCATGTGGCGCGAACGCCTTCATGGTGATGAGAAGATTCTTGGCACGAAGATCCTTCTCGATCGTAAACCCTATCTCGTGATCGGGGTCATGCCTCGTGATTTTGAATTTCCCCTAGTGCCCGGGCACGTAAACAACAGTGAACTTTGGGTTCCGCTAAGTCCGCAGCCGGAGGAATTCACGGCAGGCTACGCGGCATCATGGAATTCCCGCATGGTGGGGCGTCTCAAACCCGGCATTACGCCGGCACAGGCACAGAGCGATGCCCAGCTGGTAGCTAAAGAGACGATGCGTAACTACCCGGGATTTATGCGGAGTCTTCGTATTCGGTCAGATGTAAAGCTCCTGCATGAAGACACCGTGGCGCAGGCACGACCGTTGGTCCATGCCCTGCTTTTCGCAGTTGCAACTGTTTTGCTGATCGCTTGTACGAATCTGGCTGGCATTCTTCTGGTGCGCTCGATTCGTAGGAGAAGAGAGATCGCCGTTCGCCTCGCTCTAGGCGCGCGCGCCGCAATGCTGTTACGCCAGGCAGTGGTTGAAAGCTTGGTGTTAAGTATCGCCGGAGGAGTGGTTGGATTAGCCTTTGCCGCGGCCTGCATTAGAATTGGCATCAGCCTGCTGCCGGAGACCTTGCCGCGAATCCACGAGATCTCATTGGATTGGCCCGTCATCGCCTTTGCTCTCGGTCTGGCTATCCTGACAGGTCTGGTCTGCGGATTAGCCCCTGCATTCGCAGCCATACAGACCAGCGTAAACGAGACACTGAAGGAGGGTGGAAGAACCGGTACTCTTGGTAGTGGACACGGGAGGCTGCGGTCGACGCTCGTTGTCGCTGAGATCGCCGTCGCACTGGTTCTGTTAACGGCTTCCGGTCTGCTCTTGCGCAGTTTTGAGAAGATGCGCAACGTCGAGCTTGGCTTTCAGGTGGACCACACGCTCTCCGCGTTTTATGACCTTCCACAGAAGCGGTATGCGACTCAGGCTGCAATCGACACCTTTACTGACTCCTTGCTGCGGAACCTACGGCAGCTACCGGGAGTTAAGGCCGCAGGCATCACTTCTTTGTTGCCTGGGACGGGGAATGACGGGGTGATCGCAATCACGGTAGAGGGGTATATCCCTCAGACGGGTGCGGAACTGAGTATGGCGACGGTATCGTTGATGCAGGGCGATCCATTGCAGGCGCTCGGGGTCCGCTTGCTGCGGGGGCGATTTTTTACGGAATCAGACGAGGCAGATTCTCAGCCCGTAACGATCGTTAACCGAAAGTTGGCCGAACACTTCTGGCGCGGTCAGGACCCTATAGGAAGGCGGCTCCGCCGCGGGATGGCCGAAACTCCCACCCCCTGGCTGACTGTAGTCGGCGTCGTCGATGACGTAAAACTCGGATCACCCGATGGCGGAACAGCAGAACAGTTCTATCAACCTGTATCCCAGCAAGTCATTTCAGAGGGAGCTTTTGCTTCGGCCGGCGAGTTGGCGCCGACTTCCGCACATATCGTATTGCACACCGACACTCCTCCCGATCAAATGGTGAACTCGCTTCGCGCTGCAGTACAAAATATCGATCCTCAGCTTCCC
Organism: Edaphobacter sp. FHG110511_03; assembly: GCF_059115365.1. Lineage (NCBI taxonomy): Bacteria > Pseudomonadati > Acidobacteriota > Terriglobia > Terriglobales > Acidobacteriaceae > Edaphobacter > Edaphobacter sp. FHG110511_03. The sequence goes on along the minus strand of NZ_JBZYWL010000002.1, from coordinate 508,675 downwards.
CTTATCGGGGCGCGGACGATGGAGGACGTGATCTCGGATAGTGAAGCTCCACGCTTATTCAACACTGTGCTGATTTCAGCCTTTGCAACGATTGCATTGCTGCTGGCGGTGCTGGGAATTTACAGCGTGATCGCATTTTCGGTTGCCTTGCGGGGGCAGGAGATTGCGATTCGTATGGCGCTCGGCTGTCAACGCCAGGGCGTACTCCGCCTTGTTCTTACCTCCGCAGCGAAGCTCGGTGCAATCGGATGTCTCTTGGGACTTCTTGCCGCGGCAGGTGTATCCAACCTCTTGCGTTCTTTTCTGTTTGCAGTCAGCCCCTTCGATCCACTTGTCCTGATACTTTCTGCTGTCGCCATGCTGTCGTTTGCGTTGGTAGCATCTGCCCTCCCTGCGTCGCGTGCAACGAAGATAGATCTCATAGTCGCCCTGCGTGATGAGTAAGAGCATCTCTCGAAAACGTACGCAGGAGGAGGATAACTTGGCGCACCATGCGAACCAGCCGCCGAGGATGGCAATTACAGATTGCAGGCTCAATCGTCAGAGCTTTGTTCCGCTCTACCAGCAGATTAAAGATCTGCTCGTAGAGCGAATTGAACATGGCGAGTTTGCCGCCGGAGATGTAATTCCATCGGAAGCGCAGCTTGGAGCCGCATTTGAGGTCAGCCGCTTAACGGTTAGGCAGGCTCTTTACGAACTTCGGGTAGAAGGTTATGTCATTCGCGAGAAGGGCCGCGGCACATTTGTCGGAGGATCCGCCGTCAAACAACTGAATGTAATTTGACAGCCCTCGATTTTTGATTCTCGATCGGCTCAAGAAATGGATTGGCGATTCATCACGAGCCAACACCTTTTATTGCCATGAGTCCCTTCAAGATGCCTCATGATACACGTCACAACAAATAGATTCAGGAATGAGTTTGCTTTTTGCGCGCCCGGCTAGTGGATATGCTCCCACAGACAACGCGGCTCCCGCCTCGGTAAGCGAAGAGAGTCCGTTGCAAAAAGGTGATTTCGTGAAGAGAAGCAACGAAAATAAGGTTGCCCGCAAGTCTCGTCTCAAACTTCAGTAAATATCGTCGGCTAATGTCGGCAAACCACACGAACCCGCCACTCTGCGTCTAAACTGCGAAGCAGAGGCCCGCATGACTGCAGCCGCACTCGACATCCGCCCCGGTACCTCCACAATCTACCCGGCAGGGCCGCCGTTTCTTCCGCGCCTCCTCACCGGCCGTATGTTCCGTCAAAACGCCACCGATTCCATGACCGACTACGCTCGACGCTACGGTGACCTCGTCCACATTCAAGTCTTCAATCGCCACATCTTTCAGCTCAACCACCCAGACCTCATCGATGACTTCCTCATCCGGGATGTCAACAAACATCATCGCGGCATCGTCATGAAACGCGCCAAAATCGTCCTCGGCGACGGCCTCCTCACCAGCGAAGAACCTTTCCACATGCGCCAGCGCCGCCTCGCGCAGCCAGCTTTCCTGCGACAGCGCATTGCAGCTTATGGCGAAGTTATCGGCCAAAATGCCACCGCGATCTCCGAGCGCTGGCAGTCCGGCGTCGTCCGCGATCTACACCACGACATGCTGGAGCTCGCCCTCCGCATCGTCGGCAGATGCCTTTTCGATCTTGACGTTCAGTCCCGCGAAAAGATTCAGCGCATCTCCTCTGCAGTCGACGCGTTCATGGGGCTTCTTCCTCTCGCCCTCATGCCGTTCTCCGACATCGTCCAGCGCCTCCCCATCCCAGCGATGAAGCGCATCTGGAAGGGCAAATCCGACCTCGACGCGATCATTTATCCCATGATCGATGAGCGCCGCAGACACCCCGGCGATCGCGGCGATCTTCTCTCCATGCTCCTCCAAGCCGTCGACCCAGAAGACCCCACCGACACCATGTCCAACCAGCAGGTCCGTGACGAATGCTTGACCATCATCCTAGCTGGCCACGAGACCACCGCGAACGCACTCAGCTTCGCCCTCTGGAACCTAGGCCAGCACCAGGACATTCAGACTCGCCTCCACAAGGAAGCCGTCGCCGTCCTTGGCAGCCGCTCCGCCACCGCCGACGACTACAGCCGGCTCCCATACGCCACACAGGTTTTCTCAGAGGTCCTTCGTCTCTACCCGCCCGTCTGGGTCACCGTTCGCACCTGCGCCGAGCCTTACGAGATCGCCGGCTACAAAATCCAGCCGGGAAACGTCATTGCGGCTCCTCAGTTTGTCGTTCACCGCGATCCGCGCTTCTACCCTGAACCTCTCCGCTTCGATCCCGACCGTTTCTCTCCCGACGCCAAAGAGGCTGCAAAGTCGCGTCCTCGATTCGCCTTCTTTCCATTCGCAGGGGGCAGTCGTCAATGCATCGGCGAAGGTCTTGCCTGGATGGAGGGTGTCCTCTCCCTCGCCACCATCGCACGCGACTGGCGGCTGAGGCCACCACTCGGAGCACCCCTCGACATGGCTCTCAACCCCGCCATCAGCTTGCGCCCAAAACACGGCATCCCCCTCCTCATAGAACGCCGCCCCTGATTGTGCAACACCGCTTGAACAGCCTAGGGTGCAGCGCAGAATGTTAAAAGGCAATCATGCGGCGTTTCCCAAAACCGCTAATGGCGTAGTTTCGTTTTGAATTGGGAGAGAGCAACACTTTACATCGTTGCAAAACTGGTCAGCGATACACGGCACTGTTTGACGATGCAGTACACCATCGTTTGCAAGAGATTGGCCTAAACGGATAGTTGAGAGCGATTAGTTTGTTCGAAAGACGAATGTCATCTCCTCAGCCCCAAGGGACTTGGTAAACAACGGGCCGCATTTTTGGATAATAAAGAGCTATTTGGGGATAGGGTTTTGCGGGAATCGAGAGCTATCCTTACCTAATAATTTGAGGCGTCACCCTCAGTGAAGTAGAAGTACGCCTCGCCATTAGTCGTTCTGGTTCCTGAGCCGAGGCAAGAAGAACAAAAGAGGCCGATAAGCTTTGGAGTTTTTGGTGACGTCAATGACTGCCGCGCGGAACAGGTAAGTGGACAGTAAGGCTACGATTAGGGCAATCAGTCGCCTCGACATAGAGATTCAATGCGGCCGGCGAACGTCACAATCGAGGAAAAATAGAGACGGGGGCGCGGTGGTGATCACCACGCCCATTCGCTGTCAGACAACTCCCGAGCGCCGCAGTTTAGGTCTTAATGAATTGGGCCTCGAGCGAGATCTGCACGTCTTCGCCAACCAGAATCCCGCCCGTTTCCAGAGCAGCGTTCCAGGTCAAGTCAAAGTCCTTACGATTAATTTTCGTAGCGGCGGAAAGCCCAATTCGCGTGTTGCCCCATGGGTCTTTTCCAGGTGCGCTCGGCCCTTCCACGATGAACGTCACAGGCTTGGTAACTCCGTGAACGGTCAGATCGCCAGTTACGGCATATTCTTCGTTGCCTTTCTTCTCGACCTTCGTAGATTTGAAGGTCATCACCGGGTGCTCCTCATGATGAAAGAAGTCCGCGCTCTTCAGGTGCGCATCACGTTGATCATCGCCCGTACTGATAGAGCTGATATCGATGGTGGCTTCGACCTGGCTAAGCGTGGGATCGGTTGTATCCTCGATTAAAATTCCACTCAGGCGGCTGAAGCTGCCTTTGACATTTGAAATCATCATGTGCTTCACCTTGAACTCTGCGTGCGAGTGCGCGGGATCGATCTTCCAGGTGATGGTGGAAGCTGGTGCGGCTGTGCTTGTGGACATGACGGATATTCCTTTCGTTGTTTGTTCGTTCGGATCTGAGGAACCGGTTTCTCTTTCTACCAGCCCAGGACTAATTTCCTGTACGAGTTCTTATCCACCGATCGTGAGAAGCAGACTGCGGCCCAGTTCAATCTCCTCCTGCGTGATCGTATGAGGCCGGCCGGGGTAGCGCTTCGTCGTGACTTTCGCGCCCATTGTGCTCAGGATTGCCGCCGACTCCTCCACGCGCCGCCATGGCACATGGGAATCGGGGTCTCCGCCGCACAGCAACGCAGGTGTGCCATCAAGTTTTCCAGCAGGAGTGTGCAGTGAATCTGGCGGTCCTATCAGACCTCCTGTAAAGGCGATCAATCCTCCATATCGCGCTGGATGGCTGGCTACAAATTCTGTCGACAGGCAAGCTCCTTGGGAAAATCCCGCGATGACAATGCGGTCCCTGCCAAAGCCCACTTGTTCAAGTGACCGGACGATCGATTCCACCTTCGCCAGCGCAGAGCTGAGATACGGCTCATTTGCCTCTCGCGGCGCGAGGAACGATAGCGGATACCAGGTGTGTCCTGCAGCCTGTGGAGCGAGATAAGCCACATTGGAGAGTTCGAATGCGGAGCCCAGTCCGAGTATGTCCTCGGCTGTACTGCCACGACCATGCAGGAGCACCACTGCCAGCCTCGCCTTATCGAGTGGAATTCCGGCCTGAAGTACGGCACCCCCGTCATGTGTGTTGTTCGTCATACCCCCACCTCTTTGTGGGCTTTGTGCAGCGTCACCGCAGGCAGATGCTGCGTTAGGGGGACGAGGTTCGCGCTAAGCCATTCCGGCACTCGCAACTCCTCACCCAGAGACTCAAGCGGTTCGTCGACGGCAAACCCCGGAATATCCGTTGCGAGTTCGAAAAGTACTCCACCCGGCTCGCGAAAGTAGATCGACCGGAAGTAGTCACGCTCCATCACTGGGGATACGCCAAGATACTGACCAATCAGCTCACTCCACTGCTTCTGGTCTTCGTAAGACTCTGACCGAAAGGCTATGTGGTGCACACTGCCCGCTCCGAGACGGCCGCGACCGACGTTGGGATCGACCACTACATCGAGATGGTTGCCCAGCGCGTCCCCGGCAGCCGAAAAGCGCAACCGGTTTACCTCCTCTGCCACCTTATGGAAGCCCAGCAGCGCGAGAGCGGCTTCAGTCTGGCGTGCGTCGCGCTCGAGCATGGTAACGCCGAAGAAGCCTTGGATCGCATGCTCCCGTAGAACATCAGCAAAGCGCGGCGCTTTCAGAACACCCGACTCTGCATGACCGACAAGTTCGATCTTCATGCCGTCCGGATCGCTAAACGTTAGGACGGTCTCGCCCATACGCTCTTCTTTGCTCTCAACTAAGACATTCTTCGAAGCAAGCCGCCGTTCCCAATAGGAGATTGAAGTAGGAGGAACGCTGAACGCCGTGTGTGTGACTTCGCCTGCTCCGGCCTTCCCGCCGGTGGCTTGAGGCCACGGGAAGAATGTGAGAATGGTTCCAGGGGTTCCGGCATCATCGCCGAAATAAAAGTGGTAAGTTCCAGGATCGTCGAAGTTTATCGTCTTCTTGACGAAACGCAGACCGAGTACATCGGTATAGAAGTCTAGATTTCGCTGCGGGTCGCCGGCTATGGCGGTCACGTGATGAAGTCCTACGATTGGCTTGGTCGGCATTTTGGCAACTCCTTCGGTATAGTAAGATTCGATATCGAAGTAAAAGATTCAAAAGTAGGCTAACATCGTTCTGAATCTTATTTCGACGTCGAAGCATCTTCAACGCATCACCTATGCGGAAGTCCGCCCAATCCGACGCCCCTACGACAGGTCCCAAGCTGTGGGTAATCTTGGCGAGAGCCCATGGCGCCCTGGCATCCTACGTCCAAGGCTGCATCGAGGCCGAAGGATTAGGCCTGAGCGATTTTATGGTGCTGGAAGTTTTATTGCACAAAGGGCCACTGCCAATTTCTGCTATAGGCGAAAAGGTGTTGCTCGCGAACGCTTCCATGACAGCCGCCGTAGATCGCCTTGAAGAAAGGCGTTGGGTGATTCGCCAGAGCTCAGATAGTGACCGACGTAGCAAAATCGTGAAGCTAACTGGCGAGGGCCGGGCCTTCATATCCCAGTTGTACTCACAACACGCGCAGGACATCGAAGCAGTGACCTCCGTGTTAACCCAGCAAGAGCAGGATCAGTTGCGGGCCCTACTCAAGAAAATTGGCCTTTCGGCGAAAGCCGCCACCGCAGCGATGCATATAAACAAGCCTGCTTCCTTCTAATCGCGCGACCAAGAAATAAAAACATCGATCATCTTATAGGGGTCAGGGGATGCCCCAAGGACAAATGCAATGGTTTGGATAAGCTCTGCGACAGACGCTCAGAGGCTCTAATCGGAATGCGCGTACGGCTGTATCGGCCAGTCTGAACGATGCCCACCTTAGACACGTCTTAGGCGATGGCACGAAGCCGACTGGCTTACACTACTGCGTGAATTTCCGTGGATCTCGCCGCCGCTCGCGAAGAGAGGGTGAGCCAATTCGGTTTTCCGCAGTTCGACAAGGATAGAAGTAGGGAACTGTTGCTGATCGGCCAGTATCATTGAAAATGAATTAGAAATCTTGTCCTGAATTGAGACGATTTTGACCCGTAAAAAGAACTTGTTTGACGACCCTGCGGAGAAAGCGCCACCACGACGAAATCGCGGAAAAACCGTCTCACATAGTCTTGTTAAAGCGATCGAGGCCCAGAAAGAGGCGCTCCTCGCCCGAGAACTCCGTACCTCGCAGACACAGCAAGAACTTGCTGTGCTTGTCTTGGTCGAATTCACCGATGAAATTCGTAAGCGCAAGCAGCTCACGGCTGCCGCTCGACTTGCCCGCGCCGCGGCCACTGTTGTGGCGGGTGAAGAAGACTTCTCCGCTGCCCCGGTCCTTGACTTTGACGCTAGTCGTGCGGAGTTCGAGGAACTCGCTCGATCAGCTGGCGCCTCTATCGCCGCTACTATGGTGCAACGGCGCCAGAAGCCAGATCCATCTAGCCTTGTCGGCCAAGGCAAACTCGACGAGATTGTTACGATCGTTGCCTCAACCAATGCCTCGCTGGTTCTCTTCGACCATGACCTAACCCCTTCTCAGCTCCGCAACATCGAAGCGAGGCTGCCTTGCCACGTCATCGACAGATCTCAGCTCATCCTTGACATCTTCGCCCGCCACGCCAAGACCAGCGAAGGCCAGCTTCAGGTAGAACTTGCTCAGCTCGAATATCAGTTGCCCCGTCTAGCTGGACGTGGTCGCGCTATGTCACAGCTTGGCGGCGGTATAGGCACCCGCGGCCCTGGTGAGACCCAGCTCGAGACTGATCGCCGAAAAATCAATCTGCGGATTGACCATATTAAGGGCCAGCTTGAGGCCGTGCGGCGCATCCGCCAACAGCAGCGCCAGCGACGCGAGGCCGTACCGGTGCCTGTGGTTGCTCTTGTCGGCTATACCAATGCTGGCAAGAGCACTCTCTTCAATGCTCTTACTGAAGCTGGCGTGCTCGAATCGGCTCGCATGTTCGCTACTCTGGACTCCAAGCTGCGGCAGTTGCAGCTTCCTTCTCGCCGCAAGATCCTACTCTCTGATACTGTCGGCTTCATCCGCAATCTTCCCCACACCCTCGTTACAAGCTTTCGGGCCACTCTCGAAGAAGTCGAGCGAGCCGAAATCCTTCTCCATGTTCAGGACGCTGCCAGTCCCATTGGAGAAGAACAAAAAACTCAAGTCGAAAGAGTACTAGCCGAGTTAGGGGTCTCGAACAAGCGGGTCATCTATGTCTTAAACAAGATCGATCTCGTTCCGTCGCTGGAACGCGTCCATCTCTCCAACGGTCAAGGGAGGGTTCCAGTCTCCTCGCTCCAGCGCACCGGCCTTGAACAGCTGCTGATTGCTATTGATGCCGCGCTGAAGGTCGACCCGCTCGTCGAATTTAGTTTCAGATTTCCGCAATCCGAAGGCTCTATCCTCGCCTCGCTTGAAGGCGGAGCTCTTATCGACGAGAAACGCTTTGAAGGTAACCTCGTTTTTCTGCGGGCCCGCGGACCTGCATCCCTTCTTGACCGCTACCAACGTTTCCGCGAGAAGCAGGATCGTTCCCACGATCGATCAAAAGCGAAGCAGATGTGAGCTTATCGCTGGCCGCCAGATTGCCGAGACGCACCGATCTTCTCATCGATTCAATCTTAATATAGCCCCGCTTCATGACCGGATCGCCCATACGTCCGTCTGGCATATTGATTCTTGAACCATGGTATGGCGCTGGTTAGCGGACGCGTTCAGGACACCCTGTAGCAGAGCGCTGATCGCATTGAGACCGTCCCCATAGCACTAGCTCCCGCGCTGCGCGTAGCTGGAGTTGTTTCTGGAATTGCAACGGCTCATCCCGGTTACCGCTCTGAACTGGTGATGGAGCGAAACTCCTATCCGCGGCGAACTCCTCCATATGGAGAGGCTTGGCATAATTTGCAACCAACCCTTGTATCGCAGGACGCCGACGCTGTGGTCGAGTGAACGCGTGGGTGGCGATGGAGGCGATCGATCTCTCGCGTGGCTTTACAGTGGAAGCGAACATTGCTGCTGGCATGGGTGCAGTTGAGGAGTGCGTGCTGCGTGTGTTTGCACGTAGCGGCTGCACGATGTGTAATCGCTACTGGCTGCGGATTTCGACAGAGGGAGCTTTCTACTGGTATGCAGGGCAGTGGCAGAAGCTGAAGGATACTGAACCTCTGAAGGGCGGGAGTTATAGATTGGCCGTTCGCGAGAATACGTGCGTTCAAATCTACCAGGATGACAGGGTGATCGGGGTTTACCCGGCATTGTACGAGATCGGATTCGCGCAGCCGACGTGAGGAATCGAGCGGAAGATCCGTTCAGCATATTCGAGGTTGCTCTCGCTGACACATGACGAGGGCGGGTCTTATGCTCCGGATCAGCTGTGTAGGAAGAAAGTGAACCTCTAGCTATTCTTCGGTTCAACGAACTCACTCTGAGGCTGGGCGCTTGTAATTGTTTTGTCAGAAATGCACAGGTGCCGGTCGAAATTCTGGATTCATGCGAGATCGCAGAATCGCTCCTTGAGTCGTATTCGAGCATCACAACCGAGGGTTTATGACGGGGAACGAGCTCACTTTGAAAGCCTCACCGATGATATGTACAAAGGCTTCATGATGCGTGGATATTACAAAATCATCCAATGCGCAGCCGAAGTTCAGCACGTCTGACATACCGCGGTTGTACTTTCAGCCTTGAAGTCTGGTCCGAATGCTAGGGCCATCATGCCATCGTAGGCAGTTGCGACTTCAGCCAAGATTCTTGTTTGTTCGAACGGCTGCCAGTAAGCTAAGCGCAAATTTGGAAGCTGCGATCCGAAGTCGCACATTAGAGTGAAAGGTTGACCTGGAAACGGAGTACGTTCGAGCGCTTCCCAGGCGATCGATGACGCTCCTCGAACTTTGCGTATCGGGAGGGCTCGCCGTATCGCCATTAGACTCAGCACTCAGAGAGCAATTCAGTTGCAGTGCAAGCCGACGTGATGTGCCGAGCGAGAGGCAGTCGAGAACGTCGAGGTGTGTGTGGCCTCCTTGAAGACCAAGTCTAAAACACACAGTCGATTGTCATTTTCCAAATATTGAAGGACGTCAGTAGAAAGTATTGTTTCCAGTTTGTATTAATTACCCTCGGTCATGTACTGTTGTTCGGCAAAGTTTTTCAATTTCCACTGCCACCCGCAGAAAAAGCTTTAGGGAGGAAAATGATCTCGCGACGTGAATTTCTCGATACCCTTGCAACTGGAGCGGCAGGATTAGCTGTCAGTACAACGGCAAAGAGCTATGGTCAGATTATTGGATCGAACGAGCGGATAAACTTCGCGGTGATCGGTCTCCATGGCCGTGCTTATGCTCATCTATCGTCACTCAAGGCAAATCAGAAAAATGCACGTATTACTCACGTTTGTGATGTCGAGAGCAATATCCTTCAGAAATACTCCAGCAGCGTAGAAAAAAATCTTGGGTATGCTCCCGCAAATGATAAGGACTTCCGGAAGATTCTGGCGTCCAAGGATGTAGACGCCATCACGATAGCGACACCGGATCATTGGCATGCGCCAATGGCAATCAGAGGACTCCAGGCGGGAAAACACGTCTATGTCGAGAAGCCTTGCAGCCATAACCCTGCTGAAGGAGCGCTCCTTGTCGCAGCTCAGAAGAAATATGGCAAACAGGTTCAGATGGGAACGCAACGACGTTCTTCGCAACTCTATATCGATCTCGTAAAACAGATTCACGAAGGCCTGGTTGGCCGGACCTATTACGCGAAGGCATGGTACAGCAATACCCGCAAATCAATCGGAGTAGGCAAGCCAGCTCCGATTCCTGCAACTCTTGATTGGGATCTCTGGCAGGGGCCTGCTCCCCGGCAGCCTTACAAGGATAACGTTCAGCCTTATAACTGGCATTGGTTCAGGATTTGGGGAACCGGGGAGGCATTGAATAATGGAACCCATGAAGTGGACGTATGCCGCTGGGCCCTCGATGTGGATCTTCCCAATCATGTCACTGCATCCGGTGGCAGGTATCAGTTTCAGGATGACTGGCAGTTCTACGATACGTTGAATACTGCCTTTGAATACGATGGCAAATCGATAGTATGGGAAAGCAATAGCTGCAATGGGATGAAGCTCCATAACCGTGATCGGGGAGCTGTCATTGTTGGTACTACTGGTAGCGTCGTCGTTGATACGGGAGGTTACGAGGTCTACGACTTGCAGGGCAAAAAAACCAGTGAACATATGATAGGAACAGCCGCGGCGTCTTCGGATACAACGGGGGCTGACACTATGACGGATAGTCACTTTGCGAACTTTATCGCTGCAATCAGAGGTAAAGAAAAGCTTACGCAACCTGTTTCTTCAGGCAATATATCCGTCACGATGCTCCAGCTGTCAAATATAGCCTGGGAAGTACAGCGGGCACTCAAGATTGATCCAGCAACGGGCCACATTGTGAATGATTCAGACGCTATGAAGTATTGGGGACGCGACTACGAAAAGGGTTGGGAACCGCATCTATAACACCCAGACAGTACTTCTTGTTTCTTCCCTCTCGCCGAATGAGTACCAAACAATACGTCTTATTCAAGAACCAATAAGCAGCGCAGTCCATTGCCGCACAGTATCGGCAATGGGGCAGCACCATTCCGTTCAGTAGAACGGGCGCTCATAGGCAGGGAAGTGCTGAAAGATTTAAATAATACATATTTCAAACTATTGCAACTATTCCTGAATTTCTGGAGGTCTCTCATTATGCAACGTAAACCTGTGTTATTGAGTGTTGTTCTGCTGCTACTGGGCTCCTCATGCCTCGGCTTTGGGCAAGCGGTCAATGCAAATCTTGTGGGCACCGTTACAGATCCATCCAAGGCAGCCATTCCTGGCGCGACTGTAACCATTACAGAGACAAAGAGTGGGGCTACCAAAAGCACTCAAACGAACGAGAGCGGCAATTTCGACTTTGAAGCCCTGCAACCTGGTACGTATGACATCGTTGCGGGACAAAGCGGCTTCAAACAGGCCAAGATTGAAAATAGAGTGCTTCTGGTAAATACAACTATGCGCGTTGACGTAACACTCGAAATAGGTGCCGCGACAGAAAGCATTACGATCTCTTCGGCCCCCGAAGCTCTGAAAACGGACCGTGCGGACGTCGGAATCGACATCTCGTCTCAGCAGGCGGAAGATCTCCCCCTGACGACTAATCGAAATGTCCAAGGGTTGCTCGCGCTTGTGCCAGGTGCCACGAAGCCTCATCTTCAGCACTCCAACTTCTTCAATGCACAAGCGTCTCTTTCGACAGAAGTCAACGGGCAGTCTCGGCTTGCCAACAACACCGTGATCGAAGGAATTGACGATAACGAACGTTCCGGTCTGCTACAGGTTCTTATTCCTCCCAGCGAAGCGATTCAGAGTGTGAGTGTAGCGACCAGCAATTATCAGACTGAGTTCGGAAGAGTGGGCGGAGCCGTAACCGATATCATTCTGAAATCAGGAACAAATGAATTTCATGGCGCAGCATACGAGTTCAATCGCGTCAGTGCGTTGGCCGCCAAAACCTATTTCCAGACTGGCCCCAATCCCGTAAGTACCTATAACTACTACGGAGCCAACATCGGTGGACCGGTCATCCGCAATAAGCTGTTTCTCTTTGGCGACTACCTACATGTGGCCGATCATCAGGGGCAGTTCAATACCATCACTGTGCCTACCGCCGCATTTCGTAACGGTGATCTAAGCGCGGGCGGATTCAATATCTACGACCCTCAAACCGGGAATCCGGATGGAACTGGGAGGTCGCAGTTCAACTATCAGGGTCACGCCAATGTGATAGATCCGGCCAGAATCAGCCCGATCGCGAAGAACGTTCTGGCTCTTATCCCTCTACCCAATGTTCCGGGGGCAGGTCTGACGAACAACTACTCACAGAACACGAAGTTCACCCGCGACACGAACTCCTTCGACGTCAAGGCCGATGCAAATCCTCATGGGCAGGATCACGTCTCCTATCGTTACAGCTGGCAAAAAGTCACGCAGAATCAGAGCGCGATCTTTGGCCAGAACGGTGGACCTGCGCAAAGTGCGAATAATGCTCTTGGAACGCAGACCGCATACAACACCGCCTTCAACTACACCCATGTCTTTGCCCCAACCTTGCTGACAGAAATTCGCCTGGGACTCAACCATTACAAAAATGTCGCTCTTCCTGTTGGCTATGGCACAACGGCTTCAACCGCGGTGGGCATTCCCGGAGTCAATGTCGACGATCTGACCAGTGGAATGACTGGGATTGATATCGCGGGCTATTCGTCCCCGATCCTTGGTTCATCAGCCTCCTATCCCTGGAACCGCGGCGAAACCAACATCGACCTCTCCAACAACTGGACCCTGATCAAGGGAAATCACAGTATGAAGTTCGGTGTAAATTACCGTCGCGTTCGCGATGATCTTCAGCAGGGACAGGTATTCGGACAGAGAGGCGTCTTTCAGTTCCGCGATGGCCAGACGGGACTCAAAGTGAACTCCGGGACTGCGCCGCGAACAGGGCAGGCAAATGATTTCGCAAGTTTCCTTCTGGATACCCCGAACCAGGTCGGACGCGATGTCAATGTACAGGACGCCTCGTGGAGAGAGTCGCAGGTCTTCGCCTATGGTCAGGACACATGGCAGGCGACATCGAAACTCACTTTGACTCTTGGGTTGCGATGGGAGCTTTACGTTCCGCCAACCGCACGGCGGAATGGGGATTACTCCAATTACGATCCGACGACAAATTCATTGGTCATCGCAGGAATTGGCGGTAATCCTGCCAACCTTGGAATGAAGACGCGATACTACTACTTCGCTCCTCGCTATGGCCTGGCCTATCGTCTGGACAACAAAACGGTGGTCCGCGCAGGGTATGGAATCAGCTATCAGTCCTGGCCGGATAACCTGAATCTCTATGCCACCAACTATCCTCTGAAGCAGAACAATGCATTTCAGTCTCTAAGCTCTTACACTCAGGCACTGGAGCCGGATGGCTCTGGCGCATCCATGGCCGCCGGGTTTCCTGCTCCTTTTATTGCCACCATTCCGGCCAACGGAATTATTCCGGCAAACACGCCTCAGTTGCTTGCATCGACTTATTACACCGTGCCGACCGATTGGAAGGCTCCCTATACTCATTCATTCAATGCGGCGGTACAGCGCTCTCTTCCAGGTGGATTTGTGCTCGATGTCGCTTATGTCGGAAACGTCGGTATACGGCAACCTCAGGGTTATAACCTGAACGCGGGGCTTATAGCAGGAGCCGGTGCTGCGGGGCAACCGCAATATGCGCAATTCAAAAGAACTGCCGCAACGAATATCTTCAAGCAGGCTGGATCGAACTACAATTCGCTCCAGGTGAAACTTGATCGTCGTTTCACCAATGGTTTGTCCGCTACTACCTCCTACACCTATCAAAAAGCGATGGGTTATACGACCTCGAAAGATAGTGGTGTTGGCGGCACAAACTTCTACACGGACTTTTCTCGCAACTATTCAACATTGTCGAACAATCGAAAACATACTTTAGTTCAAAGCGTGATCTATGAGCTTCCCTTCGGGAAAGGCAAGAAGTGGCTCAACGGTGGAGTGGCAAGCTGGGTAGCTGGCGGATGGCAACTCACCGGTGTTCTGTCTCTCGAAGCGGGAACGCCATTCTCCGTAACGGCCAGCACCGCCAGCTTGAATGCTCCGGGCAACTCGACGCAGTTGGCAAACACCAATGGAACCTTTCATAGGCTGAAAGGGGTAGGAAATAATCTGTGGTTCGATCCGTCGTCCTTCACTCAGCCCTCCGCCGCAACAACGGGCATCTCTGGGCTTGGAAATAGCGGCCAGAATGCCTATATCGGACCGGGCTACTTCAACCTGGATGGTGCGCTCTTTCGTAAATTTGCAATTACAGAAAGAGTTGGACTTGAGCTGCGTGCAGAGGCATTCAGTCTCACCAATACCCCTCAATTCGGGAATCCGAGCAGCAATATTTCAAACGCGGACTTTGGTCACATTAACTTTACAAATGGAAATGCAACCGGAAACCGCGTAACAGAGCTTGCGGGAAAGATAACCTTCTAAGCAAAGGGGGCATATCAGCCGTGCTCGGGTGGGCACGGCTGATTCCGTTAATAAAGGGAAATTAGAATGTCTAATACACGTCTTGAGTTTTTTGCTGGAATAGCAGGGACCCTGTCTCCTTGTCAAGAAAACCGGGTAAGGGGATGAATCTGGCCCGATCCGATAGGAAGACTTTCTTGGCAGGGTGAGTCAGCCAGTCGCAGACAGCCCTGGGCCTTCCGCACATCACGTGGCGTCTCCTGCGGTACTGAGGGAGCGACACAAATGGTGGAGGCGCGGGTTCCGATCAAGGCAGCGCACTAACGCCTTGGGCACTTGCGTCCTGACATTCTTCTCGGCTTCTACGCATGCATGTCCTCGATGCTTCGGTGGACATGGCGGCCGCGACGATGAGCGGGCAGTTGGGAGGCGGATTTTCCTCTCCGGTGGCCGCTCATGCTGCTGATTAGTTTGGGCTTATTTCCAATTGGCTGCCTTATTGGCTGCCACGGCGAAAAAGCCGCTTGAACTAATCGCTCTAAGTTGTTGAGAAGATGTTGGAGGCGCGGGTCGGAATCGCACGCATAAAGGTTTTGCAGTTCTGGTAATTTCACCTAAACGGGTTGATAAAACCGGGCTTTTTCGTCGAATGTAGCGCCCAAACGGTGTTGTCTTAGTACGGTTTTATCTCTTATTGGCTGCCATAAATTGCTGTGGTTGCCTGTGATCAGGACAAGTACTTGCCTGCGTTGTAGACCACCGCTTCTAGAGGCTCCCGCCATCTTTGATCAGGAGTTCCGTCGACTTTTAGCCGTCTGATACCGCTTTTCATCAAAGTCTCTTCAATCGTGCGCGAATAAACACTGAATTCAAAGACTGACATGTTTCTATGCGTTGGCTCAGGCAACATACGGTTGTATTCGTACTGATTCGGAAACTCCACGGTCTCACCTGCCCTCAACTTCTCGACAACGTGCCGCCAACTCCGGTGACACGTGAACTTGCGCTGCCGAGTTGGGTCCAACCACGAGAAGCTTCCCTGCCTAACGCCTGCTAAACTCTCATTACTCAGGTTAGCTGGGAAGTGAAGGGCTGTTTCGGTGGGAAGCTGGAAGGCTTCTTGAATCATCGCCTCTTTCGCTCCGACTCCTCTATGTTGCCGGGACGCGCGCAAAGTATGCAGTCGACCTACCGCAGAGACTACTCAGGCGTTTTGGACTGAACAGAACGACGAGTGAGGTCGTCGGGCTCCATCTGTGGCGGCCGAGGCCATCGTCGACAACGGTCCCACCTCGGAAGATCCACGCCTGTCCGATGTAGTGCCTCCTTATCATTCGCCTGCTAAGGGAGAGTCGCGAGACATGGCATCGCTGCGGCGCAACTTCGGCTGAACGTGCCGCTACTCACCTGCTGGGGAAGGCTGAGGGCGGCAGTTCTATTCGAAGGTCGGGCAGAATAGCGCAGTAGAGTAGATAATTAGGGAATTCCAACACCGTACTCTTTGATATGCGCCGCTTTGAGCTTTTCGAGATCCACGATCATCGTTGGTGCCCCGCTATTTTGCGGAATCTATTCACTGATGCGCTCCAGGCCATCTGGATGATGTTCGACTCCTATCGGCCAATCGTTCCGCTGCTTCGTCAGGCATTAGAAAAATCTGGAACAAATCACGTGATCGACCTTTGCTCCGGTGCAGGCGGACCTTGGTTGCAATTGGCGCGCAATTTCGAGGAGGAACAGGCTTACAAGATAACTGTCTTGTTAACCGATCTTCACCCCAATACCGAAGGGTTTGAGCGGGCCAGTTCTGAATGTAAATATTTGAACTTTTACGCACAGCCTGTCTCGGCGCTAGAGGTCCCTAGGGATTTCAGCGGATTTCGCACCATATTTTCCTCATTTCATCATTTTTCACCCAACGATGCGCGAAGAATACTCTGGGATGCAGCAACGCATCGCCAGGGAATTGCTATCTTTGAGGGCGCAAAAAGAGATATCAGAGTCATGCTCGCGATCTGCTTTCTTCCCATGGTCACTCTGTTTATTACGCCAGCGATTCGGCCCTTCCGCTGGACACGAATTATCTGGACCTATTTCATACCACTTGTTCCGTTTATGCTCTGGTTTGACGGCCTCATGTCATGCCTACGTGCTTACTCGAAGGATGAGCTATTCCAGATGTCAAAGCGGCTACGAGTGAAGGACTATCACTGGCAAGCGGGAACGAAGAGGAATGGCTTTGTACCAATAACTTACCTGATTGGCTATCCAAAGAGAACTGAGTAACGTACTACAAATAATTCTGAAACGCTTACGACAAATAATTCTCGAAGCTACAGCCCGAGCGCGATCACAGAGCAAACTCCCAATCGAGATCCTTGTCAAGGATCGACAAACCTCATTACACATCTGTATTCAAACCCAGACGCACCCTTATCGGTCGGGCTTCTAAACCAATCACTACCCATGCCCTGGACGAGCACTTTGCGGACTTTGGCTGTATATATAGCTATGACCTTCCCGCACCGCGTCGTAACGCCTTCTCGCAGCAGCAAGTTTGGCCGGTATCTCGAGGCCAGATGCGGGAGGTACGCCTTTGGGACGATTCAAGCGTCCATCGTTTTGCTCATGCTGTTCTCGCTGGTGGATCCATCGCGGGCCTTCGGCGCAAATCCTGACCTGGTTGCTACGTTGACTGGCTCGCGCAAGCGTATTGAGAGGTTGGATTACCGCGTGACCGGGCGACTCACACGGGTGGAAGGCAATGGCACGCGCACGAGCTACAAGGTTGCCGCCAAGGCTCACTGGTTTCCCGATGGCCTGCGTCTGCTATGCGAGATCTCGGGGCCTGCCTCCGCGAAGACGAGCCTTCTTCTGCATATGAGCGTGAACGGGCACGTAACCATCGAGGCAGTACTTCCTGGCGAGACAGCCGCCAGCGTCTTGCCATTCGAACGTTGGAACGACCGACTCGTGGGAACAGACTTCTCCTATGAAGACATGGTAGAGAGTTGGTTCTTCTGGAAGAATCAGGAACTCCTGGCACCGGAGAGATACGGCGCGCGGGATTGCTTTGTCCTTAAGAGTATGTCCGGCGCTCAGGACCGGACTTACTATGATTCGGTGACATCGTGGATTGATCGCGGCATCTTTTTCCCTGTGCATGTGGTGAAGACGCTTCGTGGGACGGGAGGGCAGAAGGAGTTCCTTTACTACGGGCTGCGACAGATCGACGGCATTTGGTCTGCGTCGCGAGTGGAGGCAAATCTGCAGGGCAGGCCCGGCTCCTCGATGCTTGTAATCGAAAGGGGCTCGGGAAGGGCAAAGCTTGGACTAAAGGACTTTGATATCAGCTGGTCCAGCGCTCAGGGAAAGAAAGTGAAATAAATCGAATCGCTTAGTAGCTTTTGCTAGGTGCTCTGCTGCGATCGCAGTATCCACGGTGCTCGCTCTCATGGGACATGTTCGTCTTCAGGCGTTGCTGGGGCTGCTCCATATAAGCCAAAGGGCCACCAATTCCAGTCGCCGGCAAGTTGCAATAGTGCCGGCCCGACGACCATCCGCACCACCGTGGCATCAATGAACACGGCGACCGCGAGCGTAAAGCCCAGCATTTGGATGACCAGAAAACCTCCCAGGGTGAATGCGGTGAAGACGGCAATCATAATTGCCGCGGCGCTCGTGATGAGGCCGGCGGTCCGGGCCAGGCCCTCGATCACCGCCGCTCTCTCGGATAGACCGCGTCTCCGTTCTTCGAGGACTCGGGCGACCAAGAAGACCTCATAGTCCATGCTCAATCCGAAGACGATGGCAAACGATAGAATCGGCACAATCGGGAATATTGTGCCGGTCGGTCCATCGAGCCCAAAGAGTTTGCTGCCGTGGCCTTCCTGAAAGACGAGAACTAACGCGCCAAATGAGGCTCCGACTGAGAGCAGATTGAGCAGAATTGCTTTTAAAGCCGCAAATAAAGAACGTAACCCGATCAGGAGTGCCAGCAAGCTCCCCAATACGACTGCACCGACCACCTTGGGCAAGCGTTCTTTCACTACAGAGTCATAGTCTGCATTGAGTGCGGGAATGCCTCCTACGCGCAGCATGGCGCCGGGAACTCCGGTTATCGCCGCGACATCGGAGGATCGCACCTCTCTGACCCATCGAATCTGTTCGCTGGGTGAAAGATTGGCGGTTGGCAGAATTTCAATCAAGGTAGCTTGCCCATCGCCGCGCAAAAGACTCTTGCGGATTGGCTCGGGCACATCCCTGATAGCATCCGCAGTGTCAGCCATTCCCGTGAGGGTCGGAAGAGATAAGACCTCCTGCGCTCTGGGATCACTCTGAAAGTGTACGGTCAAGCGGCTGACGGCAACCCAGCCTGCCGGCGAGAGCGGCGGAGACTGGGGCGGCAACTCCAGGATCACTCGGAGGGATTCCACAATACCCGATCGCCCCATGCCTTGAAGCGTATGCAGTGCCTGGACCGACTCGGCTGCTGCCGGAAGCGAGTCATGGTCAGGAAGCCCCGGCGAGATTCTGCGAGCCTGGAATGCAAGGATCAGTAGTGGAATCCCGGCGACAAGCAGAGCCGTGAGGGGGCGGCGGGTTACGAGGCTGCCCCATCGCACCCACCGCTCACTCGCCAGACGTAGGTTGTGCGGCGTTTTGCGCCGTCTGGCTGGCAGAGGCACTCTGACGGCATTGATGCGATGCCCCAGCAGACCAAGGATCCAAGGCAAGATGAAGGTGCACAGCATGACACTGAAAACGGTTACGAGCAGGCCAGCTATCCCGATGGAGCGTAGTTCACTGATGGGCACTGTCAGAAGCGCTGAAAATCCGATTGCAACCGTCGTGGCCGAGATGATCAGCGTCCGCCCTGCTTTCCTGGCAGCAACATCGGCAGCCTGGCCGGGATCAAGTCCCTCGGCCAATGCTTCGCGAAACCGGCTCACCATCAGCAACGCATAATCGATACCCAAACCAAGGCCGAGCATGGTTGCCAGATTCTGCACCAGAATCGACAGGTGCAGATAGTTTGCGAGTAGCGCAGCCGCACCCAACGCCATCGAAATTGCGAGCACGCCGACTCCCAGTGGCAATAGTGCAGCCACAAGACTTCCGAAGGCCAGCAACAGCAGCAGAAGAGTTACCGGCAGCGCTCGTTTCTCGGCATGGTTGACGTCATCTGCACTGACCTTGCGAAGATCGAAGTTCAGTGGCGTTTCACCCGTGATCTCCAGTTTGATTTTGGGATATTGCGACCGAAGCTGAGCTTCCATCCGGTCTGCTCTTGCCCTCAGTCTGGGGACCAACGCCTCGACCGATTCATCGTGCGGGTCCAACCCGACGATGATCAAGGCTCCGCCATTGTTGCCAGTGAAGAGAGGATCTGGCCAATCGATACTCGATACGGCACCGTACACTCCAGGCACACTTCGCAATGAACTGGTTAAGAAGCCCAATACATCTGCGCCTCTTGCTGAATCCGGATCAGGAATACCGCTTATCACCAGAATCAGGCGGTGGGCGTAGGTCGACTGGAAACGCTGTGCCAGTTCAAGGTCGACTTTCTCGGACTCTCCGCCCTTGATGTGAACCGTTGTCTCCAGGCGCTGTTCGACATTGTGGGAAAAGGGCACCAGCGCAAGCGCCATCACAAAACCCGACATCGCCAGCCAGAATCGGCCGCGAGCGGCATCACGGCCCGTGTTCGAGCTTGGGATTCCCATGGAAGATCCACGCCGGTTTTGTTCGTCTGAGAACAATGAAATGACTTCGTTGATCGGGCACATTCATGATATCCCGTCAAACGGGATATTTATTGGGTTCGGCCTTGAGCTAAGTAACGATAGATGCGGGGAACTGTCCATTAAGCCCTTGGCAATCGAGGGATGCGGCTAACGAAGACTTCGCTGTATGATTTACCAGCCAATCACTCACCAAGGAACGAATTAAGAAGCTCAGAGAGGATTAGTAATGGGAAACGCGATTGTGTTTACTTCCTGTTGAGTGAACGATGCGATATTGCGGCAGCGAGCGCTTTTCAGCAAGGCGATGAAGAAGCACGGAGCGCCGCGGATTATTACACTCGATGCTTATGCGGCCTCGCATCGAGCCAGGACGGAGTTGACATCAGGGGGAACGATAGCACGCCGTGTTGGGATACGGTCTAGCAAGTACCTAAACAACGCTATGGATCAGGAGCATCGCCTCATCAAACAGCGGATTCGGCCGATGCTCGGGTTCAAGCGATTTGAAACGGCGGCGATAACGATCAGCGGCATTGAGCTTGCAGAGAAGACTCGGAAGCAACAGTTCAAGACTCGAAACTTGCTTGGCAGACTCGTAGCTGATCCTGACGTTTGGGCAGCTGTTCTCGCTACTTGACCCCATCAAGAAATTCTCCAATCGCTCCCGATTCACACACTCTAGCGAAGTTTGCACCTGAACCAAAATCAGAGCATCGACCCGTTGGAGTGACACGCTTCCCCTTCGAGGTTCTGCCGACCTTTTCTGGGAGCGCGACGGTTACCGGACAAAAATGCCACGCATCCAGTTGGTAGAGGTAAACTGGATCAGATTGAAATCGCCCTTGATGCAGAATTGGTCGGGTATTTAGCTTGACCCAGGAACCAACCGCGCAATCAAGGCGTAGTGAAGTCTGGAAGTCAAATTTAGCAATAAACACAGCAGCAGTTGCAGGATAAACTGACACTTGGTTCTCTGCGAACTCGAACCACGATAGGACGCACCTCGACCGCATGGCCTCTAAATTGTCGTTAGTACGACTTGCCTCGAAGGACTTTGGGAGCCTACTTCTCCGGGCACTCGTGAAATTCTGCGGGGCCAGTACGTCAATCGGTGCATTTGTTGGTCTTATGGGCCTTTATCGCGCATTGGAAGACGAATTGCTCGGCATTGCCATTTTGGCCGGGCTGACTGTCGGAGCGTTTCCAGCCTGGCGCGGCGCCCGCCTTTCCCGGGTTTAGGCGCTACGCCATGACTGGTCCCATTCTGGAAGTGCGCAGCCTGTGCAAGGACTACGACGAAGGACGAATCGAGGCTCTCCGTGGCGTCGATCTCTCCATCAACGCTGGCGAATTCGTTGCCATTAGCGGACACAGCGGTAGTGGTAAATCTACCCTGCTCCACCTGCTCGGCGGGCTCGATACCCCCACCAGAGGCGATGTCCTGTTCCGCGGTGCGCCTCTGGGCTCTTCTATAAGCCTCGACACGTATCGCTGCCATCATGTTGGATTCATTTTCCAGGCTTTCTACCTACTGCCCACCTTGTGTGCTGTCGAAAACGTGCAGGCCCCCATGCTCGCTACGCGAAATGGCGCCGGCAATCGCGAGGAGCGTGCCGAGACACTGTTGCGTGAAGTGGGGCTGGAGCACCGAATGCGCCAGCATCCGAATGAGCTTTCCGCGGGAGAACGGCAACGCGTAGCGATTGCTCGGGCGCTAGCCAATAACCCGTTGATCCTGTTGGCAGATGAGCCTACTGGGAATCTCGACAGCACGAACTCCTCGCGAATTATGGAGATCCTCACTGGCATTCAGAAAACCCGTGGCATGACTCTGATTGTCATCACGCACGAGGACGAGATTGCGAACTCTGCGCCGCGTCACATCCGCATCCATGATGGAAGGATCGTGCCATGAGACTCGCCTCTGTGGGGGCTGCGGCAATGCTGCTCATTGCCACCACTGCGCACGCAGCGGATGCACGAGCGGTGAATGCCGCCGCGCGACAGCGCATTGAGACTACGGATTTTCGCGCCACCGGACACTTGGTACGGGTAGATGCAAGTGGGAATCGTGTCAGCAATTCCATTACCCTCAAGGCGCACTGGTTTCCAGGCGTTCTGCGCGTGCTCGTCGAGATTGTCCCGCCTCGGACGCCGGCGCGGGAAATGCGCCAGGATGCGCGCGTCAGTGTCTTGCTTGAAATGCGGCCCAACGGCCAGAACACGATCCGAACTTTCCGTCCACACGAGTCAGCGCCAGTCTCGTTGCCTCCTAGCAAGTGGAGCGAGAGTGTAGTCAGCAGCGACTTCAACTATGAGGACTTTCTCCAGCCGGAGTATTACTGGCAGGGTCAGACGATTCTTAAGATTGCCAGATTTGGCGCTCGCGATTGCGATGTATTGAAGAGTACACCAGGAGCATTGGACCATTCGCACTAT
Organism: Edaphobacter sp. FHG110511_03; assembly: GCF_059115365.1. Lineage (NCBI taxonomy): Bacteria > Pseudomonadati > Acidobacteriota > Terriglobia > Terriglobales > Acidobacteriaceae > Edaphobacter > Edaphobacter sp. FHG110511_03. The sequence continues at coordinate 486,057 of NZ_JBZYWL010000002.1, read as the reverse complement.
GCCGCGGTCCAAACGTGGCTCGACCACACCATCGGCTACCCAATCTATGTGGAAAAGACGCTGAAAGATGGCGGAATCGTGAAGGAATTCACATACCTCGGTTTGAGCCGATCGGACGGAGTATGGTCAGCCAGGCAGGTGGAAGTGAAGATACATAGCCGCCCCGGATCGACCCTCTTGATCGTCGAACGCGGAAGCGCAAAAGCAAATCTCAACATCAGGGACTTTAGTCCCGAGCAGATCAGCCAATTCGAGGATCACCATTGACCCTTCTATTCGTATTTTCGACTGCCGTTGCGGCGTTGCCCGTCGCGGGATTTCTCTATCAATGCATCGGCGGCAGTCTTGACCGAAGGCGGTATACCGGTGCGGGTCGTTGGGTGGAAATCGAGCGAGGGCGAAGGCTTTATGTGGTCGAGAAGGGATCGGGCGGACCCGCCGTGCTCTTCGAGGCCGGCATCGCGGCCACCAACTTGAACTGGCATCACATACAGGAAACTGTTTCTTGCTTCACTTCCACGGCGTCGTATGATCGCAGCGGCCTTGGCTGGAGCAGCCCATCCTCCACTGTGCGCACGCCGGGAAACATCGCAGCTGAACTGCACACCATGCTGCACTCCGCCGGTATCAAGCCGCCTTACATCCTTGTGGGACATTCCTTCGGTGGGTTGGTGATGCGCCGATACGCGGCCACCTATCCGGAAGATGTCGCAGGCGTTGTCCTGATTGATCCAATGCGCTGCGAGGAATGGCCGCCACTCAATCCAGACAAGCAAGCCATGATCGATCGAGGCAAGAAACTCTCTGGTTACGCGATTCCGATTGCGCACTTTGGACTGGCTCGACTCGCCGTAACCTCTCTTCTATGCCGTTCGGGCCGGATCTCGGGGCGTTTGGCAGGTGCCGCAGGGGTCGGGGGGCAGCATGTTCTGCAACGGGTCACGGAAGAAGTGGGCAAGATGCCCAGGGAGGTGTGGCCCATTGTCGCCGCACATTGGTCGCGGCCGAGCTACTACGCCGGAATGCAACGCCATGTGGAAGCAGTCCCAGAAACAGTTCGTGAGATGGAGGACGCCGATCCCATTCGCGAGATCCCGGTACTGCTGCTGACGCCCGGAAAGTCGACCCCTCTCTCCGACCTATGTCTCGACCGGATCGGAGACAATGTGCGTCAGGTGATTGCGTCGGCCAGCGCGCACTGGATCCATCTCGATGAGCCCGGACTCGTCGTTGATTCGATTCGCGAGATGGTGATGGCCGCAACCCCCGAAGAGATTCCAGTAACAATCTGACACCGTTGCACTATGCGAAAGAATCGAGCAATGGGTGAGGCCAGCAACGGCGGCTTCAGTCCATCAGCTCTGAAAATCGCTCCTGCAGCACCCGTCGAAGATACTTGCCGCTGTGATTCTGCGGCAGGCCGCCAGGGGTGAGAATCCAGATGCGCCGCGGCGCCTTATACGCCGCGAGATTGCTGCGGCACCAATTCAGCAGATCAATTTCTTCGGAAGAGAAGCCTGGCTGCAATTCAACTGCGGCCACCGGGATCTCACCCTTCTCCTGGTGACGCAGGCCGAATGCAACTGCGCGGGCCACAGCAGGGTGCGCCAGCATTGCTTCTTCTAGTTCGCGAACGTACACTGAGTAGCCGCCCGACTTGATCACATCCTTTGTGCGCCCCACAAGGCGGATAAGTCCAAGGCGATTGCGCGTGGCCAGGTCACCGGTACGCAACCAGCCGTCCCCGCTAAGAAGGCCTTGAGCATCGTCCTTGTCCTTCCAATAGTGCGGAGCGAGACCACGACGACGAATCTGGCATTCGCCCACTACACCCGCTGGCACGGTCTGGCCATTCTCATCGACGAGGCGGATGCGAAACGGCGGCACGGGGAGACACAGGTCTCCGCTCCCGTGCAGCAACGGCAACTCGATGCCCATCATCGCGAGGCCACCCAACTCCACCATGCCGTAGCCGTTCAGTAGAACGGGTGGGATACGCCAACCACCCAGCAGCCGAAATAAGGCTCCAAACTGACGCAGACGCAGTCGAACGTCAGAGGGAAGGTGGTCGCTGGCCGAGAGCCAAACACGCACACTCGCCAAGCGTGCAGGTGCGGGGTTGCTGTTGACCAGGCGGGCAAACATAGTGGGTACGCCAACAAAGGCGGTGATGCGGAAGCGCTCAACAAGGTCCAGCGCTGCATCGACATCGAAGCGATCGAGAAAACATCCCCGGATACCCGCCATCAGGCCGTACAGAGCAATGCTCACAGCCATGATGTGTGACCAGGGCAACGCTACGAGCGCAAGGTCCCGCGGGCCCAAAAATATCCCAGAGAGTACCGTGGACACGCGCGCCCCAAGCAATGCGTTGCTCGACAAGGCTGCGCCCTTGGGAAATCCACTGGTACCGGATGTATGAAAGATGGCAACCGTTGCCGCCGGATCGATGGTGACTGGCGGTGACGCCACATAAGTCTCGGAGACGCGCAAGAATCCGTCGAGCGTCTCCTTCTCGTCATCTGCCTGTATCCAAGTGCGAACATCAAGGGCCTGGCGATCGCCGATGGTCCGTTCAAATACTAGTCTGTCGGTAACGAGAATCTCTGTGCCGCTATCGGCGAGAATCCGGCGCACTTCGGCGAGGGAGAGTTGCGGATTCAGCGGAACAGCGATGCCTCCCGCGCGGATAATGGCAAGAAACCAATGGAAGCATTCCCGATTGTTACTGCGATAGATGCCAACAGGCTGGCCCGGGTGAAGCGCGATGGCCTGACGCAGAAAAGCATCGATGGAGCAAATTTTTGCGTGCAGATCGGAAAGATGAAAGACGCCGCTTTCGTATACCGCGACTTCGCAATTCCCTTTTCGACGAACCAACTCATCCACAAGATTAGCGACTGTGACTCCACGGTTCCGCGCGAGCTGATAGCGCTGGATAATACTCATTGCGCAGAGTCCGGCTTGCGGCCCCACTCGCTGGCCACACAATAATGGAAAAGGCGGTCGAGATAATCGAGTACCGGGGGCGGACTCACCCCGGCAGGCTGCAGAAGACGTTCCGCATTGCTTGTGTCAAACTGCATGCGCATGGTGAAGTAGTCCCTGTAGGCGCGGCCGTCGCGGAGCACACGACGTTTGCGTCCCCACAATGAGAGAAACAGAAGCGGCCGCACCACGGCGAAGAAGAATCTAGGATCAACGAAACGCGGCTCGGGACCGTTGAAATACTCCATCGCCCGATGGGCAACTTGCTGGATCGACGCACTGGCGCGCGGTCCAGCACAGAGATGAACTGTACAGCCCAAGGCTGCTTCATCGAAGAGGAGTTGCGCGACGGAACTGGCGACAAAATCGACTGGCACAATGTCGAGTATTGCGTCAGGATAGCCAGGGACGGTGCGCCAAAGGCGTCGTGCGTAGATCTTCAGCGGCCAGTACATCATCTTGAAGCTGGAGGTGACGCCGGTTCTGGAGTCACCCACGATGATGCTGGGACGTAGTATCACGCCGGGAAGTGCACCGAGACGCGATTGTACAAGGGCCTCAGCCTCGGCCTTGGTTTGTTCGTAGGTGTTGCGATAGCTCTGGCCCACGGCAAGCTCGTCTTCGCGCACCACGTCCGAGCGCTCGCCGGCCACATAGGCTGTGCCGACGTAAGCAAAGCTTTGAAGCTGACGCGCGCCGCCCGCAAAATCAAGAATATGCCGGGTGCCCTCGACGTTGATGCGACGGGCCTCGCCGAGCGAATGATCGAAGCGTACTGTGGCAGCGGAGTGAATTACTCGGGTTGTTTCAGCCGAAAGGCGTCCGTAGGCGGTAGGATCCAGCCCACAATTAGGCTGGCTGACGTCGCCAGAAAATACCTGAACGCGCGACCGCTCTGCTAAAGGAATGAACGAATCAACGCGCTGCTGAGCCGATTGCCCGGCTCTGTCGCGGATGAGCAGCGCCAGTCTGGCGTTCGGCTTCCGCTCCAGAAGTTCGCGCACTAACTGGACTCCGAGGAAGCCCGTTGCACCCGTAACTAGAATGAGCTCTTCGTTATCCATTTCAAAACCGGCCTTAGTCCGCGAACAATAAGAAGGCCGGCGAATCATGACCGCTGGGTACCTATGCGACGGGCTGCGCTACCGCTCATTATAGCCCGCGAGCGGTGTCGAGCTAATTGTCTCTTCGGGGGGCAGGACGATAACTTACTCAAGGTCGACAACCGGACGCAACCCATCGCGCCATTCGACGACGATTAGGCTAGGCGCGCGCCCCCCTGCCGCACAGAGCTTGCGTGAGTACGAATCTACGCGGCGATAGCGGAGGGCATCTGACGGCCGCAGATCAAAAATTGTAAATAACGCCTTGAACCTCTTATTCTGAATGGGCGCATCGAATATCATCGCGACAAACTGGCAGCTCAATTTTCTTCAGCGCGAAGACAAAGGACACATTCCAACTTCATGGCCAAATCATTGTCGTTCACGGGATTCGTTTTGAAGAACCTGCGGCGCCGGAGGCTGAGGACTCTGCTCACGCTGGCTGGAATCGGAATGGCGGTGGGGGCGTTTGTAGGCTTGGTGGGCTTTTCGAGCGCGTTCGAACAACAGTGGATGCGTATTTACTCCAGTAGCGGCACTGACATCGCCGTGATTCAGGGGACCTTTCTGAACACTTCGCTGGACGAATCGACGACGGCAAAGCTCAGGGATTTGCCCGATGTGGCGCAGGCGTCGCCCACGATCTTTAACCTGATGGACCTGACACCGGACGTGAACGCGCTGGTATACGGCTGGAAGGGCGATGCATTTCAGTTCAATTCTCTGCAGATTCTTGCAGGGCGACGGTTTCGCGACGGCCGTGCGGAAGTCATGCTCGGCGATATGCTCGCTCAGGATCTGAAGAAGTCCCCCGGCGACATTCTTGAAATTCAGGGCACGCCATTCACGATAACTGCCATTTATCACGGCGCTTCAACGCTTCAGGCGGCCGCGGTTGTCATGCCTCTGGATCAGTTGCAACAGCTAAGCAGCCTGCAAGGCAAGGCTTCGACGATTGATGTGCGGCTGCGCCCAGCGCCCCGCGGAGAAACTTCGGAACAGTACTTGAAGCGCGCGCAGGCTGAGATTGAAGCTGCTCTGCCGGGAATGCGCGCTGTTCCCGCGGCGGAACGCGCTAGCGACAATCAGTTTGTGAAGTTGGCCCACGCTTCCGCCTGGGGTACGTCTTCGCTTGCCCTCCTCATCGGCATACTGGGAATCGCCAACACCATGGCGATGTCGGTTTTCGAGCGCACGCGGGAGATCGGCATCCTGCGCGCTCTGGGTTGGAACCGATGGCAGGTGCTGGCTCACATTGAGATTGAAGCAGTCACGCTTGGCCTGGGAGGAGGATTTCTCGGTATCGCTTTCGGGTGGTGTGCTCTGCGGGTGCTGGCGACCTTGCCTCGGACCGCAAGTCTCGTTTCGGCGTCACTCCACTGGCCACTTCTTGCTGAGGCAGTGGGAATCGCGGTGTTCGCCGGGCTGATTGCCGGAGCGCTTCCGGCGTGGCGCGCAGGGCAACTCTCACCCGTGGATGCGCTGAGGCACGATTAGCCGATCTCACAGAGGAACCATTCGCCCAGTGCTCGCTGTGGTATCTTGCCGTTGCGATCGTGTGGCAAACTGCTCGTGCCAAAAACGGAGATGCGGCGCGGCGCTTCCTTAGCAGTTTCTAGTAGCACCTGAAATCAATGAATCATTGAAGAGAGCGATGGCAAGATTTGGGGCATTTTGTTTTCCGGGAACCGGTCATCTCAATCCGATGACCGCGCTGGCGCATTCCTTACAACTGAGAGGCCATGAGGTAGTGATCTTCGGGATTGCGGACACCGAGGCAGGTGTGCGTGCCGCGGGTATCGAGTTTCATCGGATCGGCGCCGAAGACTATCCACCCGGTACCCTCAAGAAGCTGGACGAGCAATTGGCGCGGTTAAGGGGGATCGCCACCTTTCGGTTCACGTTGGAGCGGGTAAGAAATTCGATGCGGATGAGCCTGCGCGACGGGCCGGACGCGGTACGGAAAGCCAACGTAGAAGCGCTGCTGGTCGACGAGGCGGAGTTTGCTGGAAATGTGGCAGACCATTTAGGCCTGCCCTGGATCTCCATCGCTTTGATTCCTCCCTTGCTCCCCGACGACCGGTTTCCGCCCTTCTGGTTCGGCTGGGCGGCGGGACAGGATCGTCTCAGTCGTTGGCGGAACCGCCTTGCAATTCACTTGCTTTTGCGGATCGCAACCCCCATCTTCAGGGAAGTGAACCAGCAGCGTAGCGCATGGGGGCTGAAGCCCCTCGCGCGTCCCGAGGAAGGGTTATCGTCTCTGGCGCAAATTACTCAGTTGCCTGAGGCACTGGAGTTCGAAATCCGCGGCAAAAAACCAGCGGGGCTTCACTATACCGGGCCGTTCTTACACGCTCAACAGCGTCCTGCCGTCGACTTTCCCTGGGACCTCCTCGACGGACGCCCACTAATTTACGCATCGCTGGGCACTCTCCAGAACGGTTCGGAAGCCATCTTCAGGACGATCACAGATGCCTGTGCCGGACTCGGCGCACAATTGTTGATTTCGCTGGGTGGTGGACTCGATCCGGCAAGACTGGGAAAGCTGGCCGGCGATCCGCTGGTGGTGCGATTTGCTCCCCAACTGGAGATTCTGAAGCGGGCCACGCTGGTGATCACACATGCCGGCCTGAACACGGTCCTCGAGTCGCTGTCCGAGGGAGTGCCGATGGTGGCTGTGCCCCTCGGCAACGACCAACCCGGGGTGGCGGCGAGGCTCAAGGCAAGCGGAGCATGCGTGGTGGTTTCACGGCACAGGCTAAACCCGGCCCGGCTTCGCAAAGCAGTCATACTCGTGCTTCAAGAAGCCAGATACCGTGAAGCGGCCCAGGTCTTGCAGAGAGCTATCCAGCAGTTGGACGGACCAGACCGCGCTGTAGATCTCATCGAACAGGTACTGAAGCTCCGTTCGACTCAGCCCCTATCCTGATCGGCTCTGTCGGATTAGCGGGCATGTCGTAGTCTGGAGTTCGTTTGGTGATGACCCTTGTTTATGTTTCAAGCGCCGCGTTTCGCTGTGGATATCATCTTGGTGTGCGTTCGCTGGTAGTGCAAGTATGGGATAAGCTACCGGGATCTGGCGGAGATCATGCCGGAACGCGGCGTAGGCGTGGATCCGTCCGCGATCATGCGCTGGGTTCGGTTCCCATAGAACTTCCTAGCGCCGGACCTGAAGAGCGAATACCAGCATTGGTTCAAAGACGCGGTTACTTGCAATTCGCAGAATCGCCGCGAAGCGTAGGAGCGGACTCACTTTCAGCTTGGAGAAGGGGGCGTAGTCGAGACCGCTGACCTATGTGTATTTGGTGGGTGCGGCTCTTGTCCTGACCTGAGGTAAGAACCTTCGAACATAGCGACATGATGTTTCCGGTACGAACGGTAAGCGGCGCCTCTCTATCGGACACCTTCGATGTCGATGACTGCCGAGTTCGCAGGAACGGTCAAGACTGGAGATCTGGCACCAGCCAGAAGACGATATGCGAGGCTCGTACGCAAATGACGTTGCAAGAAGGATGCTGGCTGAACACCGAGAACGATGAGGTTGGAGGGTTCGGATGTGATCGCTCTCAACTCGTCTTCTGAAACGATCTTTGAAAGCTGGAAGTCCACGTCATACCATGTCGTTGGTAGATGGGGGTCGGCAAATCGAAGAAGATTGCTATACAGTGCCGCCGCCCGCTTGAGCATGGGGGGATCTTGAATAGCTGCCTTCGAGGCGAGCTGGTAGATCTCAGTTTTCACACCGAACGCCTCGCCCAATGCGAGCGCATAGGTAGCCGCAGCAGTGGAGGCAATGCTGAAGTCTGAGATATAGATCACTCTCTTGAAGTGAATATCTCGTTCGAGTACTTCTGGAACCTGTGGCCCAACAGTGAGGATCAGCTTTTGAGAACCAAGCATTAACGCTTCCGTATTCGATCCGAGCAACAAATGATTTATGCCTGTGTGCAACCCTTCTGTTCCGATCACCAGAAGGTCAACATCACGCTCCACCAAAACCTTAATGATCGCAATGGTGACAAAGGTTTCTTCGACAACAACCTCTGAGAGAAGATCGGAGTATCCTGCCTCTGCGACGAATTTATCTAAGGACTCTTGAGCGACCTTGCGATCGTTGCTGGGCACCTGATCAATGGCTTCCACTGATTGGCCGTAGGGACCATATTCAAACACGTATAGGCTGCGGAGTTTGCTGCCGAAAAAATGCGCAAGGTTCGCAGCATAGCTCAAAGCAAGCTTCGAATTTTGATGAAGGTCCGTCGCCAACAGGATCGTTTTTAATCGTTTCTTAAGCCAGGTTTGCGAGTCGCTCATCCTATCCCCCTGTTTCTGTAATTCACTCTTTGCCATCACCGATCTCGCTCAGATGCCATCGGCCTGCTAGAAAAGGTTACTAATTGTTTCATCGCCATTCGCCGGATCCGACGCCAACCGGCAGAGCTCGAAGGAAGGGGCCGGGAGCATTAGCTAAGGTTTCCAGAGTAATATCAGGGATATTGTTCAGCAAACGTACGGAAACATGCGGTTTGTATTTTTGCGAGAGCAAGTCCGACGGGGAAATTGGAACCGAAGCCAAAGGCCAGGAAGTAGGGTTGGAAAAGAATGAGGTCAATGGAAATTCATGGAGCAATAGGAGGACCTTAGGATGACTCCAGACGCGTTACTCAACATTTCACGCCGTAAGTTTCTCGCTGCCGGAGGTTTGGCCTTCGCCGCAGGTTGGCTTGCTCCCAGTTACTTGATGGCCGAGACAGAAGGCATTGTTGTAGGAGCGTTCAAAGAAGCCGCCACAGCGAAAGTCACGGTTCAAAACCTTCGCCGCAATATCAGTGTCCTCTTGGGCGCTGGTGGAAATATCGCCGTTCTTTCCGGCCCTGATGGAAAGCTGCTCATAGATGCCGAAATCGTCACCGCCCGTCCGAACGTCGAAAAGGCAATCGCAAGCATCAACACCGATCCCATCAAACAATTGATCAACACTCACTGGCACTTCGACCACACTGGTGGCAACGAATGGGTCCATGAGGCCGGAGGCAGCATCCTGGCGCATGAGAACACGAGCAAACATCTTTCCCAAGCCACGCGCGTCGACGGGAACTGGCGGTACACTTTCCCGGTCGCGCCGGCGGGTGCGATTCCTTCCACAGTCTTCAAAGAGGAACACACTCTGTATGCCAACAACACGACTCTGATGCTTAAGCATTACTCGCCTGCTCACACGGACTCCGACATCTCCGTGTATTTTTCTGAAGCCGACATTCTTCACACCGGAGACACCTTTTGGAACCGTGATTACCCCTTTATCGACTATGGGACAGGAGGCAGCATCGATGGCCAGATACGCGCGGCAGAAGCGAACATCGCAAAAGTGACGGACAAAACAATCGTCATTCCCGGACACGGAGCTGTGGGGGACAAAGCCGATCTGATTCTATTCCGAGACGTATTGGTTGAGATGCGTGACAAAATTGCAGCGCTCAAGAAACAGGGTAAGTCCTTGCCTGAAGTGGTCGCGGATAAACCTGGCGCGCAATATGACGCAGTATGGGGCCGCCTATTCCAAAACCCGGCTGACTTTGTTGCGCTCGTGTACCAGGGCGTTTGAGACCTATCTTGGATAGCTACATCACGGAGTCTTATTGGCATGCGGTACCTGGCCTCAGCTACAGACTATGACGAGAGTTTCCGGTGTCCCAGCCTGTGTCTCACCGAAGACAGGAGCCCCGCGCTAGTTGAGGGCTGCCGTCGCTCCGCCGATCGCCAATCCTTGCACGAAGCTCCGGCGATTTATGAGAGGTGTAATCCGATTGTCCGTAACCATCTTTTTCCGCATACTTCCTCGCGCAGCGGGTTGGCTTGCAATGCGTTGTTTATTTCAGACGCACAACACCACCCCCCAACTCTATGGATGATTGTCGGAATGCGATGGCTTTACGATGACTGTCTGAATTTCAGAACTAAATAGTGGCCCCAGACCTTCCGTCATTGTCGGATGTGTAATGATCAGATCGCGCAATGAGTTGAACGGCAGATTGTTGGCCATTGCGAGTTGGACAGGAGCGAGAAGTTCTCCGACTTCTGGCCCAAATCCCGTGAATCCGAGGATCGAATCATCCGTTGTGCTGATGAGAGCCTTCAGGAAACCGCGTGTCTCGGAAAGAGTGTGCGTTCGTTGAATAGATGTCATCGGAATCTTAGCCAGCCGATAGGACGTGCCCTGCACCTTTGCTTGTGCTTCCGTCAGACCGATCCGTGCCAACTCCGGATCGATGAAGAGGCAAAACGGTACTTGGCGGCCCGTGGTTACGCGAGTTTTCCCCTCGTAGTTATCACGTACGATCCGAAAATCATCAAAGGCGATGTGTGTGAAAAATGGACTTCCTGCGCAATCACCGACGGCCCAGGTACGAGAAGCCGTCGTTTCGAGGCGTTCATTCACTTTGACGAAACCGTCGTGGGTCGTTTCGATTCCAGCCAGATTCAGGCCAATGTCAGAAGTGTTCGGTGTTCTTCCAGTAGCAACGAGCAGATGAGATCCTTCGAGCGATACCGTTTTGCCATCTTTCTCAAATGCGATCTTCACTGCGTCACCGGATCTTCCTGTTACTAAATCGACATGCGCTCCCGTTATGACTTCAATCCCTTCATCAGTGAAGAGTTCTCCTATAGCGTCGGAGACATCAGTATCTTCGTGATGAAGGATGCGACTGTTCCGTTCGACCACTGTGACACGACTGCCAAACCTTCTCATGGCTTGAGCGAATTCAAGAGAGATGTATCCGCCACCCAGGACAACGAGGTGTGAGGGGACGATATCAAGCTCAAGTGCTTCGATATGAGTGAGTGGTTGAGCCTCAGCGAGTCCAGGTATTTCATCAAGCTTTGCCCGCGATCCGGTGCTGACAATAACCGCATCGCCCTGCACACGCCGGATCGTCCCATCCGGAAAGGAGATCTCGATCGTTCGCTCGCCAACAAAGCGTCCTTCGCCGATCGCTATCTCGGTTCCATTTTTTTCGAACCTTGCCAGGTGGATTTTACGAAGATCTTCAACCATCCCTCGCTTTCGGGCACGCACAGCCGTCATGTCAATTGAAGGCGTACCGGCAGACACACCGAACTCGGTGGCGCGGTAAGCGTAGGATGCGACCTTTGCACTTTGGACTACATTCTTGCTGGGCAAACAGGCAATGTTCGGACACGACCCACCGATATATCGGCGTTCAATCATGACGGTTTTCTTTCCAATGGCGGCCATATGCCAGGAAAGATATTTGCCGGCTTCTCCGCTGCCAAGCACGACGATGTCGTAGTGTTCAGTCGCCACCATAGTGTGTCTCCAATTTGGGTTCTTTCCTACCTATACCGAAAGATAGAGCGGCCGACATCGTGCCGGCGCGCTCCCGTTCGCGTGCCTCTACCTGCGTGCAATGTTGTTCTTCTTGAGGAATTCCTCGATGCGCTCCGCAATCTCAGCACAATGTGTCTCGAGTGCGAAGTGTCCTGTGTCAAGCATATGCGTCTCTATGTTCTTGAGGTCGCGACTGTAGGGTGGAGCACCCTCTGCCGGAAAGATGTAGTCATTCTTCCCCCACACGATCAGGGTCGGAGGCTGGTATTTGCGAAAGAATTCCTGGAAGGATGGATAGAGCGGAAGATTCGTCCGGTAGTCGTAGAACAGATCCAGTTGGATTTCGTCATTGCCTGGTCGGTCCATTCCGAGCTGGTCAAGGGTCCAGGTGTTCGGGTCAAGCAAGCTCGTATCGCTCACCCCATTCTCGTATTGCCACTTTGTAGCCTTTGGTTCTGTGAGGAAGTGAATGGCCTGACGATTTTCCTGAGACGGTTCGTTCCAGTATTTTTTGATCGGGTCCCAGAAAGCCAGAAGCCCTTCATCGTAAGCATTTCCGTTCTGAATAATCAGCGCCTGCACCCGCTCAGCGTGTCGTAAGGCGAGTCGGTAGCCAATCGGGGCACCGTAATCCATCACGTACATCGAATACTTCTTCAGATTGAGTTGATTGACTAAGCCATCAACGACATTCATCAGGTTCTCAAAGGTGTAAGCAAAATCCTTGTGATCGGGCATGCTGCTCATTCCAAAACCGGGATAGTCCGGCGCGATCACGCGGAAAGACTGTGACAGACGCGGAATCAAATTGCGGAACATATTCGATGAAGTCGGGAAGCCGTGAAGCAAAAGAATTACCGGTGCATCTTTCGGGCCAGCATCGCGATAAAAGACATCCAGGTTGTCAATCTTGGCAGTGCCATAGTGCACTGGAAATTCACGTACTTGAACTTGGGTTTGGGTTGTCATGTTCGTTCTCCTTTTGATTGCATCTGGATAATTGAGGAAACTGTCATGGCTAACGGGTTGGCCATGCCCTCCAACAAAGAGAGGTCTGTTGGTCGGCTCAAACAGGAAACCGACCATATTATTGTTTGCCAGGGCAAGAAACCACGCTATCGATGATCCGCAGTGAATTAGCGGGAGGCTGCTATTGCCGAACGAATCCCATCACGGGCCTTCTCGCTCACACCTTCGTCTGCGTGAAATAAGGTTGCTGTGTCATGCCTTGGGCCTTCACTAGGTCTTGTAAGTGTTGGCCGCGCGGCGTAATGAATGCATCGACGATACGCTCTGTGAATCTCATAGTCACTACCTTCTTTAGAGATAGTGAAGAAGGCGACCATCGAGAAAGAGATTGTTGCCGGGTATGGTGGATTCTTGCGGATTTATTAGCAAAAAAAGTTGCTGGGACGAACTATGAAACAACACAGATTGAATCAACAGAGAAAACATTGGGTGAGGGAGGATCTCCACACCCCTGAAAACTTGCAACGCGATCCTATATTTCCTGGGGCTAAACGTTTTTATATCCGCGTTGGTTCAAGCATGGTGTCTCCATTCCCCAGGAGTCCGGTTTTGGATTGCGTACATTCACTATGGACCGGCCTGGTAATAGAGAAGCACCATCACCAACGTTGCGAGGTTCCCGTCCACGATCACGAAACATTGGGTCTCCATCTTCAAACGGAGGGAGAGATCGACATGGAATGGTTTTGCTCAGGACGATCAGGTCGACAGAGATCAACGCCGGGGAGTATGTTGCTTCATCCAGCCGGTACCCGCGATCGCGTCATCTCTGTGTGTTGCTCTTCTGGCTTGCCGCGAAGCCTCCGCAGTGCGATATCTGTGACGGAATCTCGCTCGTGCTTACGGCCACGCAACGGTTAACAGCTCAGCATTCCCATCCGGTCGCACCTGATACCTGTAATGTAATTTGCTCCTGCTGCGGATTCCACGGACTACCGAATGTCCAACCGACTCTGACGCCATCGGACGCCACGATTGCAAGCCTTTCGACAGAACCTACCCGGCCGGCTTCCGCGCCTCCTATGGCCATCTTCCGACCGCCACGCAAGCTCCCTCCTAGCTCACTGAGTTCCGCTTTTCGCGGATCGAATCAGCACAGAACCGAATAGGAGACTCCCATGCGTACACGCGTGTTCGCGCTCGTTGGAGCGCACATGCTTCTATCCCTCTGCGTTTCTGCCAATGGGCAGACAGCAAGCGGCAAGAAAGTCTTGCCCACAATCGAAATGTCAAGGGACGCTGACGACGAGAAAGCCCTCCTTGAAGTCGGAGCATCGACGAACTGGAACTTCAGCGGCGGAGCAGCAACCTTTGCGCCAACCTGGCGGCGGAATGCACTCCCATCGAGCACTGGCTTGAACTAGAAGCCGGTGTCGCGCCCTTCTTCACTCGAACATCTACGGAGTGGGATTCCAATTTCCTTTTCAAGAAGCCTTGGACGATCTCAAAGAAGGCAGAGTTTATGGCGGGCGTCGGCCCACAGTGGGCTCATTTGAAACAGAACGGAAAGGCTTCGGACACGTTCTCTGGAGAATTGGCGCGAGACTTCATGTTCTGGCCGACAGGACGACACCACTTTGGATGGTATTTGGAGCCTGCCTACAATTACAGTTTCGCTGGCGGCCATCAGCAATCAATCGGTATGTCTGCTGGTCTACTTATCGGTATCCGGTGAGAGTGTGGACCACGAGAGATGGCCTACACTCATCCTGTTCTACGGGAGGTTACGGCTTTGCCGGGGCGCGTCGACTCTTGAAAATTTAGTCACACCCTCAAAATAGGATCGCTGTCGTGGGTCGCGGAAGACGCGCAACGGCCGCAGATAGGTGAGGAGCGCAGGTGTTGCTGTGGCGAGAACATTGACGTTAAAGGCCTCGGCGATCGCATGATAGCCCGCGTCGTTCGGATGAAGGTGGTCCCCCTGTCATACTGCGGTGCGTACATCGTAGGATCTGGCGATTAGGAATGAGTTGGCGTCAGTGTCAGCAACATCACTCGACAATAATTATCGTTCTAGATTTCTTCACCGAATCCGCATCCCCTAGATGCGAACATCGCCATCCGAAGAAAACTGGTTATTCAATCGGCGCAGCCACTGTTATGACATTGGACGCAATACGGCGCTCAGACTTATGGTACTTCCATGTGACCTGTATCTGATATTTCTCCCCCGGGCTAAGATTCACTAGCTTATTCGCAATCATGTGATCATGAAGTACTTGACCTGGTTGCAAGGTATAGGCTCCGCGGCTTCTGCGGCCAGGTGCTTGCAGCGGCAAGAGTGGAAGCTCTTGCCCTACGCTATTAGTTACCCTGAGGACGAATCCGTTCAGCTGCCCTTCATTGTGTTCAACAAACGAACGAAACAGGAAAGGTTCCGTCGAGACATTAGTTAAATCCACATCAATGACCAGGTCCTTACTCTTTGTGGAGGACGCCTGACTCGCTGAAATTGAAAGCTTAAGGTCTACATCCTCCCTTGTCGGATGGGCCTTCTGGTACTCCACTGTGGGCGGAGGAAGGGCATTTGTGGTTTGTACTAGCCCTACCAGAGGAGTAGAGACTGCAGAGTACAGGAGGTAGTAAGCTGAACGCTTTTTCACCATATGAGATTCTCCACTATCTTGTTGTTTAATAGCTTAGGTCTCTGAACTGAAGCGAGTGCAGCTGCCGGTGGCCTTGGCCGCAAGGAAGGGATCTGTGACGTCGACACGGTACAAGGTGTCGATGGTGAATTCCATACTGGATACATATGATGGATCCGTCAATTTTGTCGGAACATATGTCAGTGGAGCGTTGGTGCAACCCCCGCAGTTTAGAATCCATGTTGTGTTATTGGTTGTTGGCACATTCATGTTCGGGACATTTTGGCTCTGTAAAGTGTTAATAGCGTCCCCGTTGAAGTTCCAAGTTATGTACCCATATGGGATAGGGATGTTACAGTCTGAGCTCGCGTCCGGATTACATGGCGTACCCGCGCCCATCCACATTACATACATCGTTGCGGAGAATCTTCTTTGAAGTTCTCCATCTTCACCATCTAAGGGATCCTCTGGGGAATCCGAGGTCGCGAGAGACGAAATGAAGTTCGGATATGGATACTCATGGTCGAGCGCCGGAGCATTTGGGGGGCCGACACATGTAGGCACGCCGGAAGGACTCAACGCGAGCTCATTGTCCTTGTTGATAAGTTGGACGAACAACGCGCTGGCGGATTGTCCCACCGGGGGTGTCATCGTTGCATCAAAACGCATTCCGTGTTTGCCGCCCTGTTCATCATCACCGAAGGATAACGCAGGACCGATTGCATCGTCGGTGAAAAGCTCCGCGATGCCCGGAGAGGCGGTCATATTTACTCCGGTGGGGCCTGGCATAACATTGAATTGAACCTTGACAGAATTAGTTTGTGCAGTGCTCGTGGTGTACGTATAAGTTATGTTCCTCGCATCGCCCGAATCAAGCCAGTAAAAGTTTATGGAGTAAGGCGATGACGAAGTGCTAGTCAAAGATGGCAAAGCTGTTACCGAGCCACTACCGGTAGGTGAATGTTTATATCCCCCGATTGCGGTTCCTGGAGGAGCAGACCAAGTCTGGCTTGTAATAGACACTCCCGCAGGGAGAGATATTACCGGTGTAAGGAAAATTTGCTGCCCGATGAGCACAGATGTTGTTTGCGTGATTATGGCGTGATTGAACGAAATCTGCGGCACTGGTGCAGGAGCGGCAGCGTTACTTCCAGACGACGGTTGTCCCGGCGTTTCTTGAACGAATCTGTTTCCGTTAGAACCGTGCGCAACCTGACAACCACGCCACCGCCCTGGGTCGTCTCCTCGGGAAGGTAAACGTCAGCGCCCCAGCCCCAGGTAAAATGTGGGCGGGTTACGCCAACGATCGTGTACAGCCGGTGATTCAGTTTAAGAGTCTTGCCGATGACTCCGGGGTCGCCGTGGAAGTGACGTTGCCAGAAACGGTAATGCAGCATTACCACCGGCAGGGGCTCCTGTTCTTCTGGCGAATCGGAAGGGCCGAGATTCCGGCCAAGCAAAGGTGGGACGCCGAGAGTGACAAATGTCTCGCCAATTCCAAAGAAAGCGATAGCGTTCTCGGGAACGTCATGGCCGGTAACTGTTAGGTGCCGCGAGTTCCAGGTGGCGATGCCGTCGAAGGCATGCTTTGCATTACGCAGGTTAGCCCTAGATGTCTAGGCGTGTCAATCCCCGAGAGCGTCGATTTCGGACCAGATCACTTCTGCTGGCAGCTTTGGACGCTTCCGGTTATTCAGACGGGCAGGTATGATACTTCGGCGTTGCCTCAGCTCTCGAGCCCATGAGAGCATAGCGGGCATGAAATTGATTCGACTTGGATCCATCCTGCAAGCCGTCATCAGTGGTGCACTCTTTATCGGTAATGTTCATGCAGTTTCGGGACTTCAGAATTCGCCGGTCTCAGCCACCCATGGATCACCGGCTACACAGCGAGACGGATCTCACGATTTCGATTTTCTCATTGGTGATTGTCCTTGTGCGCTATGTCTGGCTCGACATTGCACCTAAGTCATCGCGAATAGAACAATCTTTTTCGTCAGACGGCGGAAAGACATGGGAAGTTAATTGGGTATGCGAGCTCTCACGATGAGTGCCGGCGGGTTTCGCGGCGGAAAGTCGGCAACTTGGACACTTGCCGGTTATACGGAAACTTGCCAGGGGCATATCCGATCCGACCGGGTGAATGAGTGACTTGCCCTGTTCTCGCCACTTGGGGATCGTGCCTAGGGCGGATCGGTCAATACGAGCCACTAATCTAACGTCACCGCTGTCGGCTGGTTCGCTAGGTTTGCGCTGAAGGAAGCTCACATGGCTGGAACGGCCTCCCGTGCCACGTTCCAAGAAACTCCCTCGATCGGGAAACCCAAAAGGGTGCAAATGGACACAGACTTGTGTCCATTTGCAAATTACATTTCCGGCTCGATCTGGGTATTACCGCCCTTCAATCGATGTCGCGGCCTGCTTGATAAACTGTGCGACCCTCCGCGGATCTTGAAGCATTGCGAGATGGCAGGTCGGCAGAGTGATGGTGGTGGCGTTGATCTTCTGCGCCATCTGCTCCTCCAGACCTGCGGTAATCGTTTTGTCTTGAGAGGCGACGATGAACCATGAAGGTTTCGTCCGCCAGGCAGGTGTGACAGTCGGCGTTGCCGAAAGCACAGCAACAGACGCCGGCCCCTGTGTTACTGTCAGCAGTGCCTGCTCAGATTTCGGTAAGTCCTGAGCAAAGGCTTCGGCCACGCCTCGCGCGGAAATGGTGACGAATTGAAAGGCTGGATCGAAGTTTAGAAACGGTGTGAGCGGAGATGGAGTCTTTAGCGCTCCCAACAGTGAGAAGGCGGTTTCACCTGTATCAGGAGCAAACGCTGCAACATAGACCAACCCCACGACATTTGGATTATTCCCCGGTGTGTCTCCGATGACAACGCCTCCATACGAGTGTCCGACGAGCAGCACAGGACCGGGGTATGCCGTGGTAATGCGCGCGATCGCACGCTCCGTTACGGCGTCATCGTCTGCAAGAGACGTAAGGGGAAGCTGCACTGCGATGACATGGTATCCATCCTTCTCCAGCAGAGGAATCACGTCGGACCAGCTTGAGCCGTCAGCCCAGGTTCCGTGGACCAGCACGATGTTTTTGACGCCGCGACTGGAACTGTCTCGCGCTGACTCTGGGGTTTGTTGGGCATAGCCAACATTATGGAATCCTGCCATCAGCAGAAGTCCGGCACTCAACACTTCCCGGATTAGTTTTCCTGTTCTCATAAATTATCCCTTCACGTTTTCGTTCTTCACCGCGCACGTCGTCTGGTTCGGCCAGCGCGCTTTAGGGCTCGGATTCGCTCTTCTCTAACTCCTGCCGGCCTTTGACGCGGCGTCGGAGATCACAGCGGCGACCTTCGACGGTTGCGCCAGCATGATTACGTGGCTGGAGGTGACAGTCGTGGTCGTCGCTCCGATCTTCTTCGCCTGAGACGCTTCGAGATCAGGTGATATTGCCCGGTCATTTGCGGCGATGACGTACCAGGACGGTTTCGATTTCCAGGCTGGAGTCGTAACCTCTCCCTTCATTGCGGCAACGCTAACCGGCACCTGCGTCGCGGTCAGAACCTCAATCTCTTTGGCGGAGAGGTCCTGCGCAAAATCCTCAGATATTCCTTTGGGGGTCAGCTTGAGGAATCCACTTTTGTCAGGACGCAACTCTGCTCCGATCGGCGTTGCAACGCTAGTAATGAGGCCAAAAGTCGATTCCCCCTGATCCGGAGCCACGGCCGACACATAGACGAGTCCGACCACCTTGGCATCATTGCCAGCTTCGGTGATCACAGCTCCGCCGTAAGAGTGCCCGACCAGCAATACCGGCCCGTCCTCAAGAGCAATGGCTCGTTGCGTTGCTGCAACGTCGTCGGCGAAGGACGTAAGCGGAATCTGAACAGAGACAACATGAAGGCCCTTCGCCTCCAACAATGGAATTACCTTCGACCAGCTCGAACCATCCGCCCATGCCCCGTGGACCAGAAGCACCGTTTTTGCTCCTTGAGAGGGTTGGTTTTTTCCCGTCGCCTTGGCTGCGGGTACGATGATTGCGAGTAGCGCGACACACGTCGACACTACGATCCGAACAAACTTAAATGCCTGCATATTTTTCTCCTTGATGTGGGGAAGATCCGTGCAGGACTTGAAATAACTCTGTTAGAACCTATTCGGTCCAGCAAATGTGCCAGCCACATTTTCCTATGGGCATTCTCACGTTCGCTATCCTGCCGTCTTTGAGGCTAGGTCTAAATGAGGGGAATCTCTAGACGATAACCACCATAAGCTGGCGATTCCTGCTTGAATTTCGTACGAGAATCGGCTCGCAATGGTTATGCTGCGGTGCCTTGTCCCCGCCGCCATATCCCCGGAGTTACCCCGTGAATTCGTTTGAAGGAGCGGTTGAGTGCGGATTGATCCGCGAATCCACACTGAACGGCGATGTCGGCAAGGGGTAGCCGCGAATTTGTCATCAGATCCCTGGCCCTATCCACGCGGCGCTCAATCAGCCACCGATAAGGAGGCATGCGAAATGTTTGTTTGAAGGCCCGAGCAAAGTGGCTTATGGATAATTCACATGCTTCCGCGACCTGCTGGAGTGCGATATCGCCATCCAGATGAGCCTCCAATAACTCTGTTGCTCTTCGGATCTGCAGAGACGAAAGCCCGCCCCGAGACTGGAGAGCCGACATTCTTACGCCGCCATAAGTGCAGACAAAATGAGTGTTCAAGGCTTGCAAGACATGATCCAGGAAAATCTTTGAAGCGTGAAGGGGTCGCTCCAGCGAAGACAGGAGGATCTGCCCGAGGTGGTGGACGACAGAATCAAACGCTCCCTGCGGCCACACCAATCGCCGCACTCGTGGCGCCCGAAGAGCATAGGCAACTTCATCCAGATTAGCTTGAGTGATATTTAGTACCAACGCGTCGAAGGGATTCGGAAGCAGAACGGCTGGTTCCTCTGTTAAGTCGATTGCACTGACTCCCCCAATGGGGTAAGGACCACTCGACACCTTCTTCTTGCCCAAGAATTGCTCGATGAAAGTTATTGGTTTGAGTTGCAACACGACAATGTGTCCACGTTCACCGACAACAGGCCGCGTAATTTCTGGAAGGCCTTCGGTGCTCTGAATCCTGCCAAATGAGAACGAAGCGCGTTCGGACAGCCTGACTTCCGCCGTAGGTAAATCCCTGAGATACAGCACTTCGGCGAGTTGGCTCCAAACGGTGGGAACTTCGGCGACCGTATCCATATATGGTGACCTTAATCCTCTGGAATTGAATGCGGGCCCAAATTTTAGTGACTGTTTAGAGAACTAGTGTACGCTAAAAGCCAGAAAATATTTTGCTTTAGGTGGATGAATGCGAAAGTCACGAGCCGAGACAGCCGAAACCAGAGCAAGGATCCTCTCGACCGCCTCGAAAATGTTTTTGGACAGAGGTCTGGGCGCGGTAGGTATGCGCGATGTGATGGCCGGTGCAAGTCTCGCTCCGGGTGGATTTTACCGGCATTTCCGATCCAAGGAACGGCTGATCGCTGAAGCTAGCAGTGCGGCATTGGACCGGTCGTTCGCCATGCTGGTGGGCGAAACCGCAGGCAAATCGCAGGCTCAGGCCGTGGAGAGAATTGTTTCTGTTTACCTGGGGCAATCGCAAGTCGCCGGGAGACCCTACCTTTGCCCTCTCGCCATGCTTGGCGCCGAACTCCGCCACTCGGACCCGCTAGTGCGGGCAGTCGCCATTAACGGCTACCAGCGCATCGTTCAGCTCATTGCGAGTCGTCTCGAAAATCGAACAAGGCGCGCAGCCCTGGTGGCTGCAAACGGCATTGTCTGCACGCTAGTAGGCGCTGTTACGCTTGCTGAAATCGCGCCAGAGCCGGCCATCGCCAGCGCCATCCTCAGCAATGCTAAGGCCCTTATCACAGAGATTGTTGGACGGCCGTAAGTCTTTTGAAGTTCAGTTATCGGGGGCAATTGAAACTGCACTGGCGAAGCCCGGATGTTGCCGGAAATGCGTCCGAACCTACGCGAAATCACCAACTCACTCATCGACAAATGAGATCCAGGCAAGTTGCCGAGTAGTCGGCTATGCGCCCAGTTGTGGGCCGAACAACTCACCTGGTTCGATCCCAAGCCTATCGTTAACGGCGACTTTCAACCGCTGTTTGCAGCCAATATAGCGTTCGGTAGTTTGCACTGAGACATGCCTGAGAAGAAAGCTGCAATGGTTATAGGCCACGTCTGTCGCTTTGAAGTTCTTGTGGCATTCATGGGTGCAATAGGAAACCCGGCGATCGCGCTTCCAGTGGCCGATACAGTGCTCGCAGCCGATATCCGTGCAAAGGTCGGCCGGTTCAAGAACAACGCCTTCGGCAGTAATTTCTGGCCGGATCACGTCGTCGAACAAACCGTTGTCGTAGAGATATCGCTCAAACGGAGTCATGCTGTCCTCGCACCACTCCCCGCGTTTCCAACGCAGCGTCCTACACTCTCAGCCATACGGGCATCGTCATACCCCGACAAAGCCATGTCCAGAGGCTATCCAGACACGCTTACCAATCACTCACATTATTCATCAGAGCGACGCACACACAGCGTACGACTGCTGAAGGTGAAACTAAGTGGAAATGAGTGCGCTTGCCCCTCTTTTCCGAAATTTAATAGCCACGCTTGCTGCGAAGGCTTCCCCGAAGCATCTACTTGAGAACTGCTCCAATCCCATCCGGTGAGATTGAGATTCCCCTTTACGTGCACGTTGAACTTGGCACCATCATTAAACAATGGTTGAGAACCTACACCTGGATCGTATATGCCATGCAACTCCTGAATGGTGGGCAGACGTCAGCCGCTGTAGTCCGCAAGGTGCAAATTCGAGCAGTAGGCGTTGGCCTGGTTCCAGTTCACATCCGAGCCGTTGTCCTTCTTGGTCCACATCAGATTAGTGGCGGGGTCAGTCCAGGTGGGATACACCGCGGCCAGTTGGATACCGACTGTCTTCTGGCCCTGATCGACCTCCACTTTGGTGCGACTTGTGCCCAACCCATCGGTGGTAGCAGCCTCGATGAGATGTTCGCCCGGTGAAACCGGAACAACTTTTGAACCGTCAGTCATGAGCAGTCCCATTGGCCGCCCATCGAGATTCCAGTTGCAGCGCATGTCAGTTGTTACCACCAACGTTGCACCGGGTTGTGCACCTGCGAGCGCCGAAAGGCAGAAGCCATGGAAGAGAAGGAGCCTACACATATTTTCATGAAACTCGCTTTCCTTGATACTTGCTGAATGGACATCATCGGATCGGCTACGGCATACCACGTTTGTCGCGATGCGCTATGACAAAGACGCTTCGGAAGTGACCGGGAGACATAAAACGAAAACCCGGCGTTGTGAGCGCCGGGTTGGATCAGCTGGACCGCGTACAGGTAAGGTTTCGGAAGTGACCTAGCATCGCATGGCGTGGTGCAATCTTTGTGTCCTTTGTCAGTCCGGACGGCGATAGGCCCCAATGAGGAGGTCCTGAAACACATTCTGCCTTGTAATTGGGTAGCACCTTCCTGTGATCTGATATTCAAAACCCTCCTCCTCGAGGAGCGTCAGGAACTTCGCGAGGCAAGACGTCTGTCCATCAATCTTGTGATGGTACTCAATCACCATTCGACGAATGTGTGCTAGCTTCCGACTGCTTTTCAGATCGTTCAGGACGTCGAGTTCAGCGCCCTCAACGTCCAGCTTGAGGAGGTCGACCGAGCCTTTGACATAATCAGACAGCCTCCCGGTCTTTACCAGAATCTCGCGATGATTCGAAACGCGACCTGGCGTTGCACTCATCTTCAGGCTGCCTGGCGCACTGGCGTCAATATAAAAGAAATGCTCCCCATCGGAAGCTGACAGCATCAGGTGATGCACCTCTACGTCTTGAAGACGGTTTTGTTCAACATTCTTCTTTAGAACAGTAGCGGTGGTAGGATCTGCCTCAAAAGAAGTGATGCGTGCGTTCGGATAAAGGCGCTTGAAGAACAATGTGGCGAGGCCAATGTTCGCACCACAATCCAAAATAGTTGGGGAATCAGTCTCAGCCTCGAAGCCGTAATCGAAATCGAAGAAGACTTCCCGGAGTGCATATCGGAACGCATCGTTGTCGAGATAGCTCACACGATAGCCGAGCATATCTGTTTCATTGCCCTTCGACCGCAGGGAGGAGATCAGGCTCTTGCGCTCGACTGGTATGTAATTCAGGCGTGTCAATGTCCTCGTATCCCTAACAGACTGGAGGGCCTTAAAAACTTGTCTAGAAAGCAAACCAGGGATTTTCATAAGGTGTGGACCAAGGCCTCCAATGGTCCCCGTTGCTCTACTAGCTCCCGTACCTGTCCCAACATTTGTGGTGGCTCCACTTTAGAATTTGGGGAGGAGGCCATCCTAGCCGTTCCTCGTCCCTCACCGCAAGATAAAAGAGTTTGCGGTGCTGGTGTGCAATGAAAACCCGGCGTCATGAGCGCCGGGTCCGGTAGGCCTGCCTTATGTACGACCTTCAGACCTTGTGCTACGCGATCTGGCAACGTCGGACGCGAAGCGCTCCTATCAAGCCGTTCCCAATTCCACCGTCAGCACGTCGCCCTTTTTGCCGCCCGGATAGTCACCGGGAGCTTCATGAACAGCGGTTACTTCACTATCCGGAAAGGTTGCAGAGTAAAAGCGCGCCGCCTCATGCGCATGCTTGTCGAACCAGAGGCAGATCGTGTTCTTTGGCTTTCTGTTCGTGTGCTCCTTATCCTCGATTAGGGCGAATGCCGCAGTCTTCATGTGCGGTTCGTATCAGATCTGAATTGTCCAGAGTGAGTGGATCCCTAGGCCGGGAACTGTGGCTAGTTCTTCTTCAACTCGCTCTCAATAGCGCCGATGACCTCAGGAGAATCCGGCTTTGTCGCGGGCTCGTAGCGACGCACAGGGGTTCCGTTGCGCGAAATCAGAAACTTGGTGAAGTTCCACTTGATATCACCACTGAACAACGGATTCGCCGTCTTGTCGGTCAGGTAGTGATACAGCGGCGTCTGATCCGCTCCCACCACCGAGACCTTCGACATCATCGGAAAAGTTACATGGTATTTGCGATTACAGAACGTCTTGATCTCGGCGTCCGTTCCCGACTCCTGATCGGCAAAGTTGTTCGCCGGAATACCAATGACGACCAGCCCCTTGTCTTTATACTTCTCGTATACAGACTCGAGCGCGGAGTATTGCGGGGTATAGCCGCAGGCACTCGCCACGTTGACCACCAACAGAACCTTTTCTCTTGTATTCCGCAAGAGAGGTTGGCTGACCGTCGATCGTCTTCAGTGGATAGTTGTAGACAAGTTTCGAGACTCCGGCATATGCCACAAGGGTGGAGCACAGCAAGAACACCACGAATCGTTTCCGCGTCGAAATCCCCGTTCTATTTGCCAGGAACATCTGGTGAAGCCATTATAGGTTGCGTCTGGGCACCATTTCTTCTCCACAGTAGAGCAAGTTCAGCAAAAGCAGTGACACGGCCTAGCAGAACCGGCCACGCGTCAACGGCATTGGCTTCCGCCGAGAAGCTACGACGCTTCATTCCCTGAAACGGGATTATCGGAAACTTCCATTTCGGAGCCGAACTTGCCGAAACCGGACTTTTCGGGAACTATGGGATCTTCCGGTATGCCCGTGACTCGGGCACAATCAGAGAGACTGTGGCGATCCGTGTGGGTTGACCTGTCGAATCGGCTTCGACAGACGGTCGTAGGCGAAAGCCGTATACTCGCGCTTCCTTGGAGATATGGGCGTGCTCGACCGTGACATCACCAAGGCCAGCCCGGAAGGTATGCTTCACACTAAAGTCCTCCGCACCGTTGTTGGCGGAGAGATCGTATATCAGGCAGGTCCTGGCAAGTAGAAGAGTCTGAGGCGAGCCTCGTTTTTGAGACCCGCGTCAAAATCCACGGTCTATGCGGCAATGAAGAACAGCTATGCTGTTGAGTATGAAAAGAGCCGTTACACTTGTCACTCTGAGTGTCTCTCTCGCCGTGTCCGTTGCTTCCGCACAGAATGCAAACACACTAACACCAAAGGAGAAGGCCGATCGCTGGCGGCTGCTTTTCTGTAGGGTCTTGGCGAAATTGGAGAGATTGCTCCAGGCAAAGACGCGGTGCCATTCGGTGCGGGTTTCGTAGTCGCCTTTGTCGTTCTTCCAGCTCTCCTGGCTGGCAATGTTGAGGACGACGTACACTTTGTTGTTTTGAGCGGTTTTGGCTTCTGCGTTCTGTCCGAGGCGGCCGATAAGGATGACTTTGTTGAACATGATGTTTAGCTCCGTTTCTTTTGGTTTGTCCGCTGGATGCGGTACATGCTTGCCCGACGGGTGTGCCGTCGCGACCACTCCCTCGGCGACTGGATAGAATCTGCGAAAGGGGACCGCAGCTTGCCTGGGAGCAGGAGTCCGCACCTCCTGAGAGGCGCGCAGCGGATTCTGGAAAGGAGAGCGTGCATCCGAAGGGCGGGGGTGTCTTGAGCGCGGCGCGCTGAACGCAGATGGAAAGGCAAACCGGAAGGGAGCTGCCCTGTTCAACGGCCACTCATCTGGCGCAAGTCGCAAAAGCCAGCCCAGAAACTAGAGAAGTCATTCACAATCGGGAGGAAATATGATGAGGGCAAATGCAGCACCGATCCTCATCGTCCGGTCGACCTCCTCGCCTTTTCCATCGTCCTCCGGATGTAGATAGCGTTTTGTGGAGCTGGGGATCGGGGGGAGGTAGTCGTCTTCAAGAGAACGTTCAATTCGGTCCTCGGTCATGCCACTAGCAAAAGCAGCAACACAGAAATGGAAGCGGATAAGGCGGGACGGTCCTGCTACACCCTACGGGAGAACATGACTTGCAGGATGTCAGGTCGAGAATACAATTGCCGCAAATAGTTGTCGCTGCCCCTGACCGCTGCGGGCGTTACGAATTACGTCCTCGCACGGACTTCATTTGTACAACGTATTGCAACTCACATATGCAATATTCAAGAACCAAAGGTTAAGCCGAGGAGGAAGTGATGCTGGCACCAAGAACGCAGATTATTGTAAGGGCGGTGGTTCCACCCGGTGAGGTCGTTGAATATCCAATAGACACGATCGAGTGGGGTAGAGACTCTGCCACCGGACAGTGGTACATGCAAATCTATGCATTACAACCTCCACCCGCCACTACGCTTTTGAGGTGAAGATTGTGAGCACCGCCCAGAAAGAGCTATCAATATTTCATAGCAAAATTCTGACGTGTATTGGAACTACAACACTAGCCTTGTCATTTGAAATAGAGCAGCCAACTGTTCCAAAAACGTCTGTAATTTCTATAGATTTTGAAAAGGGTAATCCTAGGCTTATTGCTCCCCAACAAATTGCTTCCCTTGGCCTATGATCCTATGCTTAGGGCCCACCCCATTGAACCTCTAGAGAGGGCAGGCCGACCAGGTCGAGGCGCGCATAGCAATGCGCGGTGCAGGTGCGGATGTCGTCATGCATGAGCGATCTGGGTCGCACGGCGGCGCATTTTGGCGAGAAATTTCCGTTGATGGTGGCATGGGCATTCGGACGGTAACTTCAATGCGACACACTCAAGCGTGCAAGTTCAAACTCGGAGTCGGCGAGCTATGAGCGGTGTTGTCAGCGGCAGCGGATTGTCCTGGGAAGTCGGCAGTAGTTACCGATGACGAGATGCGCGTTTATGAGTAATTAGAGCTGAGCGCGGACTTTATCCAGGGGTTGTGCCGATACTCCATGTCCTTCGAGGAACTGATCGTAGATGCTGTCAACAAAACGTTCGTCGAGCGCACCTGCGCCCAACAGTAGGCGGTAGTAGAGAGATCCGTACAGGAGGTCGATTGCGGTGTCGATATCAATGTCGCTTCGGAGAGAACCGCCCGCATGATCTGGCGAACACCTTCACGGCGTGGATTGAGCCAGCGCTCCCGAAATGCGATCGCAAGCTCGGAATCGGATTGAGCCTCCGCTACAAGGGAACGGATGAGGGTACCTCGGGAACTCTGGAAGAAGGCCGCCTGCAGGTCAAGCTGCTGCCGAAGGCTTTTGATGGCGCTGCCTGCTTCCGGGAAATCGGTCTCGCTGTCGATTAGAACGAGTAGCGAGTCCATGACTAACGCTGCTTTGTTCGGCCAATGGCGATAGAGCGTCATCTTTCCAACACCGGCTTCTGCAGCGATCTCATCCACGCTTACTGCCCTGAAGCCTCGTTTCGTTACAAGACGGAGGGCAGCTTTGAGCACTGCGTCATGCGCTGCCTGACTTCGTGGTCGCCCGATCTCGCCCAATTCTGTGTCTCCCTAAAAAAGAATGCAACCGTTACGATACCGAGGTTTCATATATTCAAACAGAATCGGTACCGTTGGTATCGTTAGGTGGATTCAATGGAAAAGGTAGTCATCGTTACTGGCGTTAGCAGCGGACTTGGCAAGGCGTTTTCCTCTGCCTTGCTTCAGGTTGGTTTCAAAGTAGTTGGCACTGTAAGAAAACAAGAGGCGGTGCGAGAGTTCGAGAATCTGCGTCCCGGGTCGGCATTCGCGCGTGTTCTTGACGTGACCGACGCACCGGAACGACTCGCTGTTTTAGTCGAAGAAGTCGAGCGAACTGTCGGTCCGGTTTACGCGCTCATCAATAATGCAGGCTACGGTCATGAAGGGACGCTGGAAGAGAGCTCGATGGATGAGTTGCGCCAGCACTTCGAGGTGAATGTCTTCGGCGCTGTCGCCATGATCAAGGCTGTTCTCCCTTTCATGCGTTCACGGCGCGAGGGCCGCATCCTGAATGTGACGTCTATGGGCGGCTTGATGACGATGCCTGGGCTGTCTTACTACCACGGCAGCAAGTTCGCCCTTGAAGGCATTTCGTCCTCTCTTGCGAAAGAGGTTCGGCCCCTGGGGATCTATGTGACCGCAGTGGAACCCGGCATGTTCCGAACAGATTGGGCCGGCCGATCCATGGTGCGTTCGGAACGCAAGATCGCTGATTATGATGCGATCTTCGATCCTATTCGCGAGGCTCGCATATCCAGAAACGGCAATCAGCCGGGCGATCCGGCCAAGGCTGGGAAGGCAATCGCTACATTTCTGACTTCCTCGGAGCCGCCTCTGCATCTCTTGCTTGGATCGGATGCCTTCGACCATGTGCAAAAGGAGTTGGAGGTGCTTCGCGGTGAGTTCTCGAATTGGGAGTCTCTTACGCGATCCACCAACTTTTGAACAGACAGCATAGACGGTTGTGGATGTTGGGCATCGGACAGGTTAATTCTCAGCCTGTCTGGACCAATTCATCCCTGTAAGTCGGTCAGTGGGAAGCGCTCTTCGAGTGACCATAAGCGCGTTTCTCCGGACCGATCCCACTGTCAAGAAGCTAATTTGACATATCGTAAGGTACCTTGCAATATTACGTAAGGTAGCTTACAACATGACTAAGAAGGCATTACAGCAGGAAACGTCGAAGCACGACTCTGTCGGAGCCTGGGCGAAGCGGTTGTACTTCGCATCGCGCGGAGTAATGGACACGGTGCTACGCCCGTATGGACTTGGTTCCACGCAGTGGTACGTGCTGCATCAACTGGCAAACGTGGGACCGACGATGCAGCGTGATCTCGTGAACATGCTCAACATTGAAAGGGCCACGCTCAGTGGAGTCGTAACGACGCTGGTGCGCAAGGGGCTGGTCGCGCAAGCGCCCGATTCGGAAGATCAACGCCAGCGCATGCTCCGCATTACGCGCGCTGGCAGCAGACTCTGGGAAGCGTTGCCTAATCCGATCGAACAGATTTTGAGGGTGGCATTCGACGGCGCAGATCACGCAGAACTTGAGATTGCCCGCAGAGTGCTGCAGGCCGCAACAAAACAACTGAACGAACACGATTGGGAAGGAGAACAAATATGACCACTCTAGTGACAGGTGGGACAGGGCTCGTTGGATCGCGGCTGTTACGGCACATGGTGGATGCTGGTCTTGAATGCCGTGCCCTTGTACGGCTGGGAAAGAGGCTCCTGCGGGCGTGACGCCCGTCGAAGGCGACCTCTTCGATGCCTCCGCTTTGAAGAAGGCTATCGATGGAGTATCGGCTGTTATTCACCTTGCCGCCGTCTTCCGCACACCAGACGAAAACGCGATTTGGCGCGCAAATCTTGAAGGCACACGTGCTCTGATTGCAGTCGTTCAACAGTATGCTTCGCAATCCCGCTTCATCATGGCGAGCACTTGCCTGGTATACGGCGAAGACGCGTCTCGCCCTGGCCTCGAAGAAGACGAAGTACATCCGAAACATGCCTATCCGGCCAGCAAAGTCGCGGCGGAAAAAGAACTCCGCGAAAGCGGTCTGAACTGGAGCATCCTGCGCCTCCCCTTTGTTTACGGCGACGGTGACGAGCACCTGTCCGCTGTCCCCGGGATCGTCAGTAGGATGAATTGTCATCCGGCCCAGACGTTCAGCCTTGCTCACCAGCGGGATGTCGCAAGAGCGTTCGAGCTTGCTCTCACCGGGGCCATGGACGGACGTATTGTCAACATTGCGGATGATGCACCGAGCACTCTCTATGACATGACGAGAGCCGTTGGTGTCACCATTAAGTTATCCGCGGAGCCGCTCAACAACCCGTGGTGGGGCCGTGCAGATGGAGCGTTGAGTCGCCGTCTCGGCTTCAGGCCAGCTGTCGCAACGCTCGGCCAGGCCATTCAGGAAGGAATTCTTTAGTCAGATCTGGTTCCCGCAGGAGATCTCGCAAAACGAATGTCCCGCTTGGCATCAAGTGCCGACCGAGCACCCAGCTTTCGCCCCCCTTTCCTTGGGCCAGCCTGCGGTCGAAGAGCAGGCGCTGCTCCGCATGGCATGCTGCAACGCGGGTGAGGTCGGCAAGGAGGTTGTGAACAGAATGTGCGCGGCAGCCGGCAGTAGCGCCATACTCGAAGAAGCCCGCTTCGCCGCGCAGCTTCGAGATGTTCAAGCCGCCTGCCAGCACATCAACTTCGCCAATCGCCTGATGATCCCTCCAGGCCGTATCTTGCTCGGCCTCGAGCCAGGAACACCTATGCTCTGATTCCGCGATGGACCCTGCGCTCTGCGCGAGTATCTATCCCACCGGTGGCGCACATTGCTCCTCGAAGAGCTTCTCTCGAGAAGCAATATGCCCAGAAAGGAAATAATGCTTCGAATCAAACCTTGGCTCGAACGCGACTTCGCATTCGACACTCCTCGATGGATGTTTCCACATGTTGTTGAGAGGGTGCGTGGAGGTCCTCCACGATTGGAAGAGGCCCTTCGCAATCTGTCAGGGACAGAACTCACCGAACGGCTAGAAAGCGCTTGGTCAATACAGGAAGAGGCGGGACATTTGCTCGATATCGAGCCACTTATGTCGGGACGCTTGGATCAATTGATCCAGGGTGCGGCAGCGCTGCAGGCGTGGGATGGTACGAATGAGGCCACTTGGAATGCAAATCACAATGTCTGTCAGTTGCACGATATCTTGGAAGCGTTTCGCAGCAACCGTCAGTTGTTCGTAGATCGACTTGATGAATTACCAGAAGAACTGGTTGAGCGTTCCGCTTTGCATCCTAGGCTAAAAAAGCCAATGCGTATCATCGACTTGGCGTCCTTCGTGGCAGAGCACGATGATTATCATCTTGTTAGAATAGCGGCCGCAAAATTGGGTATTCGATCTACATTTCCAAGAAATGCTGTATACCCGCTCGATTCAGCCCTCGGAAAGATTGACCGCCATAAGAAATAACTTTTAAGAAAAGTTAAATGTATTTATAACTAGTGATTTAGCTGGTTGTCATGGATAGTTTCTTCCGCAATACCGGGAACAATTTATCCGCCAAAGAGGACAATTTATCAGCCAATCTACATCAAACTCGGCGCTAATCGTTGCAGTCGACTTTAACGCGCTCTTCAACTCAGGAGATTTCAGTGCTCCGCCATTTTTATCATGTCATACTGTTCGCGTTTATTACTCTGCTTGGGTGTGGAGACGCATCGGTAACGTCTACAGACCCATCGCAGGTGGCCAACAATCAAATCGTTGGGGTTTCCGGAAATCAAATGACGTTGAACGATGCGCCATGGCTCTCTCGCGGCATCGTGCCGCAGGGTTTTGTGAGACCACTAGCTGCACTTCAGGAAAACTCTGACACTAGCCAACAAGCCAAAGAGGATTTGCAGGCACGAATGAATTACGGCGCAACTGAACTTGCGGCCATCAAAGCTTATGACGCCGACACCATACGGTTTCAGATTGGTCAGCCTGCATTGGACCCAACTTCGACTGCCTACGATCCCGCTTACCTCAATGAGGTTATCGGCGCAGTTAAGTCAGCAAGGCAAGCTGGCTTCGTAGTGATGATCATGATGCAAGACGAGATCCCAATAAGCGGGGAGACGACGCCGCACAAACTTCCCATTCAGGAAACTGAAAATAATTGGGATCTTTTCGCGGCGGCCTTCGGCTCCGATCGTGGTGTGGTTTTTGAGCTCTACAACGAACCGAATCTGATTGCATCCCCAGCGAACTGGCAGCGATGGCTTAACGGAGGTAACGTCCCGGGTCAAGCCGAGCAGGCTATCGGGATGCAAAAGTTAGTTAACCATATTCGCGGTAACGGTGCAAAGAATGTGTTAGGTACTGGATGGCCTGGGCATCACTACAACAGATCCAGCGACAGGCGACAAGAAACAAGAACTTGCTGAAACACTTCAGGGCTTGCCGGAAGTCGCCGATCGACTCAATCGGCTCGTATTCGCAGTGCATCCTTACCAACATGGCCTTACCGATGAGTCGCAATGGGATGCAGACTTCGGCGTGCCGAGTGGTAGCGTGCCGGTGTGGGCGGATGAATGGTCAGCTCCAGAAGGCATAGCCCTTGGCCTCAGTTCTCAGACGAACTACCAAGTGGCAGTCGACCTTTTGAATTATCTGCGGACCCATTCGATCTCACTTTGTACAGGCGCTTTCGACGTCCCTCAGTTCATGGTGCAGGATGTTCCGGGATGGACATTGACCAGTTACGATCCGACAACTCAAACGAAGAGCTCCGGAAGACTCGTTCTGAATGATTTCGCAGCGAACTACGCTAAACAACTAACACTTGCCGATGGACTGTAAGCAAGTGGAAGGGAGAGCAATAGGTCTGACGCGGAGATCGAATTCCACGAATTGAGTAATCTTTATTTCACCCGCACCGTAGTTGTAGCTTTGAAAGATAAATGGTGTAGTGTTTCAGAATTATCTGGCGCAATCGCTAAGTGCGGGTGAATGACGCTGAGGGAAGACTGTCCTTCATTGAAAGCGCGAGACACTCCGCCTGCGAGGCAAGTGCCTGCTTCTTGCAAAGAAGCGTTGAGCAGCATCATCGAAGAAACCTCGCGCCTGAGCGAGACCATCGATGCTCTACTCTTGTTAGCGCGCGCAGAGGCGACACAGGCGGCACGCGAGCCGAAGGCGTGGCCTTTGAAATCTGTGGTGGACGAAGTGCTCGCGCTGCTTGAGGTTCTAAGCGAAGAGAAATCACTCAATGTCCCTCAAGAAGATAGGGCCCTGGGAGAAGGCAGCATTCGGGCAGACCGCGGTTTATTGCGGACAGCTATTATGAACGTCCTCCACAATGCCATCAAATTCTCGCCGGAGGGTGGCGTCGTCCGTGTCTCCTATAGTCGCTCAGAGACAGACCCACAAATCCTTCAACTCCTTATGCAAGACGAGGGCGCAGGCATAGCCAAGGGCGAACACGAGCGCGTTTTCGAGCGCTTCTTTACAAGTAGCGCTCGCGAAACCGCAGTCTACAGCGGAACAGGTCTTGGACTATCCGTTGCAAAGCTCATCATTGAACGTTTGGGCGGGTCGATCCACTTTGATGTTCAGGCAACTAGAGGCGCTCGATGCCTTATCGAACTGCCCGTCATCGGCCGCGAGCAATAGTCAAATGTTTAGTTAATTCAGACCTTACTCTGAAGGGGTGATAATGAAGCGGGCAGTCTCAGAATTGTTAGAAGTCCCCAGTCAGTCGATCAATACATACGCGACTGAGACGAACAAAACCTGCGATTACAATCCTTCTTTACGATGAAAACTTGGGAACTGCTCTGCATCATCTCGTCGTCATTAGGCCATTCTGTTCTCAGGCCCGTGGATTGCGTTGAGCCGTTCCTTCAAATCCTTCCAACCTAAACTCTTTCTAGGGATTGTCAGCCACATGAGTCAGAGCATGGCGCCCCCGATGACTGTACTTATGCCAATCTCGATGTTCTCGATGATTGCGGTTTTGATTAGCTCTTACGTCTCGCATTCCCTAGTGTTTGGACTCAACAATGCCGCCCTCGCGCTCAACGTCTCGTCGTTGGTCGCAGGGGCATTCTTCGAAGTTCCCGCTGTGGCCGAGATCGTCTCTTGGACATCGTCGTCGATCCCGGAGAACTGGCAACACCGCAGAGACCGTTGGATCGCCATACACAATATTCGCGTATTCGCCGGGCTGGCAAGCCTGCTTTCGTTCGTAGCGGCCATGATCCTTGAATATCACTCTCGTTGATATGACTGATTCGTCAATCTCGCTACCTTGACATCGCGACCAAGAGAATCACTCTGCAACAGATCAACAAAGCCGATGCGGTCCTACGCCAAGTGAATGCCTCGCCAAGGAACACGCGCCTATGATGATTGCTCAGAGCACGCTTGTCTCGCGAAGCGCGGAGACGATACCGAGGCGGGATTCCGTAAGCTCACTGAACGTACATGGCAGCTATGGGAAGGATCCAAGGCCAGGTGGGCAACCCAAATGCGACAAGGCGAATCACTCGTGGGTCCGGCGATAGTCCACGGCTCGAATTCTTCGGCGAAGGCAATCCCTCCTAGCCTCTTCGATATAGTCGAATCAACCGTGCGGACGCCATTCACTCCCGATGGCATATGGCTCGTCCGTCCGGATGGATATGTTGCCCTTAGCGCCCAGCCGAGCAATTGGGAAGTCGTGAACGCTTATCTGGTGACAGTCGTTTTAATCAACGGATAGATCTATCCTGAGTTCCACATCTGACACGGTAGCCGCCGATATTGTTGATCTGTTTGCGGAGCACGAAGCGGCTAGGTCAAGGGGAATCGGCGCCCCAAACGCAAAAATACAGAAAATATCGGGCGAATTTGTGAGAGCTGTTGACATTGGATAACTCCGTTGATATCGTCGCGATATCGCAGCAACCAGTTAAGCTCCTCTAGAGCCCGTCCTCTGGGGAGAGTCCTTTCTCATAAGTCGTTCGTATCGCTAGTGGGTGTGTACGCTTTTTTTGAGCGTGCGGCTACCGTGTCGTAGTCTGTCACACCTCCTCAAGCAAATCGCCTTATCAAGCGCCTTCAATTTGAGCAATACAGCCTTTCATTGGTTCCATCTTTTCTCGGGAAAGGGTTGACGATGCACTGTCTCTGTATGCAACTCCCGTCCACGCGGACGCGCCGCGGTCTTTCGATTTGGAGCTTCATCTTCTTCCTAACTTCTACCGTTTGCAACCTTCCAGCGGTTGCCCAGTCGACATTCGGATCATTCGTCGGTGCGATCAAAGACCCGCAGGGCGCGGTCATTATGGGCGCGTCGGTAAAGTTGTATCACCTGGGAATATCTGGGGTTCGAGAGACAACTACAGGTGCCGACGGCCAATACTCTCTTTTGAATGTAGAGGCTGGTAGTTACCGGCTTGTCGTTGAATTCGGCGGATTCCAGACTTTGGAGTTCACTGGTTTGACGCTTCAAGCACGAGAGACGCAGCGCGTAGACGGAGTCCTCAGATTAGGACAGCAGTCGGAATCAGTCTCTGTTGAGGCTGCAGCGGCGGTTATCAACACCGACACATCAAATCTGTCAGAGACACGCACAGGAATTGAGCTCAATACGCTACCGCTCGCGGTGAGTTCGCGTGCGGGCGGATCGACCAGTCCGTACTCGACGCTGACTTCACAAGCCGGTGTGCAAACCGATTCGGCGGGTAACATCTCCGTTGCCGGCGCGAAGCCTAGTCTCCTCTCGGTTACGGTAGATGGTATCAGCACAATGAATGTGCGCTCCGGTATTCCGGCCGCCGAGCTCTTTCCATCTTTCAACACGATCGAAGAGATCCGCATTAGCCAGAACTCAAATGCTGCCGAGTTCGGAGGCATCAGCGACATCACGACGGTCTCGCGCGGCGGAACGAATCACGGTCATGGCGGCGTGTTCGACAACTACGAAACGGCGGGCTTCAACTCCAAGGATCCTTTTGCGGCTAAGAAGCCCAAGCTGGTGATGAACGACTTCGGTGTCTTCTATGGAGGGCCGGTCGTTGTTCCGCACTTGTATGACGGCCACGATGAGACATTTTACTTTCTCAGCTATGAGGGGCTTCGTCTCCCGCAGCAGACAAATGTAATCCAAAGTGTTCCGACCGCTGCAATGCGCAACGGTGATTTATCTGCATATGCGACGCAGATCAAGAATGCGGCGGGAGTTCCTTATGCAGGAAACAGGATCCCAATGAGCGACATCAGCAGCGTCTCTCAGAATCTTTTGGCGCAGTATTACCCGCTTCCGAATACTGGGGCTTCGACAGCGACCACAAACAACTACCAGCAGAATTTCTCCACGCCGATAACTTCGGATCAGGGTGATGCGAGATTGGATCGGACGATTACATCCCATCAGAATATCTATGCTCGGTATAGCTATAAGCAGCGAAGCTTAGCCTCTCCTCCGACGAATAGCGCAACTGCAGGCGGATCGGCTCTGACAGGTACGTTCAATAAGCCGGAGAAGGATACGAGTCTCGCTGTTGCTTATAACTATGTCATTACGCCAACACTTTTGAACGAGCTTCGCGGAGGTCTGAGCAAATTTATTACGGAGACGACCTTCAGCGATAGTTCTGCAGACTTCACTAGTTTGGGAATCACGGGGATCCCGAATCTGATCAGCCCGACGATCGCAGCATCTCCAAATGTACGTATCACCGGATTTACCGCTCCGGGTGGTACTGGATCTTCGAAGAGCAGCAGCAATACGTATCAAGTCATCGACAACCTCACCTGGTCGCGGAAGCAGCACACCATCAAGATGGGTGCCGATTGGAGGCGGATGTATGCCTTTGCCGGTAATGTCTTCGGTAGCTCGAGGCTTGGACGTTATACGTTCAACAACAGCAGCGCTGTAGGTAAGACCATAGGAGTTCCGTTCGCGGCGTTTCTGCTGGGTTATCCAGATTCGACCAATCTTGCAGACGTGCTCGCGCCCGACATGAACGGCCGTGGCAATGCCTACGCGTTCTATGTTCAGGACGATTGGAAGGTTACGAACAGTCTTACCGTGAACTTTGGCTTGCGTTACGAATACCATCCGATGTTGCGGGATAAATTCCAGAACAGCGCACAATTTTTGACCGATTACTATTCGAATGCAAATGGTAGCAATGTTCGTGGCGCAATCGTGGTTCCTACACAGTACGCGATCGACAACAATGTGCTGTCTAGCTTCCGAACCGGGGTTTCACCACTGCCGATTTTGACTGCGCAGCAGGCAGGAATTCCCACTGCTCTGGTATCGGTGTCGAAAGATGACTTCGCGCCTCGCTTTGGTTTTGCGTGGAGGCCGCGACACAACGACAAGACGGTTATCCGTGGAGGATTCGGCCGCTTCATCGCAGGTGCGCTCGGTGGAAACGTCGTGGGCGGCTGGGCTGTCTCGGCCAGTGCAGTGAATACCTATGTGAATGCTTACGCGAATGGAAAGCCGACGCTATCGTTTCCGTCTCCTTTCGGCACGTCTGCAACCGCATCGGCATCAACGCTGGATTTCAACTACGCCATTACGCCGATCTATAAAGATCCCACGGTGCAGCAGTGGAACCTGACCGTAGAGCAGGATATTGGGTTCAACACGGGCTTCCGGCTGTCGTATGCGGGGAGCCATGGTCAGAACCTTGGCCTCGAAGGAGACGCTAACCAGCTGCCCTATGGAACAGGCACTCCTACCAATGCTCAACGACCGTTCCCGTCGCTCAACTCGATCTACCAGGTGAGAAATCTAGCCTCTAGTAATTACAACGCCATGACGCTCGAAGCGAATCATCGTATGACGCGTGGCCTGCAGTTCCAGGGTAGCTACACCTTCGCGCGGAATCTGTCGGAGGAGGGAGGCATGAATCCCACGGCGAATGCGAGTGAGATCGGGGGAGCGCCTAGCGATATCTATCACCCGGGACTGGACTACGGCAACGTGATCTATACGAGACGTCATCGTCTCATGGCCTCGTTCCTCTATGACCTTCCCTTCGGCCGCAGCAAGATGTTCCTAAGCAATTCGAGCTACCTGGTGAACAGTATCGTGAACGATTGGCAACTCTCCGGTTATTATCTGCAACAGAGTGGTCCATTTCTGACGCCGATAACCTCCGCTGTCGATCCAACCGGAACGGGAATGATCTCCAAGGGATTTCAGACCTCGGCTCGCCCGGACAAGGTGGTCGGTGTGTCTCCTTACACAAGCGGACTAGGATCGCGTAATTACCTGAATAGCGCAGCTTTCGCAAATCCGGCAGCGAATATCGGGCGGCAGGGAACTGCGGGAGTCGGGAGCGTGGTGGGTTTCGGCACCAATACCTTTTCAACCTCTTTGATGAAGAGTGTTGTATTTACCGAACAGGTTAAGCTTCAGGTCGGGGCGCAGGTGCAGAATCTACTAAACCATCACAACTACGATATTCCGGCATCACTGGATATCGCGACTCCGAACTTCGGACAGATTACAAGTGTTCAGACCAAAGACAACGCAGGACCCCGTGCTGTGGCTCTGACGGCTCGATTGTCCTTCTAGAATGAAATAGACAGTCCAAAGTGATGCGGGATGGTGTTGGTTTAAAGCCGTTCCGCAGCGCTGTTTTTCTGTGCGGGAGCTACTCATCGAAGAGTCGATTGCAAGTGCGACAGAGTGTGTGATCCTGAAAGGGGACGGCATCGCCGCGGTTTGCGCGGGGCGTTTGCTGATCGACGCGAAGATGGATTGTGCGTTGGTTGCTGCGGAACGCCCAAAGCTGGCAGCGATTCTGCTGGGAGAGCAGACGCAGCGCCTGTTGCAGGAGATATTCGAAACAAACCAGAACGGTGCGGATCTCTTCTCGGGTTTTCCGCGAATTACTAAACGCATTGTGTTGTGGGGCGAAGCGAAGACCCCGGTGGTCTTGCCTCACGAGGGAGTGGTGGTTTCCGAGGAGGAGTTGCTGAAGAGACTGTGGCAGCGCGTTTCTAGCGTTCGTAGACCTGCACAGGTGAATGGTAGTTGGGTTGTCGCATCCTATCGTGATGAAGGAGAAGAGAGTTCTGCATTGGAGTGGAGTTATGGAACACGCACGGCGCGCTTTGCGCATGTAAAGCTTCGTGAGAATGCAGAGGAAGATGCGTGCTGGGTGGAGTCTGTTCAGACGGGCTGGTTGTTCATGTTGTTTCTCGGCGATGGGATGGCCTCGTTGATCTGTGTCGGTGGCACTGCGTCTGACCTATTGGGGAGAAGCAGGCTTATCGCGCCACGGATTGAGTTTGTTGTGAGTGAGAGCGGCCAAGTTGCATCGCATCCGCGGATGCGGCAGAGGCTGCTGGACGGCAGGAGGATTGCATGCGGCGGCGCGGCAATGAACTTCGATCCCTTATGTGGCGAAGGCGCGGGGAATGCCGCGCGTGAGGCGTTTCTGGCGGTGGCCGTCATCCGGGCAGCCGTTGCCGGAGAAGATGTTGTCTCTCTGGGGCAACACTACGCGTCGCGGCTGATGCACGGTTTTCAGCGTCACCTGCAGCTCTGCTTGCAGTTTTACAGTTGCGGTGGCGTGAGCGAATTTTGGCGAGCTGAGTGTGAATCGCTGAGAAAAGGGCTTGCGGAGTTTGACCAGATCATACCGAGCTTGCCCGTAGCACGATATAGGCTGGCAGATCGTAAGCTGATTCCGCTGGAGAGCGTGCCTTAGTGAGTGCTGCTTGTCAGAACAGGATCTGGCAACGGTTGATCGATCGCGAGTCGATTTAGCCAGTTGTCGCTTCCGTCAATCTCTAAACCTGAAGCGTGCCACAACCGTGCAATGTGAGCGGTCACGTGAGCCACTGCAAAACTTACTCCATGGAGATTACGTTCCCGTGGCACACCGTGAATGTCGAGTGGGTATGGGCAGGCGGCCGCGTGAGGCGTGGGCGACTCCAAGAGGCGGGTGGACTCCCTCGGGCAGCTGGGATCTTCGGTGACACCGATCACGGATGGGATTGAACCGGGAAGCATAGGAATGCCGTTCGCCTCGTAGGCGGAGACAATCAGTGCATTGTTTTTTCTGGCTTCTTCTATAGCAGCGGCGAAGTGTGGCAGGTGATCGCGGTTAGCGGTTCCAAGACTGAGATTGATGATGTTGATCTGCTTTTGCAGGCACCAGTGGATTGCGCGGAGAACGATGGAGAGGGAGGTCGCGAGACGAGAGTCGAAGATCTTGACCGCGAAGATATCAGCATCAGGAGCCATCTTCTGGAGAAGCGCACAGACTGCGGTGCCGTGTCCCAGTGTGTCTTGAAAGCCTTCGGTCTGACCTTCAGCCGTGATAGTAATACCGCCCAAGACGGGACGCTGGATGTGCGGGTGGTTGGCGAAGACGCCGCTATCGAGCATGGCGATTCGTAGGCGGGAGCTCATGCGAATGAGGCCTCAGGGAGGCGTGAATCAGCTGTTGAAAAATGCTGCGCGAGATAGCCGGGCGCGTGAAGCAGGTCGCTGGGGTGGCCCTGCTGGACGATGCGACCCTCATCTAGGGCGATGACGTGATCCGCTGTCTCAACAAGAGAGCGGCGATGGGTGATGACGATGATGGTGGTTGAGCGGAGGTCGGAGGCAAGCTTTTCGGTTACGAGCGATTCGGTACGCGGGTCGAGAGCGGAGGTTGGCTCGTCGAGGAGGAGGATGGCAGGTTTGCGAAGAAGGGCGCGGGCAAGGGCGATGCGTTGGCGTTCGCCGACGGAGAGGGTCGAACCGCGCTCGCCGATGATCGTTTCATAGCCGTGGGGCAGGGAATCGATGAAGTTATGGATGCCGGCCTGAGCGGCAGCTGCGTGGATATCAGTTACTGCTGCGGAAGGATGGGAGTAGGCGATATTTTCGCGGACCGTGGCGTGGAAGAGGTAGGGGGTTTGTTCAACGATTGCGATGGAGGAGCGAAGATCGGCAAGTGAGAGGTCGCGAATGTCGATGCCGTCGATGGTAATGGCGCCGTTCTCAACATCGAAGAACCGAACGAGCAAGTCGCCTATAGTGGATTTGCCGGCACCACTCGAGCCCACTATGGCGCAGATGGTGTGTTTGGGAACAGTGAAGGAGACGTTGGTTAGGACAGGGACCTGGGGTGTGTAGCGGAAGCCCACATTTTGAAAGCAAATCTCGTGGCTGAAGGCTGGAAAGGGTCTAGGGGATTGAGAGTCGGCAACTTCAACGGGGACGTCAAGCACTTCGAAGACGCGTGCGAGAGAGACTCCCCCGGTAAGCAGGCTGGTATAGACACCGAGGAGATTTTGCACCGGGGAGAGTAATTTGACGTGGTACGCCATGAAGGCTACGAAGGCGCCGAGGGTAAGTTGATGTTCAATGACGAGCTTTCCTCCATAGAGGAAGACAGTTGCCGTAGACAGGGTGAGGACTGTGCCTGGTAGTCCGCTGGCGAGAAACGAAGTCATCTGCATGGAGATGAGGGAAGTGACGAAGGAGTCGTTGTGAGTGGCGAATCGGTCCGCTTCACGTTTCTGCGCACCGGTTGAGACGATGAGTCGCATTCCCATGATGCTTTCGATGAGAAAGCTGCCGAGGTCGGCGCTGCGTTGGCGCAACTCGAAGGTGTGTTGCGTGAGGCGACGCTGGTAATGGCGCAGTGCAAGGACGCTGAAGGGTAGCAGGGCGAGGCTGGCCACGGTCAGACGCGGATTGAGCCATACCATGATGACTAGGCTGCCGACCAGAAAGAGAACGTTGGAAAAGATAGAGAGTAGCGTATCGGCACAGACACGCTGAACCTCCCCGATGTCGTTATTGATACGGGATACGATATCGCCGAGTTTGTGGTGAGCGAAGTATCGAGGCGAGAGGCGCTGAAGATGCTCGAAGACTGCGAGCCGCATCCGGAAGAGGCTTTCGGCTGAGAGCCGGGTGTAGCAATAACTGGAGGCGGCGCTTACAACAAAGCCGACGATGGTTATGACGACCATCGCGGTGGCGATCTGCCACAGAGCATGGAGGTTGCGGCGAAGGAGCGCTTCGTCAATCAGAAGGCGCGAGATATAAGGCTGGGCAAGACCGACAAAGGTGGAGAAGAGTCCAAGCAAAAGCACTGCAAGCAGGTTGCGCCAGTAAGGTGCAACGAAGATGAATGCGCGCCGGTATTGACGGAACGGGATGGGAGTCCGGGAGTTCGACTGATGTTGCATTGGCTGCCTTGAAGTATCCCGCAAAGAAAGAGGCGTACCGTCGTCGGAGAGACGCACGCCTCATAGTGTATTGATCAGTTGCCAAGGGGCATGACGACCAGGTTTGAGGTTGTGTCGCCCTGAAGATTGATGGTGCTCTCAAGCGCCAGCGTCTTTGCGTCGTAGACTTCGACCTCGTAGCCGGCGTTGTAGATCAGCAGCTTCTTGCCGTCTGCGGTCATCCCAAAGTTGAGACGGGTACGACCGGTGAACTCACGCTTGTTGATGATCTTCTTGCTGTCCATATCAAAGACCCAGAATTCGGTGACGCGGTCCCCATGGGTGCCGTTGATCGCTACCGTGTAGCCGAGCTTCCGATCAGGAGAGAGCATGAGGGGCTGGATGCTGGTTGCGGAGGGGCCGATCGGGGTTAGGTCGAAGGTCTGCTTGGAGAGATCGATCTCGGCAAGTCCAAAGATGTCACGATGCACGTATGGGTCGGAGGCGTTGAAGATGCTCATCAACTTTCCTGGTGGCTCGTTGGGATCTTCGAGAACACTCAGAGAGAGGTTGTCCATTCCCGGCGGCGCAATGGGATTGGAGAGCTCGATGGTCTTTGTCACCTTGAGATCGTCAGTATTCACGACGAGAATGTGCTGACGGAAGACGTAGAGCGACTTTCCGTCGGGAGAGACGCGGAGAAGAGCGCGGCCGCCGGGAGCCTCATCTTTGGGGAATGGAGCGCTTTTGACGATCTTTTTTTGAGCAAGGTCGATGATGGCGAACTTGGGGTCGGCGATCTCGAAGCGATCGGTCTTTTTGGTGATGGCCGTAACGAGGGAGTAGATGTATTTACCCGTGGGATCGATCGCGAGTCCGCTCAGGCGGTTCGTCTCCTGGCCGGAATTTAGCGAGAAGGAGTCGAGAACCTTACGGGTTTTGAGATCGACGGTGACGATGGAGTTGTCGCGCATCGTGGACGCGTAGAGCCTGGTTTTGTCCGGCGACAGAAGCATGATGCGGGCGATATCGGTCGGCAGCTCAATGTTGTCGATGATCTTGTTCTGATTGATGTCGATGACATGGATGGTGTGGGGCCATGAGGCGAGATACATCAGTTGCTGCCCCGCGGGTTTAATCGTGGTCTTGTTGCCGGCGGCAAAGCTGAAGGCCGATAGGGCGCAGACAGATAGAAACTTTACGACGGCTCGCATGATGCTCCTCTCAACGTGACTGCAAAAGAATTATGGGAAGACGATATCGATGTTGCGCCAATCCTTGGTGGCGAGAGCACACTTGCTTGTCCAGTCGGGATAGTTGTTCATGTGATCGGGAACCTGTGCGGGCCAGAAGCAGGAGACATAGCAATCGAAGAGGTCACGTTCGACCGGTTGGCAGAGACCCGCTGTACCTCCAGCGGCGTCGACCTCCCATCCGGGGGAGAAGACGATGGAGCAGCCCATGGGCACATGAGGCGCCTTGGGTGCGGGTGCGCCGGACTGGAGGGCGACGATGTCCTCCTTCTCGGCATGGAGAGTGTTTTCGATGCGTACAGCCTTTTGATTAATGGCGCGTAGGTGCTTCATGCAGCCTTCCTTTCAGCGAAGTGTTGCAGAAATGAGGGATTTTTTTCGGCGATGGTGGCATAGATTTCGAGACACTTATTAGTCCAGGTCCGAATCCAGTCGCAGTAGTGGAGATTAGCGTGGCCGGTATCGCCGTAGCGGACGAAGGCCTCATGATGGCATCCGCCGGCGCAGAGCGGGCGGGCCCAGCATGTGTGGCAGTCGTACTTGGTATCGATGTTGCCTCGGCCAAGGAACTCGTTGCGTTTTTCGTGATCAATGCCCGTCGCTATGTTGCCGAGGACATGTTCGTCAGAGTCGACGAAGCGATGACAGGGGGCGATATCTCCCGAGGGGCCGACGCCAACCATGCCGAGCCCGGCGCCGCAGGGCAGGGATTTGTTGACTCCCTGGTGCAGCTCGGCAAGGGTATCGCTTACGTTCGAGAAGCCGTGATGCTCGCCGCGAAGGGCGTGCTCGAGATACTCGTCGGCGAGAGCGCTGAACTGTTCGAGGACAGAATCCATTCCGGGCTCGCCGATGGAGTAGAGGCGATCGGGTGAGGTGGTCACGGGGGCAAAGGCTACCTCGTGGAAGCCGAGCTCGTGCTTGAGATGCTGGTAGATTTTACGCACGTCCATCGCGGCCGAGGTCATGGTGACGCGGGCTCCGACGGGACGGCTGCGATGTTTTGCGATGAGCTCCTCAACCTTGGGCCGGATGATGTCGTACGATCCCTTCCCATTCGAGAAGATGCGAAATTTGTCCTGCATCTCTCGTG
Organism: Edaphobacter sp. FHG110511_03; assembly: GCF_059115365.1. Lineage (NCBI taxonomy): Bacteria > Pseudomonadati > Acidobacteriota > Terriglobia > Terriglobales > Acidobacteriaceae > Edaphobacter > Edaphobacter sp. FHG110511_03. Next base: position 442,181 of record NZ_JBZYWL010000002.1, on the reverse strand, counting down.
TGCCATCCATGCTGACGGTTACGCCGATGCCATTTTCGGTCAGAAACTCGATGATGGCGGAGGAAAGCAAGGTCGCGTTGGTGGTGAGGCTGAACTCGACGTTACGGCCAAGTTCAGCCGCTCGCTGACGAGCATAGGCGACGACCTGTTTCATGAGCGGGAAGTTCATGAGAGTCTCGCCGCCAAAGAATGTAATGTGAACGGAGGGACGATCGCCGGATTCGGTGAAAAGGTAGTCGACCGAAGCCTGAGCCGTCTCCCAGTCCATGAACTTCTTCTTGCCGTCGGGAGTCGCGATCTTGTCTTCGCCGAACTCGTAGCAGTAGGAGCAGGAGAGGTTGCACTGGTTAGTGACGTTGAGAACAATGCTTTGCAAGGGAAAGTTCTCCGGCAGCGGCTGCGACGGCTCATACGTAGGCGCTCCGGACTGGATGGCGCAGACAGCGTATAGCTCATCGATCGATTCCTCGATCTCGGCGGTGGAGTATCCCCTGGTTGCCATCTCTTCAACGAGAGATTCGCGCGTCCGGGGGGAGTTCTCCAGCCGTGCGAGAAGCTCCGTCGAGATGCTGTCGAGAGCGATGATCCCGCCGCTCGGCACAAGGTAAGCGAAGTCATAGTCGATACCCCGGAAGGTATGAACTTCAGAGCGTGAGAGCGTCATTCGGCCACCTCCGGTTGATCCCACTGCATGTACTGAGGAACGGCGACGATGAAGTAGCTGCGGCCTGTGACGGGTTTCTCGGCCCCTGGCGGTGTAAACTCCGCTACAGCCCAGACATCTCCGTAGTTATTGCGTTGGGATTTTCGCTTGGGGTTGGGTCCATCGCTGGCGGGAGTGAAGAAGCCGGTCTTGGCATCCATGGCCCCGACGTACTGGACGTCGTCGTCACCGTAGGAGGCTACAAACTCCTCAATCTTCCACTTCGCTGGAACGGCACCGAGTTCAATGTCATCGGCGGTATTGGGCTTTCCATCCTGACCATTGCTGTAGCCGATTGCCTCAAACTGCATGTAGCCCTTGGAGTGAGTGTCGCTTCCGAGATGGGCGAGTGATGTGGCGGGCGTTACCTTGAGATAGTCCATCTTGTCGTAGACGGCGTAGGCGTTGGCTATCGCAATACCGCCGACCGCGACGATTCTACGGCCAGGGGTCGCTTTCGCATCGACGCTAGCAAGGATCGTAACAAGCTGCGACGAATTCGAGACGACCTTGGTGACGGTGACACCAGGTCCAAGGTTGACATCTGAGGCGGAGACGGATGGAGGAAGGTGAGCTCCATAGATGCGGACTGTATTATCGGACGTGCCAGCCTTGAGCGATCCGATGTCCGTGCCGAGAACCACGGAAGCACCAGTATCGCGGCGCAAGGTGGTTTCCATGCCGAACTCCTGATAAGTCCCCCAGAACCAGCGGCCCGTGAGTTCAGATTGATCTCCTGAGAGCATCATGACTTCGCGAACTCCGCTCGGTGCTTCGACGCCTGCGATTTTTGCATCGCCCTTCGAGCGACCGCGCCATGCGTAGCCGGTGTAGACGATACTGCTGCCAGCGCTGGACCAGGTGTCCCCACAGGTGAAGGTTATTTGTGTACTGGTAGAGTAACCTCCGTCTGAGGGCTTATCTTCAACCTTGGTTTGGCCAAAGAATTTGCCTTTGCCGGGAAGGGTGCCAGATACGAGCCAGGTTCCCGCAAGTTTTGGCGTCTGGACAGAGGATGACCAGTTGGACCATTCCGGCGTGATGAGGGGAGTGCTCTTCTTGACCCAAGCGAGAGCCACATCTACGGGTTCCTTGGGAGTCTCGCCAGACGGGCTCGGGGTGGATTCGCGTCCAGCGCCTCGAGCGCCTGCACGACGGAACGAAACGTCGATGCTTGGGAAGAACGCGACATGCATGTTCTTAAGCAGATCCCAGTCTTCCGGGGTTCGGCGCCAACTCAGGGGTTTGGCCAGTGCGTGACATGCGGCGCAGGAGTGCTGGACATCAGCGACATCCGGCATCTTTTCATCAACAATGCTTCGCTGAACGAAGTACTGAATCGGTGCGGCCTCCGAGGGGGCGAGACCGTGGCTGTCGCTCAGATAACGAAGGATTTGGTGCGCTTCATCAGGAGTGAGCTGCAGACCGTTCAGACGGATCATGCGCTTGGTGGCTTCTTCCCAGCCTTCGGGGGTCGTACGAACCGAAGAGATGCGAGTGAGGTTTCCGTTTGAATCGGCAGCATGACAGGTTCCACACTTTTCGATAACAAGTTTGTCGGTGACCGGAATCAGCTGCTCGTGAACCTCTTTGCCAGACTTGGAAGCTGACCCCTGCGCATTCGTGATCTCGAGAAGAGCGAGGAAGAGGAAAGAGAAAGTCAGCGTTCTTTTCGCAACAAGAAAACACTTACCTGAAAAGCGAGGCATTCAATCCACCCTTTCGCAACATGCAAGCATTGAAAATATTTCTTTTCCTAGTGAGTGGACTCACAAGAGGAAGCCAGTAATTACTTTGGAAAAGTCAACGGTAATAGTTCAGTTGGCGCATACCAGCAGCTACTTGGCTGACTGACAGCGCTACTCCAGCGGATAAGCTGGAAGCAACGTTCTATTCGCACTCACTGGTTTGCGGCTTGGCAACCGAGCAGTGCAAGTCCGATGGGAAACTCGAGGATACTGCGAACACGCTCCAGGAGGAGAGTGGCAAGGCTAGTGAAGTTAAAAAATGCTGTAAAGATTATGTAGCAGAAGACTCAGCGATTGTCTAGATCGATTTGCAAGAAGTTCTGACAATAGCTTGGTTTAGGTGGGAAGGACATTTCGAGGCAAAAATCGCTTCACATAATTCCGCGCCCCCGCCGATTAATGAGATGGTCCACCGCTTGATTTGCCTGGTTGGCAGGTCGATTGTGGTTGCAGCTTCTAACAAGGAGGATCATCGATATGCATATAGTTTCGGTTGGCATCGGATCTTGGCAAGACGACGTTTCACCTTGAGCCGTTGTGGCTCATGTCAGCGCGCTTGACTCTGAAGTGAACTCCAGACTTTATGCTGGTGATGAGGCTGTAATCGATGCAAATCGGAAGGGTCGCCCAGAGCACAGGACTGAGTGTTGACACCATTCGCTTCTACGAGAGGCAGAGCCTCATTCCTCTGGCTCGGCGCACCGATACAGGGTCTACGACGAAAGCACCGTCGATAGGTTGCAGCTCATCGGTCGGGCGCAGAGCCTCGGCTTTTCTCTCCAGGAAATCCGTGAGTTGTTACTGATTGAGGACAACCAACCGGACGGATGTTCTCACGTGCGGGATCTGATTGCAGACAAAGTCAAACAGGTGAAAGAGAAAATCACCGGGCTCCGGCGAATTCAGAAGCGGCTGGCAAAAGCTCAAGAGCAATGTAGCACAGCCCTCAAAAGGTTTTGCGGTGCCCGATGTCCTATTCTCCAAGAGTTGGAATCGGGACGCGAGAGAGGCCCAAAGTGAAGGCCGAAGTTCTGTATTTCAAAGGATGTCCCAACCACGAGTCCGCAGTTGAACAGGTCCGGAAGGCGCTCCGGAGCGAAGGTCTCCCAATACTTGTGAACGAAGTGGAGATAACCGATCCAGGAATGGCGCAGAAGTTCGGCTTTCTGGGCTCGCCAAGTATTCGTATCGATGGGATTGAGGTGGAGCCAGACGCCAGGGAGATAAAAAACATTTGGGTTTGGTTGCCGCACGTATTCCGATGACGAGGGAAAGCGGTCTGGCTCCCCTCCCGTCGGCCTCATTCAACAGGCAGCGCGTGAGAGAAGAAGCGCGTGAACGCGAAACCAACAAATGGTCCGGGGTTTCTTGCATTGAGAGGTGTTGCCGCTGTCCTCGCATCTTCCTGCTGCCTGGGGCCACTTATTCTCGTAATGATGGGTTTCAGTGGTGCATGGATCGGAAGCCTATCGGCCTTGGAACCCTACCGCCCGTTGTTCTTAGGGTTTACATTGATTGCCCTACTGCTTGCGGGTTTCCGCATCTTTCGGCGAGCGAAGGATTGCGACCTAGATGGTAACTGGTCCACACCACAGCTACTTCGAGGCGCTGCGAGGGTATCTTGAGATGCATGGTTGCTCTGTCGCTTTCTACTCGGACAAGAATCATTTTGGCACACCAGCTGTATACGGATACATTTATCATGTTGTCGCTCTCGAAACGGTGGTTTCCCGCCCGGAAAGGTTTCAGCAATGTCAAAACAGTGCGGTCGTCAAAGTGATTTCAATTGCGCAAGCCGGGCGGTCTCAGCGTGAAAAATCTATCTCGTCGTGAACTTTGTGGAGCACTCCCTGCCCTCGGGCTCTTCGGCATGGTTTCGAATTCAGCTGTGGCGCAGCTCATCACCGGAGCCAGCAAAGTCAAGTCAGGCTCATCCCAGATTCAGTCGAAGCTCGAGATCGATTCTTCGAGTGCGAAGCTGGAGGAGGTTTTCCAATGGGCGAAGTCCCAGGCCCTGGCTTATACCTTTGACGATGGCGACCCTGTGGGCCCGTGGTACGAAGCAGTGGAGCCTGGACGCGAAGGATTTTGCATTCGCGACACATGTCATCAGGCACTCGGCGCTCAGGCGCTGGGGCTGGCACGTTTCAATCGCAACATGTTGCGGCTGTTCGCTGAGAATATCTCTGACTCAAAGGACTGGTGCAGCTATTGGGAGATCGACCGTTTCAACCGGCCCGCGCCAGTGGACTACAAGAATGATGCGGAGTTCTGGTACAACCTTCCTTCGAACTTCGATTTAGTCGATTGTTGCTACAGGATGTATGTGTGGAGCGGCGACCTGATTTATGTTGAGGATCCGGTATTCATAAATCTTTATGACCACACCGTCAATGACTATGTTGAGCGCTGGGGCCTGGATCTGGATCACGTGATGACCCGGCCGCGCCTGGTGAATGCTCGCGGCATCTTCGACTCGGCCAAAAAATTTCCAAAGAACCGCGGTATCCCCGGCTACAACGAAGGCGACCATACCTATGTGATGGGCTTCGATGTGTTGGCAGCTCAGCGAGCGGCCTATCTTGCCTATGCACATATCCAGCAGATCCGCGAAAACGCCGAACTTGCGGAAATCTTCCTGAAAAAAGCTGCTGCTGTGGAAAAGCTTCTGCTGGACACCTGGTGGAATAAGGCCGACCAGTGTTTCTATGCCCGGCTCAACAAGGACTATCGCCTGGAAGGCTGCGGGCGACGTGCCAACATTAACGTTTCCTTAGATTGGAATGCGGAGGGGACTTCAGATGCCGGAGGCTTTACTCGACCCGACGATCGTGAGGCGGCAGTAGCGGGCTTGCTGGATCTTAGCCATGCACGCCTCGAATATCCTGAAGTCTCATTTTCCCGAGTAGGCGACATTGTCAGCAGCATTATGGGAGTCAATCTACAGTTTAGTTCTCCTCTGCTCTCCTCGGTGGACGGTAACTGGGTGGAGGTCACGGTCAAAACGTTGTCAGGACTAGGAACGGGCATCGGCTGGGCCGAAGTGCGCAATCTGCCGATTCGCGCTTGCGAAGTCACGATCCGGCACGACAGCATACACCGAACCACCTTCACAAACCAGCGCGGTCCAGCGCTGATCTGGCGGGCAATGTTCGATGGACACCACGAAACGCTGCTAGTGAACAACCGACAGGAGAAGAGCGTGACCGAAACGGATCCTCGCGGCCGAATGATCTCATCGATAAGAGTTACCGTCGGCGCCGGCGGAACCGTGAGCGTGGAAGTCCCCAAAAACTGACTTCTTGACAGTAAATTCATCAATGAGAAAGAAGCGCCTAATCTCCTAGAAAACTTTGGAAATTGGCAACGAAATCAAGCCTTCTCCGTGAGTGCATTGCCCTGAAGGACGAGACTACGAGTGAGTTGGCGATTTGGCGCTCATCGAAAATCGGAAGGCATTTTACGATAAGAGCGCTTTTATGAGGTCGCTTGTAGGGATTAGCCTTTACGGAGCGCGCATTCAGATAGCAAGCTCCACACACCGAAGTACCACCGAACCAACCGCCCCATCCGTCTGACAGAGGCGGACGTCGAGCGACCGCTTGCTCTAAAGTCGCGAGTGGGAGCAACGGATGAAGACTGTATGTTTCCGGACCGCATCAAGAAACCGGGAAAGAAGATGAAGCCCGGTCCGTTCCGACACGAAGAGCTTCTTGGCAGGGTCATTCAACCTGTCGCCGACGAGCTTGGCCTTCTGCACATTACGTGGCGCCTCCTGCGGCATTGGGGAGCGACACAGATGGTGGAGGCGCGGGTACCGATCAAGGCATAGGAACGCCTTGGTCACTCGCGTCCCGATATTGTTCTCGGTTTCTATGCGCATGTCCTCGACGCATCGGCGGACATGGCGGCAGAGACACTGAGCGGACAGCTACGGGGAGGTTTTACGTGCCGCGTGGTCGCTCAGGCGGCTGATTAGACAGGGCTTGATTTGCAATTGGCTGCCATCCGCATCAACCGGGTCAATCAGTCGTTGTAAGTGATTGAGAAGATTTGGAGGCGCGGGTCGGGATCGAACCGACGCATAAAGGTTTTGCAGACCTCTCCCTTACCACTTGGGTACCGCGCCTCAATGGGGCCTGACCACTGCCTCAGCCCCGCAGATTGTAAGGGAAGTGTAACGCAGGCAGGGACATTTTGGAGCGGGAGACCGGGGTCGAACCGGCGACATCTTCCTTGGCAAGGAAGCACTCTACCACTGAGCTACTCCCGCTCTCACAGGATCAAGTATAGCGATCGAGTCCTTTGCGGTCAAACGGAGGAAGATGTCGCAAGTCTCTGAATCTCACCGTATTGTCAGTCGGGAAGCCGTTGCTCGAACGCGATCCGCGGTCCCGACGTATTGTCGGAACGATGGCGAACAACATGCGGCGTAATCAACAATACCAGCTCGCTGGTGTCGAGTTCCGATACCTTGTTAGCGGTTGCAGTCTGGAAGCCGGGAAGCTCGCTGAGACCAGGGAGTCCGCTGACGGCAGCCGATTCCGTGCGCGAAAGTGAGCTGGCAAGAAGGGCACTTTCACCGTCGCCAACCGTAACCGTAGATACATATTGACGGTTCGCAAGCACGGGGATGTTGTTGAGGGATCCGCCTGCGAGCGCTTCGATCTTCAGATCGAGTTGCATACTGACGCGACCCGATTTTTGCACTGTAGGTGTTGCCTTGAGCGTGAGACCAAGATCTTCGTATTGAATTTGTGGAATGGTAACGCTGCTGGCCTGATTGACCAGATTCTGTGCGCTTACCCCGTTTACGGTCACTCCGGCGAGAGCGCCTGTGTTTCCGGCAATTCCGGTTGTGTATGTCGACGTGGTGATTGGATATCGAGTACCTGAACGAAAGGTGCCGGTCTCCCTGTCTCCAAGGCGAAGTTTGATGGTATCGAGAGCGCGGGTATCGCTGGAGCTGAGGGCGAGATGAAGGGTCGTTGAGGCATTAAGCGTTACGCCGCTCGTCGTCAGTCCACCTCCGAAAAAGCCGATGGTGTTGGCCAGAAGAGAACTCTGAACCAATCCAGAAGAGATGAGCGCGAGAGCGATTGTGATGTCGTTGGCGCCAGCCGGAATTAGACCCTGCGCGATGGCCTGGTTTACGAGATCCTGGTTGGAAGTGACGATATCGTGAGCCGCGCTCTCGGCGTTATATACGCCAAGTTGTTGCGGCAATTGAACTCCAATGTTGCGTTGGTGAGTGCGATCCACAGTATAAAGGTTGATATCCAGGACTACCTCTGCTCCGCCATCAATGAGATCGGCCAGAGTGGAATTGAGTGCTGAAATGGTGTCCTCTGGCGCTCGGACGGAGATGCTGCCTCCATTACTCTGGATGCTGGCCTTTTTGACGTCGAAGACACTCTGGACTACCGTACCCAACTCCTTCATCTGGGATGATGTGAATCCGGGAACGTATATCGTCTCCTGAAGCTGATGTTCGAATTTCTCGCGGCTCTCGGTAGTATCCTTCGCTATCAGGACTGTATGGGCATCGACTGGCGTGGCGAAGGCATGAGCCATGGAGAGTGCGATGGTTGAGGCTTGGGCGTAGGAGACTTTTTCAAGATCAAGGCGTAAGTTCTGGTGTTCGACCGAATCGTCGAAGACGGTTCGAATCCCGAACCGCGAGAAGACCTGCTGAAGTACCTGCTGGGTGTCAGCGTGAAGATGAAACTCCTGCTCCTCGACAGACGGCGATAAAGCAATCGGGCCTGCGATGGTACTTATGCGGCGAGCGAAGGGATTGAAGACAACCCCATCCTCATTCCTGACCTCAGGGTGGAAGATGGATCTCGGAACGGTGTCTTTCGTGTGCTGACTGACGATGTTATTAGTGGGGTCGAGTTGGCGGGCCTCGGCAAGAAGTGAGTCGGCTCTTTCTGGGTGGCCTGACAGCCGAGCTCTTCCAGCCTGCTGGACAAGTTCGGTAACTCGATGCTCATGAGCAAGCGCAGCCGCCTGTACGTAATCTGTCCTGGAAGGAACGATTTCATGTGCTTTGAGGAACTGCTTTTCTGCTCCTGCCAGATCCCCTCGGTCGAGTAGCTTCACCCCTGCCAAATAGGCGTCGTCACTTTGCCGCGCTTCACGTCGAGTGATTTTAGGAGGAGCGGCCTTACGAGTGGAAACGTCGGTGGACTGGGCATCTGACGGTGAGGGCTGTTGGGCAACAACTACAGCGGGTAGGCCGAGAGATAATGCAAACGCGGTGACACAGAAGGAAAACGCGTTGCGTTGTGAAATGAAAAGCATGGTTGCTTGTTGGACGAAGAAATCCGCTTATCGGACCCCCGTCGCCCCTCGATTGAATCTGGGAGTGATGCTCTGGACTCGCGGGCGCTCGCTTGCAGGAGGACGCCGCATGCCATTGCGGATCTGGGTGGTATCCATCTCCAGCTCGGCGAGGGTTCGGCTCAAGGTATTGCGGTGCATGCCGAGCTCGTCAGCGGCCTTGCACTGATTGCCTTTGTGCTGCGCAAGAACTTCAAGAATATAGCGTCGCTTAAACTGCCGAACGGCGTCAGCGTAGGAGACACCGGCGCTGTGCATCTGAATGACAAGACCGTCCAATTCGCGCTTCAAAGGCTTACTCCTCGCTGGTCGTCTAATTGCGACACTTCCTCATTGTGACCCTAGGGATGCGATTTGATCCAATCGTGTGCGTTGTGCTTGAGTTCGGATCCGCCGGCCAGGATTAGCTGCTCGAGGTCGTGAGGTACAACGAAGGATACCGCATGTGACCCAGCAATGAAATAGGGTGCGAGCTGAGAATTTTTTAGCCAGCCTGCGTTGGGAAGAAAAGCAGTTACGGCCATCAGAATCGCAACTCCGAGTAGACCGCCCCTTGCCAACCCGAACGCTGCGCCCCCTAAACGATCGAAAAAGCCGAGGCCGAGGGCGTGCGCCGAGGCGTGAATTACCCTTCCCAGAAGGGCAGACAGTACCATTACGCCAACAGCGATCAGTAAAAAGGCAACCACGCTGGCGATGGCCGTGTTTGAGATCCACCCAGATAGCTTTTCCGCAAGCCAAGAATAGTTCCATGCGGCGAGAACAATCCCGCACAGAAGCCCTGCTAGCGAGAACAGCTCCAAAACAAGCCCACGGAAGAAGGCCTGAATCGCCGAGATGGCGATAATGATGACCAGCAGCCAGTCCAGGGGATTCATAGCTCGGAGCGTCCCGTAATAAGCCGGAAAGCATCAAGATATTTTGCCTGTGTTTGCTCGACGACTTCATCGGGAAGCGAGGGTGCGGGAGCCTGTTTGTTCCAGCGGATCGATTCGAGATAGTCGCGAACGTACTGTTTATCGAACGAAGGCTGCGGACCACCCGGGGAATAGACATTGGCTGGCCAATAGCGCGATGAATCTGGTGTTAGGACTTCGTCAGCCAGAATGATCTCTCCGTCGATCAGGCCGAACTCAAACTTGGTATCGGCGAGGATGAGTCCCCGGCTTTCGGCATGGCGGGACGCCTTCTCGAAGATCTCCAACGTTAGCCGGCGTAAGGCGCGTGCGTTATCCTCTCCTACCGCCGCGACCACATCGTCAAAAGAAATGTTCTCGTCGTGGCCACCGGTGTTGATCTTGGCGGCGGGCGTGAAGATCGGCTCCGGAAGGCGATCCGACTCACGAAGGCCGGTCGGCAGTCCAATTCCGCAGACGGCCCCGGTCGCCTGGTAGTCTTTCCATCCCGAACCAGAGAGATAGGCACGCACGACGCACTCTACTGGGAACATCTGGGCACGGCGTACAACCATGCTTCGTCCCTCGAGTTGATCTCGATAAGGGGCCAGGGATGAGGGGAACTTCCGAGCGTCTGCCGTCAACACGTGGTTTCGGACGGTGCTCTTAAGAAAGTCGAACCAAAATAGGGAAAGCTGCGTGAGAATGCGCCCCTTGTCCGGGATGCCGCTGCCGAGCACATGGTCGAAGGCTGAAATGCGATCCGTAGCTACGAAGAGTAGCTCTTTTTCGCTCAGGGAATAGATGTCGCGAACCTTGCCACGTGCTTCAGGGGAGAGAGAGCCGAGATGGGTTTCCAGAAGTGCGGTGTGCATGACTCTTTGACGGTATCACCTCCAGGGCCGCATGAGAGGAGCTAACGAAGAGGGAGAATCACGTCGATTGCGGGCTTGCCGTCGGCATGTGCCGGGCAGTGAAAATGCACCATGCGACGCTGCGGATCAACCTGTGCCGACGCCGCTCCTGGATTGCATTCGTCGTCTCCGAAAGTGGCTCGCTGGGCTACATGACGAAGAATTGGGATCAAAGGTGGTCGATAGAAAACAATCATGTCCACTCCCGAATTTCCCGAAGAATCCGTATCCCAGGGACTCTTCTCAAGAATGTAGGAGTTCGCCAGTACCGTAATATCGGCAGCGGACCAGTCGAAGATTCGCGTTAGCGGTATCAGCAGCGTGGATCCAATCAATGGCGCGAGCAGGATAACCGAGCTAGTTGAGGTAAGCCACTGCGGCTTCATCAGGCTGAATCGAGCTAGTAGAACCTCATAACCGGCCACAGCCGCCCAGCAAATCACCGCATTCAGCCGGGTCGAAGTCATGCTCCATTGAGAAGCGATAGAGAAAACGCGGAACAAAACCATGGCGCAAGCGGTGATCAGGATGAATCTTTGTAGCCATCCAGGCAGCCTCCACCATAGAAGACGGAGCAGCAGCACCGCTCCAGTAAGCAGCCCCAGCAGGCCGAAGGTTAGAGGCAGGTGCATATTAGCGTTCGTACTCGCATACAACAAAATGCTATGGTTGCAGCGCGAGAGAAAGAACTGTCTTGTCCCTCAGGCCACTGCACGCCGAGCGATGTTATCGTCTCGGCGATTTAGATTAACGCTGACAACCTTGGAGACACCTGGCTCTTGCATGGTAACTCCATAAATGATGTCTGCCTGCGCCATAGTCCGTTTGCTATGCGTAATTACGACGAACTGCGTGTTTGCACTCATATCCGCGATAAGTTTGGCAAAGCGGCCCACGTTCGTCTCGTCCAGTGGTGCGTCAACCTCGTCCAGAATGCAGAATGGCGCGGGCTGGAATTGAAAGATACCGACCAGGAGTGAGAGCGCCGTCAGAGCTTTCTCTCCACCTGAAAGCAGAAGGATATTCTGCAGCTTCTTGCCTGGAGGAGAGGCTACGATCTCGATGCCGCTTTCCGCGGAGTTCTCAGTGTCGGTCAGCCTCATAAATGCCTGGCCGCCACCAAATAGCTTCGAAAAGGTGACGGAGAAGTTTTCATTGATCACATGGTAGGCCTCGTCGAACTTCTGCCGTGAGATCTCATCGATCTCCTTAATGGAAGCCTGTGTGTTCTCGATCGAATCAAGCAGGTCCTTGCGCTGCGTTTCGAGAAATGTGTGGCGCTGGGTTGTCTCGTTGTACTCATCGAGCGCCATCATGTTGACCGGACCCATCGCTTCAAGCTTCTGTTTCAGGGAACGAGATGCTTCTTCTTCCTCGTGCAGCGAATCGCCTTCTATGCGGACGATAGTCCCGTCCTCACGCAAAACAGAGGCTTCCACTGCCAAATCGTTCAGGCAAGTAGCATCAATATGCTCGATGTCCGATGCCAACTTCGCCGCACGCGCCGTGTGGGCTGCGCGCTCTTCGCGGAGCGCCTCAGTCTCATGACGCAATATCCGAAGGCGCTGGTCAAGCTCGGTTACCGCTGTGCGAAGTTCATTGGCTTCTGTTGTGTAGCGCTCTCCCTCCGCCAGTGCGCTCGCACGAGTCTCCGAAAGCTCGGTGTGTTGCGTGGCAAGGGCTGCGGTTTCCTCCTCGCGGCGCAACTTTTCCGTCGCAGAAGAGGAGATCTGCTGGTCGATCTGTTGGATCCGCTGATTCTGGCCGTTGTACAAACGCGAAGTCTGGTCAAAGTTCGACTGTGCATTACGTCGGCGTTCCTCTAATCCGGCCAGAGCAGCCGACGCCTCGGCTGCCGACTGCTGAAGCCTCTCTCGTTGGTCCCGCAGTTCGTCGAGCTGCCTCTGGAGTTCAGCCAGCGAATTCTCAAGTCCGGCCCGCTCCGCCTCAAAGGCTGCGGCCTCCTGCTGCTTTCGCCCGATTAGCTCTGTCTTCTGATTTCTGGCATCCCGATTACGCTCTGTAGCAAGCGACCACTCCTGAAGCCTGCGCTCAATCCGCACGGTTTCGGACTCCATCTGGCGTAGCGCTGCTCCGGAGTTTGCCACTTCACGCTCAGCTTCGCGCCTCTCCTGGGTCTTGCTGTCGATCGCCGCGGTCAAATCGGTGATCTGACGCTGCAAATCCGCCGTGCTCATATCAGCCTGCGAAAGAGCCTGTTCTGCCTGCTCGATCTTTTGCTGGACCTCCACCAACTCACGTTTTAGAGCCAGCGGGCCCTGTGCTCGAGGGCGTCCACCAGTGACAGTGACGTTATGGAAGGTCTCCCCGGTGGGGGAGAGAAAAAAGGCGTGCGGGTTCGACAGCGCCAGCGTACGCGCCGTGTAAGAATCCGGCGCGACGAAGCCCTCGCGCAGCTTAGGCAGTATGACCTCAAGCGATTTGCCGAAGCCGTCGAGCACCCGAACGCACTCGCGCAGCGGCACAACACCTTCAATATGGGTCGTGCTGCTGGCCGCCTCGCTGGCCATGCCTTCGGCAAAAGAGAAGTTCGCCTGCGCATCATTGGGGTGAACGAGGAAGGTTGCACGGCCCGCTACGTTCGTTTGCAGAAGGTGCATGCCTGCATCGGCGGCGTCCCAGCTCTTTACCACAACATAGTTCAGCTCATCGCGTAGGAACTCATCGACGACACTTTCGTACTTGCCGTCGACCTCGAGAAAGTCCGCAAGCGTTCCTACCGGAGCTACGTTGCCTGACTGAGTGGCGGCGCTCGATTTGAAGATATTCCGTACCGTCTCGGTCGAATAGCTGTGATCACGAATCAGCCCCTCGAGGGAGTTGCGACGACCGTTGAGGGTCGCAAGCTCGCCACGAAGCTGATCGCCACGTCGTTTGCTATCGTTTTCTTCCTTACGGCGTGCATCGATCTGGAGCCGCATGTCTGCTACTTCGGCCTCAAGACGCTTCAATCGCTCTGTGACAGATTCGAACGAAAGCTTGACCTGTCCGCGTTGCAGACCGAGGGTCTCCAACTCCTGTCGAGCCACCTCGGATTCGCGTTCAAGCCGCTGTGCCTCTTGCTCGAGTCCAGTGAGAGCCGCCGCAGCCTGGGCTTCTTCGTTGCGAGTCTGCGAGGCTCGTTGCACAAGCTGCAGCGTCTGGCGGCGATTCTGTTCGGCCTGCTGCTCGGCTCCCTGGAGCGAGCGCATAGCTTCCTGGGCTTCACCCTGCTGTTGCTGTGCTGACTGACGAGAGCTTGTTGCTTCCGTGGTCGCATTTTCGAGGAAGTTGCGATGCTGCTCCAGTTCGCCGGCGAGCGAGGTCAATTGCTCACGTCCTTGGGCAAGTTCCTCGGTACTGGTCGCGAGCCGCTGTGTCAGCTCTGCGATGCGATCAGCGTTTGATGCTGTTCGAGCGACGATCCGTTCAAGCTCCACGGCGGACTGGTTCGCTCTCGACCCGGCCTCGCGAATCTGTTGATCGAGCGCATAGCCGCGGTTAATACCATCGGTATGCTCCGCATCCATCTGCTCAAGCGTCGTCGCCTGGATATCGATCTGCGTGCCCAGCGTGGCAATTCGCTCGTTCGTTGCGGCATGCTCGTCATCCATCTGGGCCATGCGGCTGGCAAGCACCACACGCAAACGCATGCGGAGCTCGTCTCTTAACGACCCGTATCGCTCTGCCTTTGCTGCCTGACGCTTAAGCGTGGCCATCTGCCGCGTCACTTCCTCGAAGATGTCGTTTACACGCGCGAGGTTCTGCTTCGCCGACTCCAGGCGCAGCTCAGCCAGTCGCTTCTTCGTCTTGAAACGGGTAATTCCGGCAGCTTCTTCGATGATGCCGCGACGATCCAGGGGTTTCGAGCTGAGAAGCTGGCCAATTCGCTCCTGGCCGATGATCGCGTAGGACTCCCCTCCAAGTCCCGTGCCCATGAAGATGTCCTGGATATCGCGTAGGCGGCAGATTTTGCCGTTGAGCAGGTACTCCGAGTCCCCGGAGCGGAACAGGCGACGCGTAATTGTCAGCTCGCCGGCGCGCACCGGGGCACGGTTGAACTTGCGACGGCGAATTTTGAGGACGACGTTGCTGGTTGTACCCTCAGCGGCTTCAGCAGGAAGCTCGGTTGCCTCTCCTTCGATCACGGTACCCGGCTGAGCCTCTGTCACGGCGTCTTCTGTCTCTTGAGCATGTTGCTGGCGTAGCGTGGTCTCATCCCAGTCGGAGATCTCCGCCATACGCTCGGCGGGGTGCTCATCGGTGACGATAACCTCTGGACCATCTGGAGAGAGCGCCGTTCCGTCATAGACCTCGGGATCGACCAACGTAAGCGAAACCTCCGCCATGCCCGTTGGTTTACGATCTCGCGTCCCGGCGAAGATCACATCTTCCATCTTGACGCCGCGCAGACTTTTGGCCGATTGCTCGCCCAGCACCCAGGTAATAGCATCAGAGATATTTGATTTGCCACATCCGTTGGGGCCGACGATGGCGGCGATCCCTTCTCCGGAGAGCTGAACCTCAGTTCTGTCACAGAATGATTTAAATCCGAGGATCTGGACTTTTTTGAGCTTAAGCAAAGGTCACCTCTCTGCTGTGCTCGCTTTTCGTTAGGGAAGAGCACAGTAGTTGTAAGACTGTGCTAACTGTAGCTTCACGAGATCACAGAATCAACGGTTTCAATACTACTAATTGTGGATAAGACGTACCAAACACTATGAATGGGTCCCATTCGCGGAAATCATCCATTCCGAGCCCTTGTAAAAATGCGAAAACAAATTTGTTCAGGCTAAACCAGTGCAACGATTGTTTTTCCGATTTTAAATAGGGTTTTACGCTAAATGGGGCAGGAGAGATGTGAAACTTATCAGACAGTGTTGGATTGATCGCAGAACCCTACCCTTGCCATGGAGCAACGAGGTTTCTATAATCCGCATCATCATGCCGTGATGGAGAAATGCAGTCGAACCTCTTGACCATTGGTTGAGGGCGGGTCGGTTGACTGTTGAAACACGCATCGTACTGTTGTCGTGCATCTAAAGTGTGATATATCGGTCTGACCATCTGGCAACAGCTGGCAGGAAGCTTAATAAGAAGAGAGATTTAACTGAGGAGTATGGGAATGAAGAAGGCAGTCGTTGCGTCTCTCCTGGCGGTCGCTAGCGTTGCATCTGGTGCGCGTATTGCGGTTGCACAAACACCGGCCCCGGCGGCTAATACGCAAGCAGGTGGCGGCGTACAGCTTGCGCCAGCCGAATACAATGCTTATACAGCGGCCATTGGGCAGAGCACACCCCAGACACAGGCTCCTGCACTTGAGTCTTTTCTGACGACGTATCCACAGTCTCAGGTAAAGGCTGATGTGCTCCAACGCTTGATGCTGGCCTACAGCGCCTTCGATCCGGCCAAAACGCTGGATGCCGCAGACCGGCTCCTTCAAGTGGACCCTTCCAATATTCGCGCTCTCACGATGGAGTCCTACTTCCACCTACAGAACGCGGATAAGCTCACAGACCCGGCTGCAAAACAGCCCGAGCTGGACAAGGCAGCAGAAGCCGGCCAGAAGGGTCTGGATGCTCCGAAGCCGAAAGACATGAGCGATGCTGATTTCAACACGGTCAAAACGGCGGCTGTTCCTGTTTTCCACCGCGCGATCGCAACGTCGGCTTTGAATAAGAAGGATGCTGCCACGGCCGTTACCCAGTTGAAGCAGAGCCTTGCTAGCGTTCCTGTCGAGCAGACCAAGACCCCTGGTCCGTTGCTCACCGACACCTATCTGCTGGCCAACGCATACTACCAATCCACTCCGCCTGACGCTCTCAACTGCGCTTGGTATGCCACCCGCGCGGCTACCTTCGCCCCCGAGCCTTACAAGACGCAGATGATGCCGCTCGCCAAATATTGCTACAAGAAGTACCACGGCGCGGACGATGGATTTGACGCCCTCGTGACCGCTTCTCAGGCAAGCCTTGATCCGCCGGCAGATCTGTCCACCACCATCAAGCCGGCTCCTTCGCCCGCCGACATCGTAAAGCAGGTCCTCGCGAGCACGCCTGATCCGGCAACTCTTGCCGTCTCTGACAAGGAGTTCATCCTCCAGAATGGCAGCCCTGAAGATGCCGCTAAGGTGTGGGACACGGTCAAGGGCAAATCGGTTCAGTTCCCGGATGCCACCGTGGTCTCGGTAAGCGACACGGCGCTCCAGCTCTCTGTCTCGGACGATGCTGTGCAGTCGAAGACTGCCGACTTCACCTTCAACCTGACCGCTCCGCTCAAGACACCTCCTGCCGCGGGAGACAAGGTGACGGTAACCGGAACCTACGACTCGTTTACTCCGAAGCCCATCATGATCACGATGAGCAATGGCACAGTAGTCGAGCCGAAGAAGGCACCTGCGAAGCCCACCCCGGCCCATCACCGGGCAACTCCACGCAAGTAGTAACCGATTGGTAAAAAGCTACAAAGAGGGGCGAGCCGCAAGCTCGCCCTTCTTTTACGTAACAGGTCGCTGGAATATTTTCGTTTCTGGCGATCACTGCCGCTTAGATCAAGCGGCGAAGCAACACCAGCCTCACAGGGCAAGATCTCTTCTCCAACGGTCCTCCACAGGCGCCTCGACTGAGCCCATCTTCCAGATCACTGGGAGGATCGTGTTCCACGCCGAGATGGCTTCTCTTGAGCAACATCGCTGGGAAGTCCATCCACGATCACCTTATTATTCATGGAAGTAATCTCAGGTATCGCTTGGCTTGGTACGATCTCTACCGTCGATCCCTTTAGAGTCCTGGCATCAGGGGGAAGAGAAAACGTCACAGTTGCTGTCTTCGGTTTCAGATCGACGGGCGCCTTTAAGGGAGAGACCTTGCTTTGAGCTAGGATCTTTCCTGTGTTGTCACGAAAGACGACCTGGGAGGCAGGTGCATCCACTGCACCGATACTGTGGATCGTAACGGTAACCTTTCTTCCAGCGATCTTCACATCCTGCGGATCAATCCCCAGATCTGGCCGAGACCAGTAAGGTATCCCTTTTTCCATGAGCTGAAACTCAATCACACTGGTCTGGTGGGGCGGGAGCTCAATGTCCAGGCTTCTGCTTCGCTCAAATTCTTCCGTGCGCGTGACGGCGTTACGAACTGGTCCGCTAAGGGAGTCATCCTGAGTTCCTTGGGTGATCTTCCATTGACCGGGATCAATCTCCCATCCTGTCAGGTGAGCCTTTACAGGCACCGAGTCAAGGTTATAAGCGATCACATGAAAGTGACTGGGCGTGGCATCGGGGATAAGGATCGCGACGCTCTGATCGTTAGCTGGAGCCTCGAACTTCCAGCTGACGATATGCCCTGGGTAAAAAGAGTTGCGTACGATGGCGACGCCTCCCAGGCGGGCTCTCTGTAGCGCAACCGAATCGAACTGCACGCGGTCGATCCAGAGGCTGCCTAGCGTATTGATGTATTGTCTGTCTTCAGCAGCCTCGATCTGCGAGCCATACAGCTTATCTAGGTAATGGGTGTCGCCAGAGGCTTGCCAGGCCTCGTGAAGATTCGTTTCCGTTGAAGCGACCAAATCTCCTTTAGCCCTCTGGAGAGCCTCTTTCCCCCATGTTTTATGCGTATCCAGCATGCCCAGCGCATTAGAGTTGATGAGACGTAGGGATGGGCCGCCGAGATCGTAAAACGGCTGCAGATACTTCTTATTGCCGCTCCATCGATACGCGGCCCAAAAGACATAGGCCAGGCGATCGATGCCGGTGGGCTGATCTTCGTTCGTCTGAAAGTTGATGGTCGAGTAGATCGTGTACTTTCCATCCGGCCCCGGTTTGCGGTGGGCGAGCAGTCCGTCGGCAAGATCGAGAATCATCTTCCTCGTCTCGGGCGAACCGTTGAATTGAACCATAGTCGCCGCAGGATGAAGAACCAAGTACGAATAGGGTTTCGTCCATCCCCAGACCCCTTCCGTAGCCATTTTTTCGCCGTTGTAATAGGAGGAGCGGAAGAGCCGGTCTCCTGCGGGATTCACACCTGTGATCCACTCCAGACGCTTGGAGGTGATCATGGCTCGCTCAATCTGGCGCGGGCTCCCGAAGTCCAGGGTCATGGCCTGTCCCAATACATTCACGCCATCTTCGTAGCTATGCAACTCGTCTGCCTGGATGGTGATCAGCCCGTTTGTAAACATATGCTGGTCGTACATGGCTTCGAGTTCTTTCAGTAGTGAATGCTTGATCTTCTCGGGTTCGATGCCCATCAACGCGGCTCCCGGCCACATGTTGGTCAGGTCGCCGTCATCGGAAAGCCCGCCACCGAATTCGCCGTTTTCTATCTGCCGTTTGTCGATATACCAGTCGATGATGTACTTCAGATAGCCGAGGTCGCGCACCTGCAGAAAGGCCCACGCCGGAACCCCTGCAGGTATCTTCGGTGAAGTGTAGACCGGCTTGACCTGCTCCTTGTTCATGTCGTACCAGTATTTGCGCCCCAGATCGTTCTGAGGATCGACGCGCAGCAGATCCGTCATATCCGTGTCGAAACGTGTGAACATATTGAGCTTGCGTGTACTGGTGGTCTCTTCCACCAGGTTCGCGTACTCGTCCCGTACCTGGGTAAAACGGTCCAGGATATGTTCCTTCTTCGCTTCCTCATACGGTTTGAAGATCAGCCGAACCATCGCGTGGTTTAGTACAGCAGGTCCGAAATCCATACTGCTGGAGGCTAGGGTTATGTAAAGACTTTTATCGTTAGGCAGAATACGATCTCGCAGATCGAGCCAGAGTGTTTGCGGCGCATCTGGCTTTACGGAGAAACTGAAATCGAACATGTTTCGCATCGGCCATACTGGATCTTTCACCTGAATATTCATCGCGAGATATTCGCCGTGCGTGGGCTTCAGGTGCATCGCCGGAAGATCGATGGCAATTCCATCAAGTCCGGCATTCATATTTTCCCAGTCCTGGGTGCCCCGCGAATGCGGCCCTTGTACATCACGAAAATCCGATGGAATCAGAATATGAACGATCGGCATCTGTAGCGATTCCCGCTCATGATCAAGAACAATACCGTCCGTGTGATTACGGGCGGGCATATTCATGCCCAGAGGATTCGTGCCTGGATCTGCAACCATCATTCGCCTCTGCCCCTCGGGATAGCGGCCATCGATAAATGATGTCAGCTCCTGCAGCGAAGGATTGCGATCAGGTTGTTCTGTTGTCAGTCGATAACTTAATTGGTTGACACCAGCAGGCACCGTGCCGGAATGCACATAGTATGCCGATAATTCGCCAATAGGTGTTTCCTGCTCAATGTTTGAGAAGCGAATCTTCTGACCTGTAAAAGGAGTGTCAAAAGTGTTAAAGGTCTTCTCCTGTCCTTTGGGCCGCTCAAAGAGATCTTTTCCCGGAATCTCTGTGCCATTGGCGGATGCCAGGGACATCGTTCCAAAGGCACCTCCCGTTATCTCAATGTGATTCCATGGTTCATCCGGCATGGAAAACGTTACAGCTTTTCCCGACAACGAATAACAATCCCAGTCCGGAAGCTGGAAGTAATCGTTACGTCCCACAATTTGGGAACGGTTATAAACTCCGGGCCAGGTCGTCTCCGGGATTCCATCTGTTGCCTTCCACCACCATCGCTTCAAATCGTAGACATCATGAATCTCAACCTTGCGGACGGTGGTAACAGAAGAGGGAAGCGGCTTCGGAATGTCGTTTGGACGGCTCCAGCCATAGTGAAACCACCATTCTTTCTCCAAACTGCTGGCTTCTGTTCCTGGAAGCGGCGGAATGGATTGTGGAATCTGACCGTGAGCGAGATGGGCGATGTTTTCATCTGAAAGAGCCCTGTCATAGATCCGAAGTTCATCCATGTCGCCGCCGCGATCGTAGTTATAGGAACTCTCTACACCCGTAGGCCCGATAATGCGTGAGTTTGGCCCGAACTGATCGAGTGCGGCATCAAACATTCCGGTAGCTGCCTTTTCCGCAGCCATCTTTCCGTTGACATAAAAGCGAATGCCCGTTGTTTCATCCCAACTCAGCGCAAGATGAGTCCACTGATCTGCCTTGGGAAAGTCCGGCATAGTGTAAGAAATGCGCGTACGCCCCAGGTTTACGTCGGTTACGAAGGCATCGAAACCGTGACCGTTGTAGTCGATGCGGAGCCACACCATGTCCCAGCTGGAATGATCGCCATATCCCACGCGGAAGATGGGGAATTGAGTTGGCCCCACCGGTTCACGGGAACGCCAATCGAAAGAGATGGTCCCGCGTTGAGCGTAGATGTTTCCTGGCGCCCAGTAGGAGAGAAGCTGATTATCTCCCGACTGGACGTAAGCGTTTTGCACTCCGCCCGGCACGATCTTTACGTCCGATTGAAAATTCGGGATGGCTTTTCCGTTCGCGGCGTAGTCCGCTTCGAAGCTACGATCACCGGAGAGATAAAACAGAAGTCCCGGTTCTTTCCGCGATTCGGAATCGGCAAGAGATGTTTGACAGGACAGCACGGTGCAGGCAAGCAGAAAAACAGGAACGAACCGCAGAGAAGCCATGAGACCTCATCAGAAAATAGGATTCAACGCGATGCGGTTGTCTCGGATCAACGAACATCAGTCTTCGTTCTTGTCATGCCGCTTTTGTATGCGATCGATTCAATTGACAGAGAAAGATAATTCGTCGACAACCCTCTTGTCATCTCCTTTGATCAGCGAGACTTGTGGCATGGGAATACCGTTGTCTCGCGTTTGAGCAAGTAGGCTGAGTTTAGAAATAAAGTTTGGCTCCTAATTGGATCACTCGGGTTGCGTAGCCACCCTGCACACCGTCATTGATCTTGCCGAAGTTTAGCGAGGTGATGTTGGTTCCGATCGTGGAAGGATCGGGATTGAAGTGCTTAAAGGCATTGAAGAAATCAGCGCGAAACTGAAGATTTCGAGCTTCGCCAAACTTCAGACCCTTGGTCACGGACAGGTCGTCATTGAAGAGACCCGGAAGGCGGACGGCTCCTGTGCGTGGGGCATTTCCGTAGGTTGCGATAGCGGGTGTCTTAAACGCTGCTGTGTTGAAGACACGTGTCTGCGTTCGGGTACCGCGAGGGATATAAGAATACACGCCAGGAACTACATCAGGCCGTGCCGCTGCCGAGCTTGCATTGACCGAAGCTCCACTATAGGTCACCTGGGACGGATCTCCGGATACAGCGGAAAGGATCGTCGAGACCTGGATGCCATCGAGCAAAAGTTTCTTGAAGCCGGTTGTATGCCGGAAGTAGGGAACATCCCACAGCGCAGTGCCTACGAATCGGTGAGGGATATCGAAGACTGAGAGAGAGTGGTCCGCTTTCGGGTTCAATGGATCGAGTGCGGTCGCACCGAAGTTTCCTCCTCCGACCAGGCCACCGATGTCCGCCGGACCGGAAATAGATTTGGACCATGTATAGGAAACCAGCATCGTAAGACCGTTGCCCACCCTGCGTTCAAGTTTGGTCTGCAGCGAATGATAGTGTGAGGAACCATTCGAGAGTTCGCCCTGAATCGAGCGTGGGAAAATTTGATTCGGGCGTCGAGCGTTGACGCTTGCAAGCCCCGGTGTCGCGGGATTGACGGGGCGGGGCAGGTTCACGTCGGAGACATAGACATAGTTATGTGTGCCCAGCGTGCCGACATAAGCGATATCTGCAGTGAAACGACCTGGCAGGACGGTCTGAAAGGTCAGGTTGAACTGTTGCGTCATCTGCTCAGCAAGGTGTTGGTAGATTTCCACGGCAAAGGGATAGGTTGGTGCTCCACCCGTCGTTACGCCAGGGAAGGGGTTACCTAGGGTTAAGTTAGGGAGTGCCTGAGCACCGGTAGCGCCATTCCCATTGTTGCCCACAAGAGAAGCCCCGGCCTGCGCCTGGTACCCCTCCGCCTGTTGGAAATAGCCGTTGGCAATATCTGGAGTGAAGTAAATTCCGTAGCCCCCACGGATGACCGTCTGATTAGGGCCATTGGGCTGCCATGCGAAGCCAATGCGCGGTCCCCAATCGTAATAGTTCGGCCGGATCAGGCCGCGACCATAGGGCGAAGTCGCTGCTGTCTCAATGTGATCGGGAGTAACACCGTTCGCGCCGGCGAAGATATCGGCATAGCGATTATCATCCTGCACCCATGGTGGGAAATGGTCCCATCGCAGGCCAAGGTTGATCGTAAGATTCCGGGCAATGTTCCAGTTGTCTTGAAAGGCATAGGACTGGATAAGGCTCGAAATACTCGTGCGGGTGATCGTCGGATTGATGCTATCGCTCGCGACATAGCCAAGAAGAAAATCCACCAGGCCCGCAAAATAAGCGCCCTGTGGCTGACCAGCTCCTGAAAACCCTCCACTGTAGCGACCGTCGAAGGTGAAGTGACCACGGGGATCGCGCGCCTGGCTGAAATAATCTGTGCGACGTCCGATATCGACGTTGAACTTGAAGAAGTGCCTTCCGTGCTGCCATGAAAGGGTGTCGACATACTGGTTGATTCCATTGGACCGATTTCTCGGTCCGATATCGCGAAGTGTGTTGAACAGGCGAGTACCGGGACCGTTGCCGCTGATGCTGGTCGTTGGAGGTCCGTAGAACATTGGTAGGGAGGAAGAAAAGGGAATTCCCATCTGTCCATTGGCAATGTCGAAGGCCGAATCCCCGGTCGTGCCGAAGGTCTCAAATTCTTTGAAGATCTGCCGTCCATAGCGGAATTCGTTGACCAGGGTTGGGGAGAAGACATGGGTCTCCGTAACCTGGTAATGAGTGGTCAGTGCCCGGTTGTTATCGTTGTCGTTGCCGAAGAACGGGGCTCCATTGCTATACGTTACATCGTGAATGTAATGCCCGCTCAGGGTATCCATCCTTGTAAGATTATGGTCGATCCTAACGATGTAATCATGCTGGTAGTTCAGCGTCTTCAGTAGAGGCGTTAGATAATTCGTCGTGGCTGAGACTGAGCTGTTGGCATGTGGCGTCGCGTTCAACAGGATGGCCGATTTCGGATCCACATTAATATGCTGCCCCAGCTTGTAAGGTTGCTGAGTATAAGGATTCACAAGGACAGGGCTGACCGTTTTGCCAAGTTGAGCCTGCGATTGCGCATAGGCTGCCGCTGCGGTAATCAGCTCGTCAATATTGCCGGAACGCACAGCATCCGAGGGAACGTAGGCCGACTGTGGTTGCAATCCATTGAGCAGGTCGCCAGTCTCGAGATTGAAGAAGAAAAAAGTCTTGTTGCGTCCGTCATAGAGCTTGGGAATGAGCACCGGCCCCCCAACATTCCCTCCATATTGATTCCGATTCAGCCGCGGAGGAGCTACGTCTTTGTTGGCGAGTGCGTCATAGCTCTGCGTGAAGGCGTTATTGCGATTGAAGTAGAAAAGTGTGCCGTGGAGGCCATTAGTTCCCGACTTGATAATCTGATTGACGTTTGCTCCCGATGCAGCCCCGGAGTCCGTTCCTGAATTGGCGGTATCGACGCGGAACTCGGCGATAGCATCCACCGAAGTCGAAAAGCTATAAGTGAAAGCGTCGTAGTCCATGTTCTCGATTCCATCAATCGAGTAGCGATTCTGTGTATCGCGCTGCCCGTTGACTTGAATCGCGGTCGATCCGCCGGTTGCATCCGAGCTCGCAAGCGCGCCACGGGCTCGCCGTACTGTAATCGAGCCTTCCGTGCCGGAGTTCACGCCGGGAATCAGTTGGCCGAGCTGGATGAAATTACGCCCGTTGAGTGGAAGATCAACGATTTTTTTCCCGTCAATCACCTGCCCAACAGAGCCATTCTCCGTTTGCAGCTGCGCGGTGGCCGCGCTGGCCTCGACAGAGATTGCCTCGGTTACAGAACCGGCGCTGAGCTTGAAGTCCTGTCGAGCATTCTGGCTTGCATCCAGAACGATGGAAGCAACCCGCTGCGTCTGAAAACCTTTCATCTGGACAGCCAGGGAATAGGTTCCTGGCGGAAGGGCCGGGACGGAATATTGCCCCGAGCTGTCAGTCACAGCGGTACGAGTCGTATTCGTCGACGGATTGGTGACCGTAACCCCGGCCCCGACGACAACGGCTCCCGATGTATCCGTTACATTACCGACGATGGTGGCGTTCGTCTGCTGCGCATAGGTTGGGCCACACCAGATTGCGGCGCATGCTGCAGCGAGCGCCAGAATGGAGATCTTTCGCAAAGGGAATGCTGTCTTCATATTTTTTTCTTGGTTTCATAGATCGTGTTGAGATAACTGCCCGTCTCCTAAAAAGAAAGCGTTATCTCTATGGCGTGCCATACTACCTGTCACTCACACCTTTGACCAAGCATTTTTAATGCAGGCTGTGCATCAGTAGTGATTCAGGGCTGGAGAACGGAACTTCTCCACGAAGCGAGTCTGTGCAGGCAAGTTTGCGAGGTTGTTGGAATCTGCGATAGAACGGTTTTCATGAAACTTCAACTTGCCGCCTCCTCCGATCTCCCAGAGATCGTGCAGCTAATCAATCTTGCTTTTCGCGGGGAGGTCGGATGGACGCTCGAGAGTAAGTACATTGAAGGTGAACGGATCAGCCTGAAAACGCTCCAGGAAAATATCGACGAACGTCCTGATGCTCTCGTGATGGTTTGGCGAGATGAAAGGGTAGGCACTCTGCTTGGATCGGTCTGGCTCGAGCCCAAAAATAACCATGTTTGGTATATGGGGTTGTTGGCCGTTCGTCCGGATCGTCAAGGTCAGCAGCTAGGCAGGCGAATGCTTGAAGCCTCCGAAGAGGCGATTCGTCAGCACGAGGGAAGGCGAATCCGCATCTCCGTGGTGAATGTGCGCCAAAAGCTGATTACCTGGTACGAGCGCCGAGGATATGTGCGTACGGGCGAGATGGAGCCATTTCCTTACGGAGACGATCGTGTAGGCAGGCCACTGCGAGACGACCTGGAGTTCGTTATGTTGGAGAAAGAGATCTAGTCTTTCTTCAGACCGAGGCCAATAGCCGTTTATTCCCCAAGCATCAGGTGCTGGATGGAATAGGCGCGGCCTGTTCCGCCATCGCAGCCGATGAGGACAGCACACATCTTCGGGTTACCTTTCGCCGCCTCAAACTTGCCCGGCATACCGGTAAGGAAACGATTAAGCACGAGCTCCGTTTCAACGCCGATAACAGAATCGTAGGGACCTGACATGCCGACGTCTGTAATGAAGGCGGTCCCGTCGGGAAGAACGCGGGCATCCGCGGTGGGAATGTGGGTATGGGTTCCAAGAACAGCTGTGACGCGCCCATCGAGATACCAGCCCAACGCAACCTTCTCGCTGGTGGTCTCTGCGTGGATGTCGAGCAGAATGACCTTCGTGGTCAGCTGGCTGATAAGCTCGTCGGCCTTACGGAAGGGATCATCACAGGAAGACATGAAGACCCGGCCCTGTAGATTGAGGACGGCATAGCTCTGGCCCGAAGGCAGCTCGCCCTGATAAACACCAAAACCGGGTGTCCCGACGGCATAGTTGGCCGGACGAAGGACTCGCCGGCCGCGCTCGTGCGAATCGGCTGGAACCGTCATGTATTCGAAGATCTCACGCTTATCCCAGATGTGGTTCCCGGTGGTGATAACGTGGGCGCCCATGTCGAAGATCTCTTCGGCGAGCGAGGGCGTGATACCGAAGCCTCCAGCGGCGTTTTCGCCATTCACGACAAGCAGATCGACGGCGTTGGTTTCAAGGACGTGGGGAAGGTGCTCGCGTACGATATGGCGGCCGGCGGAGCCAAATACGTCGCCGACAAAGAGGATGTTCACCTGAAGATTTTACATGGATCAAAGAAGGCGAAGACAACCACATAGCGCGAATATGGTAGCTTGCTTGGAATGGCGCAGAGTGAGCGGTTTCAGTTGAGCGTAAGAGTGTTGGCGGTGCTGGCGGAAGAGCCGGGTGGAATGCGAACTTCGGCTGAGATAGCGGAGATATTGAAAGAAAGCGCAGTCATGGTGCGAAGGGCGTTTCTCCTGCTGCACAAAGCCGGGCTGATCGAGCAGAAGAAGGGACCGAATGGAGGAGCCAAGCTGAAGCTCCTGCCTAAGCAGATCGGCCTGGGAGACGTGTTTGCCGCGACCTCTGGCGACTGGCTGACGGTGAACGACAAGGCCGTGACCGGGCTGATGAAGAAGGTTCGCGACGATGCTGTAGAGGCCATGAACGAGCATTCGCTGGCCGGGGTAGTCAAGCGGTTGAAGAAGAGGAAGTAGAAAACACCGCAACCGGGTCCATCGAAAGATGGCCATACCCACGCCGTCTTGGAATTTAAACTACGGAATTGAATGCTGTGTGCGTCGATGTTTAGCCCATAAAAACCGTGCGAAGAGATCGATATCCCCGGTAGTCCCCCCTTCGACAGCCGAAACGCACGCGCCTTCGGTGACCGCATTGCGGACCATATCGGAATACGCATCGGGGCGAAACTCTGCAAGCAGAAGGAAGCCATTCTTCACTCGGTTCGTTTCACCGGCGTGGCCTGCGCCTGAGCTTCCGTCGACGCGTCCTGCATACCTTCCGGGAGCCAGGGTGATGATTTCCGTGAAGGTATTGGCGAGGGCGGTCATCTTCGCTCGATCGATGGTATAGCTGCCGTCCAGATACGCGAGATACAGACCCGCAACGTCCATGCGGGCATGAACGCTGTCTTCGCCGCCTTTGGCGGGCAGGGCATAGCCCCAGTTGTAGGCAGGACGTCCCTGCTTGGTGGTGACGTTTTGAACGCCTTCGGTAAAGAACCAGTCGATATTGTCGGCGACGATCTTGTGATACCGCGTAGCGCGCACCAGGTCGTCGTGCAGAAGCTGATGCGCTGTGCCCAGCATCTGGAAGCCGTAGTTGAACATCATCACTTGGTTCCATGGAACAGGAGTTCCACCTTTGTAGGAAGAGTCGGCGGAAAAATATTGATAGTTGTTGTGCGACAGATCGAGAAGATTTTTGAGGATGTGCTGGTCTATTGCGATGTCGGCCTGTTTGACATAGGTTTTGGCCCGGGCAAGGTAAGTGGCGCCAAAGTGGTGAAGGTCGCCTGCCGGAACCGGCTTCTTCCACAGCGAGCGAGTCTTGAGGATAGTAACGGCGCAGTTACCCAGGTTTCCGATGAGGTCGCCTTGTTCGCCACCCGTCAAGAGGCGAGGCTTCGAGAGATCATTCGGCCACACTGGATCAATGCGGCCAGTCCATATCATGTGTTGACCAATGGGGGCAGGTGCAAGATCATTGCGCTCGGCTAACTCTGCGTCGCAGAGGCGAACCATCTGATCGACGAAGCGCGGATTAGGATCGATCTGGTAAATCAGGCCAAGCGCGCGCACCGCCTGTCCTGAGGTGCCGTAGGACCATGCGTTCTTCTCGTCGGAGGCCGCGGGCTGCATCGCGGACACATAGCTGAGGAGCGAGCCGGTCTCAGCCTTGGCGACGGGGCCGTCAAGGCTCGCGACCTTCATCTGCGTACTTGCGAACGGAGAGGCAATTGTGAAGAGCAGGAGGGCGGTGGCGATACGCATGAGATCCTTTCGCGAAACCTGAAACGGCTCCAACAAATTTTACTAATGAAATATAAATTTCGTATGCTGATCCTCTTTTGGAGTTCACCATGAGCTGGTCTTCCCTTGGGAATCTGCTCGACTGTTTCTGGTTGGTTGGTCAGGAGCGAATGGGTTGGTTCTGTTGTTGTGTTGATGGAGACGTTAGGAAAGGGCTTACTTCCAACTCATCCTCAGACGGAGCGCGCGGCGGATGAACAAAGGAGACCAAAATAAAGCTGATGATCATCAGAAGCAGCCACGCGCCATATTTTTCGAAGGAAACGAGCTGCCAACCGTTTCGTTGATGCGGATAGACCCAGATAGTAGCGAAGGTCCCGATATTTTCAGCTCCCCAGATAAAGAGCGCGACGAGACAGAACCCCAACAGCAGGGGCATCCGGTGAAATCTTTGATACGGGCGATAGTAGACCCATGTGCGACCAAAGGCGGCCGCCACAAAGAGGAAGAGCAGGACCCGCACATCCGGAAGAAAATGATGAGCAAAAAAGTTGATGTAGATAAGCAGAGCCAGTGCTGCAGTCACTTTGGTATTGGGGTAGCGCGTGTAGCGCATATCAAGGATGCGAGTAATTCGCGCCAGATAGCTTCCTACGGATGAATACATGAAGCCGGAGAAGAGCGGGACGTGACCGATGCGGATGAGACTGTTCTCGGGGTAGGCCCAGGAGCCTACCGAGGTTTTGAAGAGCTCCATCAAAGTGCCGACGAGGTGAAAGACGAGGATTACCTTGGCTTCGCGAACGGTCTCCATACGCAGGATGAGCAGGAGCACCTGAATCGTAAGTGCTGCCAGAAAGAGGAAGTCGTATCGCGCCAGCCGCGCATGAGGGGGCCAATAGATTTTGGTGATGAGTACGAGGCCGAGAATGATTCCGCCGAAAAGGCAGGCCCATGCTTGCTTGAACCCGAAGAGAAAAAACTCCCAGAGAAATGCATTAAACCTGCTCGTCGGGATGTGGTGCTCAAGCCGAAGACGGACCTCGTGGAAACGGGTTCTGGTATAGCTGAGCATGAGCAAACGTTGGGCTACTCGGCTGACTCTCCGTGGGGTTGTTCTTCCTTCTGGGCGATTTGCTCGTCGCTCTTCTTCTGCGGTCGCATGAGAGGGAAGAGGATGAC
The DNA here is from genome assembly GCF_059115365.1 of Edaphobacter sp. FHG110511_03. Lineage (NCBI taxonomy): Bacteria > Pseudomonadati > Acidobacteriota > Terriglobia > Terriglobales > Acidobacteriaceae > Edaphobacter > Edaphobacter sp. FHG110511_03. The sequence continues at coordinate 412,900 of NZ_JBZYWL010000002.1, read as the reverse complement.
GTCGCGTATGGAGCGCGAGTTGGTGAGCAACATGGTGAGGCGGTCGATGCCGATGCCTTCGCCTGCAGTGGGAGGCAGGCCGTAGCCGAGGGCGCGGACGTAGTCGTCGTCCACGGCCGACATGGCCTCTTCGTCGCCTTTTTCCTTCTGCTCGATCTGTTGCTGGAAGCGGTTGTCTTGATCAACGGGGTCGTTGAGCTCGGAGAAGGCGTTGCCGACTTCGAAACCGCCAATGTAGAACTCGAAGCGCTCGACCCAGTCGGGCTCGTCGGGCTTGATCTTGGAGAGCGGGGAGACGGCAAGGGGGAAGTCGTAGATGATGGTGGGCTGGATGAGGTGGATTTCCGCCATAATCTCAAACAAATCTGAGATGGCCTTTCCGAGTTCACCACCCCGTACTAGTGCTTGTTCGATTTGCTCGATGTCTTTGGACAGAACAATCTCCGCGCGCTTTTCATCTGTAATTTTCAAGACTTGTCCGCCGATTCTATCTTCTGTCCAGCCGGAATGAGCTCTAGAATGTGCAGCTTTCATAGCACGTATCAAAACTTGGATGAAGGCCGATTTGTCAGAAAAATCTTCCCGTGTTGGAGGCGCACCGAAGATCGGATCCCACCACTTCACAATGGCTTCGCGCATGGAGAGCTTGGTCCAGTTGCCGAGGTTGATCTCGTTACCGTTGAAGTGAGTGATGAAGGAGCCGTTGACCTCGAGCGCAACGAACTTGATGAGCTCTTCAGTGAGGTTCATCAGGTCGTGGTAGTTGGCGTAGGCCTGGTAGAACTCGAGCATGGTGAACTCGGGGTTGTGCCGGGTGCTTACGCCTTCGTTGCGGAAGTTGCGATTGATCTCGTAGACGCGGTCGAGGCCTCCGACGACGAGGCGCTTGAGGTAGAGCTCGGGCGCGATGCGGAGGAAGAGGTCGATGTCGAGCTCGTTGTGGTGGGTGGTGAAGGGGCGCGCGGCGGCTCCTCCGGCGATCTGCTGCATCATCGGGGTCTCGACTTCGAGGTAGCCGCGGGCGTCGAAAAACTTGCGCAGGGCGCGGAGGACGGCTGCGCGCTTGACGAAGACCTCGCGGGCTGGAGCGCGGGCCGGAGCCAGGGGAGCAGCTGCAGATTCAGGAAGCGCCTTCTCGGGATTGTCTTCCTGGACTGGCTGAGGAGCTGCAGGTTCAGAGTCGCCGGTGTCGGTAAAGAGATCGACGTAGCGACGGCGATAGCGCAGCTCGATGTCGGACATGCCGTGGAACTTGTCGGGCAGGGCGAGCATGGCCTTGGCGAGGAAAGTGATGCCGGGCTGCTCAGGCGTGGTGGTGACGTGGACGGTAAGCTCACCGGTGCGAGTGCGCATCAGGTAGCCGCGGACGCCGATGTGATCGCCGAGGTCGAGCAGCTTGTAGAGTGCGAAGGCGTTCTCGCCGACGTCGTCTTTACGGACGTAGATCTGGAGGCGCTGGCCGCCCTGCTGGATCTGAGCGAATCCTGCTTTGCCCTGGACACGGATGGCCATCAGGCGACCGGCGACAGCGATTTCTTTACGGTCGGCCTCGAGCTGCTCGCCGGTAACGGGAGCATCGGGGGAGTCGTACTGCTTTTTGATCCATGGAACGATCGGGCCGTCGAACTCGGTCCATCCGGTTGCGCTGGATTCGAAAGAGTTCGGATAGATGGCCTGGGCGCGGTTCAGCCCAGCCTGCTCGCCGAGAGCGGCGATCTGATCGAGGTTTTCCTGGCGCTGCTGGTAGAGATTTCTCTCGAATTCGGAGTCGAAGTGCAATGTGCTTCCTTTGATCGGGATAGTCGTTGTTCAGTATAGCGGCCATGGTCGAGCAGGCCCGATGCGTGGTGTAATAGTTGGGCTATGGCTGAGGATCAAAAGAAGGGCGCTCTGGGCGAGTTGGTGAAGGCCGAGTCGATGATCCAGCTGGCCATCGCGCTCCCTGCGGGGTGCGTTATCGGGTGGCTGATTGGGGCGTGGCTGGACCGTCACTTTCACCAGAACTGGATTGGGATTGCCGGAATCGTGATGGGGGCGGTTGGAGGATTCATGCAGATCTTCTTCACGGCTTCGCGGTACTTGAGGCGCGGCAAGTGAGGGCGTTGGAGTCGTTTTCGGACGAGGATTTTCGGCGGACGATGCTGCGGGCGCTGCGTCTGCTGGGGATCGTCTCGGTGGCCGGGGCGCTGCTTCTGTGGTGGAAGCTGGGCTGGCAGAGTGCCGCTTTGCTGGCCGTGGGAGCGGTGATTTCGGCTTCGGGGCTGTGGGAGTGGATGCGCTTGATGACTGCGGTGATGGCTCGGATGGACGAGGGAGGTACAGCCAAGCCCATGGCGATGGTTTTGCTGGGATTCTTTATCCGTCTGGCCGCCACGATTGCCCTTCTTTATGTTAGCCTTAAGGTACTGAACGGTTCAGTCTATGCGCTTGCGGCCGGGCTTGCACTGGGAGTTTTTGCACTCACAGTGGAGGGTCTGAGGCTGGTGAAGGCGTGGACTGTCTGACACGTCCTGAACCTTCAGCTTAAATTTAGAGAAGACGTTCCGCTTATTTTCTTTATGCCGACTCAGCTTTTGCTTACACGATTTCTGAACTCCCACCTCGCCGTGCCCGTGACGGCGCTGCTGGAGGCGGTTCATGTGCATCCGAAGTATCCGCAGGCTCCGATCACCGACGCCTTTGCCATGGAGCTTCTGGTCTTTGCGTTCCTGATCGCTTACTTCCTCGTGGTGCGGGTGACCCTGAGCATCGAGAAGCCGGGAGCCTTCCAGCATCTGGCCGAGATGACCAACGAGTTCGTCTCTGAGCAGGGTGAGTCGGTCATCGGACATGGCTCGGAGAAGTTCGTCAGCTACCTGACGGCGCTGTTGCTGTTCATCCTGCTGAGCAACCTGTTGGGCTTGATTCCCGGCCTTGCCTCACCGACCGCGAATCCGGTGGTGCCGCTGGGATTTGCACTGGTGACCTTCCTCTACTACCACTACCACGGTGTTCGGGCCAATGGCGCTGCTTACATCAAGCAGTTCCTGGGACCAGTTTGGTGGCTGTATCCGCTGCTGTTTCCGATCGAGATCATCTCGCACTTTGCGCGCGTCCTGTCACTGACGGTTCGTCTTTACGCGAACATGCTGGCCGGCGACCTGGTGACTCTGGCGTTCTTCTCGCTGGTGCCGATCGGCATTCCGCTGATCTTCCTTGGTCTGCACCTTGGCGTTGCCGTCGTGCAGGCGTATGTGTTCTTCCTTCTGGCAGCGGTTTACCTGTCGCTGGCTGTGGCGCACGACCACTAAGTTTGAGTTTGCGGTGGAGGGACTCCCTCTCTGCCGTAGCAACAACGCCGCGAGCGTGAGGGTGCCAGCACGGTGAGCATCAACCACCCACTGGCGGCGTATCTGACGGGAGACGGAGTCGTAATGAAGAAGCTTCAGTATCTGTTTATGTCGTTGGCCGCGATGCTGCTCGCAACGCCGGCTTTTGCGCAGGGCGCAGGCAACTACTCACCCGCTTCGCAGTGGGTTCCGCTGGCAGCTGGTCTGGGCATGGCCCTTGCAGCCGGTCTTTGCGGACTCGGTCAGGGCAAGGCGACCGCCTCTGCCACCGAGGCTCTTGCACGCAACCCCGGCGCCCGTCCCGGAATCTTCATCTTCCTGATTCTCGGTCTGGCCTTCATCGAGTCGCTGGCGCTGTTCACCTTCGTGATCATCTTCCTCAAGGTGCAGGCGTAAGCGAAGTTCGATCTGGTTATGGAAGAGCCCTCGCTTCGGCGAGGGCTCTTTGTTTGTCCCTTGGGGTACCCCCCCGTACATTTTTGTGCAAAGTCTTGATGGTAAAGCTACTTAGGTCTGGACTTCATGTTTTCGGAGTTTCGAAAGGACCGGACCTAATCCTGCTCCTGTCTTTAATTCTAGCGGAATGAATGATTGGAATCGGCATCTTTAGGTGGTTTGTTTTGAGGGATATAAGTAGGATTTGGGGTTGACAGGGATCGGTGGGAATCGTTGGCTGTGAGTCTCTTGTTTTTGAGAACCGCAGGTCCTTCGACTGCGCTCCTTGCGGTCGCTTCGCTCAGGATGACACTCTTTCCCGAATGCATCTAAACTTCAAAGCCGAGATGTGGGACTCCGAGCCCGAGACCTTCAAGGTTAAGGTAACGCTGCGAGTCGTTGCTGGAGGAAGCTGCGAACGGCGGGGTCACGTTCGAGTCCGATGGCGATATCGTATGCCTCGCGCGCTTTCTTGCATGCTCCGATGCGTGAGAGTAGCTCGGCGCGCGCAGCCCAGAAGGGCTGGTATTGGTTGAGGCGGGCGTCGTCCGCAAGCCGCGGCATGGCATCGAGTCCGGCGCGTGGACCTTCGGTCTCGGCGATGGCGAGGGCGCGGTTGATGGCGACGACCGGCGAGCGGGAGATGGCTTCGAGCGCGTCGTACAGTTCGACGATGGCCGGCCAGTTGTTATCGCCGCTGCAGCGACGAGCGATGTGCGCGGACTGGATGGCCGCCTCGATCTGGTAGCGCCCGATGATGCTGCGCGTACGGGCATGATGGAGAATCGCTTCGGCCTCGTGAATCATGGGAGCGTTCCACCGTCCTGTGTCCTGCCGGGCAAGCGGGATGTAAGCACCGTCGGTGCTGCGCCGGGCGTTGCGGCGGGCTTCGGCGTAGAGCATCAGGGCAAGCAGGCCGAGCGGCTCGGGTTCTGCAGGCAGCAGCTCGACGGTCAGACGGGCGAGGAAGAAAGCTTCTTCGGTGAGATCGCGTCGCGCGAGGTCGGTGCCGCCGGGGTCGGTCCAGCCTTCGGCGAAGGCGGCGTAGATGGAGTCGAGGACAGCGTCGATCCGGGGCGGCAGATCTTCATGGTCAGGGATGCGGAAGGGGATTCCCGCATTGTGGATCTTGGTCTTGGCACGTACCAGGCGCTTACTCATCGCCGAGGGAGAGACGAGGAACGCCGAGGCGATAGTCTCTGCATTCAGACCGACGATGACCTGCAGCATCAGTGGAGCTCGCAACTCGGCGTCGATGGCAGGATGCGCACAGGCGAACATCAACGCGAGACGGCGGTCGGGAATCTCGGCGTGCTCGGATGCGGACTCCAACTCCTCCGCGAGAAGCTGGAGTTGTGGCACGGCTCCGTCACTGGTAGTGCGGCGTCTTGAAGAGTCGATGAGCCTTCGACGTGCGGCGGTGAGCAGCCAGGCCTCGGGGTTGTCGGGGCAGCCGTGGCGTGGCCAGTCGGCGAGCGCAGAGGCGAAGGCTTCGGAGAGTGCGTCTTCGGCGGCTGCGACGTCGCGGGTGCGTGCGGAGAGGAAGGCGATCAACTTACCGTAGCTGCGTCGTGCCACCGCGTCGGCTGTGAGCTGTGCCTGTTCTTCGAGCATCGGTGACATGGATACCTCCTTTGCCGGCGTTGTGGTTGTGAACCAGAAGTCCCATTTTAGCTTCGCTCAGGCATGCTCTTCGACTTCGCGGTTTCGCTCAGAATGAGACTTTATCTGGGGTTACGGTTGCTTCTGTTTGTAGATGAGCAGGACTTTGCCATTTTGGAACGTGCGTGAAGAGGCCAGCTCAAGGTCGATCTTTTTCGCAATGCCATCAAATATGGTGCGTCCTGCTCCAAGTGCGATTGGGGTGATCAGGAGTTGAAACTCATCGATGAGTCCTGCCTCGGCGAGTTGCCCGATGAGGGACCCTGAGCCGAGGATGACGATATCCCGTCCGTCTTGTTGTTTGAGCTTCTGCACTTCGTTAACGGCGTCTCCCTTCAGCAGACTGGTGTTGCTCCAGTCCGCTGAGGGAAGTGAGCGCGAGAGGACGATCTTCGGCGCAGCGTTCATCCGCTCAGCCATTACCGGCTCGCGTTCGAATGCCATGGGAGAGGGCCAGAAGCCTGCCATCATCTGGTAGGTGACCCGACCGAAGGCAAGTATGCTGTCGCGGCGTGCGTTCTCGTCGGCGAACTGCTTGTACTCGGGGTCCTGATCGTGGCGGGTCCAGCTCATGTCGCCGTTCGCGCCGGTAAAGTAACCGTCGACGGAGACATGAAGAAATGCAAGTACTTTACGCATGCGAATCTTCTCCGTACAGGTAATGGTCTGTTACTGCATCGCCCAGATGGGACGAACCTCGATGGTGCCATGGCTTGCACCGGGGCAACGCGCGGCCCAGGTGAGTGCCGTGTCCAGATCGGGGGTCTCGATCAGGTAGTAGCCGCCAAGCTGTTCCTTCGAATCGATGTAGGGACCATCAAGCACCTGCGATTTACCATCGACCAGACGAACCGTTGTCGCCGTAGCGACCGGCTGCAACCGATTGGAACCGACGTAGACACCGGCCTTCCGCAGCGCCTCGCCATAGGCCATATAGGCGGCCACGCCCTGCTCCTGCTGCTCCTTTGTGAGCGCCTTCCATCCATCTTCCTGTGAGTAAAGCACCAGCAGATATTGCATGGTTGTTCTCCTGTTCCATCTGTAGTCAGGAATTATCTCCTGCTACTGGTATGTCGCTCCAGAGAGGGTGAATTGGACAGGGATGAGTTTTTTTTTTGCCCCCGTCACCCTGCAGGACCTGGAGTTTTTTAAAGGGAGTAGTTGGCGCTGATTTTAAGGATTCGCCGAGCATCCGTTTTACTGCCAAATTCCTGTCATTAATCTCGTTCGCGATCTGCTGCAGCGTCTTTGTGCGTGCTATGCAGCCAGACATGGTATGAACCTTTAGCTGCGAGTGGGCAACGGATTGATACAGGGTTTCAAAACGCTCCGGCGCGAGCCTGCGAATTCCAACTAACGCGTAGCTCTTCGCCTCGACGCTTCCATTCGCAAATATCTCCTGCATCGTGCGCCTTGCTTCCTCCGGTGGCTGTCCCATCACGGCGTTAAAAACTTTTTCGCCTTCAGAGGTTTTGCCCGCAAAACCAATACCACCGAATGCAAAGAGTTCTATGATGGTCAGGCGTTCGACTGCCGGGGGGGGCTGGGCGCGCGCAAACTGGCCGCCACTGCCGAATATCAACGAAATTGCAAGCAATACGAGCACTATCTTCCATAACCCATACAACCTGGGATATTTTATCTTGCGGTACAATTGCGCACACTTGGAAGCGCTGCAACGCTGATGTCGGAACAATCCGGGTCCCAATCTCTTGGATGAGGGTTTGCCGTGATGAATCGTTCTGAGAAGGTGTTTCCTATCGTCTCGATCGCATGTCTTGTTTTCGTGATCGGCTGCGAGCAAACGAAGGTTAGTCCAAGTCAAGCGCCGTCGGGAGACAGCGGTGCCTACACCTTTGAACGCGGTTACCCTGCGCCGGAAACCGCGCAAAAAGCCTACGAGGATAACGATCTCAACCGCGCCATTGAGGCCTACAAATTCTTTTACCCCACTGTCTCCGGGCAGGCTATGTTCGTCGGCAACGACAAGATCGGTATCGTTCCCAATAAGGTCTTCGGAACCCTCGACACCAAGCCGAAGCATGTCGGTTTCACCTTAAACTCGACACGCCCTACGCTCCTCTGCTGCTCGACCTCTCCAGCGGCCCCATGGTGGTCGAACTTCCCCCCGGCCCCCTCATCTGCATCGCCATGGATATCAACCAGCTCTGGGTCGCCGACCTTGGCATCCCCGGTCCCGCCGCAGGGAAAGGTGATAAGGTCGTCTTCCTCCCCCCTGGTTTTAAGGACAAGCCCCCCGCCGGATATCGCGCAGCTTTTTCGCCCTCCAACAAGATGCTAGTCGGGGTTCGCTCCCTGCCGGTTAACGGTGACGTAGCCGGAGCAATCGAGCGCATCAAGACCGTCAAGGTGCATCCGCTCAATGGCACCACTGAGCTCAAGTGGCTCGATCTTACTCCAATGCCGCAGGACACCACGCCTCTCGCCTGGGAGAACAACATGGAGTTCTGGCGTCAGCTCTACAACGTCATCAACTCTGAAGCCCCGAACCAGCGGTTCCACTTCTGGTACGGCGAGCTTGCCGCGCTCGGCATCGAGAAAGGCAAGCCATTTTCGCCTGATGCCCGAATGACCGCCATCCTCGAGAAGGCGGCGAAGATCGGCAACGCCCAGATGCGCGTCGAGTCCTTCGGCGACCGTCGTCCGGACCGAATCGTCTGGCCCGACCGCAAATGGGAGTGGGCCGCCCTGCGCTTTGAAGACGGCGACTTCAACACGCCCAACTACAACGACCTCGTTGCTCGCGACAAGTGGTTCTATCAGGCCATTGGAGCTTCACCGGCCATGTTCAAGCGCGATCCCACCGCGGGGTCGCTCTACTGGCTCGGCCTGCGCGATTCGAACGGAAACACGCTTGACGGCGGCAAGACCTACAAGCTCACCGTCCCACGACCTGTACCGGACAAGCTCTTCTGGTCTGTCACGGTCTACGACACCGACACCCGCAGCCAGATTCAGACGGATCAGGGCAAAGCCGCGCTTCGCTCACTGTTCGAGTTGAAGGATACGCCCATGGACCGACCCACTGACCTCTACTTCGGTCCGACGGCTCCCACCGGCCACGAGAACCAGTGGATCAAAACCATCCCCGGCAAAGGCTGGTTCGTCTATTTCCGGATCTACGGCCCCAAAGAAGAAGCCTTCAACGGCGCATGGAAGCCCAGTGACTTCGAGGAAGTGAAGTGACACCCAAGCCTAGAGGAGCAACACGAGCAACAGCTCCGGTTAAGGACCAAGGAACTCAACGCAGGTGCGAAGAAGCAGGTTGCGTTGACGCTTAGCGGGCGGCGTTTGTGACGGCCTGTGCTGGCTCCGCCGGATTAGCCTGGTGCATGGTGACGTCGGCGCTTCGCTGGGCCAGGCCGAGGATGCGGTTGGGGGCGATGCCGAGCAGCAGGGTGGCGACCGCGGTAAAGGTGAGAGCGATGGCGGCGGGAATGGAGACTGAAGCGTACGCGTCGACGCGGTCGTTCTCGGTGCGGGGGCGGGTGTAGAGCGCGGCGAGCAGGCGCAGGTAATAGAAGCAGGCGATGCCGCTGTTGAGCAGGCCGAGGACTGCGAGCCAGACGTTGCCTGCGTGCAGGGCGGCGGAGAAGACGTAGAACTTGCCGAAGAAGCCGCCGGTGAAGGGGATTCCGATGAGCGAGAGAAGGAAGAAGCCGAGGGTGGCGGCCAGTACCGGACGCTTGAGGGCGAGCCCGGTGTAGTCGTCGATGGAACGAACCTTTTCCTGGAAGCCGCCGATCTGGGTGATGACAGTAAAGGCTCCGACGTTCATGGCGGAGTAGGCAGCGGTATAGAAGCAGGCTGAGGCGATGCCGTCTGCGGGGAAGGCTGTGTAGGCAACGAGCAGGTAGCCCGCGTGAGCGATCGACGAATAGGCGAGCATGCGCTTGACGTCGCGCTGCATCAGGGCCCCCAGGTTGCCGACGAACATCGAGAGCACGGCGATGATCCAGATGAGCGAGGCCCAGCGAGGCTCGTAGGAGGGGAAGCCGGAGAAGAGAATGCGGAGCAGGACGGCGAAGGCGGCGGCCTTGGGCGCGGTGGACATGAGGCCGACGACAGGAGCGGGAGCGCCCTGGTAGACGTCGGGGGTCCAGACGTGGAAGGGAGCGGCGGAGACCTTGAAACCGATTCCGATGATGATGAGAGCGAGCGCAAGGATCGCGAGGGCCGGGGTGGCGGTGGTCGAGAGGCCGAGCGAGATGGAGTCGATGCGGGTGGAGCCGGTGGCACCGAAGGCCAAGGCGATGCCGTAGAGGAAGAAGGCGGTAGCGAAGGAGCCGAGGAGGAAGTATTTGATGGAGGCTTCGGTGGAGGAGGCCTGGCCCTTGCGGAAGCCGGCCAGGATGTAGGTGGAGATGGAGGAGATCTCGAGGCCGACGAAGACCATCAGCAGCTCGACCGAACAGGTCATGAGCATCATGCCGACGGCACCGAAGAGCACGAGCGCGAAGTACTCTCCGGCGTGAGTGGCGTGGCCTTCGAAGTAGTCGAGCGAACTGAGTAGGGTGACCAGGACGATGGCCGCGATGAGGAGGTGGAAGAAGACCGAGAAGGCATCGACCTGAATGGTGCCGAAGTAGCCGTGGATGGTTCCGAAGCCGAGCTGGTACCAGCTGGCAAGACCTGCAGCAAGGGTGCCGAGAATGGCGAGCCAGCCGAGGGGCTTGCGGGTCTGCTCCGGTGGGAAGAGCGGGTCGGCCAGCATGATGAGGACGGCGGTGAGGGTGAGGATGATCTCAGGCAGAAGAGAGAGAACGTTGGGAGACATTACTGTGCTCCTTTCGTCGCGGAGGAGGGTGTCGTCATGTTGAGTGCGGTCTCGGGGCTCTGGGCGGACTTGCTGGGGTGCAAGGAGGCGTCAAAGTTGACGGTGACGGCCTGGCTGCGGTTGACGACGGCGGTGATGCGCGCTCCCGCAGTGTCGATGGCGCGGAGCCAGACGGGGGAGGCAATGCCCATGAAGAGGAAGAGCGCGACCAGAGGCCAGAGAGCCAGATGCTCGCGGGCAGTGAGGTCGACTGCGGGGACAGTCTCGGGACGGCGCCCAAGCTCACCGTAGAAGATGCGCTGGATCATCCAGAGCATGTACGAGGCGGTGAGGATGACGCTCGACGTGCCGAGTACGGTCCAGCCGATGTGGTGGGCGATGGTCGACTGCATGGCTCCTGAGAAGACGAGGAACTCGCCGACGAAGCCGTTGAGCATGGGCAGGCCGACGACGGAGAGTGCAGTGAGGACGAACATGGTGACGATCCACGGGAGTCGCGCGGCGAGGCCACCGTACTCGCGCATGTCGTAGGTGCGGTAACGCTCGTAGAGCAGGCCGAGAAGCATGAAGAGAGCCCCACCGCCGATGCCTTCGTTGAGGGTCTGGTAGATGCCGCCGTCGATGCCGGAGACGGTGAAAGCGAAGATCCCGAGGATGACTACGCTGACGTGGCCGAGGGTTCCATAGGCTGCGAGTTTTTTGAGGTCCTTCTGGACGAGGGCGAGCAGGGCACCGTAGACGATGCCGATGGCTCCGAGCGCGAGCATCAGGGGGGCGATCCGGTGCGACTGGCCAGGAAAGATGCCGAAGGAGAAGCGCAGGATGGAGTAGAGGCCGAGCTTTCCGGCGATGACCATGACGGCAGCAGTGGGAGCTTCTGATATGGCGTCAGCGAGCCAGCCGTGCAGTGGGAAGATCGGGACTTTGACTGCGAAGGCGACCAGAAAGGCGAGCGAGGCAAGCCAGAGGGCGGCGGGGCTGGAGGAGATGTCGTGCGCCGCGGCCATCTGGGCCAGCTGGGGGTAGTCGAAGGTGCCGGTGCGGGCGTAGAGCCAGAGCATGCCGACCAGAAGGATGGCCGAGGGGATGAAGGCGTAGAGGAAGAACTTGATGGCGGCGCGGCGGCGGTTCTCGGTGCGGCCGAAGACGGCGATCAACAGCGCCATGGGGACGAGCGAAAGCTCCCAGTAAGCGTAGTAGAGGAAGAGGTCGAGCGAGACGAAGATGCCGAGCATCGCGACCTGCTGAAGCAGGAAGAGGCTATAGAAGAGGCGGCGGCGGTTGTCGATAACGCGCCAGGAGATGAGGACGCCGAGCGGAGCGAGCAGGCCGGTGAGGACGATGAGCCACATGGAGAGGCCATCGACGCCGACGTGGTAGCGGATGGCGGGGGAGGCGATCCAGGAGAGGTTCTGCTGGAAGGCAAAACCACCCATTGGAATGCATGGCCGCCCAACGAGACATTCAGGAAGAACAGTGCTTGGTTGGTAATGGAAGGGAAGATGAAGGGTAAAGAGGAAGGTGAGCAGCGTGACAAAAAGTGCTCCCCACTGCTGAATGCGATCACGATCAGGCAGGAGGGCGAGCAGGATGGCTCCAGCCAGCGGCGTGAAGGTGATGATCGTCAAAATTGAGTGGTCGATATTCATCGTTTCCCTTAGTACGAAAGCAGATCCCTACGGGATGACAACCAAAATTAGTTCAACCAGAGTGAGTGGCCGAAGATCATGACGGCGATGACGGCAGCGGCGCCAAGCGCGAGCCAGCCGGCGTAAGAGCGAATGTTGCCGGACTGGACCTTGCGGACAAGCGAGCCGAGGCCGCGAGCGGAAGCTCCGGCGGTGTATCCGGATCCGTTGACAAGACCTCCGTCGATGAGGCCTCCAAGGATAAGCCGGGAGAACATGAGTAATGGCGTAACGATGACGGCCTGGTAGATCTCGTCGACGTAGAACTTGTTCTCGACGATGCGGTAAAGGGCGGGGAAGCGTTGCGCGTAGGAGGCTGCTGTTCCGGGCTTCTTGTAGTAGAGGACGTAGGCGATGAAGAGGCCGAGGAGCGCGACGAGGACGGAGACGACAGCGAGGATGAGCTCGAGATCTTTAATCGGGCCCTCGGCTATGCCCGCGCCTGTCGAAGAGAAAGGATCGAGAAATCTACCAATCTCGTCGTGGCCGCCCATAGCATGAGGGATGCCAACCCAGCCTCCGACGAAGGAGAGCAGGGCGAGGACCATGAGCGGAAGAGTCATGACCAGTGGGGACTCGTGTACACCGACGTGGCCGTGATCTCCGTGACCATGGGCGTCGTGGTGTTCCTCGAAGCGCTCTGCGCCGAAGAAGGTCTTGAACCAGAGCCGGAACATGTAGAAGGAAGTCATTCCGGCGGTAACGAGGGCGACGAGCCAGAGCAGCTTTCCGATGGGATTCGGTGAGACGTAGGCGCGGAAGAGAATCTCGTCCTTGGAGAAGAAGCCTGCGAACGGGGGGATTCCTGAGATGGCGAAGACGCCGATCGTCATCGTCCAGAAGGTGACGGGAATGCGCTTGCGCAGACCGCCCATGAGGCGCATGTCCTGCTCGCCTGACAGGGCGTGAATGACGGAACCGGCGGAGAGGAAGAGCAGGGCTTTGAAGAAGGCGTGGGTGAGAAGGTGGAAGATTCCGGCGGTGTAGGCTCCTACTCCGCAGGCCAGGAACATATAGCCGAGTTGCGAGACGGTGGAGTAGGCCAGGACGCGCTTGATGTCGTGCTGCACCATGCCGATGCATGCGGCGAAGATGGCCGTTGCGGCTCCGATGATGGCGACTACGCCGAGGGCATACGGGCTGCGGTCGAAGATGGTGTGCGTGCGGGCGACCATGTAGATGCCCGCGGTGACCATGGTGGCCGCGTGAATGAGCGCGGAGACCGGCGTGGGGCCTTCCATCGCGTCCGGAAGCCAGACGTAGAGGGGAATCTGTGCTGACTTGCCGGCAGCTCCTACGACGAAGAGGAGAGCGATGGCGGTGAGGAAGCCGCCCTGCCACTCAGGGTGCTGGGAGACGGTGGAGAAGATGGTCGCGAAGTCGAGCGAGCCGAAGTGCGCGATGAGGAGGAACATCGCGAGCAGGAAACCGAAGTCGCCGATGCGGTTGACGACGAAGGCCTTCTTGCCGGCGTTGGCGGCGGAGTCCTTCTTGAAGTAAAAGCCGATGAGCAGGTAGGAGGCGAGACCGACGCCCTCCCAGCCGACGAAGAGGAGGAGGAAGTTGGCAGCGAGGACCAGAACCAGCATGAAGAACATGAACAGGTTCAGGTAGGCGAAGAAGCGCCAGTAGCCCTCTTCGTGGGCCATGTAGCCGACCGAGTAGAGATGGATGAGGAAGCCGACGCAGGTGACGACACCCAGCATGATGAGCGTGAGGTGGTCGACGGTGAAGGCGAATTCGGCGTGGAAGCCGGAGATGGCGATCCAGGAGTTTCCGAAGAGGGTTGCGACGGAGTGGACGGATTCGGGGGCGCCGTCGGCCTTCATGGTGAACCAGAGCCAGATCCAGAGGCAGGCCGAGAGGAAGGTGGGGATAAGAGCGACGGCGGAGACGAGGGCGCGGGGCAGACGCCGGCCGAGGGTTCCGTTGATGAGGAATCCGGCGAAGGGAAGCAGCGGAATCAGCCAGAGATAGTCAGCGGGCATCTTGGAGTCTCGTGTCCTTAGTTCTTAAGCAGGTTGACCTGGTCGACGTTGAGGGTCTGGCGGGTCCGGAAGATAGCAATGATGATGGCCAGGCCGACGGCGGCTTCAGCTGCGGCGACGACCATGACGAAGAAGACGAAGATCTGTCCGGTGATCTGGTGCCACATGTGCGCGAAGGCGACGAAGGTGAGGTTGACGGCGTTGAGCATCAGCTCAATCGACATGAAGATAGTGATGATATTGCGCTTGATGAGGAAGCTGGCGACGCCGATGGAGAAGAGTACGGCGGCTAGGACCAGGTAGTAGGAGATGGGAACGGTCATGATTAACGCTCCTCCTCTGTCATCTCGCGACGAACGAACTTGAGCATGAGACTGAGAAATCCTAATCCGGCACCGAGTGCCAACGGAATCATCGAAAGGTGTCCGTTGTGCCCGAGTATTACGGCGAAGAGACAGCCAATGGGGCCAAAGGCGGCAAGCCTCTCGGGGCCGCGGTTTGGAGTGCTGAGAAAGCTCACCATGGACTACTCTCCCTTCTTTCTCTTTTTGCGGGCAGCTACGACTGCAGCAAGACCGGCGATGGCGGCTGCGGAGGATCCGGTGACGGGGGCAATGTAGCAGATGTTGAGGCACATACTATTGCTCCTTTCGCGCGAGCACGACGGCTCCGAGGATGGCGACGAGGATGAGGATGCTGGTGACCTCGAAGGGAAGAAGGAGGTCGCGGAAGAGGACCGTCGATATCTCGGCGATGTTGTTGACGGCGTGGGTGAGGTGGCTGGTGAGGTCGGTGGAGCCGAAGGCCTTGCTGTTGGTGAGGAAGATGAAGCTGAGCAGGCAGAAGATAGCGGTGGCTCCGGGGACGCCTGCGAGATAGGCGGCTCGGCTGCCATGGGTACGTTCTTCTTCGCCTGCGTTCAAGAGCATGACGACGAAGACAAAGAGCACCATGACGGCGCCAGAGTAGACGATGACCTGAGCGGCGGCGAGGAACTCAGCCCCAAGCGACCAGTAGAGGACGGCCAGCGACATCATGACGACGACCAGCGAGAGCGCCGAGTTGATGGGATGCCGCTGCAGCAGGAAGTTGATAGCTCCGGCGACGGCGAGCAGGCCAAAGATAATGAAGAGTGCCAGTTGCATGATGCTCCGCGGATTCCTTCTTCAGTGAATCGCTTGAATCATTCGAGACAGCGCAAAGTTTTCGAGGGCTACCTGTTGATTGTAAAGCAGGTAGCCGGGGCTCATCCGCGTAAAGCCAGGACGAGCGAGGTGGCGATGATGTTGAGGATGGCGACGGGAAGCAGAAACTTCCAGCCGAAGGCCATGAGCTGGTCATACCGGAAACGGGGAAGTGTAGCGCGAACCCAGATATAGAGCATGATGAACGCGAGGACTTTGGCTACGAACCAAAGGATGGGGAAGATTGCAGAGAGAACAGGGCCGCCGAAGTCGTCGGGCAGGAGGTGTCCGAGGGGGCTGGTCGGACCGCCGAGGAACAACAACGCAGCGACACAGGCGACGGTGATCATGTTGGCGTACTCGGCCATGAAGAACATGGCGAACTTCATGGAGGAGTACTCGGTGTGGTATCCGGCGACCAGCTCGGACTCAGCCTCGGGAAGGTCGAAGGGAGCGCGATTGGTCTCGGCGTAAGCGGCCATCATGTAGATGAAGAAGGCCACGATCTGGAAGCCTCCGAAGATGTTCCAGGAAAGGAGGCCGTGTCCGGACTGGCTGGCGACGATGTCGCGGAGGCGGAGAGAACCGGCTCGGAGGACGACTCCTACCAGCGAGAGGCCCAGAGCGAGTTCGTAGCTGATGACCTGCGAGGTGGCGCGGAGCGAGCCGAGCAGGGCGAACTTGTTGTTCGACGACCAGCCCGACAGCGCGATGCCGTAGACACCGATCGAGGTGATGCCGAGGATCACCAGGAGACCGATATTGACGTCCGCGATGGTGAACATGTCGACGCCTGCGATGTGTGTAATCCCGCCAAAGGGAACGACCGCGATCGAGATGAGAGCGCAGGTCAAAGCGATGATGGGAGCGGCGATGAAGAGCGGCTTTTCGGCGGCCATTGGCATCAGGTCTTCCTTGAGGAAGAGCTTGATGCCGTCGGCCAGCGGCTGCAAAAGGCCAAAGGGACCGACGCGCGAAGGGCCCCAGCGGTTCTGCATGCGGCCGAGGAGTTTGCGCTCAAGCAAGACTGTATAGGCGACGGCCGTCAGGGTGATGACGAGCACGACGACGATCTTGAGGATCGAGAGCAGCAGAAAGGTCTGGAAGTCGGTCAGGTGCATTCGTTAGTCTCGTCGCCTCTCGTCGTTATGCAATGGTGTCGCCGAATTCTGCTGCAGTGTGAATCTGGATCAGCGGCTCACCGGCCTGATACCGCTGCACTTCGTTGAGCGAGGGTGAGAATCGGCCCAGGGTTCCGGAGGTGAAGAGGGTATCGCCGGAGGGAAGGACGAGATCGCGGCGGTTGGCGGTAGAGGTGGTAGCGGCGGGCTCGAGGTGCTGGTCGTTGCCGCTGAGAAGCTGCAGGCGAAGCAGGTTGTAGCCGGGGACGAGACGCTGAATCTCGTCGAGGATGGCCCAGGGATCGAAGGGCGAGAGCTTGGGCTCGAGGTTGTTGGCGGTGAGCCAGACGGCGTGGCGGTCAGCCTCGCCGGACTGCGCGCCACGGGACTGACCCATGTCGGCGCGGAGACCTTTTCCGAAGGGGACGAGGGACTTGATGTCGGCCCCCATCTTGTCGGCGATGCGGACGATCATTTCGAAGTCGGTGCGGACACCGGCGCGGTCGCCTGCCTTCTGGACGAGCTGGAGATCGCCGTAGCTGTTGGTGACGGAGCCGCCCTTCTCGTAGAGGTTGGCGGCGGGAAGGATGATGTCGGCCAGCTGCGCGGTCTCGGTGAGGAACATCTCCTGCACGATGACGAAGGTGTCCTTGAGGAAGGCGGGATCGACGTTATAGCGGGCGATGGGGTTGGAGTTGACGACGTAGAGAGCGGAGAGCTCGCCTCGGCCTGCAGCTTCGAAGATCTCGAGCATGTCGAGGCCGGGTGCGGTGGGGGCGTTGTGTTCGGCGAAGGGTCCGGGGTTCGAGACCGGAACGTAGCCGGGGAGCATGTCGGGGAGCAGGCCCATGTCGGCTGCGCCGTGGGAGTTGGCGTAGTCAGAGAGCAGGGCGAACTTCGCGCCGGGAAGGGTGAGGCCGAAGTCGATGAGACGCTTAAGATCGGCGCCGCGCAGCTCGGAGCCGATGAGGATGAGGAGCTTTTCTTCGGCCTTGACTGCGTCACGAAAGGCTGCGAGCGCCTGCGTATCCGCAGCGGCGTTCGAGGCGGAGGCGGCATCGCCGGTGAGATAGCCTGCAAGCGAGCCGTAGCCGAAAGGAGCGACCTGAAGGAAGGTCTTTGCCTGGCGGCGGAGCTTGATCTCGTCGGTGTTGGCGACGTAGAGCCGGGCTTTGTTCAGGCGAACGTCGGTGCGGAGGTTCCACGCGGTTCCGGGAGCCTGATTGGTAGGATCGCCGCCGACGATCAATACGGCCGGGAAGTTTTGAGTATCGCGTATCGAGGCGGTGCGGCCCTTCTGCCCAGCGAGTGCCTGGGCGAAGGTGACGTAGTCGGCGGTGCGGTGATGATCGATGTTGTTGGTGCCGAGGACGGTGCGGGCGAACTTCTGAAGCAGGTAGGCCTCTTCGTTCGTGAGGCGATTGCCGCCAATGACGCCGATCGACTTGCCGCCGCGGGCGTCGCGCAGCTCGCGGAGTTTTTTGCCGGCGTGGTGGAAGGCCTCTTCCCAGGAGACTTCCTTGAGCTCGCCGTTGGACTGGCGGACGAGAGGCGAGGTGATGCGTTCGGGCTGGTTGGCGAAGTCGAAGGCGTAGCGCCCCTTGTTGCAGAGGAAGTCGCCGTTGATGCCGGACTTGTCGCGGTTATCGCCGCGAACGATCTCGGCACCGTCGGAGGTGGAGCGCACTCCGAGGGTGGTCTTGCAGCCGTCGCCGCAGTGGGTGCAGACGGTAGTGACGTGATTCATCTCCCAGGGGCGGGTCTTGTAGCGATAGGTTCCGCTGGTGAGGGCACCGACAGGGCAGGCATCGATACACATGCCGCACTGCTCGCAGTCGACGTGCGCGAGGTGATCGGGGGAGAGGTCGGCGGGAATGTTTGGTGCAATCACGGAAGAAGATCCGCGATTCTGGATGCCGAGGGCGAAGACGTCCATACCTTCTCCGCACATGCGGACGCAGCGATAACAGAGGATGCAGCGGGGGCGGTCGAAGTAGACCACTGGCGACCACTTCTGCTCTTCGCGGTGATTCTTGGCTTCCGCGTAGAGGCTCTCGCCCGCTCCGTACTTGAAGGTCATGTCCTGCAGCTCGCACTCGCCGCCGGCGTCGCAGACGGGGCAGTCAAGCGGGTGGTTGCCGAGGAGAAGCTGGAGGGTGGCCTTGCGGGCCTGTGCGATCTCGGGGGTCTCGGTCTGGACAACCATGCCTGCGGCGACCGGTGTGGTGCAGGCGGTCTGGAGCTTGGGCATCTTCTCGATGCGAACGACGCACATGCGGCAGGCGGCCTGGAGAGAGAGCCCGGGATAGTAGCAGAAGGCGGGGACTTCAATGCCGGCGGACTTGCAGGCGTCAATGAGCAGCGTGCCCGCGGGTGCGGTGAGTTGTTTGCCGTCTACGGTGAAGGTTACGTCTGGCATGTGAATCCCTCTACTTCGACTTCTCGATCAGAATCTGCTGATCGGAGCTGCGGTGAGTACGTGTCGTTATCACTACCCTAATTAGTCCGATCAAAAGTACGATTGCGACCATGATCCAGACGAGTTTGGGTAATGCGCTGTTCAATGACCGGCTCCTACAAGTTGCTGCACGGTAATGATGGGAGTTCCGGCCTTATGGCCTTCGATGTAGTCCTCGAACTCCTTGCGGAACTTCTTGACGAAGCCGAGTGTAGGCATCGCGGCGGCATCGCCTAGCGGGCAGAAGGTGCGGCCCAACATGTTCTCGGCGAGGTATTGAACGTTGGCAACGTCCTTCTTTGAGCCGCCGCCGTTGTAGACGCGGGTGAGGGTCTTCTTGATCCAGTCCGTGCCCTCGCGGCAGGGGATGCACCAGCCACAAGACTCGTGCTGGTAGAACGATATGGTGCGCAGGGCGAACTCGACGATGGAGACGGTCTCGTCGAGGACGACGATGCCACCGGACCCGAGCATGGTGCCCGCTTTACCCATCTGGTCGAAGTCGAGGCCTACGTCAATCTCATCCGCGGTGAGGACCGGGCAAGAGGCTCCGCCGGGGACGACGGCTTTGAGCTTCTTGCCGTCCTTGATACCGCCCGCGACATCATAGATCGCCTTCTTGAGGTTGTAGCCCATGGGAAGCTCGTAGACGCCGGGGCGTTCGACATGGCCTGAGATTCCGAAGAGACGGGTTCCGCCGTTGCGCTCCGAGCCGAGCTTGGCATAGGCTTCTCCGCCCATCAGGAGGATGTGCGGGGCCGAGGCGATGGTCTCGGCGTTATTGATGACGGTGGGGCCGCCATAGAGGCCGACGACCGCGGGGAAGGGCGGCTTGATGCGGGGAACGCCGCGCTTGCCCTCGAGCGATTCCATGAGGGCGGACTCTTCGCCGACCTCGTAGGCTCCCGCGCCGGACTGGGTGATGACGTCGAAGTCGATGCCCGAGCCGAAGATGTTCTTTCCAAGGAAGCCCTTGGCATAGGCGTCGGCGACGGCCTTCTCCATAATCTTGAGAAGGTAACGATACTCGCCGCGAAGATAGATGAAGCCCATCTTCGAGCCGATGGCGAGGCCGGCGATCATGGTGCCTTCAATGACGGCGTGGGGGTCTTCGAGAAAGATGATGTGGTCTTTGCAGGTTCCAGGCTCGGACTCGTCGCCGTTGACGAGGACGTATTTCGGCTTCTCGGACTGCTTAGGAACGAAGGACCACTTCATGCCGGTTGGGAAGCCGGCGCCACCGCGGCCACGGAGGCCTGAGGCTTTCATCGTGTCGATGATCCAGGAGGCCATCTTTTCAGGGCCTTCGGCGATGGCCTTCTGGACGGCCTTGTAGCCGTCGAGCTCAATGTACTTGTCGATGTTGGCTGCACCCTGGCCGAAGCGGCGGGAGAGCACCTTTACTTCATCGGGGTGGGAGACGAGGGTGGGCATGCTACTTCACATCCTTTCCCTGGCCTGCACGGTAAGTGGCGAGGATTTCATCAACCTTGACCGTGGTGAGGTTGTCGTGGAAGTCGTAGTTGACCTGCATGGCCGGGGCCCAGCAACAGGCTCCGATGCACTCGACCTCTTCGAGCGAGAAGACCTTGTCGGCAGTGACTTCTTTGTGGCCGATGCCGAGCGTCGATCTGCAGTGGTCGAGAATCTCGTAGCCGCCGCGCAGCATGCAGGAGATGTTGGTGCAGACCTGCACGTTGTACTTGCCCGCAGGTTGGGTGCGGAGCATGGAGTAGTACGAGAGGACGTTGCGTACGTCGAGCTCGAGCAGGTCCAGCCGCTGGGCGATCTCTGTGACGACGGCGTCGGAGACATAGCCTACTTCGTCCTGCGCGTAGAGCAGCATGGGAACGAGGGCGGAGCGCTTGACCGGGTAAATGGTGACCAGATGGTCGAAGCGGGCGGCTGTGGCCGGAGTGAAGATCGAGTTTGCAATCGTGCTCATCGTGTGGCTTCCTGGGCGGTACGGTGAAGCAGATTCCTCCACTTCGCTACGCTTCGGTCGGAATGACAACCAAAACTCTTAAGACTCACTGTGCATCATCTCCCGCGCCAGTTGTTCGGCGGCAAGGTCCATCTCCTGGGTGTGTTCCTTCAGTTTAACCGTTCCATCTTCCTGAAGCGAGAAGGAGGAGCGATTTCCTTCGCTGTCTTCCATGAGATCGTGCGTGAAGCGAAGCCAGCGAGCGGCTACGCGGAGCGTGATCTCGTCTGCGCCGACCTCGACGACTGCGTGATGCCGGCTGTTGAGTCCGTGGGCGGCTGCGTAGGCGCGGAGCAGGGAGGCCCAGGAGGTCCAAAGTTCGGTACGAAGTCGATTGTCCAACCAGTACCTCAGGGGCTAAAGCCCCAAATCGGTTCATTCACGTTGCGGCGCGGCTGACGCCGTACCCTTAACAAACACAACCTGGTCCCAAGGGACCGAAAACTAGCGGTCGATCGCCCCCAGCACGATGTCGATGGAGCCGATCACAGCAACAACATCGGCGAGCAGCTGGCCCTTACACATAACCTCGAGTGCCTGAAGATTTGAATAGTCGGCGTTGCGCATGTGCACGCGGTAAGGCTTGGCCGTGCCGTCGGAGACGACGTAGTAGTTCATCATGCCGTGCGCCGCTTCGACGGAACTGGTGGCCTCGCCGGCGGGAACCGCAAAACCCTCGGTGACGATCTTGAAGTGATGGATCAGCGACTCCATCTGGGTCTTCATCTGCTCACGGTCGGGAAGGATGATCTTGGGCGCGTCGGCGACGATGCGGCCTTCAGGCATACCGTCCAGCGCCTGCAGGCAGATCTTGATGGACTCGCGCATCTCTTCCAGACGCAACACGTAGCGAGCCCAGACGTCGCTCTCGGTCGTAACGGGCACCTTGAACTGGAACTTCTCGTAGCTAGAGTACGGCATGTCGCGACGGACATCGAAGTCGATGCCGGCGGCGCGCAACGGTGGACCGGTGACGCCCAGCGCAATCGCATTCTCGGGCGAGATATAACCGACACCCTTCAGGCGGTTGATCCAGATGGGATTGCCGGTGAGAAGGCTCTCGTACTCATCGATCTTCGAGGGAAAGTCCATGAGGAAGGCGCGGATGGAGTCGTAAAGCCCCAGAGGTGGCTCAAGGCTTACACCGCCAATGCGGATATAGCTGGTCATCATCCGCTGGCCGCTGACGGCTTCGAAGATGCGCATCAGCTGCTCGCGCTCACGGAAACAGTAGAGGAAGACGGTGAGCGCGCCGATGTCCATGGCGTGGGTGCCCAGCCAGACCAGGTGCGAATTCAGCCGCATCAGCTCGTTGAAGAGCACGCGCAGCCATTGCGCCTTCTCCGGAATCTCGAGATCCAGCAACTTTTCGACAGCCAGGGCATATGCTGTGTTGTTGGTCATCGGCGAAAGGTAGTCGATCCGGTCGGTCAGAGGGACGACCTGCTGGTAGAACTTAGCCTCGCAGGTCTTTTCTATGCCGGTATGGAGATAGCCGATATCGGGAGCGAGGGAGACGACGGTTTCGCCGTCGATCTCAAGCACGAGGCGGAGAACACCATGCGTGGACGGATGCTGCGGCCCCATGTTGATGACCATGGTCTGGTCGGAGATGGGGTCGTTGCCATGGTGACGGCGCTCGGAATCGGCGATGACGTCTTCGATGCCGGGATTGATCTGATCTGGAGCGGGAACGGGAGCGGCGACAGGGGACATTAGCGGTAGCCCTCCACGGGGTAGTCCTTACGCAGGGGATGTCCCTGCCAGTCTTCGGGCATCATGATGCGGCGCAGGTTGGGATGACCCGCAAAGTGAACGCCGAAGAGATCGAAGATCTCGCGCTCGTAGAAGTTTGCCGCGGGCCAGACATTAACAATGCTGTCGAGCGAAGCGTCGTCTCCCGCCAGACGCACAACCAGCCGCACCCGGCGCTTTAGCGAGTGCGAGAGGAGGCTGTAGCTGATCTGGAAGCGGGGCTCGGAGGGATACCAATCGACGGCGGTCACGTCTTCAAAGAAGTTGTATCCGGCGCGCTTCAGGGCCTCGCAGGCGGCAATGACGTTCTCACGGGAGACAGTGATGGTCAACTCGGCGCGATCGTACTTGGCGTCGACTGCGAGTTCGGCGAGAGCCTTGACGGCGGGTTCATCGGGAAGAGCTTCAAAGACGGCCTGGGTGCCGAGGATTGCGGGATTCATTTAGAGGTCCCCCCTGTCGGTAGACCAGTCGAGGATGCCTTTCTTCCAAACATAAAAGAGGCCTACGGCGACGAAGCCCAGATAGACGAGCATCTCATAGAAGCCAAACATCTTCGATCCGGTGATCTGGGGAAGGCGGCGGAAGATGACGGCCCAGGGCAGCATGAAGACCGCCTCAACGTCGAAGAGAATGAAGAGCATGGCCACCATATAAAAGCGGACCGAGAAGCGGCCTCGGGCATCCCCCACGGGGTCCATGCCGCACTCATAAGGGCCGGCTTTGGTCCGGGAGTTCTTATGCTTTCCGACCAAGAACGAGACACCTACCATTCCGCACGCAAGACCAAGAGCTACCAGTATTTGCAGGACAAGCGGAAGATAGTTCCAGATGTAGGGATAATTGTGCATGGCCATCTTCGACTCTAAGTTTGTGGCTGTCCAGTGTCAAGCCGAACAGCGGTTTGTGCGGCTATCGCGCTATCAGCGTAAGAGCTGCGAGTAAGCATCGATAATGCGGTCACCGATCTGGGCTGCGAGAAGGCCGCCTGCGGCAAGAAAGCTGCCGAAGGGAAGCTTTGAAGATGCTCCGGCGCGCTTGCGGGCGAGCAGGTAGATGCCATAGACGCTGGCTGCGAGGGCTCCAAAGAAGAAGGAAAGCATTGCCGGCCAGAAACCCAGCAGAGCAGCGATCAGGGCGAGCATCTTGACGTCGCCCAATCCCATGCCTTCGCGGTGGCGGAGTGCACGGTAGAGCCAGCGAACGACCAGGAGAAAGAGTGCGACTCCAAGAACGGCGAGGATGCGTCCCCCGATGAGAGCCTCGGGACCTGTCAGGAAGACATTTCCGGTTTCCGTGGCGGCACCAACGCTGGTGAGTTGGATGCTGTTTGGGGGCAGCATGACCTGACCCTCGGCAGGTCCCAGAAAGATTGCTTGGGCGCAGATCAATACGAATCCAAGGAAGATGCCGGTGAGCGTGAAAGAGTCAGGCAGCAAACCAGTCTGCCAATCCATAACCATAAGACCGATCAGGAGGAAGCCGAGGATCGTGACCGCGAGGTTGGCCAGGATGGCAAAGGGAGCGTAAGAGGAAGGCACTTCGCGGCTGGGATTGAAGAAATAGAAGTGCAGTACGGTGTGGAGACGCGCTGCCTGAATCGCGAACCAGATTCCGGTGCCAAGCTCGACGAGGGGATACCGCCAGGGGATCGGTTGGCCGCAGTCGCGGCAGCGTCCGTGCAGCAGGAGCCAGCTTACGACGGGAAAGTTATCGTACCAGCGGATGGGGGCGTTGCACTCGGGACAGTGGGAGGCGGGTCGGACGATGGAGCCCTGGCGGGGCAGGCGAGAGATGCACACGTTGAGGAAGCTGCCGAAGATCAGGCCCAACAGAAAACCAGCTGCTTCGTAGGCGATGCGAGAGGTCACAACGAAAGTATACGGCGATTGTTAGAAGTCGACGTGCATGCGAACGGCCTCGACGAGGACGGGGCCGCGGTCCTTGTTGTAGCCGGGATGATCGACGAACTGCAGGTTGAGAGCGTAGAAGACGCCACGCCAGGCGTGCAGGTTGTAGTAGCTCTCGAGAATGTCTTCGCGGGCATAGTTCAGGTTGCCGTCGCCGAGAATGAAGCCGAGGCCTCCGTAGCGCAGATAGTTCTGGTGGTCGCGCTTGATCGCGTTCGAGACGAAGGTGAGGCCGATTTTGTCATTGGGGCGGGAGAAGGCGCGGCCGGAGTAGTCGCCGCCAAAGGCGACGGTCTGGTCCACCTCGGTATAGGCGTAGGACTCATGCTGGCCCTCGTTCCAGCCGACGCGCAGATACGTGCGCAGGTTCGAGGTGATCTCCTGCTCGGCATTAAGAGCAAAACCATATTTCACCGCGCCGAACTTTGCATGGGCTGCAATATCGGGCTTTGCATCTTGACCGGAGAGGTACGCGTTGACTGCGTCGCGATAAAGACCCATATGCGCGTGGTTGACGAAGCTGAGAACACGCACGGTTCCTTTGCGTTCGGGAGAAACAAGATGGCCGAGGAGCGATTTGCGCAGTTCAAACTCGAAGTTCTGACCGTTCGCTCGGCTGAAGGCCCAATCGAGATCGATGCCGTTGGCAACCGTGGGCATGGCTGCAATGCCATAACGGGCCGACCAGGAGCGATCGTGGTACTCGAGAACTGCCGCAAAGGTATATCCGCGGGTATCTGCGGCGTAGTCCCAGGCGCCATCGTTGTCGACGGTCCAGTTGAGGAATTGGAGATGGCTGTCGGAGCCGACTGAATTCACATCGAAGTAGTCGGGCATGCTCATCTTGCCAGCGTGGAGCTCGAAGCGTCGCTCCGGTAATTGCGTGGAGAGGGAGTTCGGGGTGCGATCGGTTTCGACGAGCGTGTTGCTGAGGCCGAGCACCTGATGAATTACGACTCGCGCCAGGTAGGGCTTTGAGCCCAGGCTGGGATTCCGGACGACATCGAGATTCGTAAAGCCCGCCAGACCGAGCGCTTGACTGATGCCGCGGCCTCCGGCGGATTCGAAATCTACGATGGCATCGGTGGCATAGCGCCACTTGTGGTGAAGCTGAAGGCCGAGAAAGAGCGTTCCTACGAGGGAGGTCTTGTATTCGCCTCGTCCCTGCAGGCTGTTTGTTCCGTCGTAGGGCGAGTGAAAAGGGCCATGCGCCTGAAAGACGATGTTGGCCTGTCCGGCGATGAAGTACGGGGTGGTATCAGAATGCGGAAAGACGGTTGTGGGTGTGTCGGTCGACGGGGCGTCAGGGAGTGAGCTCGAAGTGTCCGACGCAGGGAGTAACCCATTCGTCTGAGCGACAGCGAAAGGAGAAAAAGCAACAATCAGCAAGAGGGTCAGCGATCGCATCAGGCTTCAAGATATCCATAGAAATTGGGTTGAGGCTGCGGAAGAGGGCGGAAGAGTGAGAGAACGCCTGCCCTCCACCCAAAGCGGAGAAGGGCAGGCCATGCTGATCCTGGGTCATCGTCTTGTTCGTCGAAACTCTCAGGAAGGGTGAACCAGGTGCAGGCAATAGGACATCGTTCGTCGGCAGTCTGGACCCAGCGGGAGTGGATCTCAGGCTGCGGTTTCGCCTGGAGCCGGCGAAGTCGGGCCCGTGTAAAAAAGGCTTGGATCATTGGCGTTCTTCTCCTTTCCGCGAACTTTGAAAACTATGGATCGCAAAGTATGATTGGGAATACTATACCCCCTACCGGTATTAAGAGGAGATAAAAATGGCCCAAAATGATCGAGAGCGAACGAAGCTGCAGAATCGAATCAAGCGGATTCGCGGCCAAATGGAGGCAGTGGAGAGGAAGCTTGGCTCAAACGATCATGAATGTGCCGAAGTGTTGATGCAACTGGCTGCAGTACGGGGTGGAATTAACGGCCTGATGGCCGAGGTTTTAGAGGATCATATCCGTTTGCATCTTCTGGAAGACGGTCATGCTCCGTTAACTCCTGATTTAGGTGAGGATTTGATCGAATTGGTCAGGGCCTATCTGAAGTAGTGGCTACGGATATCAAGCACGAAAAACCTGAACGAGCAGCCAGGCGTTCAGTCCTGCGATCAGGAGAGCCACCATCCAGCTGAGCACGCGCACCCAAGGCCTGTTAACGAACGGTCCCATCATCTTTGGATCGCTTGTAAACCGAACGAGGGGAAAGACTGCAAAGCTGAGCTGCATGCTGAGAATGACCTGGCTGAAGACGAGCAGCCGTCCCGTACCCGATGTTCCATAGAGGGCGGTCACGATGACGGTAGGAACGATAGCCACCAGTCGTGTAATAAGCCGACGCAGCCAGTTAGGAAGGTGTATATCGAGAAAGCCTTCCATCACAATCTGTCCTGCGAGGGTTCCGGTCACGGTGGAGTTTTGACCAGAGGCCAGCAGGGCGAGCGCAAACATCATGCTGGCACCGGTATATCCCAACAGGGGACTCAGAAGTTTGTAGGCATCCCCGATCTCTGCAACCTCGGTATGGCCTGAGCGATGGAAGACGGCTGCGGCCACGATGAGGATGGCGGCGTTGATGAACAGCGCCAAGGTGAGGGCCGTGGCACTGTCGAAGTTCGCCAGGCGGATAGCCTCACGTTTGCCGGATTTCGTGCGCGGATAGTCTCTCGTCTGCACGATGGAAGAGTGCAGATAGAGGTTATGCGGCATGACCGTCGCGCCAAGGATGCTGATCGCGATGTAGAGCATCTCGGGATTGGCCAGCACAGCCTTGGACGGGACAAACAGATGGTGGGCAATGGGCAGCCACTCAGGACGCGACAGAATGATCTCAACGCCGAAGAGAACTGCGATCGTCCCGATCAGCACCATGACGAATGCTTCAAGGTAGCGGAAACCCTTATTTTCGAGGAGAAGAATAAGGAAGACATCGAGACTGGTGATGATGACGCCTGCAATCAGCGGAATTCCGAAGAGAAGCTGGAGCGCGATTGCCGAACCGATGACCTCCGCCAGATCGCAGGCCGCGATGGCGATCTCGGCGAAGATCCAGAGCGCCAGGGTGACAGGGCGACTGTAGCGTTCGCGGCAGGCCTGGGCAAGATCACGCTCCGAGGCGATGCCGAGCTTGAGCGAGAGGCTCTGCAGAAGGATCGCCATCAGGTTCGAAGCCATGATGACAAAGAGAAGGGTATAGCCGTACTTCGACCCTGCCGCCAGATCGGTGGCCCAGTTGCCTGGGTCCATATAGCCGACAGCCACCATAAATCCAGGGCCAATGAATCCGGCGGCGCGCTTCCAGAGCCGATGAGACTCCGAGACGCGCACACTGGAGTTGACGCCTGACAGAGAAGGGCGGAGGGCCGTCTCCCGCCGCATCGAAATGGATGTTGGGGTCACTCTTGAGACCAGTATGCCACAGGGTGTTAACTGTGGTTAACAGAATTATTTTAAGTTTAGGTTATTTCGTTCGAACCCATACTTTATCGGCCGCGGGTCGGCCCAGCGTGAAAGCGCCTTTATCCGTCTCGATGGCGAGCGTCTCGTCGTAGTTCTTTGCGACGATCCGAATCGGAGATTGGGGGTCGATTCCAAGCTTATGCAGGAACAGAAGCAGCTTGGGGTCGCGCTCGTACAGGCTTGCCACCGTGTATTCCCCCCGTTCTTCGGCCTCGGAGAGCTGGATCAGGCCACGCTTTTTTCTGCGTGCCGGGCTCTCGGGCAGAACCTGGTTTCCGTGAGGACAGGTTCCACGTTCCCCCAGTTTTTCGATCAGTTTGGCCTCGAAGGCAGGGGAAACTGCATGCTCCAGGCGTTCGGCTTCATCGTGAATCCGGTACCACTCCATGCCGAAGATCTCCGCCAGCATGCGCTCAATCAGGTGGTGACGAAGTGCAGTCCGATAGGCCGTCTCCTTACCTTTTGCGGAAAGCTGGAGGGTGCCGTCCGTCTTGACGAGCACGTATCCATCCCGCTTCAGCCGCTTGAGAGCCATTGTGACTGCCGGTGGCGACACCGACAGCCAATGGGCCAGTGTGGCAGAGATTACGTGCTGACCTTCGGACTCAGCTTCGAGAATTGCTTTTAGATAGTCTTCTTTGGAAACCGTGATGGAGTCTCTCATCCGGACCTTTCGCACATGCAGATCTGGGGATCAGCATTAACTATAGCTAATGCAAAAGGTCGAAGGATAGAGACTCCGTGCTTACCGGGCTTTTGCTCCAACGACGACCAATCCAGCTCCGGCGATGAGAGCAACTGTGCTTAGGATGGGAGAGATCGGAACCGTTTCTTTCTTGTCGTGGGAGATCTGGATAGGGCCGGCATCGACATCTTTATGCTGATGGGTAAAGCTGAATCCACCCGTAGCGAAGCCGACAATTCCTAACAGAATAAGAACGATTCCAATGATGGTTGCGGGTTTCATTTTTCTCAGAGAACCTTTCGTGCGGCAGATTGGCTCAGGGCTGTTCTTGGCGGCCCCGTGTCGTTACAGGTCCGATGCCCACCCCCCTGTAGCGAGATGTACGGAGACGGCTGGTGAACTTGATTCCGGGCAGGCTGAGGGGTTACGCTTGCAGTACACGGGAAAGGAGGATGATCCAGCCTATGAAAACAGACAGTTCGAGTACGATCCATGTACGTGAGGTGACTGAGGCTTAGAGCGTCCCTGCTCTTGGTCCTGGCGATCTTCAGTAACTCGCTGAATACTCCGCCGAGGTAAGTCCGGGCATTGGACGCCTCAGGTCAATCTCAACAGTTCACCGGCAACGGCCCGCAGCTCTCAGGAGCGCGGGCCGTTCGCGTTTGGTCTTAGAATGGATTGCATGACACCTCTGGTAATCGCGGGAAGAGCCTTTCAATCACGGCTGATCGTAGGGACGGGGAAGTACAAGGATGGGCCGGAGACACAAGCCGCCATCGAGGCCTCGGGGGCGGAGATGGTCACGGTCGCGGTGCGACGAATCAATCTCGATCGCTCGAGTGAATCCCTGCTCGACTTTATCGATCCGCAGCGCTATTTTCTACTTCCCAATACAGCAGGTTGCTATACGGCGGAAGAGGCAATCCGGGCGGCTCGACTTGGACGTGAAGTGGGGTTGTCGAACTGGGTGAAGATAGAGGTGATCGGCGATCAGGCCACGCTCTATCCTGACGTTCAGGCAACGCTTGAAGCCACCAGAGTATTGGTAAAGGAAGGGTTTACAGTTCTTCCGTATACTTCTGATGATATTGTATTTGCGAAGAGATTGATCGATGCTGGAGCAGCGGCCGTTATGCCTTTGGGCGCCCCGATCGGAAGCGGGCTCGGGCTGCAGAACACGGCTAACCTGAGGATTCTCCGTGAGCTGATTACCGAGGTTCCTCTGATCGTCGACGCGGGAGTGGGAACGGCGTCGGATGCCACGGTGGCGATGGAACTGGGTTTTGACGGCGTGCTGATGAATACAGCGATCGCCCAGGCGAAGGACCCCCTCCTGATGGCAGAGGCGATGCAGCACGCCGTGCTGGCAGGGCGCCAGGCTTACCTTGCAGGAAGAATGCCTCGCAAGCTCTATGCCACGGCGAGCTCGCCACTTGAGGGAATCTCGAAGTAGCGGAACTCGCCGGACTCAATTTCGATAGCCGAAGGCGCTAGCGAAATGAAGTAAACTTCGCCCATGCGGGTCTTCGGGATTGACTGCGGAACGGAGTTCACCGGATATGGTGTTGTCGAGGTGGATTGCGAGGCACGGATGCCGCGCCTGCTTCACGTCGCGGCGGGAACCATTCGGCTCAATAAGAAAGAGAAGACACCGCAGCGGCTGGCGCAGGTGTATGCAGAGCTGACGGCGGGAATGGCCCTGCATGAGCCGGACGTGGTGGCGATTGAGGAGGTCTTCTTCTCGGCCAATGCGAAATCGGCGCTGAAGCTGGGACAGGTACGCGGCGTAGCCATGCTGGCAGCGGCCAGTCTGGGCCTGGAGATCGTGGAGTATGCGCCGCTGAAGATCAAGAGCTCTGTCGTCGGGTATGGACTGGCAGCGAAGGAGCAAGTGCAGTTTATGGTGACTCGCTTACTGGAACTCGATGAGGCTCCAGATTCGGCGGATGCGGCCGATGCGCTGGCCATCGCCATCTGCCATATCCACACCGCGCAGACCCTTCTAGCACAAGGTTCTCTTCGATGAAGATACTCGGTTTATTCCTAAGCTTGACGACGGTCTGTTGTGCCCAGGCGGTGGTACAGGCTGCGGACCCCGCACCCTCTCCTACGCCAACGCCTGCGAGTTCGCCAGCGTCTGCGAGTTCGGAGGTCAGCTTCCAGTTTGAGCGAGTGGGACTGTCGGTGCCGAAGTTTACGATCGTGGTTCGTGAAGATGGCACAGGAACCTACCAGGCTCAGATTGCCGCGGTCAGCGGTGGCGGGGCGGCGGCGATGCAGCCGGCAGCCACAAGTCCCCCGGTAAATCGACCCCTCAAGATCAGTTCTGCGACGACCGAGACGATCTTCAAGACTGCCCAGTCGCTGGATCATTTCAACATGGAGTGTGCGTCTAAGGCGAAGAATATAGCTGATACGGGCAAGAAAACCCTTAGCTACAAGGGCGCCGATGGGCAGGGATCGTGTCTCTACAATTACTCGGAGAACAAAGGCGTTACCCAGCTCACGGAGATGTTTCAGGCTATTGCCTTCACCATGGACGAAGGGCGGAAGCTGGAATTCATGCATCGATTTGACCGGCTGGGTCTTTACTCCGAGATTGACGTCTTCAATCATGAGATCGAGGAAAAGAGAGCGCTCGAGCTTGGCAACATCGCCCCGGCGTTGCGTTCGATCGTCGCAGATGAGGCGCTGATGCAGCGTGTGCGGGAGCGAGCCGCGAGGTTGCTGGCCCAAGCGGAAGAGCCTCCCAAATAGCTTCAACGAATCGGCACCTCTATCCCGCAGCAGCTTGTGCGAGGGAACGGTGGAGCATGGCCATGACTTCCAGGCTGAGGGACTCGGCGCGTGCCTGCCGATGGATGGCTTCGGGCCATATTGCAGCCAGATGAGAAGGAGAATATCCAGCGGCGCGAAGGTTGTTTTCTAGCGTCTTGCGCTTCTGCGCGAAGCTTTGCTTCAAGAATTTATTGAAGTCGGTCGGATCGACCCCCAGCTCTGTGAAGCGCGGAGCGAAATGCAGCCGAAGCACCGTCGAGTACACCTCTGGAGCCGGCGAAAAGGCGGAAGGCGGAAGTGTGAAGAGGTTCTCCACCTGTGCGTTCATCTGCGCGGTGGCAGAAAGCAGGCCGTAGTCGCGGACGCCGGGCGATGCAGAGACGCGGTCAGCAACCTCACGCTGCATCATGACCACGGCGCGGGATAGCAGCCCTGCCGAACCCGCAGCGAAGAGCTTCAACAGGATATCGGAGGTAATGTAATAGGGCAGGTTGCCGATGACGTCGGCGGTCTCTCCTGGTGGGATGAGGGAGGGGAAGTCGGCCTTGAGAATATCGATCTCGACCACTTTGACCTGGGGTTGATCCGCGAAGCGGTGTGCGAGGGCAGGGGCGAGCTCTCGGTCGAGCTCAAGTGCGATGAGGCGTCCCGCTCGCAGGGCAAGAATTTCGGTGATGGCTCCGTGACCGGGACCGATCTCGAGGACGGTCCGCTGGCTCACATCGCCGAGGGCGTCGGCGATGGCGTGGCGCGCGCGGTCGTCAATGAGGAAATTCTGGCCAAGTTTTGGTTTACGTTTCATAGGTTCGGAAGCCTGATATCTATTTTCTGCATCTCTTTGTATAGACTAACGTTTTGGTCGAAGAAGGAAGAGGAGACGGCATGCATATTGTGTTCGCGGCATCGGAGTGCGCACCCTGGGCGAAGACTGGAGGACTGGCAGATGTGATCAGCGCCCTGCCGAAGATGCTGGTGAAGATGGGGCACAAGGTGCAGGTTTTCATTCCGTACTATCGTCAGGTTGCGAAGGCGATATCGAACCCTCCGATGGTCCTGGAGAGCGTAACGATCCCTTTTCCGTCGTATAACCGCTTTGTCCGGATTCTGGATGGCGGAAGTGTCGATGGCGTGCAGATGTACTTTGTTGATAGTCCGGAGCTATTTGACCGGGAGA
This sequence comes from Edaphobacter sp. FHG110511_03, assembly GCF_059115365.1. NCBI lineage: Bacteria > Pseudomonadati > Acidobacteriota > Terriglobia > Terriglobales > Acidobacteriaceae > Edaphobacter > Edaphobacter sp. FHG110511_03. Next base: position 380,493 of record NZ_JBZYWL010000002.1, on the reverse strand, counting down.
GTTTTTACGCGACTCCCTCCGGCGACTACCCCGACAACGCAGAGCGTTTTGGAACCTTCTGCCGCGCAGTGATCGAAGCGACGAAGGTCATTGGAGTTCCGGATGTATTTCATGTCCACGACTGGCAGGCCGCGATGGCCGCCGTCATGCTCCGATCAATCTACTACTTCGATCCGGTCTTCCGTCACGTCCCTGCAGTGCTGACGATTCACAACGCCGGTTACCAGGGATGGTTTCCCCCGCGCACGATGGAGACACTGCTGCTGCCGTGGGACATGTTCAAGATGGACGCGCTCGAGCAGTACGACAAGGTGAACTTCCTGAAGGGCGGCGTCGTGTATTCGGATGCCATCACCACCGTCAGCCAGACCTACGCGCTGGAGATTCAGACGGCGGAGTTTGGAAACGGGCTTGAAGATACTTTGCGCCGCCGGTCCGGCGATCTCTTCGGCATCCTCAACGGAGCCGACTACAGTGAGTGGGATCCTGCGATCGACCCGAACATCGCCGCGCATTACACGGCGGACAAGCTCGATGGCAAGAAGGAGTGCCGGCGCGATCTGCTTCACGCCTTGCGATTGGAGGATATCGAAGACAGCACCGCCGTCATCGGCGTGGTCTCGCGCTTCGCAACCCAGAAGGGAATCGATCTTATTGTCAATATCCTCGACCGCCTGCTGCAGGAGGACGTGGTGCTGGTGATGCTGGGCAGCGGCGAGGAGTATTACGAGCGCCTGTTGACCGAGATGGCCGAGCGTTATCCGGAGAAGATGCGCGTGCAGGTGAAGTTCGACAACGTGATGGCGCACAAGATCGAGGCCGGATCGGATATCTTCCTGATGCCCTCACGCTATGAGCCGGGGGGGCTGAACCAGATCTACAGCCTGAAGTACGGCACGATTCCTGTTGTCCGTGCGACAGGAGGGCTGCAGGACTCCGTGGAGGAGAAGCCTGACGGAGAAGGAGACGGCTTCGTGTTCACGGGCTACGACGCAAGCGCTCTGCTCGATGCTGTGCAGCGCGCTCTAACGACCTTCCAGGATAAGAAGACCTGGAAGAAGATGATGCAGCGTGCGATGGCTCTGGACTTCTCCTGGGATAAGCCAGCTCAGGAATATGTACGAGTCTACGAGCGGGTCATTCAGAACCGCACCTAGGCACCCCGTAAACTTGCGCAAAGTCTTCATTCTATTAACTTTAGCTTTGGACTAACTTTGCAAAGTCTTGAATTCAGGTTGTTTAGTGCAAGTCCTTGATTTTGTGTTGGATAAAACGAGCGACGATTTAGCATGGTCGGTCTTAAAGAGTTCTTCAGGGGCTGAAGCCATTGGACTGGATCCAGCTTTGAAACCGACTTTCGGAAGTAAATAGCGTGTGAGTCTTATGGATTAAGTTTAGCTGGTTGAGTGGAACGAATCGGCAAGTGGATTTGTCTTGATTTGTTCAGGTTAGGTGGGTGGGTGCCTTGACAGACTTTGGGTGGCCTTCATGCGTGATGCATGGAGGTCTGTAACGTGTTTCACGAGATAGCGAGCTTTGAACAGCATAGGAGAAGTGACGAGATGGAAAAGAAGAGATTAGGCAATTCGGATCTGGAGCTGACACCCCTTGGTTTTGGCGCTTGGGCTATCGGGGGAGGGGACTGGCAGTTCGCCTGGGGACCGCAGGACGACAACGATTCGGTTGCGGCCATTCATAAGGCGCTCGATCTGGGGATCAACTGGATCGACACGGCTGCAGTCTATGGGTTGGGCCACTCCGAAGAGGTGGTGGCGAGGGCTTTGAAGACGAGCTCTCACAAGCCCTATGTCTTTACCAAGTGCGGCCTGGTGTGGGATGAGAAACGTGAGGTGACCAACAGCCTGAAGCAGGTTCGGCGCGAGTTAGAAGACAGCCTTCGTCGTCTCCAGGTGGATGCCATCGACCTTTACCAGATGCACTGGCCTAAGCCGGATGAGGATGTCGAAGAGGCGTGGAGTGTGATGGCGGATCTGAAGAAGGAGGGCAAGGTTCGCTGGATTGGCGTTTCGAACTTCAACGTGAACCAGATGGAACGCGCGATGAAGATCGCTCCCATCACTTCGAATCAGCCACCCTACTCCATGCTGAACCGAACGGTGGAGGCGGAGATTCTGCCCTTCTGCCTGAAGAACAACATTGGCACGGTCAACTATGCGCCGATGCACTCTGGTCTATTGACGGGTGCCATGACAAAGGAGCGCGTTGCCAACTTTCCTAAGGATGATTTTCGGCGCAATGCGAAGAACTATCAGGAGCCGCTGCTGTCACGAAACCTTGCTGTGGCGGAGTTTCTTGGAAAGATCGGTGCACGCCATGATGTGAGTGCCGGCGTCGTGGCGATTGCGTGGACGCTGCACAACCCCGCGGTTACAGCGGCGATTGTGGGCGGACGTAATGCGAAGCAGGTGGAGGGGACGATTCCTGCGGCTGCCTTCAGGCTTTCCGATGCGGAGTATGGAGAGATTCGGGATTATCTGGCGGAGCATGTTGCCTAGTTGCATTGGTAATTTGTTTGTGGTGCCCGGAGTGGGGAATACAGGGATCTCTCCGCTCCGCTGCGCTCCGGTCGAGATGACGGTGGCGGGCTTCAGTCGAGACGACAATGATTGTGGCCTCTTCGGTTCCTGTCGCTATGCGCGAGCTCTCTTCTGGAAGGCATAGTGCAGTGGGATTCCCAGAAGAATGATGATGGTTCCGATGATGGAGTTCCTTGGCTGGTCGGCGAAGGAGAAGACGAGCAGCACCACAGCAGCGGCGATGAAGAGTAGTGGAATCACGGGGTATCCCCAGACGCTGTAGGGGCGGGCCAGGTTGGGCTCTCGGCGGCGGAAGACGAAGACGGTGCTGGCGGTCAACGCATAGAAGAACCACTCCGCGAAGATGGCGAGCGAGAACAGCGCCTGGAAGCGACCTATGGCGAGCAGAAGGAGCGAGCTTAGGACGGCCTGCAGGATCAGCGACGTGGAAGGTGTGCGAAAGCGCGGATGGACGTGTGCGAGCTGATGGAAGAAGAGTCCATCGTAGGCGGCGGCGAAGGGAACGCGGGCACCCGAGAGTGAGGAGCCTACGAAGGTCGCGCAGATGCTGACCGCCATTCCAACTGAGACGAGACCTGCTCCCCACGCTCCAACGATCGACTGCAGGGCATCCGCTGCCGGACGATCCGATGCGGCGATGGCTGCTGCGGGCATGACGTATTGGATGGCGGCGTTGGTGAGCATGTAGAGGCCGCCTACGATGGCTACTCCGCCTACTAATGCCAGTGGAAGGCTGCGCTGCGGTTTCTGTACTTCGCCGGCCATCTGGGTGACGTCGCTCCAACCGTCGTAGGCCCAGAGTGCGGCGATGAGAGCGATCATGAAGCCGGAGAATCCTCCGCGGGCCCCGGTGAACTCGGTGGCGAAGTTATGCCAGGAACCATGATGCCCGGCTGCTCCAAAGCAGACACCCGCGATGATGACGATCAGCAGAATCTTGAGCCAAGTGAGGGCTAGTTGCACGTTGCCGGACTTACGAGTGCCGAGGATGTTCAGCCCGGTGATGAGCCACGTCATGGCGATAGCGAAGATCTGACTCCACAGGAGCGGGCCAAAGGCGCGGTCTTCGAAGAAGTGGAAGACGGGGAAGGTTGCGAGTACGCGGGCCAAGCCTGCGGCGATGGTGGCGATGGAGGCAGGTTTTGCGATGGTGATCCAGGTCCACATGTAGAGGAAGCCGACGAGATCGCCGTAGGCCTCGCGGAGAAAGGCATACTCGCCACCGTACTTCGGGTGGAGGGCGGCGATCTCGGCGTAGGTCATGGCTCCGAAGAGCGAGAGCAGGCCCCCGACGATCCATACCGCATAGACCATCCCCGAGGAGCCAACCGCAGCCATCATCTCGCGTGGAACCAGGAAGATTCCGCTGCCGATGATGATTCCGACCACAATGGACGTGGCGTGCGAGGCGTTTAGGACACGCGGAAGCTCCGTCTGTGGCTGCTCTGTCTGTTGCATGGGTTGTTGGGAGAGTAGCACATCAAATGTAGTGCTTCAGTTTCGGCCACACTTGCGGTAGAGGTGGCATCTTGAGCCCTCGACAGAGATAGATCTTCCGGCGCTCGTAGGGCATGGCGTAGGGATTGTTCATCTCACCAACAACGGTGACGGAGTTCCATCGGTCTGTGAGACCTTTGCCATCGCTCCCGAGCAGGATGAAGACTTCGCCGGTTTTTCCTTGAGGTCCCCAAAGAAAGTAGTTGTTGTGTCGGCCGATGGCAAATGGGAGATCGTGTCCGAGGAAGTTGATGGCGCTTGAGAGGCCGTAGTCATCTCCGAAGATGACGGCGACCGCTTGTTCCTGTGGGGTAAGGCTTTTGTAGATGCGCTCCACCTGATCGGCATACTCCTGCCAACCGAATCGGTCGGCGTAGAACTGCGGCAGTGAGCTGGAGACTTGGTGTTCGCTGCTGGTGACCTCATAGAGGTGCAAGGCGCGTGCATAAGCGATCCATGGCTCCGGCCTCAGAACGGGGATGGCGAGTGGCATGAGAGCTACGCCAGTGAGAATGAGCGCGCCTTCGAGCAGGGGAAAGGCAAAGGCGCGATTCTGGGAGACGCGGGAGTAGCGGGCGTAGTAGTTCTCCCATGCGACGCCGCCCGCAGCGAAGAGAATCGGATAAACGGGAATCAAATAATAGTCCTTCGCGTGCAACGCCATCATGGCTGCGAGTAAGAAGACAAACATGAGCCCAAGCCAACGGTAGTCGCGTGAACGCAGCAACCGAACAAGGCCGGCGCCCCAGACGAGCAGGGTCAGTGGGTGGAGATTTTTGATCTGCGTCAGCAGAAAGTCGACTGGGCCCAGCTCGACGTTCTTGTGATGGACTCTGCCATTGTGCAGGAATTCGAGGGTGGGCCACTGGTTGTGAACCTGCCACAGCAGGTTGGGTAGGGCGATCAGAATGAGCAAAGTCACGGCGACCAGAGCCCAGCGGTTGGCGAGCAGGCGTCTTTGTGGTGTAAGCAACAGAGCGATGAGCAGCGCTATGAGGAAGAAGGCCATAGAAGGCTTGTTCAACAATCCGATGCCTGCGGAAATTCCGAACAGAAGCCACCATCGCTCGCTGCCGCCGCGCAGAATGAGAATGAGTGCGAGCAGGCAGGGCATCCAGAACATTGACTCAAAGGAGTTCATGGAGAGGAAGCTATCGATGCCGAGGTACTGCGGTGCCACGAGAATGCAGATCATCGCCAGCGCCTGCGCGGGGCGGCGGCCGCCGAGCGACCAGGCGAGGAGGCCGGTGAGGAAGACACGCGCTGCCCCGGCAAGAGCAGAGAACATGCGGATTCCGGCGAGCGAATCGCCGAAGAGAGCCTCGCCGAGCCGGGCCTGCACGGCGACGATGGGACCGTGATCGACATAACCCCATGCAAGGTGGCGTCCGCAGATGATGTAGTACATCTCGTCACGGAAGTATCCCCAGCCCAGGTGCGCCTGCCAGAGATTGGTCGCAATATGAAGGACGAGCTTAATGGCAGCGAACAGGAATGCTAGGCGGAGAGCATCGCGTAGTGAGCTATCCAAGGGGCGCACAATCGTAGTCGGTGCATCTGCCGTACTTGTGGACAAGAGAGGTTCTCCGGAGAAGAATTCGATACTATTCTTTCTCAGATGGTTACGGTGCGGGGTAATTTTTCGTTCCCTGATCTAACATGGTGCCATTGGCAATTCATTGGGCCCGGAATACCTGGTTTTGAAATTTGAGTGGGGTGAGAGATGGACTGGACTCCTGGCGGGCTCAGCAGAGATGTTGAGGATAGGCGTGGATCTTCGGGGGGCGGCGGCTTTGGCGGCGGAGGCGGGTTAGGCATTGTCGGCTTCATCTTCCTGGTCATTATCAGCCTGGTCACGGGTCGCAACTACATTGGCAGCTATCTCTCCGGTGGAGGACACGTCGCGACGACGAACAGCCGTCCTGCCACCTCCTCGCCCGCAGAAGACAGGTCGGCACAACTTGTGTCTTTCGTGCTGGACGACGTGCAGCAGCAATGGGAGAGGCTGTTGCCGGAGCAGGCACGACAATCCTACCGCCACGCGAAACTGGTGCTTTTTCGTGGCTACACGAGATCGGGTTGCGGCGCGGCACAGTCCCAGACGGGACCGTTCTATTGCCCAGCAGATGAGAAGGTCTACATCGACCTGAGCTTCTGGGATGAGCTTCGCCGCATTGGGGGAAGCACGGCTGACTTTGCGCAGGCTTATGTGATCGCGCACGAACTCGGACACCACGTGCAGAATATTCTCGGGATCGACCAGCAGATGCGGCAGCTTCAGGCGCGAAATCCGGGGGCGAAAAATCAGCTTTCGGTGATGCTCGAGCTCCAGGCGGATTGTTTTGCTGGGGTATGGGCTCATACGGCGGCGCAGCGCGGCAAGATCGACCAAGCCGATGTAAATGACGGGTTGAAAGCTGCTGCCGCTGTTGGCGATGACCACATTCAGAAGATGTCACGTGGCGCAGTATCGCCAGAAAGCTTCACCCACGGATCCTCTGCCCAGCGGCAGAGCTGGTTTACGCGCGGCCTGCAATCAGGCGATGTAAACCAGTGCAATACCTTTCAGACCCGGTCCAACGAAAGCTTCTAATTTCCGCGGAAGGATCAGAAGGCCGAATTTTGGAGCGATCGAACGCGGCAGTTCAGACCCGTACCGACAGCGCGTGATGAAAAATGTTGTTTGGGTCGTACTTCCGCTTCACGTTCTGCAGAAAGGGATAAAGATCGCCGGTACCGTAATACAGTTGCGGCCAATAGGGGTGTTGCAACATATCTACGTCGGGATAATTGATGTAGCACCCCTCATAACGGTCGCTCCAGAACGGTGTCCCAGCGTACTTCTCCATCGGGCCGGTTGCGGCGTACAGGTCCTTATAAAAATCTCTCATCCACTGAATCTGGCCCTGGTCCTCAGCCGGATCTGTCCAGCTCGCGATGAACTGTAGTTTCATGCAGGAATCTCGCTGGGGAGAGGCTGTCTCTTCGAACTTCTGTTTCTGGTTCACGGCTCCGCCGAACGAATCTGCCAGAACGGTGTTCCCGGAAAGATCGACTCCGTCTATCTCGCGAGTCAGATGCTTATAGAAACAGGCGATCTCTTCCTTGCTGAAACCTCTCTTCATAAAACTGGATTTGTACTTGTGACGGTAATCCATGGGAGGGCCCGCGGAGTTCCGTCCGCCTCTTTCGTGCGAATCGATCCAACGCATCTTGCTTAACGTATGCTTCGCTAAACAGAGGTTGGTTCCTGGGTGTGCCGGCTCCGGATGGTGCTCTGCCATCGTTGGATGGACGGAGAGCTGAGCTACTGGCTTGCACTCGTCGAACATCGACAGAAACTCTTCGACGACGCGCGTGTCCTTTACTGTTCCGTCCGGATTCGTGAAGGTTACGGACATTCCCAGATGGTCAGAGCTTCGGTGCGAAAGATTGAAGATGGAGAAGAGGCCCCAGGTCTCTGGATCCCTGCCTCTTGTCTCCCAATAGTTTCCGAACAGGTAGAGAATGCGGGAAAAGCGTTCCTCGGTCATTCCATCCCAGCCAAAACTTACACTCCCGCGTAAGACCTCAGTGGGGGCCTTGGGAAGAGTGTCGAAATAAAAATTTGTAATGATGCCGAAGTTGCCCCCACCGCCGCCGCGGCATGCACGTAACAAATCCGCATCGTTATGCTTGTCGGCACGGCGGACACGAGCGTTTCCAGCGTGATCTATGGTGACGATATCGACCGCAGTTACCCAGTCCGGAGTAATTCCGTGCAGCCGCGATAGCAGCCCATAGCCTCCACCCGTTATGTGTCCGCCTGCTCCTACCGGAGGGCAGGTGCCTCCTGGGATGGTTACCAGGGCCCGCTTGTACAGTTCGGGATAAGCCTGTCCCAAGGTTGTGCCTGCACCTAGTCTGTACTTAGGCCCGTTCGGAGGCGGAGCGGTGCCCGCCAGCAGGCTTATGTCGATAATGGCTCCGCCGGGATTGTTATCAACGAAGTCTTCATAGCAGTGTCCTCCCGAACGAACTGTCGGCCGCAACCCGGCGTGCACGAAGCGTTGCAATGCCTCGGCGACATCGTCACTGGTATCACAAAGTGCTACGCGGCTGGCTCTGTCGCCACTTTCAGGGAAACGCGCATTCTGCCCCCGGCTAAGCCGATCAAATCGAATGTCGCCGGGCGACACAATTTCAATGGACATGCAGGAAATTCCTCTATTCGCACAATATCAGTAGATATTTACAGCCGGGAATAAGGCATTCGACCTACTGCGGAGGGACATCAAATTCCATGGATAACTCAAGCTGTGTGCTGGCTTACCTGACGGAAGAATCGCAGTAGATTTTCTCCCCAAAACTTCTTGATGCGCTCCTCACTATAGCCGCGTCGCAGCATGGCGTCGGTGATCATGGGCAAATCGCGGACGTCACGCATCCCTCTTGCCAGAGTGGGGCCGCCGTCAAAATCTGTGCCGAGGGCAACGTGATCCTCTCCCACCATCTGGATAGCCTTGTCGACCACGGCGACCCAGTTGTCCACTGCCATCATCACGGAATCCGGAACCGTAGCCCCGCGCATCGGGAACTGAGCTGCCACCAGTGCATCGATTTCATAGATTGTTTTGCCTTTGACCCGGTCAGGAATACTGCTGGTATCGAAGAATGTTTTGCCGCGTTGTGCCGTGAGCCAGTCGTATTCCTTTGGATAGCTGAATTCGCTGCCAATCTGGAATCCGATGATGCCGCCTTTTGCCGCCAGCTTTTTTAAAAGCCAGTCCGGCATATTGCGAGGAATATTGTTAACACTTCGCAGTCCGTGATGCGTTGCAATAACCGGGACATCGCTGACGTCGATCACCTGCGAGATCGTATCGTCGGCAGAGTGAGAGACGTTAATCATCATGCCCAAACGATTCATCTCCCGAATTACGTCGCGACCATGGGAGCTGATGCCATTCGACTTCGGGGGAGAACAACAGGAGTCCGCATAGTTCTGGTTCCAGTTGTGGGCCGAAAGCTGTGCCGCCCGTAGACCCATTCCGTGAAGATCGCGCAGGACGCCAAGATCTCCGTCAAGATCGTAGCTGCCCTCAATATCGAGCACTGCCGCCATCTTGTTTTTCGCCCGTATGCGCACGACATCATCGGCATTCAGGGCCAGCTCGGCCTGGTCGCGATTTTCGTCCAATTGCCGCAAAGCATGATCGATACGGCGTAGTGTTTGCTTGGTCTCAAAACGACCAGGGCAATACTCCTCTGGAACGAAGACGGAGAGAAAGAAGGCACCTTCGCCGCCCTCACGTGCGCGCGGAAGATCCCATTGGCCATCGGGCTTTTGCTCACCCATGCTGCCACCGTGGTAGAACTCGCGATCTAGGGCATGTACGTGGCCGTCAAAGATGAACGCGCGTTGGTGGATTGCGCGTGCCTGAGAAGAAATTTGTGGAGCCGTCTGATTCTGAGCAACTGCTTCCTGTAAAAAATCAGCCCGAAGAGCTGGATTCATTGCGATCGGAGCCAATGCGCTGAAACTTAAAAAACGGCGACGACTCAGCACGAGGTTCCCCCTGAAGTTATGAGCACGGTGAGATGGATTTTGGTCACGAGCTGCCAATCTGTGTCTGTTTTTATTGTATTGAGCGAGCCTATTGCACCATGGGGCGCCTGTGGCTCTGCTTCATTCGGGGCAGTATACAGGATCAATTACGTTTGTTCGAGGCTGGGAGCCCCAGGCTATCTCAGTGCAGCGCGAATGGAGCGGTTCGGGTTTCGCCTCTGTCGGAATCACAATACATTCGAACCTGATTTACGCGCGGCGGAGAGACGGAAAGACAGAAGATAGACAGCGCTTGCGATGAAGAATCCGATGAACCATGCATAGTCGTAGAGCGGTCGAAGCGAGGGAATCACAAGACCGATCAGGGCGGCGAAGGCTCCCATGACGAGTGCGGCAATCGCGCTGGGATGGATGCCACGTGAATATTCGTAGGCTCCATCTCTTCGATAGAGCGAATCGACATCCAGCCTGGTTCGGCGAATCAGGAAATAGTCTGTGATCATGATCCCGGCGATCGGGCCGAGCAGGGCAGAGTAGCCAATGAGCCATCCGAAGATGTAGCTTCCGAAGCTGCTCATCAGCTTCCACGGCATCATCGCGAGCCCTAGAAATCCGGTAATCAGGCCGCCGGTTCGGAAGCTGATGTAGCGCGGTGCGAGATTGGAAAAATCGTTTGAAGGCGAGACGACATTCGCGCCGATGTTGACGTTGAGGGTAGCGATCAACAGGGCGATCAGTGCGAGAAATGCGACGAAAGGTTGATGAAAACGGCCTAACAGTGTGATCGGCGACCAGATAGGCTCTCCGAAGATGGCCACCGACGCCGAGGTGCAGGCAATGCCGATGAAGGAATAGAGCGTCATCGCCATTGGAAGCCCTAAGGACTGCCCGACAATCTGTGCATCCTGACTTTTGGCATAGCGGGTAAAGTCGGGAATATTGAGCGACAGCGTCGCCCAGTATCCCACCATCGCTGTAAGCGAAGGGAAGAAGAACCTGAGAAAGGCACCCGTTGAATGGAATCGACTGGGCGCAGAAAGCATGGGACCAAATCCTCCCGCTTTATGCAGCATCCAGAAGAGCAGTGTCAGCGACATGATCAGCATGAAGGGCGCGGAGAAACTTTGCAGAAAGCGAATGGATTCGACGCCTCGCCAGACGATCAGCATGTTCAACAGCCAGAAACCGAGAAAGCAAGCCCACTGCACACCGGGCTGATTCGCTGTTTGTGGCCAGAGTACGTTAAGCATCGCGAAGATTGCCTGTCCACCGAGCCACGATTGGATGCCGAACCAGCCGCAGGCGACGATGGCACGCAGCAGCGCCGGAATGTTCGCGCCACGCGTACCGAACGATGCGCGCACGAAGACAGGAAACGGGATTCCATACTTTGAGCCTGCATGCGCGTTGAGAATCATCGGCAACAGTACGATGAGATTGCCGAGCAGGATGGTGCCGACGGCCTGCTTCCAGTTCATGCCGCCTGCAATGAGCGACGACGCAAGCATATACGTCGTCACCTCCATCGACATGGAGAACCAGAGGGCGATGTAATTGTAGGTACTCCAGGTTCGGCGTTCAGGTGGAGTTGGTGCGAGATCTTCGTTGTACAGGCGTGGGTCGTGCGGGACGTCGCTGTAGACAGGGGCAGAAGAGATATCGACGCGCGAGGCCGGCATCATTGCCACGCTCCGCCTCGAGCCTCACGGCGCAGGTACGTCCCGCGACCAGTGGCAGCGATGTAGCTGCCGTCATCCACTACAAGTTCGCCGCGAGAAAAGACCTTGCTGGCATTTCCTTTGACCTTCCAGCCCTCAAACAAGGAGAAGTCGCAGCGCATATGATGCGTTGCTGCGGAGATCAAGTGTTCAGCATTTGGATCCCAGAGAACAATGTCGGCATCCGCGCCTATCTGGAGGACACCCTTCCTCGGATACAAGCCAAAGATGCGCGCGGGCGCTGTGGAGGTGATCTCAACAAATCGTTCCAGAGTAATCTTTCCAGCGTTGACTCCAAAATGATAGAGAAGCTGCATCCGATTCTCTACACCAGGACCACCGTTGGGGATTTTGGTGAAATCGTCCTTTCCGAGTTGTTTCTGGTCTGCGAAGCAAAAGGGGCAGTGGTCAGTAGAAACGACCTGCAGATGGTCATGGACAAGTCCGTCCCATAGCTTGGGCTGATTCTTTTTCTCGCGCAGTGGTGGAGTGAAGACGTATTTCGCTTCTTCGAAGCTCTTGCCGGGCATCTGGTCTTCGAGCGAGAGCAGAAGATACTGCGGACAGGTCTCTGCAAATGCAGGCAGTCCGCGGTCGCGCGCTTCACGAACCTGATTCAGCGCGTCCTCGCTGGAGAGGTGGACGATGTAGACAGGAACCCCGGCCATCTCGGCAAGAGCGATGGAACGATGAACGGCCTCGGCTTCGGCTTTGGTGGGACGCGTGAGTGCGTGATAGATCGGCGCCGTTTTTCCTTCGGCGAGCGCCTGTTGGACGATGACGTCGATCGCAGAGCCATTCTCGGCGTGCATGCAGATAAGAGCACCGTTTTTCGCGGTCTGCTTGAGCGCCTTGAAGATGGTGCCGTCATCGACCATGAGCACATTGGGATACGCCATAAAGAGTTTGAAGCTGGCGACTCCCTCGCGCACCATGTCATCCATATCGTCGAGGCCCTGCCTGCCTGCATCAGAGCCAAGGTCGGTGACGATCATATGCAGGCCGTAGTCGATGCAGGCCTTGCCCTCGGCTTTGGCGCGCCAGATGTCGAGGGCGTCGCGCATCCGCGCACCCCGACCCTGGATGGCGAAATCGACGATGGTCGTGGTACCGCCAATGGCAGCGGCGCGTGTCCCGGTGAGAAAATCGTCGGCGGAGACGGTACCGCCGAATGGCATGTCCATGTGCGTGTGCGCATCGATACCGCCAGGAAGGACGAGCAGACCTGTTGCATCGATCAGAGTATGGCCATTGGCAGCGATGCCACTACGAACATCGCTGACTTTGTCGTTTTCGATGAGGAGGTCAGCCTTCTGCGTACCATCGGCATTGACAACGGTTCCATTCTGAATCAGCGTTCCCATGCGGCTCCTACAAATTTATTAGGCAGGCGTGGATGTGCGCTCGGCCCATGTCTCGGGGGCGAGACCTGTGTCGACGCGTTCCATGGTGATGCAGTTTTCGACAGGACAGACGAGCGAGCAGAGATTGCAACCGACGCAGTGGTGCTCGTCGACCCGCGGGATGCGCTCCAGGGGTGTTATGGCGCTGCTTACGCCTGAATTGCCAGGATCGAGCTTGGGGATGGGCGTTATCGCGATGCGCCTACTGGATTCTGCAGCGACCATCGCGGGTGTGCGCGTGGTGTCAGGCATGGGCGAAGTGCGGTCGAGATGGATGCATTGATGTGCGCCGTCCCAGCAAGCGGTATAGCAGAGCTGACATCCGATGCAGAGCTCTTCATGGATCCTGGCAACAATTTTGAAGTTGAGATCAAGATCCTTCCATTCGCGAACCTTGGGGATGGAGAGGCCTCGAAAATCGTCGATGGTCGAATAGCCTTTTTCGGCCATCCATTGCAGCATCCCGTCAGCCATATCTTCGATAATGCGGTAGCCATAGTGCATGACGGCAGTGCAGACCTGAACTGTTCCACTGCCGAGAAGAATGAACTCGACGGCATCGCGCCACGAGCCAATGCCTCCGATACCTGACATCGGGAGGGCCGACGCGGGATCGGACATGACCTGGTGAACCATGTTGAGAGCGATTGGCTTTACTGCGGGGCCGCAGTATCCGCCGTGCGAACTGAGGCCGCCGACGTTTGGATTGGGCTCGAGCGTATCGAGGTCGATGCCGGTGATGGAGTTGATGGTGTTGATCGCGGAGAGCGCATCAGCGCCTGCGCGCTTCGCAGCGCGAGCCGTAGCGCGAATGTCAGTGATGTTAGGGGTGAGTTTGACAATGACGGGGGTACGAGCCTTCTCCTTGGCCCAGCCGGTGATGCGCTCGGCGTATTCGGGCACCTGGCCGACCGCGGAGCCCATGCCGCGCTCGCTCATGCCATGTGGACAGCCGAAGTTGAGCTCGAGACCATCGGCGCCTGCGTCTTCGGCACGCTTGACGATATCGTGCCAGGCCTCGCGCCGGCTCTCGACCATGAGTGACGCGATGATGACATGCTTCGGATAGCGGCGCTTAACCTCGGCGATCTCCTCCAGGTTTACCCCGATGGGGCGATCGGAGATGAGTTCGATATTGTTGAAGCCCATCATGCGTTGGCCATTCCAGTCGATGGAAGAGTAACGCGAGCTGACGTTGGTGATAGGCTCACCGATAGTCTTCCAGACTGCGCCTCCCCAGCCTGCATCGAAGGCGCGCATCACCTGTTCGCCGCAATTAGAAGGCGGCGCCGATGCCAACCAGAAGGGGTTGAGGCACTGAATGCCGCAGAACGTGGTCTCGAGTGTGGGCTTAGGCATTGGCGAGTTGGGCCTCCAGCCATGCGGCAATTCCGATGCCGGCGCGTTTGCCATCTGCAACCGCATCGACAACTTCGCGGCCGCCATTGGTGCAGTCTCCGCCAGCGAAGAACTTTGGGTTGGAGGTTTGCCCGGTGATTCGGTCAATGAAGATGCGTCCGTCCTCAAGCATGATTCTGTCGGAAAGAAATGTCGCGTGTGTTGACTGCCCAATGGCGAGGATGATGAGATCCACAGGGAGAGAAAACTCCGAGCCCGCCTGCGGCATAGGCAGATCGTCTTCCGTAATGGTGAGTTTTTGCAGCTTCAGGGCTTCCACTCTATCCGTGCTTTCGATGCCGATAGGCTGTGTGTGCCAAAGGAATTTAACGCCTTCTTCACGGGCATGCTTATATTCAAAGTCGAAGGCCGACATCTTTTCCGGACCACGGCGATAAACTATGTGAACTTCGGTCGCGCCTAGTCGAACGGCTGCGTTGGCTGCATCGATGGCGGTATTTCCTGCGCCAATCACCGCAACCCGTTGAGGAACGGAGAGGATCGTACTGGACTTGTAGCCTGCGATGAAGTCAAGCGCATTGGTAACTCCATGCAGCTGTTCGCCGACGATGCCAAGTTGATGAATTGCACCGAGCCCCACGCCAAGGAAGACTGCATCGTGTGTGCGCTCGAGCTCAGCTAGTTTTGCCGCATCAATGCGAGCATTAAAGCGGAACTCTACACCGAGTTGCGAAAGCAGATCGATCTCGCGAAGGCTCTCTGCGAGGGGGAGCTTGTACTCGGCAATACCATAGGTGTTCAGGCCGCCGGGAAGCTGACCTGCTTCAAAGAGGATCGCGCGGACTCCGCGCCGGCGAAGCTCGGCGGCGCAGGCGAGCGATGCGGGGCCCGCGCCGACCAGCGCTACGCTGAGTCCGGTGTCGGCAGCGGGCGTAAACGGCAGGGGCGCGCCGCTCTCATGGAAAGAATCCATCGCGAAGCGCTGGAGCCGTGCGATCTCAATCGGCTGTTTATTATAACGGTGCATCACGCAGGCGCCTTCGCACAGTACGGCCACAGGGCACGCGCGCGAACAACTGGCGCCAAGGATATTGGCGTCCAGAATGGTTCGTGCGGAACCTGCAAGATTGCCGCTTGCGATCTTTTTGATGAACCCTGGTACATCGATATGCGTTGGACAGGCAGTGGTGCAGGGCGCATCGAAGCAGTAAAGACACCGATTCGACTCAACCAGAGCTGCTTGCCGGTCCAAGGGAGGATGCAGGTCGGGAAAGCGCGCAGCGATCTCTGGAGACTGTGTGAATCGCCGGCGGAAGCTTGCATCTTCGGTCATCACGACCCCTGTGGCAGCCTGTCTGTATGTCGCCTGTCCGGCTGCAGGAGAGATCATTATCCATGATTTGGAAAGAATGTTAAGCGATTTCGCGAATTCTGGATAGGTATATCGGGATCAACGGGCGATCCAGCGCATTGTCTTTCTCGCCAGATTGTCGAACGCCTGTGCGGCTAGCTCAATGTGCTCGATCTTCGTATCCTCTGCTTTATTGTGGCTAAGGCCTGCAAGTGACTGCGCGAACATCATGACAGTCGGAATTCCTGCTCGTGCAACTTCTGCCGCGTCGTGCAGTGGTCCTGAAGGAAGACGATGGGAGGCACCTACGGTCTCACGCAGGGCTGCGTCGCATAGCTCGATCAATTCCGGGTGAAAGGGTACCGGTTCAATGCTCCAGATGCGCGACCACTCAACGCTGCAATTCTCCTCTGCGGCGAAGCGCTCGCTTGCTGCCATTGCATCGCCGAACATCTGCGCGAGAACGTCTGCATTGAGATCGCGCATGTCGAGCGTCGTCTCGCAGCGTCCGACGACGGCGGTTACAATTCCGGGGAAGGTTTTGACGCTTCCCATAGTTGCAACGGAGTCTGCATGGGCGAGCGCAATTGGACGGATCTCGAGGGCCAGCTTCGCCGCTGCAGCCAGAGCGTCGCGCCGAGCGGCCATCGGCGTGGAACCGGAGTGGGCCTCCTGGCCCAGGAAGGTAATGGCATGGCGCTCCACGCCCTTTGTGCCTAGAACGACGCCTAGGGGAAGCTGGAGTTGTTCGAGAACCGGACCCTGCTCGATGTGCAACTCGAGATAAGCTGCCGCATGAGCCTGCTCTTTTGCCGCATCTCCAATATTTTCGATGTCAAAACCACATTCGCGCAGAGCATCTTCAAGACGAGTCCCGTCGTGGTCGGTTCGACCTCGATCTGCTGCAATCGTGTGGGTCCCTGCGAAGGCGGAGGACCCGAAGAGGCTACGACCGAAACGAGCACCCTCCTCGTCAGCCCAATCGACCAAACGAATGGTGACAGGCGGTACGCCTTGGAAATCCTCCGCGATGCCTTGCAGAACTTCGAGACTGGTGAGCACGCCAAGGCACCCGTCCAACCATCCTCCGTTGGGGACGGAGTCGAGGTGTCCGCCAAGGAGCAGCGCCTTCTCAGAACGGCCTCTCAGCGTAATCCATAAATTTCCGCTGGCATCATAGTGCTTTTCGACTGGAAGATCGCGCAGCTTTGTCTCGAACCAGGCCTGCGCCTTGAGCCACATCGCAGACCATGCGACACGTTGAGCGCCGTTACTGTCAGCGGTGAGGGCGCGAAGCTCCTGCAGGTTTGACACCACTTTTTTTGGATCGATTGGCATAGCCTCTTCGTCCCCGAAAGACCTTCGACCTGTAAACCTTCTAACAGGAGAAATCGGAATATCAGGCATAGTACAGGTTTTTATTTCAGGCAGGGCGATCCCTCTTGAAGAATGCTTGCCCTCAGGAAACTGATGTTCGCCGGTGATTAAGACTTGGGCGCGAGGCTGTCGTCGGGGTAGGATGATCTGGCATGCAAAGCATACTTGTTTTATTGGTGATGATCAGCTTTTGCGGACTTTCACAGGCCCAGACTTCGGTGGATCGAATCTATGTATTCGGCGACAGCTACTCGGACATTGGCCGAGGATGGGTCGACAGTGATGGACCCACAGCAGTCGCGTATCTGGCGCATCGGATGGGATTGACGATGGTGCCTTCCAATGCTCACGACGCGGAGGAGAAAAGTCTCGACTTCGCGGTGAGCGGAGCGCCTACCGGAGAGAGTCCCGGCCATATCGTTCCCAAAGGCTGGCTGGGGCTCGGTATGAAAAACCAGGTTGCTGAATTCGTCGCGCGAGTGCATGACGGCTCTATTGCCTTCGATGCGGATACGACCATCTTCTTCCTCGCCGGTGGCCTCAATGACAAGCGCATCACGACCGAGCAGACCGTGGCCAATCTCGAGGGAGAGATGGACGCCTTATACGCAGCAGGAGCTCGACGATTCAGGATCGCCGTATTACCTGAGAAGATTCCCGCCTTCAGCGAGGTAGGTAAGCGGCTCAACCCTGCGTTGCGCGCTATTCCGGAAGAGATGCGGTCCAAGCTAAAGGGCGCAGAGGTGGAATCCAGCCAGTGGGGTACGTTCTATGACCTTGTGATGGATCATGCCGACAAATACGGCATCACCGATACTGCGAACCAGTGCGCAGGCCGTGCGATCTTCGACGAAGACGCAACGCCGTGTGCGACTCCGGCGAACCATTACTACTATCACAAGGGGCACCCCTCAACAGCGGTTCACAAGCTGGTCGGTGACATGTTGTACAAGGAGATGACCAGCACTAAAGCGACGACCACTAAGGCAGCACATGCAGAGCCGTCCCCGCCGCAGTCGCCTCGTCCGTGAAGTAGCGGCGAATCTTGTCGGCAGTCGCACTGTTTACGACAGCGGTTAAAGCATGGGGAGTCTTCTCAGCGGTCTGGCGGATTGCACGGACCGAGCCGAAATGTTCGAGCAGACGCTGGCGCGTGCGTGGGCCGACGCCCGGGATAGCGAGCAGTTCCGAGTCACGATCCCGCATCTCTCGTCGTTTGCGATGGTACGAGATTGCGAACCGGTGCGATTCGTCGCGAATCTTTTGAACAAGGTGAAGCACAGGGGAGCGGCGGTCAAGGACAACCGGGTCGTTTTCCTGGCCATACACGTAGATCACCTCTTCGCGTTTTGCGATGGAGGCCAGGGGCTGCAGCGTTACGCCGATCTCATTCAGTGCGTCTGCGGCGGCATGCAGCTGGCCTAGTCCGCCGTCGATCAGAATCAACGATGGAAAAGGTTTCTTCTCGTCGAGAAGCCGCTTGTAGCGGCGATGAACAATCTCCCTCATCGAAGCGAAGTCGTCGACTCCCGTCACTGTACGCACCTGAAACTTGCGGTAGTCGGACTTCTTCATCGCGCCGTCTTCCCAGACCACCATCGACGCTACGGTCTCCGCGCCCTGGATATGCGAGATGTCGAAGCATTCAATCCGGCGTGGCGGTTCTTCGAGCATGAGCGCGTCCTGCAGGGCTTCGACAATGGCTTTTTGCGAAGGTAAAAGGACACGGAAGCGTTGATCGTAAGACTGTTTGGCGTTTTGTCCCACCAGATCCAGGAGCGAGCGCTTCTCCCCGCGCTGCGGAGCAAGAATTTCAATGCGATGCCCGGTGCGCTCGGCAAGAAGATCGGCGAGAATCGCGCGGTCGGAGAAGTCGACGGGTACCAGGATCGCCCGCGGAACATAGCCTTGATCGAGATAGAGCTGTTTAAGCAGGGCCGAAAAGAATGCAGAGGGACTGAAGGCGGAACCAGGTTCGGCGATGCTCGCGTGCTGGGTGAGAGGAGATCCCTCGCCAATCTCGGGAGCCGTACAAGACGGGTCAGGCTCGAGCGAAGGAAGGGACTCAGTTGAAGAGAGAGTTGCCGGCACATGCGACTGAGCGCGCGCCGCCGCGTCGTGGCTGACTGTCGCATCTTCATCAGAGGACGCTTCCATAAACTCCGGCAGGTCCTCCCAGAAAAAGTCGCGACGGTCGACGATCTTGCCGGAGCGCATGTGGAACAGATTCACCGCAAGCATCTCGTTTTCGTAGTGGAAGCCGAAGACGTCAGCATCTTCGTTGTCGGTGGTTGCGATGCGCTGCTTGTCGAGCATCTGATGGACGGTGGAGAGCTGGTCACGCATCCGTGCGGCAAGTTCATATTGCTCTGCTTCAGCTGCACGCTGCATCCGGGTGGTCAACCGCTGCTCCAGTTCACCGGGGCGGCCCTCAAGAAAGAGTTGCACATCGCGAATGGACTGAGCGTACTCTTCAGGCGTCGTGAAGCCCTCCACGCATGGGCCCAGGCATCGCTTAATGTAGTACTGCAAACAGGCGCGCGGATGATAGCGGGAAAGATCGACCTTACAGCTGGGGATCAGGAAACTGCGGTGGATCAGGTCCACCAGACGATGGGCGAGATTGCCAGGAAAATAGGGGCCAAAGTAGGCGCTGCCATCCCTACGCAAACGGCGAGTAACGAAGACCTTGGGGTAGCGGTCTCCCATCGTCAACTTAATGTAAGGGTAGGTTTTGTCGTCTCGAAGCAGAATATTGAAGCGTGGCTTGCGCTGCTTGATCAGGTTGTTCTCAAGAGCCAGGGCTTCATGTTCGTTAGCTACGGTGATGTAGTCGACATCGACCGCTTCGCGCATCAAGGTGCCGGTCTTGGCATTTGCCTGCGAAGTTTCAAGGAAGTAGGAGCGAACGCGCGCGCGCAGGTTCTTCGCCTTGCCCACATAGATGACCTCGCCCTCGGCGTTCTTATAGAGATAGCAACCGGGAGAGGTAGGGAGGGTCCGGATTTTTTGCTGAAGATCCATTCCAGTTCGGAGCCGCACGACGCAAATGTTGGCGGCAGAGGGCTTAGCTTTCAGTGTAGACGCCTTTGGAATAAAAGGTTGCCTGAGTAGATTTGACGCAAATTCACAACAAAAGTTCCAGATCCGAAAGGGGGATCCGTCGAGGCAGGGAGGCGGATACTTCTTGTATATGACTGAAAAAAAGCTACTTACATGTGTCGTCTATTTGGCATCACGATTGCAGTTGCCATAAGCGCAACTGTTGCAGTCTGACTGCACGAAGGAGAGTACGCAAATGAGCTCCATGACAGGTTTTCATTTTGGCAAAGAGATGAAGTTCGGTTCTGCCGGAACTGTTGTTCTTACCAGCGCGCTGTTGCTTACGTTTACCGTCGGCTGCTCGAGCAAGAATTATGTTCGATCGCAGACGGCGCCTCTGGTCGACAAGACCAACCAGCTCGATGCAAAGACGGCGAGTGACCACCGCACGATCCTCGATACAGACGACCGTGCCAAATCGGGGATTGCGAAAGCACAGGGTTCGGCTGACACCGCTGATCAGCACGCAATGGCGGCAGGGCAGTCCGCGGATGCGGCTGGCAAGTCGGCACAGGAAGCTTACAACCGTGTAGACACGCTGAGCGGCGTGGTTGCAAACCTGGACAACTACAAGTCAGTGTCGGATGTGAACGTAACGTTTGGGTTCGACAAGTCTGTCCTTACCGCGGATGACAAGAAAACACTGGACGATTTCGCGGCTGGACTCGCCGAGAAGCGAAGCTATATTCTCGCGGTGACTGGCGGAACCGACTCCACCGGCGATGCGAATTACAACTACGGCCTTAGCCAGCGAAGAGCGGACGCAGTCGTAAATTATCTCGCGACCAAATACAACATTCCACCCCATAAGTTCTATCTCATAGGTATCGGTAAGGATAAGCAGGTAGCCAGCGATAGCACCGCAGCTGGCCGTGCTAAGAATCGCAGGGTCGAAGTAAAGCTGATGACGAATATGGATCAGCAGGCTTCTACGGCAACATCAGCGAGCCGATAGAGATAGTTTTTCCCGCACCACCCAATCTGCACGACCTACATACCGCAAGGCGCCGGCTCGATATGCTGCGGCTCGGCGCCTTTTATCCTCTCCCAGCGGCGGCAGGGCAGCATAAGAAAGACCCTGCCAGCCACCCTCCTTTTGTTCTCTTGAAATTCCCTTATCTGGCCACAGATCCGAAATTCATCGAGGATTCGTAGGGTTTTCTTGACCCACTGAATGGCCATTCAGTATGCTCCTCGCGTAGGAAGCTTTGTCTAAGCCGGGGAGAAACTCTCTTAATGGAGAAAAGTTCCGCGCCAGTCCGCACCATTCGCAAGGTCGCCGTCCTTGGCGCAGGAACGATGGGCTCGCGAATCGCCGCACATATTGCAAATGCGGGGCTTCCGGTGGTCCTGCTGGATATTGTGCCTCCCGGGGTGGAGGCCGGAGCCGCGAAGTCGGAGAGAAGCAGATTCGCTCTGGCGGCCCTCGAAAGCCTGAAGAAGAGCAGGCCGGCAGCTTTCTATGCTGCGGATTCAGCGCGCCTGATTACGGTGGGAAATTTCGAAGACGACATGGCGCAGATCGCCGATTGCGACTGGATCCTTGAGGCTGTTGCAGAGAATCTCGAGATCAAGCATGCCCTTTACGCGAAGGTCCTGCAGCACCGGCGTGCGGATGCCGTCCTGACGACAAATACCAGTGGGCTGCCCATCGCCAGCCTTGCCGAGGCGCTGCCTCCAGATGTAAAACCGCTCTTCCTGGGAACGCACTTCTTCAATCCGCCGCGTTACATGCGATTGCTGGAACTGATCCCGCTGCCGGAGACAGATGCGAGCGCTCTCGCCCTCATCTCCCACTTCTGCAACCAGAGACTAGGAAAAGCGATCGTCACCTCACGCGACACGCCCAACTTCATCGCCAACCGGATCGGTACCTTCTCTATAGGAAACGCGATTCGCCTGATGCAGGAGCAGGGCCTGACGATTGAAGAGATCGACGTGTTGACGGGGACTGCCTTGGGGTGGCCGAAGACTGGAACCTTTCGTCTGAGCGATATGGTGGGCATCGATGTGTTCGCGCATGTGGCACGGAATTTCGCATCGAAGGCAGCGGACATTGGCGACGAGCGCACGGACGTGAAGCTTCCTGCCTTCATCGGCACGATGCTTGAGAAGAGATGGCTTGGCGACAAGGCAGGCCAGGGCTTTTACAAAAAGGCAGGGAGAGACGCCGAAGGGCGCGATCTGCGCCACGTACTCGACTGGCAGACGCTCGACTATCGACCAGCAGAGCGTCCGAAATTTCCATTGCTGGAGATGGCGAAGAATGTGGAATCAACGCCGGCACGCGTCTCGCAGCTGTTTCACGCATCCCCGGACCATGACAAGGCGGCACGCTTCTACTGGCCACTGCTGACGGAACTCTTTACCTATGCGGCGAACCGCATCTCCGAGAAAGACAATGAGCCTGCTGCCAGCATCGTTGAGATAGATACGGCCATGCGCACGGGCTTCACCTGGGAGTTGGGCCCGTTTGAGCTCTTTGACGCCGTAGGTGTGCGGACAACTACCGAAAAGATGCTCGCTGCGGGAGCAGCCGTTGCCGCGAACGTCCAGCGGCTCCTGGCATGGGCCGACAAGAATGGAGATGCAAATCCCACCTGGTACAAAGAGGATCCGACCGTTCCCAGCGGACGCCGTTACTTCGATCCCTTTAGCGAAAGCTACAAGCCCGTGCCGGCAGCCGAGGGGACGGCATCGATTGCGACGATCAAGAAGGCTCGCGGTGTCGTGAAGAAGAATGCGGGCGCTTCCGTCGTCGATCTCGGCGATGGTGTGGCGGCGATCGAACTGCATTCGAAGATGAACGCGCTTGGTGGCGATATCGTCTCGCTCATCACGCAGACGCTGAAGCCTTCGAGCGAAGCGGTGGCAAGCTTTGAAGCCTTTGTCATCACGGGAGACTCCAGCAATTTCTCCGTAGGCGCCAACCTGATGCAGCTGCTGCTGACCATGCAGGACCAGGAATGGGATGAGGTCGAGCTTGCGGTACGAGCCTTCCAGAACATGACTCAGGCCGTGAAGTTCTGCCCACGACCGGTCGTGGTAGCACCTTTTGGAATGTGTCTTGGCGGTGGCGTTGAGATCAGCCTGCATGCGGCAGCGCGCCAGCCCCACGCGGAGCTCTACATGGGTCTCGTGGAGACGGGCGTCGGACTTATCCCGGGAGGCGGCGGCTGCAAGGAGATGCTCTTGCGCTCCATCGAAGCGGGGTCAAGCATTCGGCCCGATGCCCGCGGCGAATCCGTAGAGATCTTCGAGGCCGTCAAAAAGAACTTCGAGACGATTGCTAAAGCAACAGTCTCCACATCTGCCGCTGAGGCGCGCGGGCTGAATTTTCTGCGGAACAGCGATGGCATCACCGTGAATCGCGACCGTCTGGTAATGGATGCGAAACAGCGGGCACGTTCTCTCGTTGATGCAGGTTATACGCCGCCGGTGCCGCGCGCCGATATTCCTGCACCGGGCGAATCTGTACTCGCTACGTTGAAGCTTGCGGTGTGGACGATGCGCGAAGGAAAGTACATCTCCGACCACGACGTGAAGGTCGCCAACTGGGCTGCGTATGTACTGGCCGGGGGTAAGGTTAGCCCCGGCACGATGGTGAGCGAACAATATCTGCTGGATCTCGAGCGGGAGGCCTTTCTATCTCTCTGCGGAGAAAAGAAGACCCAGGAGCGGATCGCCTTCACGTTGAAGACAGGCAAGCCGCTGAGAAATTAGGAGTCTTTATGAAGGAAGTCATCATCGCATCCGCAGTCCGTACCCCCATCGGCAAAGCTCCACGCGGTACGCTTCGTACCACACGGCCTGACGATCTTGCTGCCTTTGCCATCGGCGGTGCACTCGAGCGGCTGCCGCAACTGGATCGATCAGAGATTGAAGACGTAATCCTGGGTTGCGCCATGCCTGAGGCAGAGCAGGGAATGAACGTCGCTCGAGTCGCGAGCTTTCGCGCCGGGCTGCCCGTGACAGCCTCGGCGATGACGATCAATCGATACTGCGCCTCCGGGTTGCAATCGATCGCGCTTGCTGCGGATCGCATCCGGGGAGGCTCGGCCGACGTCATCATAGCCGGAGGCACAGAGAGCATGTCCTACGTTCCTTTTGGGGGAAATAAGATCTCGGTCAATCCGTGGCTGGTCGACAACTACCCTGGCTCTTACATGTCCATGGGGCTGACTGCGGAGCGGGTTGCGTCTCACTACGGCATCTCGCGCGAGCAGATGGATGAGTTCTCCTACCAGAGCCATCAGAAGGCTCTCGCTGCAATTCAAGCCGGCAGGTTCGATGACGAGATTGTTCCGATCAAAGTCACAACAACTGCAGTTGACGAAAAGGGGAAGACCCAGGCTGTCGAATCTCTCTTCAAGGCAGATGAAGGCCCTCGTTCGGATACATCGCTCGAAGCCCTCGCTAAATTGAAACCCGTCTTCCATGCCACAGGAACCATCACTGCAGGAAACTCATCGCAGACCTCCGATGGTGCGGCGGCCGCAGTTGTGATGTCAGCCGAACGCGCGGCGCAGCTCGGCATCCAGCCCATGGCAAGATTCATCGCCTTCGCCTACGCGGGGTGCGATCCCGAGGAGATGGGCATCGGTCCTGTTCATGCCATCCCCAAGGCGCTCAAGATGGCGGGGCTGTCACTGGATCAGATCGACGTCATCGAGCTCAACGAGGCCTTTGCTGCGCAATCGCTCGCGGTCATCAAGGTTCTCGGCATTGACCCGGCTAAGCTCAACCTGAATGGCGGGGCGATCGCTCTCGGTCATCCGCTCGGCTGTACCGGGGCCAAACTCACGGCAACTCTGCTGCGCGAGATGCCTCGCCGCAACGCAAAATACGGCATGGTAACGATGTGCGTCGGCGGGGGCATGGGCGCAGCAGGGATTTTCGAAGCGATTCATTAGAGGCTCTATGTTCGAGGTGATGCAATGGCCACACTAGCTCCCACATCTGTTGATAGAAAAGTTATTCCCGGCGGAAGCTTCCTCATTGCTAATCCAACGCCCGCCGACTGCTTCTTCCCCGAGGACTTTACAGAGGAGCATCGTCAGATCGCGCAGACGACCTCTGAGTTCGCGATGAATGAAATTGTGCCTATGTCCGATCAGATCGAGGCCAAGGATTTCGCGGTGACGCGACGGCTTATCAAGGAGGCCAGCGAGCTCGGCCTTACTTCGGTCGATATTCCCGAGGAGTACGGCGGGCTGGAGATGGATAAGGTTACTTCTGCCATCGTGGCCGAAAACATCGCCAAGCAGGGCAGCTTCTCGGTTGCGTTCTCCGCCCATGTAGGCATCGGAACCCTTCCTATCGTCTGGTATGGCACGCCCGATCAGAAAAAGAAGTATCTGCCAAAGCTGGCCAGCGGCGAATTCATCGGCGCCTACGCGCTTTCGGAGTCAACCTCTGGCTCTGATGCCCTCAACGCGCGAACCCTGGCGGTCCTCTCTAACGACGGCCAGAGCTACACGCTCAACGGCGAGAAGATGTGGATCTCGAATGCCGGCTTTGCCGACCTTTTCACAGTCTTTGCCCGTTGCGAAGTAAAAGAAGGCAAGGATGCAGGCAAGGAACGGCTTACAGCCTTCCTCGTAGAGCGAGGGACGCCGGGCTTTACCGTCGGCAAGGAGGAGCACAAGCTCGGCATCCGCGGCAGCTCTACCTGCTCCCTCATCCTCGCGGATTGCAACATCCCGGCAGCGAATCTCCTGGGCGAGGTCGGCAAGGGACATCACATCGCCTTCAACATCCTCAATGTAGGCCGCTATAAGCTTGGCAACGCCGCTGTAGGAGCTGCCCGCATGTGCACCGGCAACGGCATCCGCTATGCCAAAGAGCGCAAGGCCTTCGGGAAAACAATCTCGGAGTTCGGGATGATCCAGGAGAAGCTTGCGAACTGCGCCGTGGGAATCTTCATTGGTGAGGCTCTCTCCTATCGCACCGTGGGGATGATCGATGCTGCGCTTGCTGGAGTCGACAAGCACGATACCTCCGCCATCCAGAAGGCCATTGAAGACTACGCCGTCGAGTGCTCCATCGTGAAGGTATGGGACTCCGAAATGCTGGACCAGGTCGTCGATGATGTGGTCCAGATCTACGCCGGCTATGGCTACGTCGAAGAGTATCCCGCGGAGCGAGCCTATCGCGACTCACGTGTCAACCGCATCTTCGAAGGTACGAACGAGATCAACCGCCTCATCATCACGGGTTGGCTGATGAAGTCGGCGATGTCGGGCAAGCTCGCTCTGATGCCTGCGATCAAGCAGTTGATGGACGACGTAATGGCAGGCCCTCTCGAGCAGGAAGACCGCGAAGGCCCTCTGGCGGAAGAGTACGCTTTGCTCGCGAGTGCGAAGAAGCTGACCCTCTTTGCTGCTGGGGCCGCAACCCAGAGGTACATGCAGCAGCTCGCCGACCAACAGGAGGTGATGGGAGCCATCGCCGATATGATCATCGAGGTCTACGCAATGGAATCCGGCATCTTGCGGGCGGACAAGATGTCCGCGAAGGGAAATGTCGAAATTCCCATTTCAATGGCGCGCATCTATGCTGAGGTGGCGATGGAGAAGATCGAGCTTGCCGCGCGACGCGTTATCGCGGCCGTGGCCGAAGGCGACATGCTGCGGACACAGCTGACCATCCTGCGCAGACTGGCAAAGCATGATCCCGTGGATACCATTGGGCTGCGCCGCGAGATCGCCAGGCATGTCATCCGGGCAGGGAAATACGCTCTCTGAAGAGCATGGTTGCCAACGTTCAGAATCCGCAAATCTCAAGTTCTTGAGATCGAGCGATACCGATTCGGGAACACCCGCAACGTTTTCCGCTCGTCTCTGGAGAGATCCTCTGTCATGCTTGTTCCTGCTTGGTTTAGCAGAAACTTTCTTCTAAGCTGCATCCTGTTTCGATTTAGCGGCGTCTATTCATGACGAACTGCATTCTGGTCTACCGAAACCTTTTCCCGTACTTCTGGTCTATACAGGAAAGTTTTTCCTGAGTCAGGGCGTTCCCGGGTTTTACCTGCCTCTCTGAAGGCGCCGTCGTACCAACGTAAGATAGGTTGTCGAACAGAAAATGTCTATTCGTAGCTGCCTGGTTTCCCGTCTACTGGTTCCCGTCCTCGCTGTTCTCGGGGCTTCGGCCATCTCTGCGCACGCCGCGCCCCAAAGCCGACTTAGCAGAGCGATCTCCGATGCCGATCGAGCCTCTGTTCGCCAGACCATTCCGTCTCGCGCACTGCGGGCGGCGGATCTCGGTGAAGCGTCTTCGGACCGCATGCTCTCTTCGGTCAGTCTTCATTTCAACCTGACGGACGCCCAACAGGCCGATCTGACGCAGTTGCTCGCTGACCAGCAGAATCCTGCGTCTCCCCACCATCACCAGTGGCTTACGCCACAACAGTATGGAGCGCGGTTCGGTCTCTCGAGCGCCGATCTGACGAAGGTGCAGACATGGCTCGCAGGAAAGGGGCTTACGGTTACCTTTGTGGCTCCAAGCATGACCTATATCACGGTCAGCGGTTCTGTCCGACAGATCGAAAGTGCCTTCAGTACGACGATTCACTCGCTCTCTGAAAACGGCGAACAGCACATCTCGAACGTGACCGACCCGCAGCTTCCTTCGGCTATTGCCAACCTCGTGACCGGAATCACTGGCTTGAACGACTTCAAGCCGCGTTCGCACGCCATCGTCCAGCCTCACTTCACCTCTTCGGTTACGGGCACGCACTACGTCGCGCCTGGTGATTTCTCCACCATCTACGATGTCAACCCATTGCTTACCCAAAACATCAACGGCACCGGCGTCTCTATCGCTATTGTGGGCCAAACCGATATCAGCCTTGCGGATGTAGCGGCCTTCCGATCTGCATCAGGACTCTCCGCAAATCCACCCAACATCGTGAAGGCAGCAGGCTATGTTGCAGGTACAGTCTCGGGGGATATCGACGAAGCCCAGCTGGATGTCGAGTGGGCGGGTGCTGTCGCTCCGAATGCAACCATCCAATTTGTAACTGTGGGAGCCAGCAACACTGCCGACGTCACAGACGCTCTCTCTTACGCAATCTCCAATTCCAATAAAGTGACGCCTAATATATCCATCATCTCCATGAGCTATGGAAGCTGCGAATCAATGTGGAATGGGGGACAAGCCGGTCTCAATGCCGTCAATCAAGAGCTCCAGCAGGCCAATGCTCAGGGCATCACATTTATCAGCGCCTCTGGCGATTCGGGAGCAACTGACTGTGATCCGGCTCCCCCAGCAGATTTCGGTCTCACCGTCGACTTCCCGGGTAGCTCTCCTTTCGCGACGTCCGCGGGCGGAACCATGTTCAACGAGGGCTCCGCGACCGGCGGTACTTCGTACTGGAATGCCGCGACCAATGCAAACACAGACAATATAAGTTCAGCCAAAGGCTACATTCCCGAAGCTGTCTGGAACGAATCCACCTCCACTGGTCTGAGCTCGGGAGGCGGTGGCGTCAGTGCCTATTTCTCTAAGCCCGCATGGCAGGTAGGCCCCGGTGTTCCAGCTGACTCCTCTCGCGACGTTCCCGATATCTCCCTGAATGCTGCAGCCAATCACGACGGCTATCTCTTCTGCTCCCAGGGATCGTGCACCAATGGCTTCCGCAACTCGGCAGGGAATCTCAACGTCGTAGGCGGAACCTCCGTGGTAGCTCCGGCGCTGGCTGGCATCTTCGCGCTACTGGAGCAGCAGTTAGGCAAGGGTGGTCTCGGCAACGTTAACCCGAATATCTATGGCATCGGGGCCAGTCAATATTCCGGCAACGTCTTCCACGATACGACCAGCGGCAACAACAGCAGCCCCTGCCAGCTCGGCACGACCAACTGCCCCAGCGGCGGCAGCATCGGCTACACCGCCGGACCCGGTTATGATCAGGCCACAGGTTGGGGCACGATCGATGTAGCTCAGCTAGCCAACAAGTGGAGCATCGTACCCCCAGCCGGCGGCTCGTCGACCGGTGTCGGCGCATCCATTTCCTCCACAACCATCAGCACGACCAGCGCCGTGTGCAGCATTACCGGCCAGTTGACCCTTTCGATTACCGTGGCCAACGGCAGCGGAAGCAGCTCCCTGGCCGCACCTACCGGGACGGTACAGATTCTCGTCGATGGCGCCATCCCGGCCGGCGATTCTGCCATCCAGCTTAGTAATGGAACGGCGACCTATCAGCTTAGCCCGTCCTCCGCTACAGGGGGACACACCGTCAACGCCATCTACTCGGGCGACGGCACCTATGCCGCCTCAAAGGGAACCCTGGTAGCCGACTTCGTCTCCACCACCAGCCCGGACTTCGCCCTCACCCCATGTACTCCGGCGGTTGCCGTCAACTCCGGAGCCACGGCCGGTGGAATCACCTTTACCGTGACGCCAGCGAACGGATTTTCCGGCGCGGTCTCCTTCACGGTCGCCGCGACCTCGTCGATCGCCGCGAACTACTCCTTTTCGGCCTCGCCGGTTACCGTTTCCGGCTCTCCAGCCACGACAACCCTGGTCATCACGGCTGCCCAGAGCGCGACGGCCTCGAACTCGCCCAACGCTCAACCCGGCTCGCGCTCACCCTGGTATGCCGTCGGCTCCGGAACAGCGCTGGCTGGAATCTTCCTGCTGGTCTTGCCGAAGCGTCGCCGGTTTACACCTCTTGTGGCGCTCCTGCTTTCAGTAGGAGTCTTCAGCGTCTCCGGCTGCGGTGGCGGTGGCAGCAGTATCAGAAATCCAACCGGGCCAGCCACGACGAATGCCCGTCCTGGCACCTATACGCTCAATGTGATAGCCACTGCGGCGAACGGGCTGGTTCACACCTCGGTCGTCGCCTTGAAGGTGAATTAAAAACAGAAGAGAGGCTGTCCGGCGAACGGGATTCGCACAGGACAGCCTCTTCTTCGACTGACGTCTCGCTGGATTAATCTCCGGCGAACTTCCGTATGACGGTCTTCTCTTCACTACCTTCCGCAAGACCCATAAGGTAGTCCTGAGCCGTGAATGGAGTTCCGTGTTTCGGGGCTCGTACGTACTGGCCATCCGGCTGTAACAGGCGTGCCTTGGTGTTGTCGTTCAAATAGGCTTTGAGAATCTCATCCTTCAGCCGCTTTTTCAGATCAACCTGGACGACCGGAAAAACAACCTCGCAGCGCTCTACAAGATTGCGAGGCATCCAATCTGCGCTGCCGCAGTAAAGATCGTCCTCGCCTCCGTTCGCGAAGTGGAAGATGCGGCTGTGCTCCAGGAATCTTCCAACGATGCTGCGGACCCGTATACTTTCGCTCAACCCTTTTACACCCGGTCGTAGCGAACACATACCACGAACGATCAGGTCAATCTCCACTCCGGCCCGGGATGCGGCATAAAGCGATTCGACCGTGCGCCGGTCGATCAGACCGTTCATCTTGGCGACGATCGCAGCAGGTCTCCCTGCCTTAGCGTGTTCCGCCTCCCGTTCGATCAACCCAACCAGCTTGTCCGCCAGGGTAATCGGAGCCACCAGGAGGGGGTCGTAGTTGGTCGACTCGGTGTCTGCCGTCAGGTGGTTGAACACTTTCTGGACGGCCGACGTCAGTTCAATGCGCGATGTAAGCAGGCTGATATCGGTGTAGAACCGGGCCGTGACCGGGTTGTAATTGCCTGTTCCAAGGTGGGCGTATCGTCGCACCACGCCATCCGGATCGCGACGGACCAGAAGAGCGAGTTTGCAGTGCGTCTTGTAGCCGAAGATTCCGTGGTAAACACCAACTCCCGCATCTTCCAGCTCTCGAGCCCAGCGAATGTTGGAGTCCTCATCGAAGCGCGCCATCAGCTCCACGACAACGGTTACGTCCTTGCTCTGCGCCGCCTCGATCAGAGCCCGGAAGATAGGAGAATCCTTGCTGGTCCTGTAGAGTGTCTGCTTCATGGAGATGACGCATGGATCTACCGCGCCGGCTTCAATAAAACCCTCGACTGCCGAGTAGGAGTCAAAGGGATGGTGAAGCATCACATCTCGTTTTCTCAATTCGTCAAAGATATCGGTAGACTTCGCGCTGAGCCTGAACTCCTTGCCCACAAACGGCGGGAACTTCAGTGCTGGCCGCTTCACCTCGTAGTAGAGGTTCATCAGTCGCGATAGGTTCACCGGCCCATCCGTCTTGAAGACCTGCCAGGGATCGAGCTCGAAATTGATTCTCAGCCGCTCGATAATCTCTTCCGGAGCGCTGCTCTCGATCTCCAGGCGGACCGCATCGCCCTTGCGCCGGTTATGGAGCTCGCTACGCACGCTCTCCAGTACAGAGCGCGACTCCTCTTCCTGCATGTACAGGTTGCTATTGCGAGTGACGCGAAAGGCAGCGCGCGTCAAGACCTCGTAGCCGCGGAACATCTTCTCCACCTGCGACTCGATCAACTCGTGCAGCATGATGAAGTCGCTGTAGCCTTCTTCGCACGGCAGGCAAATGAGCCTGGGAAGAGATCGCGGTACCGTAACCACCCCGAGCGCTGCCGGGATACTTCTCGCTCCAGTTAGCTTTCGCTTGTGCCGCAGCAGAAGTCCGAGACAGAGAGCCTTGTTCAGCACGCGCGGAAAAGGATGCGACGGATCAATGGTGACCGGTGTAAGAAGAGGATCGACTTCATTGGCATAGAACTGCAGAGCTTGGCTGCGCGCTGCGTCACTTAGATCTTCCCATCGCAGAACCCGGATCTTCTCCTTGTCCATGGCGGGAAGAAGTTCGTTCCAGCACTGATACTGCGCCGTCACAAACTCAGTCATCCGTTCGCTCAACTGGTCCAACCGCTCCTGCGGCGTCATTCCGCCCTCATCGGGGGGAAGGGGCTGGTTGTAGCCCTCCTCAATGCGCTGCAACGAGCCCGCTACTCGAATCTCGAAAAACTCATCCAGGTTGCTTGCGGTAATCGCTAGAAACTTTACCCGTTCCAGCAACGGGTTCTCAGGGTCCTGCGCCTCTTCCAGAACCCGCTGGTTAAACTTCATCCAGGACTCATCGCGGTTGAAGAAGAAGCTCTCCGTGGTTGGAGCCGAATCGGCTGCCTTCTTCCTTCCCATGACTTTTGTTCTCGCGGTTGGGGTTTTATTTTCAGCACTCATAGAGGTCTACGAGCTTACCGCACCCGGTCTATCCGAATGTGAACAATCCGGCAAATGTCGGCTGGCAGAAATTTCTTTTGCCCGGATTACAATATTCCTCTCCTCCGAAACGTCTTTCCAGCAGATGCCCCAGGTTCCCATCGACGGTTGGAGACTCTCCGAACAGGATCGCCTCTTCTCCGAGGCCATGGAGCGCGACAAGCCTCGTCTGCGCAGCTTCATACGTCGCTACGTGGGAGACACCGGGGAAGCAGAAGATATCCTTCAGGACGTCTTCTACGAGCTGTTATCGGCCTACCGGATGATGAAGCCGATCGAGCACGTCAGCGGCTGGCTCTTTCGTGTCGCTCGCAATCGCATGGTAGATCTGTTCCGTCGCGCGCGTCCCGGATCGCTGAATGATCCCGCGGCGATAGACGGCGAGGATCGATCTTTGACGCTCGAAGACCTCTTGCCCTCTGCCGGGGAAGGACCAGATGCTGCCTATGCGCGCAGCCTCATGCTCGAGGCCCTTGAAGAAGCCCTCGAGGAGCTGCCCGCCGAGCAGCGCGAGATCTTTATCGAAAACGAAGTTATGGGAACGAGTTTCAAGGATTACGCCGCAAAGACAGGCATCAGTATCAACACCCTCCTCTCCCGCAAACGATACGCCGTTCAATACCTCCGGCGGCGCCTGCAGTCGTTCTATGACGGTCTGGGAGCCGAGGGATGAACCAATCGAATCTGGACTACCTAAGTAAGGAGAAACGAATGCAACCTCACAAAGCTGAAAAGGCAATCAAAATTCTGCTGTTCGTGCTCGTAGCGGCGACCGCTTTTGGCTTCATCGTCAAGGAGCTATGGAACGCTTTGATGCCGGGGCTCTTCGGTTGGCACAGGCTTACCTTCTGGCAGGCCCTCGGCCTGCTCGTCCTCGCCAAGATTCTCTTCGGCGGTTTTCATCGCCACTCCGGTGGTCGGTGGAATAAAGGCATGCGCGAGCGTGTTGAACAGATGAGCCCAGAAGAGCGGGAACGATTTCGAGAAGGCATGCGCTGCGGCCGGCGTCCGTTCAATCGTCCTGTGGAGCCCTGATGGAGGCCAGCCGCCGCTTGCCGATTCTCTGGTCCTATAAACGGAGCTATTTTATGACGAATAAAGAAGGCCTTAAGGTCGCATCCACCAGTTCCGGGTATCCCGTGACAACCCTTCCCAATGCGTTTGATGGCGATCTGTCCCTGGCCCCGGTCGCGACCAAAGCCCGGATCGCCGAACTGGAGATCGAAAATAACCGGCTGCAACGCTTGGTTGCAGAGCTGCTTCTAAAGAATCAACAGCTCCGCAGGCCGGCGGAATAACTGCTCGCGGCGAATGCGGGACGCCATAGCCGTATGGCCGGGCTCCGGGCTATATTTTTAGCAGACCGTGTCTGAAGCCCGGCACGGCAGGAGATAGAAAAATGAAAACTGTAAAGTTTGGAATCTTTACACTCGCACTGGCAACCTCGCTTTCCCTCTGCGCAGT
The DNA here is from genome assembly GCF_059115365.1 of Edaphobacter sp. FHG110511_03. Taxonomy (NCBI): domain Bacteria; kingdom Pseudomonadati; phylum Acidobacteriota; class Terriglobia; order Terriglobales; family Acidobacteriaceae; genus Edaphobacter; species Edaphobacter sp. FHG110511_03. Next base: position 346,968 of record NZ_JBZYWL010000002.1, on the reverse strand, counting down.
CGCTCAGGATGCTTCGCAGGATTTGAAGAAGGCCGGAAGTGAAACCAAGTCCGCGACAAAAGATACTGCGCACGGCGTAACCAAGGGAACGAAGAAGGTGTACCACAAGACCGCCGAGGGAACGGAAAAGGCCTACGATAAGACCGCAAGCGGGACCAAAAAGGCGTACCACAAGACCGCCGACGGGACCAAGGACGTGGCCGATAAGACCGCCGACGGGACCAAGAAAGTAGCCGGCAAGACCGCAGACGGGACCAAGAAAGCGGCTGACAAGGTAACAGGGAAATAACAACTTCTCTGTTTTTTTATGTGACGGGCCCATCGGAAGATGGGCTCTCGTCTTTTCATCCCCCGATTGGTGCTCAGACGTTACGGAGCGAAGGCGGCCAAACTGTCTTTGCCGCCAATGCGACCAACGCAGTCCAGTAAAGATCAGCCCCCAGCAGATGCAGGATCTGCATCCATGTCGGCGCCAGCAAAGCGACGTCCACCAATCCCAGCAGAAACTGTGCACCCAACAGAGCAAGTACCGCTGTCGCCAAGCGGTGCGCACCTGTACGTCTTGCCTCGCGTACGATCCAGACCACAAAAACAGCAGCGATCACCGCACTCAAAGGGTGTATGCCACGCAGCCGCAGCAGGAGCGGAGAACTCGAGGAGATATCCTGTTCAAACGCCGCGCGCAAACTTGAGGCTGGAAAAAGCGTATCGCCCAGCGCCGCCAGCGACCCGCTGACTCCCACCACGATCGTTGCGGCCAGTCCGGCAATCGTCCAAGCCGCCTTTGTTCCGCGCAACCTTAGTTCGCGCGTGCTCTGTCCCGTATACAGCATTACAGCGGTTAGTGTCAGCGCTCCAAGCAGCAACAGCGTGTTGCTCAAGTGGATGGACAGCATCACCACGCGGCCCACGGACTGATTTCCGGTTACGTAGCCCAGCTTCACCAGCAGCGCCCCAAGGATAGCCTCGTTCACCAGCAGCACGGTCGAGATGACGGCCATCGTGCGCGCCGCGGCACCCTTTACCGTGGAGCGAAATGTCCACAGCAGAAGGCCTGCCACGGCGAACGTCGATCCGCCAGTCATGCATCGATGCGTGAACTCGATGATCGTATCGATCCGAGGCGCAAGCGGCACCACTTGCCCATTGCACAGGGGCCAGTGATTGCCACAGCCCGCACCCGACCCCGTCGCCCGCACCAGGGCTCCCCATAGGATTACCAGGATGTTGTATGCCACCACGGCCCATGCATAGCGCACTAGTTTGCTTGGAGCTTTCTTCACGGTAATCGCGGTCGTTGTGGCCATAGTTCTATTCTACGAGCAGGATGCTGCCTCCTGCCGGGATGAAAGGTGCCGCCCTCTACCCGCTCGCCAGCTCCTTCGCTCGCTGCGTAGCGCGTTTAACGGCCTTGATCAAGGTGACGCGCAGTCCGCCTTCCTCCAGCTCAAGGATGCCGTCCACCGTACAGCCCGCAGGTGTCGTTACCGCATCTTTCAACAGCGCCGGGTGATAGCCCGTCTCGAGCACCATGCGTGCCGAGCCCAGTGTCGTCTGCGCCGCCAGCAGGGTCGCCACATCGCGCGGCAGGCCAACGTTTACGCCAGCCTCCGCCAGGGCTTCAATGATGATGTAAAGGAACGCCGGTCCCGAGCCTGACAGACCCGTCACTGCGTCCATATGCTTCTCATCGACCACCACGGTGCGGCCTACCGTCTGGAAGATCCTCTGGGCAATGGCCATCTGTGGTTCCGATACGAATCTTCCCGCGCAAAGCGCAGTAATGCCAGCCGCCAGCATGGCAGGAGTATTGGGCATGGCGCGGATGACCGCAAGATCGCATCCTGCAACGTCTTCAATGCTGCGTGTCTTGACGGAGGCCGCAATCGAGAGGACCAGCTTCTCCGTTGAGAGCGCGGGCCGGATCTGTTCGACCAGCGCTGGGACCTGGACCGGTTTCACGCCCAGCAGAATCACATCCGCCTGGCTGGCTGCAGCCAGGTTATCTGTAGACATCTCAATGCCATACTGCACAGAGAGTGCTTGTGCACGCTCTGGATGATGGACCGTGGCAAAGATCTGGTCGGCTCCCAGCAGGTTGTTCTTCAGGAACGCCTGCAGAAGGATGCCGCCCATCTTGCCGGTGCCCAGAATCGCCACGCGCAGCTGGGGCATGGCCGGGGCAGGCGCTATCACTTCATATGTCTCTTCGCTCATCTCAAAAGGCTATCAGACCGTATTGCCGCGTTCAGGAAAATTGCCTGATGCAACTCTCCCTGAACTCGATGGATGAGACTCGCTTCCAAGTGTCATCCTGAGCGAGTGGGCGGAGCCGCGAGTCGAAGGATCTGCGGTTTTTCCTGGTTAGGGGTGAGCGCCGAACCAGGAAAAACCAGCTACTTCTTCTGTGCCGCGATCCATGCATCCAACTGCTTCTCCAGCAGGTCCATAGGCAGCGCTCCGGAATCCAGCACAGCATCGTGAAATCCCTTCAGATCGAACTTCGGTCCCAGCTCCGTCTTTGCCTTCTGCCGTAGTTCGAGGATCTTCAACTGGCCCATCTTGTAGCCAAGCGCCTGCCCCGGCCACGCGATATAGCGGTCTACCTCGGCCTGCACATTCGTCTCGTCGATGGCGGAGTGTTCGTGGAAGTAGTCCACCATTTGCTGTCGGGTCCAGTGCTGGGAGTGGACACCGGTATCGACCACCAGCCGGATCGCCCGCCAGATGTCCGCCTCCAGCCGCCCATAGTCGCTATAGGGGTCCTGGTAGAAGCCAAGATCCTTGCCCAGCCTCTCGCTGTAGAGGCCCCAGCCCTCCGTGTAGGCCGTAAAGTACTCCTGCTTGCGGAAGGTAGGCAGGCCCGTCAGCTCCTGCGAAATCGAGGTCTGGAGATGATGTCCGGGAATCCCCTCGTGGTACGAGACAGCCTCGACTGGCGCCAGGGAGCGTTCCGCGAAGTTGTAGGTGTTCACGTAAACCTTACCCGGACGCTTTCCATCCTGGCTGCTGGGGTAGTAATACGCCGCAGACTGGTCTTTTTCGATGTAAGCAGGCACCGGAAGCACCTCCAGCTGCGCCTTCGGCAATATGCCGAACAGCTCCGGCAGCTTCGGCTGCATCTTCGCGATATAGCCCTTGTAAGCATCCAGCAATGCTTCTTTCGACGCCGGATGCAGCTTGGGATTGGTCTTCATTGCGGCGCTGAAGCTCTTGATGTCCTGGAACCCCAGCTTCTTGACGATGGCCAGCATCTCGGTCTCGTCGCGCTTGACCTCATCCAGGCCAATCTGGTGAATCTCGGCAGGGGGCTTATCCTCCGTAGTGCTCTGGCGAACCCGATAGGCGTAGTAGGCATCCCCATCGGGCAGCGACCACGCGCCCGGCTCCTTGCGTCCGGCTGGAGCATACTGGGCCTTCAGAAATCGTGCAAAGCGTCCATAAGTGGGAAGCACAGTGTTTACGATCGCCTCCGCCATCTCCTGAGAGACACGCTTACGATCGGCCGCACTCATCGATGCCGGAAACTTCTTGAGTGGCTGCGCGAAAGGGCTCTCCTCAGGCTTCTGCGTAGCCAGTGCCTCCGTTTGCGTGACCACTTTTTCAAGCAGGAACGCGGGAGGAACACGTCTCTCGTCCATTCCCAGCTGCATGTTGGTCATGTTCTGCGAGAAGACAGTAGGAATCGCCTTCAGGCGCGCAATGTAATCGTCATAGTCCTTTACGTTCTCAAACGACAGACTGCTGACCAGTTGCACCATGTCGGTGTGGAAGCCGCTGAACTGGTTCACCGGCATCTCCCACTCCTTGAAATGAGCACCCTCCTGCGCATCCGTCAGGTCGCGGATCATCAGGTCACGCGAAAGCACCTCCTGCGGCTTCAGCCCTGTCACGTCGATCTCGCTCAACCGCTCCAGGAAGACGCGTCCCCGTTCCAGAGAGGCGTTTACCTCCTTCACCGAGTAGTCGCTCCACTGGTCGTTGTATCGCTTGTCGCCAAGGAACGAGGCAAACTCAGGCGAGTGCTTCAGACGGTCCTGCCATATCTCGTCGAACAGGGCAGCGAGGGCCTTGCTGCGTTCCTCCGCGGTCTGTGGAGCCTTCTGCGCCGCAGCGGGCTGTCCCAGCGGCCCCGCCTGTCCTCGCGCGTGGAGTGGCACAATTCCACCCAATGAAAGCACTACAACACCAGCCGTAACCCGAGCCCGGACCGAAGAAAATCTCTTCATGAACACCTCAACCTTCATCGGTCAGTGTATCTTGCGAGCGCCTCAAAGGTGAGATTCACCGGCCTGCGCCGAGCATCCCTCCAGCATCCGGTAAAGCGTTGACCGGCTGATTCCCAGCACCTCCGCCGCTCGCACCTTGTTCCCGGAGCATTCGCGCAACACGCGCAGAACGTGCCGGTCGATCACGTCCTGCAATCGCATCGGCGGCTCGCTCTGTCGCAGCTCTATGGGTAGGGCTGCTCCCGTCGCCCCTGCCGCCCCTGTAGGCAAAGACAGATCTGCCATGCTCAACATCGTATCCTCGCACTGAAGCACGCCGTTGTGCAGGACATTCTCCAACTCACGAACATTCCCCGGCCACTCGTGCAGCAACAGCTTCTCCATCGCATCGCGAGCAATGGCATCGACCGGTTTTTTGTATTGCGAAGCAAACCGCTTCAGAAAATGCATCACCAGCGTCGGAATGTCTTCCTTTCGTTGTCGCAGAGGTTCAAGTGTGATCTCGATCATCGCGAGCCGATGATAGACATCCTGGCGAAAAATTCCTGCTGCTGCCAGAACGCGCAAATCCTGGCTGCTTGCCGCAATCGTTCTTGGTGCCGTCTTCCGATCCAGGAGCCGCAGAAGCCTTTTCTGTGCGCGGGCGCTCATCTCCTCCACGCCATCCAGATATAGTGTTCCCTCTTGTGCCGATTCCGCCATGGCCTGGATCACATCGCCACTATGCGCCTCTTCGTCGATCTCTGAAATTCTGGCCGCATGGCAGATGACAAACGGTCCCCCGGCCCGGTCGCTCTTCGCATGCAGCGCCCGCGCAACCAGTTCCTTGCCGGTGCCGACCGCTCCACGGACCAGAACGGTGCGGAAATGCGGCCCGATCCGTTCAATCTGCAGACGCAGCCGTCGCATGGCAGCTCCATCGCCTGCCAAGGTAGCCGCCCCGGCAGATATCTCAGTCGAGAGTGGGGAAGTGTCGAAAGATGCCTGCGAGATGCCAGCAGGGACGAAGCCGGAGGTGGTCATGTTACTTCCATCTATCGGCAGGCCCGGCCTCAGGATGAGGCGCAAAAAACAGAAAAGCCGGATACCGGGGCGAACCCGATATCCGGCCTGAAGCTTCAGCGTCGCTTCTACGCGGTTGTGGTCGCGCAGTAAGTATCGAAGGCGCGGGTCAGCTCTTGCGCAATCGCCGGTGCCGTCGAGGTCTCGATGGCGGAGCGCTGCATCAGGTACACCAGCTGCCCGTCGCGCAGAATCGCAATCGCTGGCGACGTGGGCGGATGTCCGCCGAAGTAGCCGCGCGCCTTCTCGGTTGCCTCGCGGTCCTGGCCTGCGAACACCGTTACCGAGTGATCCGGCTTGGTTGCATGCTGCATCGCCAGCCGGACGCCAGGCCGCATCTTGCCTGCCGCGCAACCGCAGATCGAGTTCACGACAACCATTGTGGTTCCGGGCTGTGCCAGCGCCGTGTCTACCTCAGCCGCTGTGCGAACCTCGTTCACCCCCGCGCGCGTCAGCTCCTCGCGCATCGGAATCACCATAATCTCTGGATACATAAGCCTTCCCCCTTGAAGATTGCGAACCTGCAATAAGGCACGTTCCTTCTTTTCTATTGTACCGGGTTGCTCCAAACAGCGTCATCCTCGCCTCGGGACCCTCCCTGATGTACCCTCAAACCCGTGCAGTCCACCACGATCCGGATCCAACAAAACATCCCCTTAGCCCCTTTCACGACCCTCGGGATTGGTGGTCCTGCCCGCTTCTTCTGCGACGTCCGCACTGAAGCCGAGCTGCTCGAAGCCCTCGCCTACGCCCGCCACCACTCGCTGAAAACCTTTATCCTCGGCGGCGGGAGCAATCTCCTCGTTGCCGATACCGGTTTTGATGGCCTCGTCCTGCATATTGCCCTCGACAGCCCCATTGTTCCAGCGCCACGCGACAGCCACATCGACTACACCGTCCCCGCTGGCATCGAGTGGAACGCCTTCGTTCTTTCCGTCTGTGAGCAGGGAATCAGCGGCATCGAGTGCCTCGCCGGAATCCCCGGCACCGTCGGCGGAACCCCCGTCCAGAATGTAGGCGCCTACGGGCAGGAAGTCGCCGAAACCATTACATCGGTCCGAGCTCTCGATCTCGAAACCATACGCTTCATCGATCTCTCAAACACAGAATGCGGCTTCGCCTATCGCCGCAGTATCTTCAACACCACCCATCGCGACCGCTACATCGTCACCGCGGTCACCTTCCGCTTCGACCCGTCACGCAAGCCGCAGCTCACCTACGCCGACCTCACCCGACGCTTCGGTGCTGCCCAGCCCACGCCCCTCGAGGTCTACCACGTCGTCCGCGAGATCCGCCATGGCAAAGGCATGCTGATCGTCGAAGGCGAGCCCGACTCCCGCTCAGCAGGTTCCTTCTTCAAGAACCCCATCGTCGAGCGAGCGATCCTTGAGCGCATAGCTTCAGCTCTCAATCTCCCCCAGGAGAAGATCCCCCACTGGCCCGCAAAAGACGATCACCTCAAACTGCCCGCCGCATGGCTCCTTGAGCAGGCAGGCTTCGTCAAGGGATACGTCATGGGCAACGCTGGAATCTCCTCCCGCCACACCCTTGCGCTTATAAATCGAGGCAGCGCCACCGCCACCGATATCTTCGTTCTGCGCGACGCAATCCAGCAAAAAGTAAAGGCCCTCTTCGGAATCCGGCTCGAGCAGGAACCCGTTCAGCTTGGCTAGATCGACGGATCACCCGTTGGCATTTATTCCAAGCTGCTCCAGCAGCCGGTGCCGTTCTCGAGCCAACACCACCTCCGCCGGTCCCTGCTCCAGAATCTTTCCGTCAGCAATCTTGATGACCTCCGCCGCCAATTGAAACGCCTCTCCAAGAGAGTGGGTTACCGACAGGACAGGTACCTTCCGTCGTCCAAGGCGCTCTTTCAGTCCCAGCAGAAGTTCATCCCGCAACGCGGCATCGAGACCCGTGAAGGGCTCGTCCAGCAGTAGCAGCGGTTGATCCGGTCCGTCGAACGTCATTGCCGATACAAGTGCTCGCGCAACCCCAGTCCGCTGCTTCTCGCCTCCGCTCAGTTCGTTCGGCATTCGATCCGCGAGCTCGAGAATACGAAACAACGACATCGCCTCTTCGGTAATCTTTCGCACATCATCGGCCTTTGTTCGCGAGCCGCAGCCATATTGCAAATTCTCACGCACCGTCTTGTGTGGAAACAACCACGCCGTCTGCGCAGCACTGCGCACAGGACGTCGATAGGTCGGAAGAAAGACTCCCGCAGAGCTATCCGACAGCACCTCGCTGCCTTTAACAATTCGCCCATCCGCTGGTCGAATCAACCCGGCAATCGCCCGCAGCACGGTCGTCTTTCCGCTGCCCGAAGGCCCGAACAGCACCGTCCACGGCTCGGTCAGGGAAAAATCCACATCCAGCGCAATTCCGCCTACGCGATGCTTCATCCTTACGCTCAGCACTTTATCGGACAACGTCGGCCTGCCTTCCATCGCTCCTGCGCACGCTCGGGAGCAGATAGATCACCACTAACGCGACGATCGCGAACCCCACCAGCGCAAGCGCCGTTCGGTTTGCAGCCGCGTAGTTCCCGTCCTGAACCAGGTCGTACAGTGAGATCGAAAGCGTCCGCGTCGCCCCAGGAATATTTCCCCCCAGCATCAGCACCACGCCAAATTCACCCACCGTATGGGTAAACGTCAGCACCGTGCTGGTCAGCAGGGAACCGCGTGCCATTGGAAGCATGACCGAAACAAACACCCTCCACGGCGAAGCTCCCAGTCCCGCCGCTGCTTCAACATATCCGCGATCCACCGCCTCGAATCCCGCTACCAGCGGCTGTACCGCAAACGGCAGGCTGTACAGCACCGAGCCGATCAGCAATCCCCCGAAGCTGAAGGCCAGAGGATGCCCGAACACGCGGATCAACAGCCGCCCAGGCGCCGTGAGAGGCCCCATCACTACCAGCAGATAAAACCCCAGCACCGTCGGAGGCAGCACCAGCGGCAGCGCCACCACTGCCTGCACCAGTGCCCTCGCCATCCCATGGCCCGATGCAATCCACCACGCCAGCGGCACTGCAATCAGCAGCAGAATCGCCGTCGTGCTCGCTGCCAGCCGCAGCGTCAGCCAAAGGGCTTCAAGATCCATACAGCGCAAGTCTACACAGAGCGATTGGGATAACAGGCGGACGCAATTACCGCACCGGCTCCAGCCCCATCGGCACTAGGCTCGCCTGCACCTCCGACTTCAACAGCCAGTCCAGAAATGCGTGCGCCTCGGTTCGGCGGTCAGATGTCTTCATCACCACCGCGCACTGCATGATCGGCGAATATGTCGATCGTGGCACGCGGACAAAAGTTCCTTCTGCCTGAAATTTCGATGTGCTCGCCGCCGTTAGCGAGATCAGCCCCAGCTGCGCGTTGCCTGACTCAACGAACTGCGCCGCCTGCGCGATGTTCTCCGCGATTACCAGGTGCGGTTTCACCGTGTCGTACATCTTCAACCGTTGCAGAGCCATCACCGCGGCCCGCCCATAAGGAGCGTGAAGATCGTTTGCTATCGCCACGGCCGTTACCCGCTTATCCGTCAGTGAATCCAGGCTGATCGGTTGCAACGGAGAATCCTTGCGCGCCCACAGTACCAGCGTCCCCCGGGCATACTGGGTCGGGGCAGTTCCGTCCGCCAGACCTGCCGCAACCACCTTCTCAGGAAAGACGAAGTCCGCGCCCAGAAACAAATCCATCGGCGCTCCGTTGATAATCTGCGTCGCGAGGTTTCCCGACGAACCGTAACTGACTAAAAGCTTTACGCCGGTGGCCTTCTCATAGCGTTCTGCCAAAACCGGTAAAATCGGCTGCAGGTCCGACGCCGCCGCCACCCGGAGCTCCTTTTTCGCCTGCTGCGCCCACAGCGGAGAAGCCATTGCAAGCGCGCCCAAAGCCATCGATAACCCCAATGTCCATCGGCGGCCCTTTGGCTGACCTCGCCGAGTACGATACCCTAGCTGAAACCATGAAAGTCGCGACACATCAGCTCCGATGCACAGAGTGCGGCGCCAGAATTGCCGGCAGCGCTGTCAATAGCATATTCCGCTGCCCCGATTGCAACGGACTTTATGACGTCATTTATCCCTGGTCCTCCTTGCCCAATGGCGATACTCCCGCGTCCGACAGCAATCTGCCCAATGTCAGCGCGCTTCGCTGGCTCTGGCAGGAGCGCCGCACCTCCACGATGCCCATCGACCAGTCTGGCGTCTGGCGCTTCCGAGACCTATTTCCCATCCTCGACGACCTCGACAACGTCGTGACCCTTCGCGAGGGCAACACGCCCCTCTACGACCTTCCCCGCGCCTCGAAGGCCCTCGGCCTTAACTGGATCCTTGCCAAGCACCAGGGGATGAATCCCACCGGGTCCTTCAAGGACACCGGCATGACCGCCGCCCTCTCCGTCGCCCGCGAGCGGGGCTTCGAGTGGGTCGCCTGCGCCTCCACCGGCAACACCTCCGCTGCCATGGCCGCCTATGCCGCCCGCGCCGACCTGCGCTCCATCGTCTTTATCCCCGAAGGTAAGATCGCCTGGGGCAAGCTCTCCCAGTCCATGGACTACGGTGCGCTCACCGTACAGCTCCGCACCGACTTCGACGGCTGCGTTCGGGTCCTCACCGAGCTCGTCAGCCGCTTTCCCATCTATCTGCTCAACTCCGTGAACCCTTACCGCCTTGAAGGCCAGAAGACCCCCGCCTTCGAGCTTCTCGAGCAGCTCGAGTGGCAGGTCCCCGAGCACATCATCGTTCCCGGCGGCAATCTAGCCAACGGCTCCGCACTGGCCAAGGGCTTCTCCGAGATGCATCATCTCGGCCTCATCTCCCGTGTCCCCAAGGTCAGCATCATCCAGGCCGAGGGAGCCAACCCCCTCTATCGCAGCCTCCAGGAAAACAACGGGACCGAGCTGATCCCGGTCAAGGCCAATACCCGCGCCACCGCCATCCGCATTGGAAACCCGGCCTCCTGGCGTAAGGCTCTTCGCGCGCTTCGCACTACCGGCGGCTGGTGCGAGCAGGTCTCCGAGCAGGAGATCGCACTGGCCAAGGCTGAGATCGGCTTCGAAGGCGTCGGCTGCGAGCCCGCCTCCGCCGTCACCCTCGCCGGCCTCAAAAAACTCGTCGCGCAGGGCAAGATAGGCAGGGAAGAGCGCGTCGTGCTCATCCTCACCGGCCACACCCTCAAGGACTCCAACTACACCATCGACTACCATCGCGGCGAACTCTTTACCGATCAGGAGAACTCTCAGATCTCCTCATCCGATCAGGCCCTCCACACCGCGTTGCGCAAGCCTCCCATCGTCCTTGAGCCTGATACGGACACAGTCTTCCGCGAGTTGGAGTCACAGATGAAGCTGGTTCACGCATAAAGAAGCCGCGCTACTCTTAACAAAAGTGTCATCCTGAGCGAAGCCTGGCGCATATGCGCCAGGCGCAGTCGAAGGACCTGCGGTTCGCTCGAATGGTGCAAAACAGCTCGTCCTTCGGATCAAGTATGACCATACCTCCGCTTCATCTCCGACTTCCCGCCACCTCTGCCAACCTGGGTCCCGGCTTCGATGCGCTCGGCCTCGCCATGGCGCTCTATCTCACCATCGAGGCCCGCGTCGCCGACTCCGGGGCCTTCCACATCGATGCCACGGGCCGCGATGCAGCCGCCTGTTCGGCAATCGAGAACAATCTCATCCTGACGACCTACGTCGACGTTTTAGCAAGTGCCGGCAAATTCTCCCCGCGCCTTCATCTGAAGCTCCATAACCAGATTCCGCTGGGCATGGGCTGCGGGTCGAGCGCCGCCGCCCTGCTGGCGGGGGTCATGTTGTCCAATCACTTCGGCGAGCTCGGCTGGACTCCGCAGCAGATCCTTGAAGAGGCTTGCCGTCGAGAGGGGCATCCGGACAATGTCGCTGCCTGTTTTCATGGCGGAATGACCGTATCGGCGATGCGAGATGGAGCTGTAAAGACAGCGACATACACAGATAACTTAAACTGGAATCTCGTGTTGGCGCTCCCCTCGGCCAGCCTCTCCACCAGCAAGGCCCGAGCTCTGCTTCCCGACCGCTACTCTCGCGAAGATACGGTAGCCAATATCCAGGCGACAGCGTTGCTGGTCTCTGCCTTCGCCCAACGTCGGGCTGATCTGCTGGCTTCTGCGATGCAGGATCGCATCCACCAGCCCTACCGCATGGAGGCCTGCCCACTGCTTGCCCGTCTGCTTCCTCTCTCGGGAACTCCCGGAATTCTCGGAGTTGCGCTCAGTGGGGCCGGACCATCTGTTCTGCTTTTTACGGAGGAATCCTCTGCTTCTGTCCTGTCCGCTATCCGCCAAGCCTCCCAGGATTCAGACGTAGAAATCCTCGAAACTACCATTGCAAGTGGGGCAATATCCCAATTTGGGAATTTTGCACCATTGTCAACCGGGTAATCTGTATTTAGTTACTTAAGATTTCTTTACGTTCTCCCTTAACTTGCGTACCTTGAGCGTGTAAGCAGTTCTGGGGAGGGCTGCTACAGCGCCCGTTGACCCCTTTCAGGGGTCCGGGCGTTTCCTACTTAATGCCTTTCCTGCTGTCATCCTGAAAGCTCTCCTTAGCGTCATTCTGAGCGACCTCGAGCAAGCGAAGCGCCGAGGGGAGTGGAAGAATCCCCGTATTTGCCGATACCGTCACGGATGTACAACACAGATTGGGACATACCCTTTCCAGATCCACCAGACCTTGACAAATCCGGTTCCTTTTGGGGAGAGAGGTTCCAGTTTTCTACACTCGTTGTCCAGATTTGAAACCACAATCGCCTTCGCGCATCTATTATTGTGAAGGTTGCTCGGCCAGCTTGGGTGGCAATCGCAAGAGCAATTCCTCGGAGGAAGATAGATGGCAGGTCAGTTCGTAACCGAAGTTAGCGACTCGAATTTTGAGAAAGATGTCCTTCAATCAGAGCAGCCTGTGCTCGTGGATTTCTGGGCAGCCTGGTGCGGACCATGTCGCGCTCTCGCTCCCGTTGTGGACGAAGTGGCCAGCCACTACCAGGGCCAGCTCAAGGTCATGAAGATGGATGTTGACGCCAACACCGCAACCCCGATGCGTTATGGCATCCGCGGTATTCCAGCGCTCCTTATCTTCAAGGATGGCAAGGTCGCCGAGCAGATCGTTGGCTACGTCCCCAAGGACACAATCGACAAGTCGGTCACCAAGGTTCTCGCGTAAGCAGTTCAGATTTATAGAAAAGGCTCGACGCTCACCGCAGCGCCGAGCCTTTTTCTCTTCACATGGATCTGTCTATCTATCGGCAACCAGCATCAACAGATCCGGTTCCACGTAGCACGGCTGCTCCGCGTCGGCACGCCACTCTGTACCATCGGCATACTGCATCGACTCAAGATAGATTCTGCTGATAGATCCGAACTTCTCTGCGGTCACATCCGCCTCACCGTTCTTTCCTCCGGCGACATTCAGCTTCAGCGAAACCGTCTTTGTCATCTTGCCAGTCGGGCTCATTCTTCGTACTGGAAACAGTTGGGGTGACGCGTCATAGCCTTGGACCCGAACGATCGCACTAGCAATGTTCTTGGCCTGAAGATTATTGACCATCAGCCGGACAGTCTGTCCGGCCTTGCGTTGCGCCTTCTCATCGACCGTTAGCATGCTGGTTTCGCCACGACGCTGGGCGCGCAGACCAACCGGACACGTTCCAGTCATTTCCGAGAGCCGAGCTGCCATCCCAGACGGCAGATTTAACGAGGTCGCATTGGGTGCCGGGAACTGCGATCCGGAGCTCTGCGCCAGCGCAATCACTGGAGTAAACAACAGCGCGAATGACATCGAAGCAAGCCGCATAGCACTCTCCTTCAAGCAACCCGTTGCCATCAAAAATACTCCTTGGATACGCCCCCAGCAAGCTGCTCGATCTTTTGCCCGTTTTGACCGAAGGCGACTGATTTTGTGCAGCTATTACACTGGTCATCAATGCTTGAGTGGATCCTCTTTCGCATCATCCTGGTGGCCTTCTTCATCCTGGCCAGCAGTTTCTTCGTCGCGGCCGAGTTCGCTCTGGTCAGCGTTCGCGAAACCCGCGTCCAGCAGCTCATCGCCCACGGCCGGCCCGGAGCCGTCACGGTTCTTAAGCTCAAGAACACCATCGACGAATTTCTCCCCGCCGTGCAACTCGGCGTCACCCTTGCCTCCCTTGCCCTCGGCTGGATCGGCGAGCCCGCCGTCGCCGACATCCTTCTGCGTTTCGCCGGCGACCGGCTTCACCAGCTTCCCCCCCATGCCTTGATTTACGCGCATACCCTCGCCGTCATCATCGCCTTCGCCCTCATTACCTACTTCGAGGTCCTTCTCGGCGAGCTCGTTCCCAAGTCCCTCGCGCTTCAACGAACCGAGCGCATCGCCCTAGCCGTTGCCGGGCCCATGGATGTCTTCATTCGCATCACCCGCCCCATCGTCCGGCTCATGAACTCCTCCGCAGCCTTCGTCCTCAGGCTCTTCCGTGCTCCTCTCAGCGGCGAAGGCGGCGTCCATTCTCCCGAGGAGCTCAAGCTCATCGCCACTGCTACGCGTCGCATGGGACTTCTCCCCGTCTTTCAGGAGGAGATCATCCACCGCGCCATCGAGCTCAACTACGTCGTCGTTCGCGAGATCATGACCCCCCGCGGCAAGATCTTCTCTCTGCCCGCAGATATGCCCGTCGAGCAGGCCAGCTCGCGCATCGTCGAAGAACAGCACTCCCGCGTCCCCGTCTACGATCCCGCGAGCCCCGGCACCGACAACATCATCGGCATCCTCTACTCCAAAGACGTCTCCCGCTTTATGCACCTCCGCTCCGTGGCCCTCGCCCTCGGCAGCCGCGTACAGTCCGGCATCACCCTCCGCCACATCATGCGCCAACCGGTCGTCGTTCCCGAGACCAAGCTCGCCATCGAGCTCCTCCAGGAGTTTCAGCAGAATCGCCGCCAGATCGCAATCGTGGTCGACGAGTTCGGCACGACCGTCGGCCTCGTTACCGCGGAAGATGTCCTTGAACAGCTCGTTGGCGAGCTCGATGACGAGTTTGACATCACCCGCTCCGCACTCTCCAACGCCACCGGCATCATGACCCTCGACGGTGCCACCTCTCTCCGCGATCTCCGCAATCAGCTTCATTGGGAGTTTCCCCGCGAGGCCGGCGTCGAAACCCTGGCTGGCTTCCTTCTCGCCGAACTCGGACACATTCCCACCTCCGGTGAGAGCATCGAGTACGATGGCCGCCGATACACCGTCGCCGAGATGGCGGGCCATCGCATCAGTCATATCAACGTGGAACCCCTCACCGGTCCTGATCTCGTGCCCTACGAAGAAGAGAGCAGGGAAGCCACGCAATGACCACAGGAGGAAACCAGGAGAACGCTCCGCAAAACCACGGCGGCAACTCAGGCGAAGCACAGCAAAATGCCCCCGACAATAAAAGTGTCATTCCGAGCGAAGCGCGCAGCGCTGAGTCGAGGAACCCCTATATTTCGCCCGAAGCGCCACTCAGGGCCGCGCAGCGCCACAATTACTGGCACCCTATCCGTCGCGTCCTCCTTACGCTCCCCGTTCTCTGGGTTGTCGTCTCCGTCGTCTTCCTTCTCATTCACCTCGTCCCTGGCGACCCCATCGTCCAGATGCTGGGCGATGGAGCCGCTGCCTCCGACATCGACGCTCTTCGCCACGCCTACGGTCTCGATGCTCCTCTTCTTCAGCAGTACACCCATTACTGGCGCGGAATCCTCCACGCTAACCTTGGCCAGTCACTTCGTCTGCACGACTCCGTCACTCATCTCATCCTGCAGCGTTACCCCTACACCCTCGCTCTCACGCTCGCCGCGCTCGTCATCGGCATCGCCGCGTCGATACCTGCAGGCATTGCCTCTGCGCTCCATCGCAATCGCTGGCAGGACCGCACCCTCGGAGTCCTCTCCCTCGTCGGCCTGTCCTTCCCCAACTTCGCCCTTGGCCCCATCCTCATCCTCCTCTTCTCCATCACGCTAGGCTGGCTTCCCGTCTCCACCGCAGGCAATGGAGGCGTAGGAGACTTCCTCGTTCATCTCATCCTCCCCGCACTCACCCTCGGACTGTCTCTTGCCGCCGTACTCACCCGCATGGTCCGTACCGCTATGCTCGAGGAGCTCGGGCAGGACTACATCCGCACCGCGCGCGCCAAGGGCCTCTCCGAGCGCACCGTCGTCTATCGCCACGCGCTACGCAATGCACTCATCCCCGTGCTTACCGTTATCGGCCTCCAGTTCGGCTCATTGCTCGCCGGAGCCATCGTTACCGAGACCATCTTCAGCTGGCCCGGAATCGGCCGCCTCACCATCTCGGCCATCTACAACCGCGACTACGCGCTCGTGCAGGGCTGTATCCTCGCCGTCGGTCTTACGTACGTCGCCGTCAACCTGCTCACCGACGTCGCCTACACCATCGCGAACCCCCGCATGCGCGCTTCCTCGTCCTTCTGAGCCAGCGAAGCGAGCCGTACCGTCAAAGAGAAAGCAATGATCAGGCCCTTCATCTTCGCGCTCCTTCTCTCCGCCCTTTCCACAACGAATCTCTGCGCGCAGGCCGCAGGCACCGCATCCGTCCAGACCACCCCGGCCACGACCCTCCACGACGCCCAGTACGGTGTGGCCTTCCAGATCCCCACCGGATGGAACCTCACTCGTCGCGACGCAGAGCTCAGCACCTTCTCCCTCGATGTCCGCACCGCGCCGCCCGCCACCCGGATGCGAGGTCTTGCGACCATCGCCTTCAACCCGCACCCCAGATCCACCTTTTCAGGCGCGCTCTTCTACTTCAGCGTCACTCCTAGCATGACCGAATCCCAATGCCGCTCCCAGGCCGCCGCGCAGGCGCCCCGCACCGTCACCACGACCCAGGTCGCAGGGGCAACCTTCACCCACGGCTACGACGAGCACGGCACCATCTGCACCGAATCGCGCGACGAGATCTACACCGCTCTGCGAAACAACGCCTGCTACCGCTTCGATCTCATCATCCACAACTTCTGTGGCGGTGACGTCAGCGGAGTCCGCGACATGACTCCGGACGAGCTGAACGCGGTACGTAAACGCCTCTATTCCATCCTCACAACGGTCACCTTCGACAAGAAGTAATTCCCTTAATCATCGTCCCGTCTTCGCAACCTCCGTCAACACAGTCCAAGCGGTCGCTGCGCCGAAGCGATCGGAAGTCTCCAGTTTTTCACCGGAGTGTTATCGAGCTTGATCTCGCGCGTGAAGCGAATCAGGCGATTTGTATCCGTTCCCACCGCGTCCGTCGCCCGATCGAACAAGTAATACGGCGGAATCGACTGGTAGTACAACGTAGCCCGTACCGAAGTCGCCTTGTTCGTCTTCCGGTTGAGCGGAATCTCATACCGGATAACGTTCGTACCGCTTCCATCACCGTAGTTCGGATCGCAATCGCCGCCCCCACGCTTGCTCAGACATGTACCTACCGGACCGGTTTCATCTGCGAACGGGCCTGTCGACTTCCATCCTCGAGGCTGCAGACGATTGTCCTTAACCTTGTGATCGAGAGCGATAAAGCTCGTCGTCAGAAAGCCCTCCGGATTGACCACCAGTTCCTCGTAGATCTGTACTTCGTCTTCCCGGCGAATCGGATTCTCTAACCAGTGGTGCTTCTGGTATCTCTGTTGGAATAACGTAAAGAACTCCGTCGTAAGAGGAAACCCTCTTCCATCCGTGATCACGCCGTCTTCATTCGTCTTCCCCGACTCCCACAACACCTTGCCGTCTTCATCCAGCAATTGGAAGTCGACAAACGCCCGTCGGAAGCCGACTCCCGAAGGGAAGCTGTGTCCCACCAGGTTCGTAATCTTTACATCGGCGACAATCTTGTCGTCCGCTGTTCCCAGCGACTGCACTTCAACTACTGCTGTCTTCTGCGATGCGCTCTCCAGGCTGGTTGCAATCGCCGTGTCGATTCCCGGTACCGTCTGGTTCGGGCTGCGTAGCATCGGATCCTGCTGATACAGTCCAAGCTCGCTGCGGAACTGCTTGAACATCTCCAGCGCGAAGATGTTGATGCCCAGCAGGGCGTGGCGATGGTAATCGTCGCGGTTCACCAGCGTGATGTCCTGGTTCGGCGCGCGTGTCGTGATCGCCGGAAACGTATTGTCCTCGATGTTCGCGATCTTGTACGACAGCGGATTGCCCTTGTAGTCATGCGGCATATGGCAACTCTGACAGCTCTGGTTCAGGAAGTCGCTGTTCAGCCACTCCACATAGGTCGTCTGCTCGTAGAACTGCGACGGCTTACCGTTCTGCCTCGCCTGCCTGCCATCGGCGCGGAAGACCGGAAGCACGATGGTGTGGCACGATCCGCAAAGTTTCGCCGATTCGATCTGGTTCTGGTCCGTAGCCTTCGGCTCCATGCCGATGGCGCTCTTCATCGAGTACGTCGCAACATTGTCCTTGTAAGGTCCGTAAATCTCATTCACTGGCCCGAGATTGAACTTCGCCGTAAACGTCGATGGATCGCCAAGCCCTGCATCCGCGATATGGTGGCAGGCTGCGCACGAGACCCCATCCCTCGCCAGTGCGCCGTAAGGCGAATCCACCTTTAGCAGCTCCGCCCGGGTAAAGAAATTGCCGGTGTCCGCCTTGTACTGCCGCTCTCCCATTACGCCGTGGCAGCTCAGGCACAGGTCCTGTACAAAGGGTTTCGCGTCACGCAGATGCCCTTCCAGAACCGGGTGCAGCGTATTCTCCGAGTTCAGTTGTGAGAAGAAGATCGGATCTCTCCCCGAAAGCCCCATCATTGAGAAGCGCCATTCGCCGTTCGGCGACACGTTCACCATCGGGTCCGCCAGCGCATTCGGCCAGAGCATGCGTGGCAGCTCCGCCGTCGTCGGCGAAAGCGTGCCCGTCGCATTGTGGCAGCCCGTGCACTGGTCCGATGTCACAAAGTGCCATGGGTGATTCGCCTCCGCTTTTGCCACTACGTGATCGAACGACTCCGGAATCATGCACGGGCTCGGGGAGATCACATCCTGCTTAAACAGCGGGCGCGCCAGCCGGTGATGAATGTTGTCGTTTGGAGGAATGTCGGAGCTCGGCGGCGGCGGCTCTGCTCCCGTGACATGGCTCGGATTCGCATACGTCGAAGTCGAACCCGCAGCCGAGGCGTGGCAGTTCAAACAGTATTGTCCGAAACCAATACTGGGATACGCAGCCTGCTGGCACTGCGGCGTAGATCCGCCCTTCCGCTTCGAGCTTTCATCGTTCCCGGTGTTTGCGCTTGAAGAAGAGGTCGGAGCGCTCAAACCTGCCCAGTACCATCCATCGTGCGAACCCTTGGAATCCTTCACCAGGACGGTCCACTCCTCCGCCTTCTGGCTCTGGGGATCGGTGCTCTGAAATTGCTCCTTCACCAGCATCGCGCCGTCCGGCGGATTGCCCCTGCGCTGGTCGATTGTCATCCACTTCCATATCTCCGGCGAGTACCAGATCTTTACAAACGGATGTACGCCTCCCGACGAACGAATGTCTGCATCATGCCTCCATCCCGGCGCCTGGTAACAGGTGTTGAAGATAAAGGTGTCGAGCTTCGCCTCAAACCCTGGAGAGCTGGCAGACGGCAGTGCCTGGCACCCGGTAGGAAAATCTCCGTCGGCACGAGAAGCCGAGACAGGACGCGAAGGATAAAGAACCAGAGCCGCCAGCGCTGCAGATAGGACTAGAACTCGAGGGTTGAGAGTCATCTGGACCTTCCATTCAGAGAGGGAACTAGAGGGCCCGACAACACCGGGGGGCAGCACGGACGATTGTGCAATGAGGTTTTTCGAACACAAACGTATAACAGGTTGCCGAAGAATGACAACGCTAAAATTTGTGAAAGGCCCAACCCACGGCGATTCAACTCCGAATCACTGAGGAGAAGATGCCTTCATGCTTTGGCGTAGCTTCTGTTCGTTCTCTTCGCTCCAGTACTTGCAGTCCAATTGAAGAAAGACGGATGTGTAGGGTATCGCCATCGTCGTTTTCAAGACTAGAATTTTGAACTCCTTGCCCGTTTCGCCGATCTTGCTGAGGATCTGTTCATGGGGAAGAGATCGGATTGTGCGCCCCTTGAGAGTTCGTTTCAGGTCTTCCCGATAGGAGTTCAACCCAACAAAATTCTGTTCAGGCACATGCGGCAGCTCGGCGTCCAGATAAACAACAGGCGTGACATGAATGGAGTGGTCGAGCTCCGAAAGCACGGTGCTCGTAACCGCAAGCTCTCCAGCTCCGGTCTCGATCGTCTCGATCCCTGGGGACACCTGGAGAGGGTAGGCGGAGTCGACGATCAAAATCCAATTACGGTGCCCAAGAAGTGGAAGTTGCTGTTTGAGTCTTGCCTGCCAATCCACAGTGCCGACCTGCGCCGGACTCTTTGCGCTGAAAGACGATGCTGCTACGAAGAGGAGTGACACCAGAAGAGTTTTGATTTTTTTCATAGAAATCGTTAACGCGAAGGCTTGTAGCAGACCTCCACATTCACTGAGCACTCACCGACCATCGGATTCGTTCCTCCGCTGTTCACGGTGCAAAAGAGCTTCATACCAAATTCATATCGTGTGATTCTTCCCGTACCGTCTCGCGCAATGCCTTTCAGTTCCGGGGCACTTACCGCCCATCCCGCGTCAGTAATTTTGTCCTCTTTCCCGTACGTAATGATCAAGACTCCTTTGGGGATGTCTTCGGGGCGAAGGCTGGAACGAGCACCGCTCTTGCCGTTTGTGGCATGGACTTTTTTCTGCTGAAAGGACGCATCCAAGGTCGTATTCTCAGGAAATCTCACGGCTATTCGCTTGTCGAAGGGAGTCGATACAGAACCTGTCCCCGATAACGTACCCGCGTATTGAAATCCTTTCGGACAATTGTATTGAGCTGTCGCCCAAGGCGAAAATAGGAAAAGCACCAGAGCTGGCAATCCGACTCGCATTACCGGCCTCCTTGAAACCGCAGGGTGTCTCGCCTCATAGAAGACCGAAGCGAAAAGAGTATAGGCTTCGGGTCAGGAGTGCACAACTAACAGAATTAACAGGGGTAAAGGCAATAAAGAGTTAGTTGCTGCAAAATTGCCAAGCCCTAATTCAATACCCAGGTAGCTTTAGCCTACGCAACGCCGGGTCGCAAGAGAAATGCGGTTTCATCAGGCCTTCTGCAGTACCAGCAAGTCCTGACCGATGGGGGATCGGCTACTCGGAATGTAATCCACCAGCCTCAGTACACCGCCGAAGACTTCGATGACGCGGTCTCTGCGTTGAAAGACATCGAAGTTTGATCCGCCGACCTGCGTCGAAAGAGACACTCCGGGATCGTCCTTACCCAGCGTGATCTCTCCCTTTTCCTGGATGATGGTGCGTCCCTCGGCGCCTAACTGCGCATCGATGTGGGAAAAGCCCACCACCGTGCAAAGCAGGAAACCCTTTGGCTTGAGCACGCGCTTCATCTCCTGCAGCCAGACGATTTGCTGCGCGAGAGGAATGTGTGTGAACACCGAAAGAGAAATGATCAAATCGAAGTCATTTCCCTTGGCAAAAGCGAGCGGGGGGTCCAGGTCGTTGATATGAAATTCGCATCCCGGCACCTGTTCCCGGCAATACGCGATGCACTCAGGGTTCGCATCCGCTCCGACGAGGCGCACTCCGGTCATATACCGATAAAGTCGGAGGATGCGCCCCGAACCACAACCGAAATCCAGGATGGAACCACAAGTGCGCAAATTGAAGCCGTGCGATAGGAGTATTTTGAAAAAGTGGTAGACCTGCCGATAGGACTCATAAAAAAACTGACTGTCGGGATAGGGCGCTTCAAACATCTCTTTATCGAGAGTGCGCGTAAGCAGGCGCAGGCGATTCGACATAGCGGCCCCATCGGTGAAGTACCGATTGACCCACTCTGGACTCAAATGCTCGTCTAGAAGGTCCAGATAACGCCGTCTGAGGTATTTGTAGGACGCATCGTAAACGATATTCTGAGGCAGTACAGGCTGGAGAATGCGGCGAATCGGGCGAAGCACGTAGTTGTGCACTGCATTCATAGGTCCTCAATTCTCTGTCTCACACGAACGGTAGATGTCATGGACGTCGTATCCGCCGTAGGCAGTGCCAGAGTCTCTTTGAGTAGGGGGCCGTCTCCTAAAAATGCGGAGGAACTAATGTACCGCGGTTTTCGGCTGGTTGGGCGTTAAATCAAGATTGTCTTCCGATTACGCTGGAACGGTTCCTGTCGGGGAGAAATTGGCGGCGCGGATTATTGAGGAGAAGATGCCTTCATCGTTTGGCGTAACTTCTGTTCGTTCTCTTCGCTCCAGTACTTGCAGTCCAATTGAAAGACAGAGGTGTAAGGGCATCGCCATGATCATGCGATTGCGACTGCGTGATTGGGTCTTTGCATGATCGGTAGATCACTTTGGGATTCTTGGATCTAGGCTACGGTCAACCAGAGCGATTCCAATCCGTTGAATGAGGGCGCGATCTTTCGTACCGGAACTGTTCCTGGCTTCAGTGAGATTCTGGGAAAGCGCTCCAGAAGACGCGAGAAGGCAATTTGTGCTTCTGCACGAGCCAGATGAGCCCCGAGGCAGAAGTGCGCGCCGCCTCCGAATGAATAGTGTCTCTTGTTCAGACGTTCTATATCGAACGCATGAGGATCCTGATGAAGGTCTGGGTCATGATTGGCGGCGATCAGGAAAGAATAGATTGTCTGACCTTTGTGGAACGGGCATCCGTCGATGCCGGCCGAATCTCTAGCGACACGACCCACTTGGGTTACCGGGGAGTCGAAGCGCAGCATCTCTTCGATCGCTCCGGGCATCAGAGCGGGGTTTGCGCGAAGCTTTTCCATCTGCTCGGGATGCCTGAGCAGAGCGAGCATTCCGTTGCCGATAAGATCCGTCGTGGTGACGTTGCCGGCGAAGAGCAGGAGTTCGCAAGTGCTGATGATCTCCCACTCTGTGAGCTTATGTTCTCCCTCGTGTGCGGTGATCAGGGAGCTGATCAGATCGGTGCCACGATGTTCTCTGCGCTGGTCGAAGATTTGTTTCAGGTAGGCGTGGAAATTTTGCGATCCCCATTGGAGTCTTTCCAGCTGTTCCGGGGTGAGCGTGGGATTAAATAACTGATTCAGGGCTTTGGACCATTGCAGGAAGTCTTCGCGTTTGCTTTTATCGACCGTCAACAGCTCGGCGATAGCGCTCATGGGAAGCGGTTCAGCAAAGTCTGCAATCAGATCGAAGGAGGAACGCCCCTGAAGAGAGTCGAGCAGGTCGGAGGCGATTTGCTCAATCCTGGGTCGCAGGGCATCGATTGAGGCTTGGTTGAACGCTTTGGTGACGAGATCACGGACTCGTTTGTGATCGGGATCGTCCATGCGCAGAAGGGACGGTCTGAAATTTTCATCGACGCGGAATACCTGTCGTAGCTCGGAATCAGGGCTGCATTTGCGCGGGTCAGTGTCAATATTTCGATCGTTGATCAGTTGTGCGATATCAGCCGCCCGGGTGAGTATGACCGTCTTTGTCGATTCATCCACCAGGACCGGATGCGTGGAGCGAATTTTATCCAGAATCGGATGTGGGTTGTTTCTGAACTCTGGGTTGAATGCACTTACGCTCTCTGAGATCGCCTTCTGACGGTTCAAGTTTCTCTCCCTGCGCTACCTTTAATAAACCCGGCAGGAGCGAATTTATTCCCTTCGTGACTTTTGTCGACGAAATTCGATTGGTACATGCGGGCCTTGACCACGGAGCTGGTTGGGCGTTAATTCAAGATTGCCTTCCGATCGTGCCGGAAAGGTTCGCCGAATTGCACTTCCTCCAGGCTCGGATCCCTAAGTTGGCGGCCCTTAGGTGCACAACTGCCATTTTGTACGTGTGTACACGATCCGGAACCCCTTACGCTCGGCATTGCGTTGGGAATCACTGCCCGGCTGCACGACAATCATCGCCAGGTCACACCCATGATCGAAGGCGTAACACATACGCTTATGCAGGAGTGCCGCTTGCAACCCACGACGACGCAGCTCGGGAATCGTAGCCGAGCCGCCGAACAAAGCAACTCCATTATGAATGGACAACACGCCAGCAGCACCGGGTTTGCCGTCATGTTCTGCAAGGAAGCACAGACTGTCCTCGCGTGCTGCAGTTACGGTACCCAGATCTAAAAGGAAATCGCTGAGTTCGGGATGTTCGTGGGACCAGCCCCTCGCGCTTATGTCACTCCACAACTGCGCTTCTTCCGGCGCGATGACCCGCACACCGATGTCACTTTGCTCCTCTGCCGTGGGCCGTTCGACAGGCCGACAAAGAACGTTGCTTATCTCGATAGGTCTGTAATTGCGTGCACTGAGCATTTGCAGCGCAGCAACCCCTGCGAAAGGACTCACTTCGTGAAGCACCGGAGCTTTGCGGTCGAGGAAGAAGCGTTCAATCACATCCAGGGAGGCTGGACTCAGCTCCTCGAATAGAGCGAGTCCGAAGGTCTGAGTGACGGGAGATTCGAGGCCGTCGAAGACTGCGTATGTACCGGCGCATTCAATCCATCCGGCACCGCTATCCGGGAATAGACGACGCCGTGCTTCCGCGTACTGAACGCATGCGTGTCCTTCGGCGCGCTCCAAACGTTTCGAAAGTAGACGGTCAGAAAAGTACATAGCGTTCGCCTATGCATGCGGCTTGGCGTAGTAGCAAAGTATACGCGCGCTTTCGTGGCCATGAGGCACCGTGATCCCGACAATCTGTCGACGGGCAACCGGACCGTCAGTAACAAGGCAAGTCACTCATTCACGCGGTCGGACCGGCTATGCCTCTGGCAAGTTGCCGGGTGCCCCATTCATGCGGTTTCATCGCATGAGTGGGAATTCGAGCTTCAGCTCGAACCGCCTCCATAAGGTCACTAGTTAGGCTTTTCCCGTCTCCTCCGGACAGCCTCACGCGAAGAGATCCAATCGTTTCCCGGGCTCTTCTGCCCGAAACTTTGCAATGTGTTCCGGGGAGTTAGGGCAGCTTGCCCACAACCAGAGTCGCGATCGGCGCAACGTTTCGCTCCAGGTTGGCGTACCCGCGAGACTTAAGCATGGCCTCCAGCTCGGAGGGACTACTTACTTCCCCACCGCTTCGTATGGTGCGTAGGGTCGAGACAACAGCCATAAACGGATCTTCCGGCCGAGTATAAATGGCCGCGATCAGATAAGCCCCGCTCTTTGACGCTGCTGCGATGCGATCAAGGGCACGCTCCAGCACCGATCGCGACAGAAACATAGTGGGCAGCCAGACCAGAGTGTAACGCTTCTGCACATCCAGGTTCGCCACATCGAGCTTCATGATCCGAACGCGATCGGCATAGGGGCTCTCCCGGACGTTTTCTTCGGCGATCGCCAAAGCGGGGTCCCAGATATCGATGCCGTCGACCTGGAGATTTGGGCATGTTTTGGCAGCCTCAAGTGCGATCCCGGCGACCCCCGTCCCCACGTCGAGAAAAGCTCCTTTGAGCGCCTCTTGCATTGCGGGACGGCTCTCGGCAAGCGACAGGATTCTATTGACGACACTTCTGGAGGCACGCCCTTGTGTACGCAGCAACTCGACATCTGCGACCTGCCAGTTGGCTCCTCTTTCCGGACTATTGAAGAGTTCGCCACTTTCGGCAAGCGCCATCCCGATGGTGGTGAGCAGCGGCTCCACCTGCTCCTCCGCGAGCGTCGGAGGATCGAAGCCGAACGCCATTCGAGCTCCGAGCTCCACCTGTTCGCGAACAAGTGGTTCAACTGTTTTTCCAGACTGCAACTTTAGCCACGCTCCGATAAGCGCTAATTCCCTGACCGATTTCGAAAGATGCTTAATTCTTTGTTCGATCGAATCTGACACCTGCGACTCCCCTCGTTCCATCTTGCAATTAATCATGCCCCAGAGCAGAGGGCGCACGCCAAGCCTCGACCTCGACTATCCTTCCCGCCGCAGCCTCATCGCTGTCGCGTGTTAATCGCCTCCTGACTCTCCGGTTGACGACAAATCGCACACGCACTGAGCCAGATCACGACTACAAGCTGGCTTCTGTTCCTGGAACCTCCAGTTCCACAATCCGAGCCTCCACCCCGCCCTCACCTACTGTCACCAGAGCCACGCTCACCGGCAGTTTGAATCTCCGCGGTCCTGCGCTTCCCGGGTTGAGGTACATCACGCCTTTCTTCCGCTCGATTCCCGGCTTGTGCGAGTGCCCACTGACCACCACGTCCACCTCCGCCGCCACCGGGTCGATATCGAGATCCCGCACCGAGTGCACAAGGTAAAACAGCCGTCCACCCAACTCCACCGCTTCGGTCGCGGGGAGCAGGGAACAATCCCCATGAACATCCACATTGCCGCGGATCGCTGTCACCGGTGCGATCTTCTGGAGAGCATCCAGTATCTTCGGATCCCCCACATCACCCGCATGCAGAATCTGTTCCGCCTCGGCCAGAGCCACCAGGGCCTCCGGCCTCAGCAAGCCATGCGTATCTGAGATCACCCCAACCAACATAACCGCTACGCCAGCCTCAGCCGCTGCAACGAGGCCACGTGCTGGCTCTGCTTCGGATCGTGGCTGCGGTCCGGATCGACCCGCAGCTCGAGCGCCGTCACCCCGTCCAGCTCCACTCTGTAATCCTCAAGCTCCTCCGTCGCTCCCTGTGGAGAGAAGTTCCACTGCTGACGAGCTACTTCGCGCAACTCACCCCCGGCGAACGCCACAATCGAGAACTCCTGAGACCGCTCGGAGACAGGATCGACAAAATTAAGCTGAATCCGCCGGATCGCCTGCGGCTGATCGAACAGAATACGGATCCTCTGCGGCCCCGGAGCCGCCGCTCGCCATCCCTTCGTAGCGGCCTCGCCCGCGGCCCCGCCCAACGCATACTCGATTGGAAAGGCCTGGTCTTCTGAGCTGATCTCCACGATGGCAATCTTCTCCAGGTCCAGCCAGGAACCGGACTCTGTGATCTTCCCCTCATCCTGTGCAATCGTGATCTTCCTCAAGACCCACCCCCTTTGAAAGCAATATCGCTCAGCATACGCGAGAACTCCTCTATCCAACCCATGCCGTCATTCCAAGCGAGCGCTGCGAAACTCATGCCGCCACTCCGAACGAGTGCAGCGAAAACCCATAAACGTCATTCCGAGCGAGCGCAGCGAGCCGAGGAATCCCTGTATTTCGCCCGTGTCGCCTTCACCGTCTTATTCGCCACGGCTTTGACAGAGAATTTGAGATCAGGTACCCCATCTTCTCCGCGTAGCGCCCTGGATTAGCCATCGCACAAAAAAGCGCGATCCATTCTCCAAACCTGTCAAGCGAAAATCCCCGTAACATCAACAAAACAAAGAAAATTAATCCGCCGATTCACCCTCACGGTTTCAGTAAACTTGAATACAGGGGCAAGAATTGAAACCGACCCGACCCAGGAAATCGAGGTCCGGACCTAACCATAATGATTCCAAGACTTTGCGCAAGATTGACGGGGGGAGGGTACTATAGCCCGACTCGCAGCCGGGTCCGTGGATCCATGTAATCCCTCAGCGCGTCTCCGATGAAGTTGAACGAGAGCACACACAGCATCACCGCCATAGCGGGAAAGAAGACCATGTGCGGCGAGTCGAACAGATGCGACCTGGCGTCGTTCAGCATCGCTCCCCAACTCGCTGCGGGTGGAGGAACCCCGAGGCCAAGGAAGCTCAGGGTGGCCTCCGCCATTACGGCCGTCGCCATTCCGATCGCCGCCTGCACGATCAACGGCTGAAGGATGTTCGGTAGGATGTGACGCCCGAGAATCCGCAGATCCGAGGCTCCAAGCGCTCGCGCTGCCTCTACAAACTCGCGTTCCTTGACCGCCATCACCTGTCCGCGGACCAGTCGCGCATAGCCGACCCAGCCGGAGATCGCCAGCGCCACGATTACGTTCCACAATCCCGGCCCCATGAAGGCGACAAACGCAATCGCCAGCAGGATGCCGGGCAGAGCCAGAAACGCATTCATCACGTAAACATTGATCGCAGTATCCAGCCACCCGCCGTAAAAACCGGCAGCACAACCGGCCACCAGCCCGATGGCCAGCGAGAGCCCGACCACACTCACCGCGACGATCAACGAGATGCGTGCCCCATAGAGAGTGCGCGAAAGAATATCGCGTCCCAGCTCATCGGTTCCGAACCAATGCGACCCGCTCGGTCCTAGCAGCCGCCCATGCAGATCGAGCGCTGCCGGATCGTCCGGTGCCAGCCACGGTGCAAACACCGCGCAAATCAAGAACACGATCAACAACCCGACCCCGACCGCAGCCAGAGGGTGCTGATTCATTCGACTCAACAAACCTTCCACTCCATCAGCATGAAGCCGCAACCGTCGCGAATGCAAGAAGGAATCTGTCAGCAACACTCCTTCGGTACACTGCAATAAAGTGCGAATTCTGATCTACGGCCTCAACTACTCCCCAGAACTGACAGGGATCGGAAAATATACCGGTGAAATGTCCTCCTGGCTCGCCCGGCGCGGCCACGAGGTCCGCGTCGTAACCGCGCCGCCCTACTATCCTGCCTGGAGCATCCGCGAGGACTACCGCGGCAAGCTGTACCGAACGGAACACCAGCCGGGTGAGCCGTTGGTGTACCGG
This sequence comes from Edaphobacter sp. FHG110511_03, assembly GCF_059115365.1. Classification (NCBI taxonomy): domain Bacteria; kingdom Pseudomonadati; phylum Acidobacteriota; class Terriglobia; order Terriglobales; family Acidobacteriaceae; genus Edaphobacter; species Edaphobacter sp. FHG110511_03. Next base: position 319,010 of record NZ_JBZYWL010000002.1, on the reverse strand, counting down.
ACCCCGCTCTACGTTCCCGCGAAGCCCACCGGCCTCAAGCGCATGGTGCACCTGTTTTCGTTTATGCTCGGGAGCCTTCCGGTGATGCTTCGCCAGTGCTTCTGGAAGCCCGACGTCATCTTCACGGTCGAGCCGACCTTCTTCGGCGCTCCATTGGCTCTTCTGGTTGCTCGAGCGACCGGAGCCGCCTCCTGGCTCCACGTACAGGACTTCGAGATAGACGCAGCCTTCGACCTCGGCCTGCTGCCCGCGCATGGCCCGGTCCATGCGATCGCGCTGGGGCTGGAGCAGGCCTTCACCCGTGCCTTCACGCGCGTCTCCAGCATCTCGCACAAGATGGTCGAGCGCGCCGAGAGCAAGGGCGTTCCTCCCGAGCGAGTGACTCTCTTTCCTAACTGGGTCGATGTCGACGCAGTCCATCCGCAAGACAATGCCTCGTCCAACTCCTTCCGCAGCGAGCTGGGGCTCGATGGGAAGATGATCCTGCTCTACTCCGGCAACATGGGAGCCAAGCAGGGGCTGGAACTGCTCGCGCCGCTGGCGGAGTCCTTTGAACGCGACTCCCGCGTCCACTTCCTCTTTTGCGGCGACGGAGCCTTCCGTCCCACGTTGGAGACTTTGGTCGCCAAGCGACCCAACGTGACGCTGCTTCCTCTGCAGCCGTTCGAGCGATTGAACGATCTTCTGAATGCTGCCGATATCCACCTGCTTCCGCAGCGGGGTGGGGCCGCCGATCTCGTCATGCCTTCCAAGCTGACCGGCATGCTCTCGAGCGGACGCCCCGTGATCGCGACGTCAGATGAAGGGACGCAGGTGGCCCGCGTGGTCAGTGGAGCGTCGCCCGAGCAAGCCTGCGGTCTTGTCGTCCCTGCCGAGGACCCGATCGCACTTCATGCTGCGGTAGAGCGCCTGATCGCGGATCCAGGGCTGCGTATGCGGCTTGGAGCCAACGCGCGGAGTTATGCGGTCCAGCATCTTGGCCGGCAGCAGGTCCTCGCTCAGTTTGAGCGCGATGTTGAAGGTCTAGTCACAGGCATCGGCTAAACTGATTTAAGCCCACCCCAGATCGCAAAAGGAGAGACATCGTTTGAAGAGAGCCCTAATTACAGGAGTCACCGGCCAGGACGGAGCATACCTTGCCCAGTTTCTTCTCGCCAAAGGCTATGAGGTTCACGGCATCAAGCGGCGTGCCTCGCTGTTCAATACGAACCGCATCGACCACATCTACGAGGATCCGCATAATCCCGATCCTCAATTCATTCTTCACTATGGTGACCTGACCGACTCTTCGTCGCTCATCCATATCGTCCAGAAGGTTCAGCCCGACGAGATCTACAATCTCGGCGCTCAGTCCCACGTACAGGTCTCCTTCGAACAGCCCGAGTACACCGCCGACGCCGACGCCATGGGTCCCCTGCGCCTTCTTGAAGCCATCCGTATCCTCGGGCTCGAGAAGAAGACGAAGTTCTACCAGGCCTCGACCTCCGAGCTCTACGGCCTCGTCCAGGAGATTCCTCAGCGCGAGACCACGCCCTTCTACCCACGCTCTCCCTACGCGGTCGCAAAAATGTATGCCTTCTGGATCTGCGTCAACTACCGCGAGGCCTATGGCATCTTTGCCTGCAACGGTATCCTCTTCAACCACGAATCGCCCCTGCGCGGCGAGACCTTCGTCACACGCAAGATTACCCGCGGGCTCTCCCGAATCAAGGTCGGCCTGCAGGACACCCTCTTTCTCGGAAACCTGGATGCCAAACGCGACTGGGGCCATGCCCGGGACTACGTCGAGATGCAGTGGCTTATGTTGCAGCAGGAAAAGCCGCAGGACTTCGTCATCGCCACCGGCCACCAGTACAGCGTGCGCGAGTTCGTTCAGCGATGCGCCAAACGCCTCGAGCTTGATCTTGTCTGGAAGGGAAGCGGCGTCGAGGAAAAGGCCTACGATCGCGATGGAAAGCTCGTCGTAGCCGTCGATCCTCGCTACTTCCGTCCCACTGAGGTCGAAACGCTTCTCGGAGATCCCGGCAAGGCTCAGCGCGAGCTCGGATGGACCCCGCGAACCAGCTTCGAGCAGCTTGTCGACGAGATGGTCGAGGCCGATCTCAAATCCGCTCAGCGCGACGCGCTGGTTCGTCAGCACGGCTTCGAAGCTTATAACGTCCGCGAAACCTAAACGAGGCAGGCTACTCCCCATGAAAAAAGATTCACGCATCTTCATCGCCGGTCATCGTGGCCTCGTCGGCTCGGCTATCCATCGCGAGCTGACGCGCCTCGGCTACACCCACGTTCTCACCCGCCCCCGTGCCGAGCTTGATCTGCTTGACACCGAGGCTGTCAACGAGTTCTTCGTAGCCGAAAAGCCGGAGTACGTCTTCCTCGCCGCGGCCAAGGTTGGGGGAATCCTCGCCAACAATACCTACCCCGCAGACTTCATCCGCGACAACCTCATCCTGCAGACCAACATCATCGACGCCAGTTACAGGAACGACGTCAAGCGCCTGCTCTTCCTCGGCTCCTCCTGCATCTATCCCAAGCTCGCCCCGCAGCCCATGCCCGAATCTTCGCTCCTCACAGGGCCGCTTGAACCCACCAACCGTCCCTATGCGCTCGCGAAGATCGCCGGCATCGAGATGTGCTGGAGCTACAACCGCCAGTACGGCACCCGTTACCTCGCCGCCATGCCGACCAATCTCTACGGTCCTGGCGACAACTACGACCTTGCCAACTCCCACGTCCTGCCGGCGCTCATGCGGAAGACAGCCGATGCCGTCCGCACCGGAGCCCCTTCCGTTACCGTCTGGGGAAGTGGCACTCCGCGCCGCGAGCTTCTTTACTCGGACGACCTCGCCCAGGCATGTGTCTTTTTGATGACCCTCGAAGACGAGCGCTACAACACGCTCTTCACCGAAAACGACCCGCCGCTCATCAACATCGGGACCGGCGAAGACGTCACTATCCGCGAGTTGGCGGAGACCGTGGCCAGGGTGCTCGGGTTCAAGGGATCGCTCGAATTCGACACCAGCAAGCCCGATGGAACCCCGCGCAAGCTCATGGACGTAACCCGCCTCCACAATCTCGGCTGGCGCCATACCACCGGCCTCGAAGCCGGAATTCGGCGTACCTGGGATGAGGTACGCGATCGGTTACCTGCCGCCTCCTAAATTTTGGGACGAACATCCCCCAATTGAGATATAAAGAGGTGCGGTTTTCGCATCTCTTTTGTTTCTCGCCTGATGCCTTCTCTGCCTTTGATCTCGTCTGCCACGAAAGTGGGATTACCTCCGTCTGTCCCCCTCCCTAACATCGGGAGCAGACCGGTCGATAAGCCACTTCGAAGGGCCGAACCGATCGAAAGTCAGGCAGATGGACCAGAACTCCTCAGAACGAATCAGGCTTTTCACGAAGACTTCTTTTCAGAGTCGTCGCGCGGCAGCTTCGCGAAACTTCTTGTTCCATATCACCCTGCTCCTGACTGCGCTAGCCCCGCTTCCCGTCTATGGAGCGGCAGCTTCCATCCCTAGCCCTCTGCCCCGTCCCAGCGTGAACGCCGAACAGATGCTGCTCACGGCAGCTAATCGTGAACGCGCTGCACGCGGAATTTCCCAGGTCCGTTTCGATCCCGTTCTGGCCGAGGCCGCCCGCTTTCATGCGCTGCAAATGGCAGCCCATGCCAACATCTCGCACCAGTTTTCTGGTGAGCCCGATCTTTCACAGCGCGGCTCAAGCGCCGGCGTGCACTTCTCCCTCATCTCGGAGAATGTTGCCGAAGCTCCTAACGCCTCCATGTTTCACGACCTGTGGATGCACTCCAAAGGGCATCGAGAAAACCTGCTCGATCCTAAGGTCAACGTCATTGGAATCGCGATTGTGGTTCGCAATGGCCAGTACTATGCGGTCGAGGACTTCGCCTCTACCGTCGAAACTCTCAGCTTCAACCGTCAAGAGGAGGCGGTCACCGAACTGCTCTCCCGCACCGGTCTTGAGGTCGGACCCAACGGCCACACCTCGACCCTCGCCCAGGCCCGGCTGGCCTGCAGCATGGACTCCGGTTTTCCCGGACGGCAAAAGCCATGGTTCATCATGCGCTATAACGCAGACCGTCTGGACCGGCTCCCAAGCCAGCTTGAGAGTCGCATCCGTTCCGGCAAGTACCGTCAGGCAGTCGTCGGAGCCTGTCAGGACAGCAGCAGCGGTCCCTTCACGGCCTACAACATTGCCGTCCTCCTGTACCCCTGATCTTCGCGTTCACTGATCTTAGCCAAGCGACTCGCGGAAGAGTGCCGTCAGCTTCGTATACGCTCGCTCTGCCTGCGGCTGGTTGTAGGCAGGGCTATCCGGCACCGTCCAGCCGTGATGCGCGCCTTCAAAGATCTCGCTCTCAAATCGTCCATTCCATTGGTTCAGAGCCTTGGTAAACTCCGTGATCGCGTCGGCGTCCATGCTCTTGTCGTCGGTGGCGTGGCCCAAATAAAGTCTCGCCTTCACCCGAGGCAGCACGAGATGCGGGCTCGCGGGATCGTTCGCCTTGTACAGCCCTCCTCCGTGGAACGAGGCAACGGCGGCAACCGCCTCGGGTCTCACCGCTGCACCACGCAACGCAATGCCGCCGCCGATGCAGAATCCTACAATGCCGATCTTTCCCTTTGCCGTCGTGGGCTGTGAGTTCAGCGTGTCGACATAAACTGCGAGATCTTTCTCGAGGCCCTCAGGAGTCAACGGCGCGATCAGCTCGCCCATCCTCTTCATCGTTGCGGGATCGTCCGGCTTGCGTGGAAACGAAAACACCGGAGGCCTGCTCGTCCGGTAAAACGGATTCGGCATCAGCACGGTATATCCCTCTGCGGCCAGGCGGCGCGCCATCTCCCGCATGCTTTCGCTGATGCTCCCGATCGTGGGAATGAAGAGGACGCCGGGAAGCGGCTTCCCGTTCTCGACCGTAAACAACACTGCATCAACTGTTCCATCCGGAACCGTAAGCTCGAGATCCTGCTCCGTCATTTGCTTCTCCTGATTCGCAAATTGGTTTTACCACGTGGTTTCGCGGCGTAAGATGGACTCTCATGAGCCTTTATTTTTCCGCCGGAAGTCCGACCACCGAGATGTCGGCGGACGACCTCCGCGCCGCCCTCTTCTCCGCATTGGATGCCATCGGCAGCAAAAAGAAAGTTCTAGCCGTTCCCCCGGATTTCACTCGCTTCCACTCTCAGGCAGGAGCTTTGACTGAACTCGCCTGGCAGTATTATGGCGATCGTTTGACCGACGTTCTCCCGGCACTTGGCACTCACAAAGGGATGACCGACTCTGAGATCGCGACCATGTACGGCAAGACGCCGCGAGACCTCTTCCGTGTGCATGACTGGAGAAACGACGTTGTCACCCTCGGCGAGGTTCCCGGTTCCTTCTTGTATGACGTTTCGGAAGGGAAGGTGGATTACCCCTGGCCCGCGCAGGTAAACAAGCTGCTTCGCGATGGCGGCCATGACTTGATTCTGTCCATCGGGCAGGTAGTGCCTCACGAGGTTGTGGGCATGGCCAACTACAACAAGAACATCTTCGTCGGCACTGGCGGCTCTATCGGAATTCATCGCTCACACTTCCTGGGTGCGGTCTACGGGATGGAGCGCATGATGGGCCGTGCGGATACACCTGTTCGCCGGGTTCTCAACTACGCGAGCGATAACTTTGCGCGCAACCTGCCTATCGTCTATGTGCAGACCGTCGTCGGCAAGAATGAGGCAGGCAAGCTCGCTGTTCGTGGCCTCTACATCGGTGACGATGTTGAATGCTTCAACCTCGCCGCGGCGCTCTCGCTTCAGGTCAATTTCCAGATGCTCGATCGCGAGATCAAAAAAGCGGTCGTCTTCCTCGATCCGCACGAGTTCCGCAGCACCTGGCTCGGAAACAAGAGCGTCTATCGCACCCGTATGGCTCTCGCCGACGGCGCCGAGCTCATCGTACTGGCGCCGGGTGTACATGAATTTGGAGAGGATGGCGCCATCGACAAACTGATTCGTCGATACGGTTATTGCGGTACGCCACGAACTCTCGCGCTGGTCAAAGAGGATCCGACTCTGGCTGGAAATCTCAGCGCGGCGGCGCATTTGATCCACGGATCCTCCGAAGGCCGCTTCACCATTCGCTACTGCCCTGGGCATCTCACGCGCGAAGAGATCGAGAGCGTCCACTTCCAGTATGGCGATCTCGCGGAGATGACGGCTAAGTACAACCCCGATGTTCTCAAGGATGGCTGGAACAACGTCGATGGCGAAGAGATCTTTTATATCTCTAACCCGGGCCTGGGTCTGTGGGCGTACCGGGGGCGCTTCAAAGAGTAGCTGCAGGGAACGATTCGCATCTGACTTGAATTAACAAAGAAAGGGAGGCCTTGGCCTCCCTTTCTTCTGCTCTTCTGCTGATCGTCTTACAAAGACGGATTCTGACCAGCTTTTCTGCGAACTGTACCGGCAGCGCCTAGAAGGCCCATACCGATCAGAACCAGCGTCGAGGGTTCGGGGACGGGGGAAGTGGTTGAACTGGTTTCGAAGGAGACCGGGATCGTATCCGTGAATGCGTCCTCATCCCGGAAGAAGGCGAAGTAGCCTGTTCCATCGTTGAAGATATTAACGTCGAATTGATCAGGACCGTTTGCAGCGGTAAAGCTGAAGCCGTGTGAATCGAGTGTGGGCTGGCTGGAGGGAAACAGTAGGTTGTCATTGCCATTGAAGCCATTCGGTGCGATGAGACCTGTAACGCCGGTGCCAGTAATTCCAGTGATTACAAAATCTCCGGAACCATTGTCCGACGCTGTGAGAATACCCGAACCACTAAACCCTCCAGCGCTGCCGTTAACGGAGAAGTTGAACGTATCGGCGTGCGCTATAAGCGATGAAGCTGCGAGAGTTGCGACGATGGCGAACAGACGAAAACGAATGTGAGTCATTGGGGAGGTGGCCCTTTCAACAGTTTGATTTTCGGCAGACAAGCATCGGAATCGTCCGCAAGCAGGTCGCGGACTTTGAAGAGAATGGATGGAACTCATGGATAGAGCTATGTTTACTACCCAGGTTGGATGCAATGGGTTGTCTCGAGAGAATTCCAGGTGCAAATTTTTACAAATGACTGCCTTGATTGCCTAAATCATGCCCTGGATTGCCTAAATCAGGATGATAGGCATATGATTGGTTGGACCAATATCTACTGATGGGTGAATGAGTTGATGAAACAGCTTCCGAGGTTTTCGATAGGGGTAGGCGACCGTTTCGCCCACCAGGCGAAGGCGCAGCTTGCTGCGTGCATTCAGGCGAAGAATGCCGGAATCGAGGCGGTACCGGTCTGGAATAAGTCGAATCGCGAGCACAATATCATCGGCAGCGATCCCTCCCAGACTCGCAAAGCGGCCGATGCGGCGGTCAAAGAACTTGGCTGGAACGCGCCTTTCTATCTGGACGCTGACCACATCAATCTTTCTACGGTTGAGCGCTTCCTTGCGCCTTGTGATTTCTTCACCCTCGATGTCGCCGAGATGATCGGTAAGCCCGCCGACGCTGCCGACGTGAAGGCCTTTGTCGGACGGCATCCTGAACTCATCGGGAAGGTAGCCATCCCCGGTATCACCGAGCCCTTCCACACGGATGAGGCGTTCGTTACCGCAGTGGCCAATAAATTCCTCGCTGCGGTTCAGGATGCAGGCCGCATTTATCGCTTCCTGGTAGAGAAGAAGGGAGACGGCAATTTCGTTCCCGAAGTCTCGATGGACGAGACCGATTCGCCGCAGACGCCGGTGGAGTTGCTGATTATTCTTGCTGCTATTGCCGACGAGAAGATCCCGATTCAGACGATCGCGCCCAAGTTCACCGGACGCTTCAACAAGGGTGTGGACTATGTCGGTGACGTCGCCCAGTTCGCCCGTGAGTTTCGGGAGGACATTGCCGCAATCGCCTTTGCAGTGCAGAAATATGGACTGCCTGTGAACCTGAAGCTCAGCGTCCATTCCGGATCGGACAAGTTCTCAATTTACAAGTCGATTCACGACGCGGTTACCAGTTCGGGAGCGGGTGTGCATCTGAAGACCGCCGGAACCACATGGCTGGAGGAGATTATCGGCCTTGCGGAAGCGGGTGGGAACGGTCTTGAGATCGCCAAAGAGGTCTATCGCGAGGCCTATGGCCACCGCGAGGAGCTTTGCGCCCCGTACGCCACAGTCATTGATATTGACCCGGCGAAGTTGCCGACGCCTGAAGCCGTCGATAGTTGGACCAGCGAGCAGTTCGTCTCCGCGCTTCGTCACGATCAGAGCAACCCAGCCTACAATCCCAGCCTTCGCCAACTGCTTCACGTAGGCTTCAAGGTCGCCGCCAAGATGGGCGACCGCTACCTGAAGGCGCTTGAGTCCAATGAAGAGAGTGTCGCTAGAAATGTGACGACGAATCTCTTTGATCGACACATCCGTCCTGTCTTTCTGGGATAAAAATAACTGAGAGAATATCTGGAGATATTGTCCAGATATCAGTGCCCGGAAAGGACTCTGGAACGAATGATCGTTGTACTGATGGGTGTCAGCGGATCCGGTAAGACCACCATCGGCGAGCTTCTTGCCAAGCGTTCCGGAGCCATCTTTGCAGACGCCGATGACTATCATCCCGCTGCCAATAAAGAAAAGATGGCAGCGGGGCATCCGCTGAATGATGAGGATCGTCAACCCTGGCTCGAGACGCTCAACCGTCTGATGCGTGGATGGTTCGAGGAAGGGAAGAGCGGTGTGCTTGCCTGTTCGGCTCTCAAGCAGAAGTATCGTGAGACTCTTTCTACCGATCTACCGGTTGGAGCTGTCACCTTTGTGTGGCTGGATCTTTCGGCGGAGGAGATTACGAAACGGCTTGCGGGGCGCCATCATGAGTTCATGAACCCGAATCTGCTCCAGAGCCAGTTCAGCGCTCTCGAGCCGCCGGCCGATGCTTTGCGTATAGTGAATGATCGGACTCCCGACAAGGTTGTCGATAGCATTCTCAAAAAGATCCCAACCGCAGCGAAAGCTGCCAAGTGAACCTAAAGGCAGGAGAGGAAGAATTTCATGGCGCACCCATTATTTGATCTGACCGGCAAAACGGCGGTTGTAGTAGGCGGAACCTCAGGCATTGGACTGGCGATGGCAGTCGGCCTCGCTGAGTCCGGAGCCGATGTGGTCGCAACCTCCCGCCGAGCCGAACAGGTTGAGGAAGCTGCACGGGCTATTGAGTCCAAGGGCCGCCGCGCTCTCCGTCTCACGTCCGACGTGGGCGATCGGGGCTCTCTCGAAGCCCTGCTTGCAGGAACTCTGAAGGAGTTCGGCAAGGTCGATATCCTCATCAATTCTGCCGGCAAGATCAAGCGCGAACCTACGCTTACGGTCTCTGAAGAGACGTGGAATGACATCATGGATACGAATGTCACCGGGACGTTGCGCGCATGTCAGATCTTTGGCCATCACATGCTCGAGCGTGGCTACGGCCGCATCATCAACATCGCCTCGTTGAATACATTCGTCTCCTTGAAAGAAGTAACGGCTTACGCTGCCAGCAAGGCTGCCGTGGGCGCCCTTACCAAGTCGCTTGCCGTCGAGTGGAGCTCTCGCGGAGTTACGGTGAATGCGATTGCGCCCGGAGTCTTCCGCACGGCGCTCAATCAGAAGCTGCTCGATGAGAGCGATCGTGGCAAGGAACTGCTGATGCGTACTCCCATGGGCCGCTTTGGCAAAACTGAGGAACTGGTCGGCTCAGCTATCTTCCTGGCCAGTGATGCTTCGACCTTTGTTACCGGCGAGATTCTGGTGGTGGATGGGGGCTTTTTGGCTAGTGGAGTAAATCAGTAAATTTCAGCTCACAGGTAGCGCAACTTGCGCGCCGCATTGGCAAATCGTCACAATTTCATCGGAAATTGTCGCTACATTTTTGCTGTTTTTTATCAAATGCCATCGAGATCTCAGCTGCCCGGTAGAATCTTCTCAATGGCTTTTGAACTGGAAAAAGGGACCTTCGACGCTCTGATCTTCGATTGCGACGGAACCCTTGTGGACAGCGCGCCCGCTCATCTTTACTCAATCCAGCGGGCTCTCTCTCCCCTGGGACTCACCATGACGCCAGAGTGGTATGGCACCCGTCAAGGCCTCGGTCCGGACGATCTTCTGGACGCCTACGAGGCTGACTTCAAGGTCGAATCTCTCGTTCGTGAGGATTTTTATGAGCGCGTCAACGAAGCATTCCTCGCGAATCTTCATTTGATCCAGGAGATCAAAATCGTTACGGATGTCGCCCGTCGCTGGTTTGGCACCGTTCCCATGGCCGTCGCTTCGAATGGCGTCAGGAAGAATGTCGAAGCAACACTGATCGCCGCTCGCCTGCGTCCGCTCTTCTATACGATTGTCACTGCTGGCGATGTGAAGCGTCCTAAGCCGGCTCCTGACGTCTACCTCGAGGCCGCGGATCGGATGCGGGTCACGCCCGAGCGGGCGATTGTCTTTGAAGATTCCTTTGAAGGTCTTGAAGCCGCTTCACGTGCCGGAATGAGGGCGTTCGATATTCGGGAGGAGTGGTCGCCGAAGGTAACCGAGGCCTAGCGGACCTCCTAGAGGCTAGCCAGATAACTCATGATCTCCGGGCTGGTCCATTCCTGCGAGCTTACGAATTTGCGACGCAGAACGCCGTTCTTGTCGATAACGTAAGTTTCGGGAATCTGGGCCGTGCCGTAGAGGGCATTGATCTTTTGATCGGGGTCGCGGAGGGTCTTGAGGTCAATGTGGTGCCGGGTAAGGAAGTGATGGTAGGCATCCGGGTCTTCATCAATACTGATGGCGACAATGTCGATATTGGGCATTCGCCTGTGAAGCTCGAGAAGGCTCGGCAGCTCTTCGATACAGGGAGCGCAGTTTGTCGCCCAGAAATTGAGGATGACAGTGTGGCCGCGCAGCTTGCTGAGATCGACGGTGTCAGGGCCGTCACTGAGGACGAATTGGGGCGCGAGCTTGGCGATGTTGCCAGGGTGCTGGCCTCGATCGCAACCGATGACCAATAGCAAGAAAGCAAGACCCGCCAACGTTCTTCGCACTTGATGCTCCACCTTCCTATAATACGAAATCGTGACGCAGTATGTGGACAAAAGCCATGAGAGTGCTGAACGAGAGCTCTCGGTAATCGTTCCGGCGCGCAATGAAGAGGTCTCTCTTCCTGCATGCCTGGAGTCGCTCGTTCGCCAATCAGAGCCGGGCTTCGAACTTGGCCGCCAGTGGGAACTGATCGTAATCAATGATGATTCGACCGATCGTACCGCTTCGATCGCCGCTGAATTTGCCTCACAGCATGCCGGAATCACCATCCTGGATGCACCAGCGCTCGATCTGAGCCAGCGAGGCGCTTTTACCGGGAAAAATAATGCCTGCTGGGCTGCCGCTCAGGTTGCCCAAGGCAGATGGCTGTTGTTTACCGATGCAGATACGATTCATGAGCCTGGCGATGTCTCGCGTTCGCTTCGCGAGGCGGAGCGCCATCACTCCATTCTTCTCTCCTATTCGCCCCGCCAGATTGTTACCGGATTCTGGCAACGCGTGGTGATGCCGCTGGTCTTCTCAGAGCTTGCCAGCGTCTACCGCATGGCGGAGGTGAATGACCCCGGGAAGAGTCTGGCTGCGGCGAATGGGCAGTTTCTTTTGATCGATCGTGAGGCCTATTTCGCGATTGGAGGTCATCGCGCCGTTGCAGCCGATGTTCTGGAAGACGTCGCCCTGGCCCGGGCAGTCAAGCAGAGCAAAAGGCTAATTCGTTTTCGCTACGCCCCGGATGCGCTCTCAACGCGCATGTATCGAACCACGGGAGACATGATCGAAGGGTGGACGAAGAATCTCGCTGTCTTGTTTCCACGGCCCATCTACCTGGCGGCTTGGCGCACGCTTGATCTTGTTCTTTATTTTGGCCTTCCCGTGCTTGCCCTTGGAATTCCATGGCTCGTAGACTGGCAGCGTTGGGCACTTATCTTGTTGTGGGGTCGAACATTATGGCGTTTTTATGCACGCGTAGCCCGATCGAATTTTCCCGCGATGGATGTCGCCCTTTCGATCCTTGGCATACCGCTGTTTGTTTTTCTGCTGGTTCGCAGCACTCTGCATCACAGAATAAGGAAGGCTGTGATCTGGAAGGGGCGCAGCTATCGTACCCGTCGCTGAGACGACATATCGCACTGCGAACGCAGGCGTCTAAACTAAAGAAGAGGCACGATGATCTTTCTTACACGCAAAGCTGAGTTCTCTTCCGCGCACTTTTACTGGATCGAAGCCTGGTCCGAGGAAGAGAACTACAAAGTCTTCGGCAAGTGCGCCAATCGCAACGGGCACGGCCATAACTACACGGTGGAGGTGACGGTTGCCGGTGAGGTGGATCCAGTCTCCGGCTTCGTTGTCGATCTCAAGCAGTTGAAGGACATCCTCGAGCGCGAGGTTATCAGCGTATACGACCATCGTCACCTGAACCTTGAGGTCCCCGAGTTCCGGACGAGCGTACCGACGACGGAAAACATCGCCATCGCGATCTGGAAGCGGCTTGCAGACAAGATTCCCAATGCTCGGCTGCACCGGGTGCGTGTCTACGAGATGCCAGACCTCTTCGCGGACTTTTATGGTGAGCAGGCATGAAGGCCTATCTCTCCCGGCGTTATCACTTCAGCGCCTCGCATCGTTTGCACAGCGAGGCGTATGGCGACGCGCAAAATCGCGAGATCTTCGGCAAATGCAACAATCCGCACGGACATGGCCATAACTACACGGTCGAGGTTACCTTCAGCGGCAAGGTTGACCCCGTCACCGGAATGGTCTGTAATCTTGGAGACCTGGATGCGTTTGCACAAACGAACCTGATCGATCGTTTCGATCAGACGAATCTGAATACGCTTGATTGTTTTCGGAATCGTGTCTCCACGACGGAGAATCTATCCATAGAGATTCATAGCATCTTTTCGAACTTCTCGGCTGCTCATCTTGAGCGCGTTCATATCGAGGAGACGAGCAACAACTCCTTCGACTATGTCGGCGATGCCTTGCCCGCAGAAGGAACTCATTAAGAAAGGCCCTACTTATGGCCCGCACAGACATCGCGCTTGAAGCTGCAACACTCTCCGATTTTTCTACCCAGGATCTCTATCGCGAGATACTCACCCGCATCGGCGAGGATCCAAGTCGCGACGGCCTCATTCGTACGCCGGAACGAATGGAAAAGGCGATGGCCTTCCTCACTCGCGGCTACAAGATGGATGTAACCGCGGTGCTTCACGAAGCGCTGTTCGACGTGGATTACGACGAGATGGTCATCGTGAAGGACGTCGAGTTCTTCTCAATGTGCGAGCATCATCTGCTCCCGTTCTTCGGCAAGGCGCACGTCGCCTATGTCCCGGATGGCAAAGTCATCGGTTTAAGCAAGATCCCTAGGCTGGTGGATGTGTTTGCCCGGCGCCTGCAGGTGCAGGAGCGGCTGACGCGCCAGATCGGCGAGGCCATCACCGAAGCGATCCATCCCCAGGGGGTCGCAGTAATCCTCGAGGCGCAGCATCTTTGCATGATGATGCGCGGCGTGGAGAAGCAACACTCGCTTACCGTCACTTCTGCGATGCTCGGCGTCTTCAAAACGCAGCTGCAGACTCGAAATGAATTCCTTTCCCTAGTTCGGCGCAACGGCGGCAGCTTTTAGACGGTAAACTAGACGATGGAATGAATGGACTTCTAGTTATCGACAAGCCTGCAGGCATGACATCGCACGATGTGGTCGCGATTGTCCGGCGGGCATCTGGTGAGCGATCGATCGGCCATCTTGGAACCCTGGACCCCATGGCAACCGGCGTTCTGCCTCTTTTGTTAGGGAAATTTACGCGTCTGGCGCAGTTCTTCGGTCAATCGGAGAAATGGTATGACGGCAGAATCCGTTTCGGCTTTGCTACGGATACCTTTGACGCCGAAGGCGCGGCGACTTCGACTCCCGAATCTCTGAGCCTTTCGCTCGACCAGCTGCGCAAATTGGCGGAAGCCTTTCGCGGTGAGATGGATCAGGTTCCCCCTGTCTATTCCGCCAAGAAGATTCAGGGTGTCCCTGCTCATAAGCTGGCTCGCGCCGGCGCGGAGGTTCCGGTAAAACCGGCGCGCATCACCATACACGACTTTCAGCTTCTCTCTCTGGAAGCTGACGAGGTCGCCTTTTCGATGCATGTCTCCGCAGGAGGTTACGTTCGTTCTGTAGCGCATGAGCTCGGACAACTTGCCGGTTGCGGAGCCCATCTCTCATCGCTTCGACGCATTCGCGCAGGAATCTTTACTCTGGACCAGGCACTCGGAATAGACGAATTGAAGTCGTTGGATGTGACCGGAATCGAATCTCGTCTTCCGCATCCGCGCACTTTGCTGCCTGAGATGACAAGCGTCACGGTTGACGAGCAGACCGCAGGAAAGCTGCGAAACGGGCTGCAGGTCAACGTTCCCGATTTTTCGCAGGCGATGCACGTCAAAGTCTTCACCAGCCCGACGGATCTGCTTGCTATTGGACGGCGTATTGCAGGCACGCTGATACAGCCTATTGTTGTGATGGGCTAATCGGCTGCTTCTTGAGCATTGGCTGAATCAGCCCAAAGACGTTGCCCGCGACAATCTTGTTTCCAGCGCCGGTCGCGTGGGTTCGGTCCGGCTGCATCATCCCATCTACACCAAAAACTCCTTTGAGTAGAAAGGGAAGCATCGGAACGTGATACTTCTTCGCCAGCAGGTCGTACGTCTGGTCGAACTGGCGAATGTAATCCGGGCCGTAGTCCGGTGGAAGGGTAATCCCCGCCAGCACAACCCGGGTTCCGCTGGCCACCAGCGTGGAGAGGATCTTATCGAGATTGGCCCGGGTATCGGCGATCCGTAGCCCGCGCAGGCCGTCGTTGCCGCCAAATTCGACGACGACAAGTGCCGGTTTCATCGCGATCACCCTGTCGACTCGTTCAACGCCATCTTTGGTCGTATTGCCGCTGACGCCTGCGTTCACGACTCGATAGTTATAGCCCTTCTGATCCAGCTCGGTCTGCAGGAAGTCCGGGTAAGCCTGTCCCGGCTCGGTTCCATAGCCCGCCGTCAAGCTGTCGCCGAAACATACGATACGAGGGCGTGTATCGCTTTCAGGCAAAGGCTCTGGCGCTGCGTCTCCAACAGCTGTGGGGGATGGCGAATCGGCCTTCCGCGATTCCTCCGCCGGAGAGACAGATGGCGCCTGGCTGGATCGGCAGCCGGAAAGAGAGAGCAAAATTACCGCTAGTATAGGAACAATTGCGACGCGCCGCATTGCTACGAATCTATCAAAGAAGTTGAAGCTGAGCCGAGGGGGCAGAGTGTGACGGAAGGATCCACAATGATTGTGGTCGAAGGTTTACGCAAGTCGATCCGAAACGGAGCTCGCACGGTCGATATCCTCAAAGGCATCAGCTTTACGGTTCCGGGCGGACAGTTTGTGGCGATCATGGGCTCGTCCGGCAGCGGTAAATCAACCCTGCTTGGCCTGCTGGCTGGTCTCGATACTCCCAGCGACGGAGAGGTTCGCCTGAACGGAACCGCGATCTCCTACCTGCCCGAAGACAAGCTTGCCAAGGTTCGCGGCAAAACCGTGGGATTCGTCTTTCAGTCGTACCAGCTTGTTCCCACGCTCACCGCGCTCGAGAACGTTCTTCTTCCGTACGAACTTAACGCCGACGATTCGAACGGCAACAACGGACTACAGCGAGCCCGCGAACTGTTGGCAAGCGTTGGCTTGAGCGACCGTCTGGATCACTATCCGGTGCAGCTCTCCGGAGGTGAACAGCAGAGAGTCGCTCTGGCCCGCGCCTTCATCCTTAGTCCGCCCATTGTTCTGGCGGACGAGCCGACAGGAAATCTTGATACGACAAACGGCGCTCATGTGCTCGAGTTACTGCTGCATCTCAATCGCACATTAGGAACCACGCTGGTTCTGGTAACGCACGATCCAATGCTGGCAGGCTATGCCGACAGGCGCATCGTGCTTCGCGACGGAATCGTCACCACCGACGAGCTGCAACAGCCGGCTGATCCGGTTATGGTTCGATAGCCATGGCCGCACTGTCTTATCGTTCCGCCATCAAAATCGCCAGCCGCGAGCTGCGTTTCTCTCGTGGAAAGTTCTTCTTCGTCGTGCTCTCGGTCGCGATAGGGGTTGCCGCGCTGACCGGTGTTCGCGGTTTCTCCTCGTCGTTTCGGGCCGCGTTGCTCGATCGTGCCCGGTCCATCATGGCGGCGGATCTCTCCGCGCGCATGTTTCAGCAGCCCACTCCTGAAGAGCAGAAGGGGTTGGATGTCATCGCCGCTGAGTCTGTCCAGATCACGCCTGTGACGGAGATGCTTTCGATGGCAAGCTCTGCCAAAACCCTGGATCCTCTTCTTGTCTCGCTCAAGGCGGTCGATCCCTCACGTTATCCGTTCTATGGTGACGTAGAGCTGGCTCCAGCGGGCAAACTGAAAGATGTTCTGAACAAGGATACGGTCGTGGTCGCCGATGACCTGCTTGTCAGGTTGCATCTGAACACGGGCGATTCCCTAAAGATTGGCAGCCGAATCTTTCGTATCGCGGCGGTTGTGGTGAATGAGCCGGATCGCCTTTCAGGCAACTTCGCCGCCGGGCCGCGTGTCTTTATCTCGCGTGATGGGCTGGATGCCAGCGGTCTGCTCGCTCCTGGCAGTCATGCAGGGCAGCGATATCTCTTCAAAGTGCCCAAGCCGGCCGACGGTACGCCAATCTCCGAGAAGGCGGTCGCTAACCTGAAGGAACGGCTTGAGAAGCTTCTGCCTGAATCCCAGGTGATCGACTATCGCGAGACCAATCCTGCTTTGACCCAGGGACTCGACCGCGCGACCAGCCTGCTTTCGCTGATGAGCCTGGTGGCTCTGGTCCTTGGCGCCGTGGGTGTTGCGATGGCAATGCGCGCCCATTTGGAGCAGCGTCTCGACACGATTGCGATCATGAAGTCGCTCGGTGCCGGATCTGTTGAGATTATTCGCATCTACCTAATCCAGACGCTCCTGCTTGGTTTGTTGGGCGGTTTGTTGGGAGTTGCTCTGGGGGGAGCGGTGCAGATGGCCTTTCCCTATTTTCTGGGTAAGCTGCTCGGCGTGCCGACCACGGTGCATCTGCAGATGAGAACCGTCCTGACCGGGCTTGGTGTGGGGATTCTGACCACGCTTCTGTTTACCCTGCCGCCATTGCTGGACATTCGTTCGGTGCGGCCGATCCTCATCCTTCGTCGTGCCGTCGAAGAAAGCTCTGACCCGTTTCTCACTGCGCTGCGCAAGAGGCTGACACAAAACCTTTCGCAGATTGCTGCGGTAGTGCTGATCCTGACCGGCCTTGCGGCGATCGCCACCACGTTGTCCGATTCCGCAACGGTGGGGCGTGTATTTTCTCTTGGCCTCGTCGCGGTTTTAGTTGTTCTGCTCGCTGCCTGTGCCGCCCTTCTTGCACTGTTGCGCGCATTTCTCGGCAGGACGCGACTGCAACTGCCCTCGGCGGTTCGTCACGGACTGGCCAATCTTTACCGTCCCGGCAATCCGTCTGCAGCCTTGCTGGCAGCGGTTGGACTGGGGGTCATGCAGATCATGTCGGTGTTTCTCGTTCAACAGGCGGTTGTGAAAGAGCTTCATCTGTCGAGCGCCCCGAACCTGCCGAACGTCTTTCTGGTCGACATCACTGCCAAGGAGGTCGATGGCGTTCAGCGTCTGCTCAAATCGCAGTCCAGCGTGACTGCAGAGCCGGAGCTTCTCCCGGTTGTCTCCTCGCGAATCGTTGCGATCGACGGAGTCGACGCCGGCAAGGCGGCGCTCAAGAACTTTCCACGAAGGATGCTGCGGTCGATCTCACTAACCTCATTTTCCAGCGCGCCTCCGGGCACGACTGTTGTCGAGGGAAAGTGGTGGGCAGCCGGTGAGACGAGGCCGGTGGTTGCGATTGGCCAGCATCAGGCTGAGCGGCTCAACGTCCATCCAGGATCGAAGGTGACCTTTGCCGCGCAGGACGAGGAGATCGTCGCCACTGTGGTCGCGTTGACGAAGGCCGACGGACAGCATACATACTCGCGCGCCGAATTCGTGATGCCTTCCGCGGTTCTGAAAGGGCTTCCCGTCGTCTGGTATGGCGGGATCCACGCCAATCCGAACCGAGTGGGCGAGTTGCAGCGAGCCCTGTACCAGGCCTATCCCACGGTCACGGTGATCAACGTCGCCCAGGCGCTGGAGACTGTTCGCTCCGTGGTCATCCAGATCACCTATGTGATTCAGTTTCTCGCGGCGTTCAGCGTCTTCGCGGGAATCGTCATTCTGGCGAGTGCCATTGCTGGAACACGCTATCGCAGGGTTCGCGAGGTTGTCGTGCTGAAGACGCTGGGAGCCACCAGGTCGCGCATCGCCGCCGTCTTCTCGATCGAATTTGCTGTCCTCGGGCTGGTTGCAGGCCTGGTCGGGATCGCCTTTGCCAATCTGATCGCGCGCGTTCTGCTCGGAAGAATGTCGGTTCCGTTTCACTTCCACTGGAGCTGGGCAGCGATCGCCCTGCTGGCCACTGCCGCAGCCACGGTTGCAACCGGCTGGGCCGCGAGCTTTCGCGTTCTCGGACAAAAGCCGCTCGAGGTGCTTCGGGAGGAGTAACCGCCTGAACGCTGTAGAGCTTGGATGTAGACAGCCTGTAGGATGGAGGAGGTTTGCAATCTCTGAAATCTTTGCGGTGCTGTGAATGAAGGTTAAGAACGAAGCGGTCCTGCTTGCGCATCAGAATCGGTTTGGACAGCAGGGAAGGCTGTTTCAAGCCCCGGCGCGAGTGAATCTTATCGGGGAACATACCGATTACACCGGCGGTTTTGTGATGCCGATGGCGATTGGTTTCCATACCGCGGCGGTCATCAGTCCCCGTGAGGACGATCGCATGCTTTTCTACTCCGAAAACTACGAGGCCGAAAGCGTCTTTGAAAAGGAAGACCTGGAGCGCGGTCGGCGTGGGCACTGGAGCGATTACCCTGCAGGCGTCGCCTGGAGCCTCCGGAAAGAGGGCGTGAAGTTTGGCGGCTTCAATATGACCCTCGTTGGCGATGTTCCGCTTGGTGCAGGGCTCAGCTCTTCCGCCTCGGTCGAAGTCGCGGCAGCGATGGCGATTCAGGCGCTCGCTGGCGTCTCGCTCCCGCTCAAGACGGTTGCTACGCTGTGTCGCCGTGCAGAGAACGAGTTTGTCGGCGCGAAGAGCGGAATCATGGACCAGTTCGTCGTGGCGGGCGCGGTGGCCCATCGAGCGATCATGCTGGACTGTCGCTCGCTGGAGTTTGACCTGCTGCCGCTTCCTGACGATATGCTGGTTGTGATCGCCAACTCGATGGTGAAGCATGCAGTCGCTACGGGCGAGTATGGAAGCCGCCGCGATGAAGTAGAGGCAGGCCAGGCGGTATTGCGAAGCGAGTTGGGTCGCGAACTTCTGCGCGATGCTTCGGTGGCAGACCTGGAATCGTGCAGGGAGAAGATGTCTCCCGAAAGCTTTGCGCGGTGCAAGCACATCATCACTGAGAACGCACGCGTGCTCGAGGCTCGCGAAGCTTTGCTGGCAGGAGACATGAAGCGGTTCGGTGAGCTGATGGTGAAGGCTCATGCGAGTTTCCGCGATGATTTTGCGGCGAGCTGCACCGAGGTTGATACGCTGGTCGAGATCGCATTGCGTCAGCCGGGTTGCGTCGGCGCGAGGATTACAGGCGGCGGCTTCGGTGGCTGCACCGTGAATGTCGTGAGCGAATCCAGAGCAGAAGAGTTCGTTGCAGCGGTGCGGCGCGAGTATGCCCAGGCCACTGCAATTGACGCGGATTGCTTCATCTGCGAGCCGACCGACGGAGCCCTGGCGTTGGCTTCGAAGGGCGGTGTCGCTTGAATCCACTGGCACAGCAGAATCCGCATCGCAGGTTCAATCCGCTGAAGCGGGAGTGGGTCCTGGTCTCTCCGCATCGCACGCAGCGTCCGTGGCAGGGACAGGTGGAGAAGCCGGTTCAGCCCGCCGCGTTGAAGTACGATCCCGAATGCTACCTCTGCCCCGGCAACATGCGCGCCGGCGGGCTACGCACGGACAACTACGCCAGCACTTACGTCTTCGAGAACGACTTTGCGGCGCTGAAGCCGGATGCTCCTCGCTTTCTCGACGATGAGGAGGGCCGGGGGCTGCTGATCGCCGAGGGCGAGAGCGGCGTCTGCCGCGTGCTGTGCTTTTCGCCGCGCCACGACCTGACGCTGGCGAAGATGGAGGTCGCGGACATCCGCAAGGTCGTAGACCTTTGGGATTCGCAGACGCAGGAGCTTGGCGCGCGTGACGATATTGCGTACGTGCAGGTCTTCGAGAACCGCGGCGCGATGATGGGAGCGAGTAATCCTCATCCGCATGGCCAGATCTGGGCGAGCCGGTCGGTTCCGAATGAGGCTGTTGTTGAGCAGGCGGCACAGGTGGCTTATCTCCAGGAGCACGGCTGCTGCCTGTTGTGCGCGTACCGCGAGATGGAGGTCGCGCGCGGCGAGCGTGTGGTGGCTTCGAATGCGAGCTTTGTTGCCGTGGTTCCTTTCTGGGCGGTGTGGCCTTTCGAGGTGATGATTCTGCCGTTGCGTCATGTTGCGGATCTTGCGGCGATGACGGATGCGGAGCGCGACGATCTGGCTGCGATGCTGAAGTCGGTGACTTCGACCTACGATAAGGTCTTCGATACTCCGTTTCCTTATTCGATGGGACTCCATCCGCAGCCGTTCGATGGCAAGGAGTATCCGGAGTGGCACTTTCACCTGCACTTCTATCCGCCGCTTTTGCGGTCAGCGACGGTGCGGAAGTTCATGGTCGGTTTTGAGCTGCTGGGTTCACCGCAGAGGGACATCACGCCAGAGTCTGCAGCCGAGACGCTCAGGAAGGCCGCGGAACGGTAAGGCCCACTGCCTGTTTTTTGCTCAAAGTCTTGATTTTATTTGGTTTAGCTTTGGACTAAACCTGCAAAGTATTCAAAACAAAGATATTGTCTGTAAAGTATTGAATACAAGTAATTTAGCTCGGAGATAGAACTCCGGGCTTTTCTTTCTTCTTGTTTAACTTTAGCAGGATGGATGGAACTGATCGGCAGGCGGATGTGTGTTTCGTTTGTTTGAGTTAGGTTGGTTTGGGGCTTGACAGACTTTCATGGCTGCGCCGGGCGGCGGTCGCTTCGCCTTTCCACCCAAGGAGCGAGCTTGTTGGGAACTCGGGTCTTTGGGCTTCGCGCCGGCTTACGGCTGTGTGATCTGCGCTTTCAGCCTCGGGTTTTAGAGGACCAACAAACCCAATGCTGAAGCGCCGGGCTACCAAGCCAAGCGTACTTAGAAGCGGTTCGCGCCTTGCACGAATTGCCACCCATGTCTCGTGAGACTGCGCGGTGAATGAGGCGCCGCTCTTATAAACGCCCTTCTGTTGACTCAAGCCCATCGCTACCGAGAAACCGACTTATCGTTCCCAATCCGGCTTTGCTGAGTGCCTCGGCGATTCGGCCTTGTGGAGCTATTTCGAACTCATGGCCTTGGGCGTTGCCGTTCCCTCCGCCAGGAGCTGCTAATTGCGCTCACACGATCAGGGAATGCGGGATGTTCCGCTTTCGTCACGAATATTATTCCTCTATGGCGCAAGGCCCGATAATCATCTTCGACAAATCGACGCTTCAATGCCTCACCGACGACGAGGCAGTCCTCCTCGACAACTTCTATATGTCGAATATCACGCCAGTTTTCATCGCCGAATGTCTCGCCGATCTTGACCGCGATATGAAGGGTGCGAAGTCTAAGGGGTCGCCCGAGAGCATGGTCGGTTCGGTGGCCAGAAAGACACCGGATTCACAGGCATGCGGGAACGTCTTTCACATGCAAATTCTGAAGGGCGAACTCGCAGGTAAGTTCGACCTGACTACGGTTCATTTCCGCCCACTGAGGGGGAGAGGTGAGCCTGTGGCGACTGGAAACTCCAAGGGGGTCATGTTCCGGGAGAGCGAGGAAGAAGAAGCTATCCATCGCTGGTCAAGACGCGAGTTCTGGGAGTTGGAACACGACGTCGCGAAACAGTGGCGTCAGGCGATTGAACGAATCAAACTGAATGCGGGTTATGCCAACATCTTGAATGCAACTGGTATTCGGAGAAAGCCGACTTCGTTGAAAGAAGCCAAATCGGTCACTGATAGCATCATCGATTCAGTCGATCAGGAATGGCTATTAAAGTTCGGCCTTCACATTCTCGATGTTCCCGAAGCGACGGAATGGGCCGTGTCTCGTTGGAAGAAAGATGCCCGTCCCACTCTCCGCTCATATCTGCCGTATTTCATTCACATGCTTTCGATCAACATCTTCTTTGCACTGGCACTTTCGGCGAAGTTACTGAAGAAAGTAAAGCAGAGCCACGCGATAGACCTGGCTTACCTCTACTACCTTCCTTTCTGCACCGTGTTCACGTCCCCGCGACAAATTTCATGTCCAGATGGCCCCCCTATTTATGGACCCGTTCCAGACATTCGTTCACGGTGACGATTTGAGGACGGATCTCAAGCGTCTCGATGAGCGCTACAAACATCTGCCGGAGCATGAGCTGAATAAGGGTTTGATTGGCTTTGCCGCGCATCCTCCGGAAGACACTTCGTTCCTGACCACGAGGCTGTGGGACAAGTATTTACCGAAGTGGCGCGAACCGCGGACGCCGATGGGAGACTTTCCCAAAGAAGTGCTTGAGGCCATCGATCAGATGGCAAAGAAGGTCTCTGCTGCTTCCCCGTCTGACGAGCACGATGCGAAAAACAGTGGCGAGTTGGATTTCATGACCATTACGAAGAAGGTGTCGCCCAAGAAAGGTTCCTACCTGAGATTTGCGAAGGACACGATCCTCAAGATCAACGAAGAGGAGCGACGCAAAGCCGAAGACAAAGAGCGTGAGCGCGTTCAGGTGTATTCCGCAGATACAGCCTTCGCTTCTCTCTCGAACCGACTCGCCGAGATAGTGGGCGAACCGAAGAACAGTCATGTCGAACTATTCCTTCAACGCATCAAATTGGATCACACCGGTGGCAGAATCGTTGAAGACGGCATGTGGCTGGCGGAGATTCTACACATCGGGTTGAGCGGCTTCGATCAGCGTGCGCAAACCACGCTCAAGCGAGAGTTCGACAGAGGACCCATTACTGCAGTTCTCGTTTTGTGGACTCGCTACGGCGCTGGAACGCTGGGAATACTACGAGTACGGCTCATGAAGGAGGGCGCCGATCCCCAAAGCATTGATAAGCGCGACTATGACGACTGGGAGCACAAAGTGATACCGGAGTATATGAATCGGCACAAGCTCTAAACGATTCTTGACGGAGTTTGGATTGTCAGGATCACTCCCGATAAACGCCGATAGCGGAAGTGTTGGGGCTAGCCGGTCAGTTCCTACAAGCCGATTTCTCAGTACCTCTGTAGCTCGCGTCTGAAAGAATCGCGTGACCATGGAAGGGAAGAAGCCGTTTGCATTCGTACCAAACGCCAACTGGCAGACGGACGATCTGCATAAGGTGGCGAAACGTCGGCCACTAGCAAGCGCAGCGCCTCGAAGAGCAGCTCAGGTGCAAGAGTGCTGTGGCACGTTGTCAAAGAAAGTTCTTGCTTGTTCACAATGATGAAGCAATACTGTTGCAGTTTTTCCATACAACGATTCGTTCGTAAGCTACATGACTCGCGGAGCTGAATATGTCAATGCTTATACGAAGTTTCCTGGTGGGTGTGGTCTCGTGCGCCTCCTTAGTCCTTACAAGCTGCAATAACGAAGCACCCAAAGCTGCGCCTGCAAGCGTTGCTACGGCTGCGACTGCGTTACCGTCGGTCGCAGTTCCAGCACAGGCTGGAACTGTCGAAGGCAAGACTGAGAATTCGGATGCCTTCCTATGGGACGTGTTCACACAATTCGCTGCGCCGGCCCCCACGGCTCCGTCACACGTGGTGTTCGAGACCTGGGCGACGGATGCGGACACATTCACGTCGAAGCCGCATTGGCCATCCGGGGTAGAGCCTCTCAAACTTCATACAAGTGTCCTGGAGCTTATGAAGAAGGCAGATGGGACGCGCCCGCTGGCGGCTACTTTGAGCAACGCAAAGGCTTTGCTTGACGTGCCGTGTGGTGGAGACCCCCCCAAGCCTCCTCAGGGCGCAGCCTCAGGCGATTTCCCAACCACTGGCAACCCGGTCCCATGCATTGCAGAACAGGTCTTCCGCAATCGCACCAACTACAACAACATCGTAAATAGGAATATGAACACTCAGGCGGGACGGGCGGCTGCATACAAGTTAGGCATGCAGTTTGAGATGGATCCAGATTCTGTTGCGATCAAAGGTGACTGGGTTCCAGTGCCTACCCTGCAGCAGTGGATTCCAGGGCTTCGTCCGGACGACGTTCATAACGAGTACTACACTGCGGAGTCAAACGGGACGGTATACGCGCTGGTCGGCATCCATGTGGCGAGCAGGCAGAATCCTAATTGGGTATGGGGAACCTTTGAACATCAGAGGAATCCAGGCCGATGCGACTATATGGGTTGCTTTGACACGTATGGAGCAAAAAACGCCGTGGTGCTGCCAAATCGCAAGGAATTCAACAAGGGTTACGGAGCATGCGAAAAAACGCCTGCGTTGAAAGCGCTGATGCAAAAAGCGAATCTCTCTTCGGTGTGGCAAAACTACTGCCTGAAATCAACCGAGGTCGACTTCACCGCGCCGGATGGCACGCCATACACGCTCGGAAACTCGGTCATCGAAGGCATCGTTGGGAACGGCACAGTCGCTGCATCCTCCTGCATCTCGTGTCACAAGTATGCGTCCTATGGGCAGAATGGCATGCCTACGGCAACCGCGACAAACATTCTGCCGTTCAACCCCACAGGCAATCCAATTCCCGCCGTGTTGAATGGCTCGAAAACCTTCGCATTCAACTGGGGCTTACTCACGCAGCAATAATCCCGATTGACACTGTCGACGCGTCCGCATCCAAGGCTCCTCCGGAACCGGCAAGGAAAATCTTATTGGGGCTAGTGGCTCTGCGGACGCGAAAGACATTTTGAATTCTCTCTTCTAGCCGGGGCTCAAGTTTGCCTGAGGTGATAAACTGGGCCCCAAAATGCCACAGATATTGATTGTTACCGGCGATGCCGGCGAATCTTACGAAGCGCTTTACGCTGTCCATCGGTTTCGAGAGGAATACTGGCACACCACCGTTGCCGCTCCTTCGACTCGTCGCCTCCATCTCGTAATGCACGACTTCGAGCCGGGGTGGGATACATACGTCGAGCGCCCGGGTTACGGCTTAGAGTCCGACATCTCGTTCGACCAGATCAATGTGGAGGACTACGACGCCATCCTCATTCTGGGAGGTCGCGCTCCTGAATACCTCCGCAATGACCGGCGGTTGCTCGAAGTTGTCCGCGAGTTCGATGCGAAGCAGAAATGGATCTTTGCCATCTGCCATGGCATCCAGATACTCGCCGCCTCAGGCCTTACGAAAGGCAAACGTATTACATGCTATGAACACGTTCGCTTCGAAGCGGAGCAAGCTGGAGCTACATTTGTGGACCAACAAGCCGTTCGTGATGGCCGAATGGTCACTGGACAGACCTGGCAATCGCACCCCGAGTTCTATCGGGAGGTCTTTGCCTGCCTGGCGTCCGAACGTAGGTCCTGAAGCCAGGCGTTCACTGAATCGCAGATCCTATCGAGCGTAAAATCTCGAGAAGCGCCGTTCTTTTCAGTAGCGCGCTGTGGCAGATTTTGGTTATGGCAGTCTCGTTGGAGATGACGAGGAATGAAGCCTGCCAGCTATCGACTCTTTCCACTCCTCTTTGAAAGCGCTTTTTAGATTCCCGCACTCCCAACTCCCATGCTTTCGGCGGTTATCCTTAGTTAATCCTTCTGGGTTGAAATGTCGTGAAGAAGATAGATTTTGCCAACGTTGCCCGGTTTGGGCAGGGCTGGGTTTTTTGGGGGGGCGAGTGATTCGAGGAGTGGCGAAGTGTAGGTTTGCGGGTTGGACGATTGTGGGGTTGGGCATGGCTGGGATGGCCTGGGCGCAGAAGGGGCCGCAGAAGCCGATTGATCTGCCCACCAGCAAGCAGATTCTGCCGCCGGTTCCAGGCGGACCGCAGAGGGTCAACAGTCTCCCCATCTCTATGGCGGTCTCGCCGGATAAGCGTTACGTGGTGACGGTGAATGCCGGGTATGGGACCTACGAGTCGCGATACATGCAGTCGCTTTCGGTTCTGGATACGAAGACCGGTAAGGTCGAGGACTTTCCGGACGACTGGACCCTGGTGGGGGCGAAGCAGACGCTGTACTCGGGGCTGGCGTTTAGTGGAGATGGAAGCCATGTATACGCGAGTCTTGGGTCGGAGACGGACCCCTTGGGCGATGGCAAAAAGGAGATGGGCAGCGGAGTTATCGTTTACGACTTCCATGAGGGGAAGGTCGTTCGCGACAGATTGCTGAAGATTCCGATGCAACAGCTTGCCCCAGGCAAGAAGACGATGCTGGTGGATGGCAAGGAGGGCGATCAGGGGGTTCCGTTTCCGGCGGCGATTGCGGTGTTGGGGAAGAGTGGGACGGAGAAGCTGCTGGTGGCGGGAAATCTCTCCGACGATGTGTGGCTGATGGACGCGAAGACGGGCGCGATCGAGAAGCGATTTGATCTGGCGGAGACGAATGCGGTGCCTTCGGTCTACCCGGTGGCATTGGCGGTGACCAACGATGAGAGCAGGGCTTTTGTCGCGTTGTGGAATGGATCGGATATCGCGGAGCTGGACCTGAAGACGGGAAAGGTGGGGCGGCGCCTGGATCTGTTGAAGCCGAAGTCGCCGATTGCCGCGGGAACCCATCCCTGCGCGCTGGAGATTGCTCCGGATGGCCGCACGTTGTATGTAGCGCTGGCGAACCGGGACGCGGTGGCAGCCGTAGAGCTCGACAAGGAGCAATTCGCGGTGAAGGGATATTTCGACACGCGGTTGCCTGGTCAGAGCTACTTTGGCGCGGAGCCGGATTCGTTGGCGATTTCACCGGACGGAAAGCGGCTGTACGTGGGCAATGCGGCCTCGGATGCGGTGGCGGTGATCGATACGGCGAAGCTGACGAAGAAGGCCGCCAGCCAGGGAATGGTGGAACCGGCAGGGTTTGTGCCAACGGAGTGGATGCCGGTTTCGATGGCTCTAGTCAAAGGCAAGCTGTATCTTGCGACAGCGAAAGGGAAGGGAACGGGACCGAACAACTTTCCTCAGCGTGCGACCGAGGAGACGAAGGGCAGGCCGAAGCGGACGTTCACGTATATCGGGACGCTGATCTATGGCTCGCTGGCTTCACTGGATGTGCCGACGATAGAGAGCGAACTGCCGCGATTGACCTCGGAGGTACTGGAGTCGAACCGGATGAAGGCGGCAGAGGAGAAGATCCGCTTTTATGACGGGACGGAGAGCCGCATCAAGCATGTGATCTACATCATCAAGGAGAACCGGACCTACGACCAGGTGTTTGGAGACCTGGAGCAGAACGGGAAGCGCGTGGGCAATGGCGATTCCAGCCTGACGATGTATGGCAAGGACATCACTCCGAACCAGCATGCGCTGGTGCTGCAGTTTGGCGTGCTGGACAATTTTTACGACTCAGGCGAGGTTTCGGGCGACGGACATGTGTGGTCGACGGCGGCGATCGGCACCGATTATCTGGAGAAGACCTGGGAGCAAAGCTATCGCGGATCGCAGAGGACGTACGACTTCGAGGGGGTGGTGGCGGAGGGATATCCGCTGTTGCAGAAGATTCCCGATGTGAACGAGCCTTCGAGCGGGTATCTGTGGGGCAATCTGGCGCGGCACGGAAAGACGTATTACCACTTTGGGGAGTACATCTCTTCGACGTTTTGCGGAGCGAAGAAGAGTGGAAGCTCGCAGGAGGGACCTTTGCTGGAGGGGTTGAAGTGCGCGCACAACAACGTGAACCCGGGTGAGGAGATTCCGGCGGAGTGGGGCGGCGGCGCGAGCAAATACCAGTGGCCGATTCCGCTGCTGGCAAAGAATATCGCGACTAAGCCGGAGTTGGTGGGGCACTTTGCGGAGGAGCAGCCGGACTTCAATCCGAAGGTTCCGGAGCAGCTTCGGGCTAACGTGTTTTTGCGGCATTTCGATGGATGGGTGAAGGATCGTGAGGCGGGGAACGATACGATGCCGAACTTCATTCTCATGCGGATGGGGAACGACCATACGCTGGGTACGACTCCAGGGGCGCCGACGCCTGAGGCTTCGATCTCGGACAACGATCTGGCGATTGGGCGGGTGGTGGATGGGGTGTCGCACTCGAAGTACTGGGACGATACGGCGTTCTTCATTCTGCAGGACGATGCTCAGGCGGGCGCAGATCATGTGGACGCGCACAGGAGTCTGGCGCTGGTGATCAGTAAGTATTCGCCACGGGTGAAGGATGGGGAAGCGTTTGTAGATAGCAGATTCTATTCGACGGTGAGCGTAATTCGGACGATGGAAACGCTGCTGGGGCTGCCTCCAATGAACAATAACGACGCGTTCAGCTCGATGATGAGCCCGTTGTTTACGGGGCCGGGGGATCAGGCTCCTTTTACGGCCGACTACAAAAATGAGAAGAACGGGATGATCTATACGGCCAATAAGCCGACAGCGGTGGGAGCGAAGGAGTCGTCGAAACTCGACTTCAGTCATGCGGACCGTGCCGATCCGGCGAAGCTAAACGTTATCCTATGGAAGGATGCCATGGGCGACCGGCCCGTGCCGCAGATGCTTCTGGAGAAGAGAAAGAAGGTCAAGAAAGATGACGATGACGACGACTAGGATTGCACCGTTCCGGCTGACGCCGTGGTTCAGCGAGCGGCCGTGGGGAAGGAAGAGCCTGAAGCCATGGTACGAAGAGACGGGAACGAATGAACTAGTAGGCGAGGCCTGGCTGACGGGACCGCAATGCGTTGTGGAAGAGGGTGAGCTGGAAGGTAAGACATTAGAGTCGCTTTCACAGACGTTAGGCGGAGAGTTTCCTCTGCTGGTGAAGCTGCTGTTCCCGAACGAGAAGCTGTCGGTGCAGGTGCATCCCGACGACGTGCAGGCGCAGGCTGCAGGTGAGGCTCGGGGCAAGACGGAGTGCTGGTATGTGCTGGAGGCGGAGCCGGGCGCTTCGGTCATGCTGGGACTCAAGCCCGGCGTGGATGCGGAGATGCTGGCCGCCTCGGTTGCCGACAACACGATGGAATCCCTGGTGGAGAAGGTTCCTGTGAGCGTGGGCGACATGTTGTTCGTGGATGCGGGCACCGTGCATGCAATCGAGCCCGGCGTAGTGTTGCTGGAGACGCAGCAGACGAGCGATGTGACCTACAGGCTGTACGACTATGGGCGTCCGAGAGAGCTGCACCTGGAGCAGGGGTTAAAGGTGATCAAGCCGAAGACGGCTGCTGGCAAGGTTGCACCGAAAGAGATGGCGGGGTTCACGCGGCTGATCGAACAGAAGTACTTTGTGGTGGATCGGTTTGAACTGGGCAGGATGGAAGAGCGGAGCTTGACGCTGGACGGCGCTGGATGCCTGGTGGGGCTCAAGGGGAAGGCCTGGGTAATAACGCCGGGCGAAGAGGTCGAGCTGGAGCCAGGTAAGGCTGTTGTGATTCCGCAGGGCACCGGCGAGGTGATCGTGGATGCGGAAGAGGGGGCGACGTTTGTGCGGTGCGTGGCTCCGGTCTCCGCAGATTAATCTGCGGAGACGGCAAGGCATCCAGGGAGTTTAGCGCAGGAAGACTGCCAGTTCTGCGGCTGCGTTGCGGAGGTGCGGAAGGAAGCGGGTCTGCATCTCGAGCGCGGAGATGCGTGGTGCGCTGCCGCTGAGGTTGATGGTGGCTACGGCGCGTCCGTTGGGCGCGAGGACAGGCACAGCCAGGGAGCGAAGACCAACTTCATACTCCTGATCGCAGAGGGCATAGCCGTTTCGGCGAATGTTGCGCAGGAGCATGCGCAGCTTTTCGACCGAGGTGACGGTGCGGGTGGTATGGGGGACGAGGGAGACACGGGAAAGGTAGGCCTCGATCTGCTCAGGGGAGAGATAGGCGAGCAGGATGCGTCCCATGCTGGTGCAGTAGGCAGGAAGGCGGCTGCCGATGTGGAGATCGACGGCCATGACGCGGTTGACAGTCGTACGGGCGACGTAGACGATGTCATCGCCATCAAGAGTGGCTACCGAGAAGGACTCGCGCAGCGCGGCAGACATGCGCTCAAGGATGGGCTGGGCTGCCGAGGAAAGCGTGCTGGACGCGGTGTAAGTGTGCGAGAGCGTGAGCATGCGCGGACGCAGGGAGTAGCGCGATCCGTCTTCGGCACCAGCGAAGCCGAGCTTGGTGAGGGTGTAGAGACAGCGACGGACCGCGGCGCGGGAGAGTCCGGTGCGCACGCTGAGCTGCGAGATCGTCATCTGAGGATTTTGCTGGGTAAAGGCCTGGATAACGATAAGACCTCGCGCAAGCGAGGTCATGAAATTGGGATCTCCAGTAAAGACATCGAGAGAGGATGCCGGCGTTTGTTTTTGAACAGGAGGCGGAACGGGAGGGAGAGGAGGAGGAGGTTCAGGTGAAAGCGGACGGCGTGGCGTAAGGCTCATGGGATCCCCTTCAGACCGTGACCGCGTCAGGGCGATAGCCGGTCTATTCTTACGATAAACGCACACTCCCCTTCGCTGCAAGTCCCGGCGCTGCGCGGGTCATGAATGCTGTGAGAAGATACAGCCGGAAATGTTCCTTTTCGATTGGGCCAGACATCACACCTTAAGACACAACGATCTAGAACGCAGAGGAGATACAGAACGCATGCAGACAGCAACGAAGTCCACAGCTCTTGTTGATAGACCGGCCTGGAAGGCCCTTGAAGCTCATTCGAAGCAGATTCGCGGAACGCATCTGCGCGAGCTTTTTGCGGAAGATGCCTCTCGTGGCGAGCGTTTGACGGCCGCGGCGGAGGGAATCTTTCTCGACTACTCAAAGAATCGCGTGACCGATGAGACGCTGAAGCTGTTGGTGCAACTCGCGGAAGAGGCGGGTCTGCGTGAGCGTACCGAGGCGATGTTTACCGGCGAGAAGATCAACATTACCGAAGACCGCGCTGTGCTGCATGTGGCGCTGCGGGCGCCGAAGACGGAGTCGATCAAGGTTGACGGCGAAGATGTAGTTCCTGAAGTGCACAAGGTTCTGGATAAGATGTCGCAGTTTGCCGATCGCGTTCGCAGCGGCGAATGGAAAGGGCACACGGGCAAGCGGATCAAGAATGTTGTGAACATTGGCATCGGCGGATCGGATCTTGGCCCTGTGATGGCGTATGAGGCGCTGAAGCACTACTCGCAACGCGATATGGTCTTCCGGTTCGTGTCTAACGTGGACGGAACGGACTTCGCGGAGGCAGTGCAGGATCTGGATGCGGAGGAGACGCTGTTTCTGGTCGCATCGAAGACTTTCACGACGCTGGAGACGATGACGAATGCGCACACGGCTCGAGACTGGTCGCTGAAGAAACTGGGCGATGAGAAGGCGGTGGCCAAGCACTTTGTGGCGATCTCGACCAATGCGAAGGAGGTCGCAAAGTTCGGCATCGATACGGAGAACATGTTCGGATTCTGGGACTGGGTGGGCGGACGCTACTCGATGGACTCGGCGATCGGACTTTCGACGATGATTGCGATCGGGCCTGAGAACTTCCGCGATATGCTTGCGGGATTTCATGCGATGGATGTGCACTTCCGCACGGCACCACTGGAGAAGAACCTTCCTGTTCTGCTGGGATTGCTGACGGTTTGGTACACGGAGTTCTTCGATGCACAGACGGTGGCGATTCTGCCGTATGAACAGTATCTGAAGCGCTTTCCGGCGTACCTGCAGCAGCTGACGATGGAGTCGAATGGAAAGCATGTGACGCTGGATGGGACGAAGGTGAATTACGAGACCGGACCGATCTACTGGGGCGAGCCGGGAACGAATGGGCAGCATTCGTTCTATCAGCTGATCCACCAGGGGACTCGTCTGATTCCGTGCGACTTCATCGGCTTTTACAAGACGCTGAATCCGCTGGGCCGGCATCACGACATGCTGATGGCGAATGTGTTTGCGCAAGCCGAGGCTCTGGCCTTTGGCAAGACTGCCGACCAGGTAAAGGCCGAGGGAACGCCGGACTGGCTGGTTCCGCATCGTGTATTCGAAGGCAATCGTCCTTCGAATACGATTCTTGCTGACCAGCTGACGCCGGCGCTGCTGGGCAAGCTGGTGGCTCTCTATGAGCATTCGGTGTTTACGCAGGGCGTGATCTGGAACATCGATTCGTTCGACCAGTGGGGCGTTGAGCTGGGCAAGGTGCTGGCTACGAAGATCCTTGGAGAGCTGGAGAGCAAGGATGCGCCGAAGCTGGAGCATGACAGCTCGACGACCAGCCTGATCGAGCGGTATCGGAATAACAAGTAGAGGATGAAGATTCGCCGGGTGCAAGGTCTCTGATTTAGGGACCTTGCGCTGGGCGTAGTGTTCCATCTCCTCTCGATTTCTATTTTTGGTATTGCAAGAGCGTTTTGCGGTACTCATCCTGCATCGATCAGGTCCATGTGAATGTGACACCACATTCGAATTTGAGCCGTTCCATGGATTTTGTTGTCAGATGGTTGGGCACATTTGCGATTCGCAAAAACCCATTGACGTGTTGACGCTCCACCTTTAGCATCGCCTCGAACTGTCCTCGCAGTTTAAATCCAAGCTTCCAAAGCTGAGTTGTATATAAGGAGCTTTAATGCCTATCACGTATGCTCGTCTTCTCCGTTCTCTCAACAGACCATTCAAAATTGTTATGGCGTCTGTACTACTCTTTGGCTTTCCTGTATCCGGGATCCATTGGGCAGGCGGACTCGTCTATGCTCAAACGAACGCAACGCCAGTACAGGCTTCAGGATCGCGGAACGCCTGGGCCTGGCCAGCGATTCCTGGATGCCTTGCAGATCCGGAGATTCAAACCAAGGGATCGACTGATTACAATTCACCCGTTTGTCCTCTGTATGATCGGCTGCTGGCGAGCGGCGAGATCAATATAGAACTCAGGTCCGCTCGTCGGGTCAATGCAGAGATGGATGGCCTTCTCTATCCCGCGTTCGTGCCTGGCACTGAGGTGGTTGCGTTCGTTACGACCGACAAATTCAGCGGTTCATTCACCGGTCCAACTGGATTGGTACGCGTCTCTACAAAATCCATTTCGGCGCTCAACGGGAGCTGGTGGACTACGCTCGATACTGTCAGCGAAGGAGGGCGGTTGCTCGATGCAGACGCCATTCAAAGAAAACTGGCGTTGCCCGATTCGCCGGCATGCATCGCTTACGCTGACGCAGTACGAACTGGAGTGCGGGCCTACATGGGCGTTGTCGCTCCTGCTTTTGCTCAGAACGGCGGAGGCGTAGAGTTTTGGTTTCCTCCCAGCGCAGTGATTGCAAAGAGGACCGAGCAGATACCTGGCGGTGCGGCTTGTGAATAGCAACTAAACCGGGTGTCGTCGTCATCCAGTCGCTGACACTTTGCCATTTTTCCGTTAACGGAGTTGCGACGACCAACCTGATAAAGCGGTATCGGAAGAGCAAATAAGGATGAAGGTTCGGCTGGTGCAAGGTCTCCTGCCTTAGGAAGCTTGCACCAGGCGTAGTGTCCATTTCCTATCGATTGCCATTGTGCTGGAATGAAGCTCAAACCATGGAGGGTGAAGCGGGAGATTTACGGCTTTCAGATCAAATCCTGGGAGGCACTTACCCACGTTGTTCGTCAATGGCAGAAGCGCGAGAATTTCTAACTTCCGCGGAGAGCCCGAAGATCCAGCGAAGGGTGCTGCTTGTAGATGGACCTTTGAGTTCCCAATATGGGAAAAGAGGACGATCTCTTACCATTCCCCCCGATATGTTCAGCCGCCTGTGATAAGGTCTTTTCTCGAGACCCCAAATCATCTACCTGATTCATCTCTCTCGAGAAAGAGTAATCGTTCCGCATGAACCGGAGTTGTCGAGTTGTTCTGCCGTATTTTTTGATGGTCCTGTTGTACTCTCTGCCTGCTTTAGCCCAAAGGCCCACGCCGCGAATCACCGAAAGGATTACAGAGACAGCCCGCACTGCACTTGTGGGATCTCGTGCTCCACAGGCGGAGCGCGGAGAAGATTTGGGCGCCGTTCCAGCCGAGATGGCCGTTCCCGGTATCACGCTGGTCTTCAAGCGCTCCGCTGCACAGGAGAACGCGCTACAGGAACTGCTGACGGCGCAGCAAAACACCGCCTCCCAGCTCTATCATCATTGGCTGACTCCGGATGATTTTGCCGCCCGCTTTGGCATGGCCGACAAGGACATTGCCACGGCTGAAACCTGGTTACGATCGCGCGGATTCCATATAGAGAACGAAGGCCGAGGCCGCGATCGCATTACCTTCTCCGGCGACGCTGCGCAGGTCCAAGCTGCTTTCGGTACGGGATTGCACTATTACCAGACCGATGGCGAGCTGCACTTTGCTCCAGAGGCAGATTTGAGCTTGCCCACGGAGCTCGCCTCGGTAACGACGGCTGTGCTTCACCTTTCGAATTTTCGACCGAAGCCGAGCTATGGTCCAGTGCATCCCAATTTCACGGCCCTTTCAACGCAGGCGCACTATCTGGCCCCTAAAGATATCTTTACGATGTATAACCTTTCCGCGCTGTACCAGAGCGGAACTTTGGGAGCAGGTCAAAGACTAGCTATCGTCGGACAGTCTTTCGTAGATACTTCGATTTCCTCGAAGGTCGTGCAATTTCAGGGAAATCTCACGCAAGTCAATACCATTAGCGCGGTTCTGGTTCCAGGTTCCGGTGTACAGGCCATATCGCCGGGGGATGAGGGGGAGTCGGAGATCGATCTCGAATACGCCTCGGGCATCGCACAAAATGCCAGCATCTTTCTGGTTTATGTCGGCGCCAACCGAAACTACGATGTGTTTGATGCCTTAGAGTTTGCCATTGCGGAAAACATTGCTCCGGTGATCAGCATCAGCTATGGCACATGCGAGTCGTTCCTGAGCGCAACGCAACTGGACGCGGGTAATGCACTATTCGAGGAGGCTGCGGCACAGGGGCAGACCTTGATTGCCGCTTCAGGTGACAGCGGATCTACAGCTTGTGCGCCCTTTAGTTCTTCAAGTGGAGTTACGCTTGCCCAGCAGCAAGCCCTGTCGGTGTCTTATCCAGCTGATAGTCCCTATGTCACCGCGGTTGGTGGAACTCAGATGGCAGCGGGAACCTTTGGGTCAGGATCGAATGCCTATTGGTCGAGTGCCAGCAGCGTCGATGCAGTTAGTTCGCTGCTGTCCTATGTTCCGGAGGTGGTCTGGAACGAGGGTTCAGTCTCACACGGTATTGTGGCAGGGGGCGGTGGCGCGAGCACTTACTACCCCCGGCCTACGTGGCAGAGCAGCGCTCCGGGGATACTATCCGGAGCCTATCGTCTCCTGCCTGATATAGCCCTCCAGTCGTCCATTGGCAGTCCCGGGTTTCTTGTGTGTTCCGATGATGCTGCCCTAATCCATCCGCAGGGGCAGACGTCAAGCTGCACCAGCGGACTTAAAGGCAGCAACAATCAATACACCGTTGCCGGCGGAACCAGCTTTGCGGCTCCCATCTTCGCGGGTATGGTGGCTATTCTGAATCAGGTCCAGCACGCAACCGGGCAAGGAAATATCAACCCGTTCCTTTACGGTTTGGCGTCGGATCCCACATCCTACGCTGCCGTGTTTCACGACATCACCAGCGGCACGATTGCGTGCGTTGCCGGCGCAGGAACCTGCGCCAGTCCCGGCCAGTCTGGATATGCGGCTACGCCGGGCTATGACGAAGCAACGGGTCTAGGGAGCGTCGATTTTGGGCGCCTGGTAACGGCTTGGCCTTCGAATGATGCCATGAAGCTTTCGGGCACGAATGTCCTGATCATTGCGTCTGATACGGCTGCGGTGCCGGGGGCGACCGTTCCCGTCCAAATTGTGGTGGGAACTTTCTATGCAGGCGGCGGCACGCCCGCGCCTACGGGTACTGTCTCGGTATCTTTGGACGGCACCATCGTGCAACCGTCTCTCGCATTCTCATCAACCAATGCGTTGCAGGCCAGCGCATCGGCAAACTATAGCTTTGTCGCGCCCGCAACCGTAGGCTCCCATCTGCTCACCGTCACCTATCCTGGTGATGCGACGCACGCGCCCTCCGTTGGAACCTACTCCGTCCTGGTCGGAGTAGTGAAGGCCGTCGGAGGCTTCAGCCTTGCGGCCGGAAATTTGACAATAGCCAATGGGAATGCGGGAAGCACACAGATCACATTGACGCCGACGGGGGGCTACACGGGTAGAGTTCAATGGTCGCTGAGCGCATCGGGTAACGCCAGCGGTTTAAGTGCCTGTTATGGGATTGGTTCACCGATTGTGAACGGAACGAGCACGGCAACGCTGACCATCGGCGTTGGTTCGATATGTAATGCTCCATCGCCTGCTGAACGCAAGGCTATCGAACCGTCTGGCCTACGCGCTTCCCATAAGGAAAAAAGCCCTTCACCCTGGCATAGCGCACCAAGGATGGAAGTTTATGCAGGCCTGTTACTTTTCAGCTCCTTCGTGGCACGGAAGCGAGGGACTCGCCTACCGCGCCTATTTGTGATCACTCTTCTGATGGTGGTCGGAGTTGGTTTGAATGGTTGCGGAGGAGGAGGAAGCAGCAGTGCCGGAAATAGCAATGGGACACCCCCAACATCGCCGAATAACACGACGAACTACACCTTAACTTTGACAGGCACCGATTCCGTGAACACCGCGATTAAGGCCTCTACGACCTTTACACTCACAGTGAAATAGCGCTCATTGCTGTTGCAGAGGAATGGGGTAAAGACGACTCATCGAAGCTGAAGCATGACGCCGGTGTGGGCAGGAATGGCGATCGTTTCTCCGTCTGCGTTTTTGCTGGTTTTGATGCCCTTGCCACCAGGGGTGAGGTGCGTTTCGTTCTGATCGAGCGCGGGACCGCTGAGGACTTCGAGAATCGTACCGGGAGGGGTTGTCACGGTGAGGCTCTGTGTTGCGTCCTTGTTGAGGATGGCGACGATGATCTTGCTGTCGGCTCGTCGGCCAGCATAGG
Source organism: Edaphobacter sp. FHG110511_03 (assembly GCF_059115365.1). NCBI lineage: Bacteria > Pseudomonadati > Acidobacteriota > Terriglobia > Terriglobales > Acidobacteriaceae > Edaphobacter > Edaphobacter sp. FHG110511_03. Next base: position 281,755 of record NZ_JBZYWL010000002.1, on the reverse strand, counting down.
CGACGGCATTGACACTGCCGGGATTGAAGTCGACGGGAAGCAGAGTGGTTCCGGCAAAGCGTGAGGCGAACTTCATTCCGTAGCCTACGGGCTCGATGAGGTATTTGCCGTTAAGCTTGCCGTCGACGCCGCTGCCTGCGAGGGTGCCTTCGTTTGCAATCGGTGTGTAGAAGGGCTTGGGGTGAGGAGCGTTGGGGTCTTTCATCAGCTGCTCGCCGCGAAGGGAGCCGCCGACGGAGACGGCCTGGGCGTGACCGCTGCCTCCATGAAGGTTGACTCCGCTGTAGCCGAGTGACATGAGCTCGAACAGGTAATCTGCTCCCCAGAGTGCGGCGGCGTAGACGTCGCTGAGACCGGGCTTGCCGCCCTGGTAGACGGTGTTGCCCTCGGTCATGCGGAAGGGAAGGCCCATCTTTGTGGCGGCCTCGCGCGCGAGAGCAGCCTTCTGGGCGACGGCTGGGCTGGGTTTAAGGAGGCGCTCAATATTGGCGTTGGGACTGCTGGGCGGGCCGCCCCAATAGTAATGATGCGAGAGCGTGGTGACGTTCGGTCTTTCCGCCAGCGAGGGCCAGCGGTCCGCGATCTTCGGAAGCCAGGAGACATCGGAGGCGACGTCAGGCATGCCGAACTTCGCGCCCGGAACGGCCTTCTGGACGGCCAATGCGAGGGGAACCCATTCCTTGAGGTACTGATCTACGCCCCAGGTTTTAGGGTCGCGGAGATGACGGTTGAACATGTCGACTTCATTGCCGAGTTGAAAGTAGAGGAGGCGCGAGCCAAGGGTCTGGGCGACTAAACGGGCTTCGGCTACATCCGCCTCTTCGACGGCGAAGCCGAGGTTGAGGCCGTAGATGCAGGTCCAGCCGGTGGCTTTGAGAAAGCCATCGAGGTTATGAATAGCTGAGGGCGTGATGGCGAAGATAGTGGTCGGTGGAGGCTCTCCGTTGTCGGCCTTGCCACGAGCGCGCTGCGGCGGTTGGCTCTGCGGCGTAGCCTTCCACCAGCCGAACTCGCTGGTATTGCCGCCGAGGCGAAGAACGCCGTGTGCGGAGATTGCACGAAACTGGGCGATCAGGCTCTTGTTCGCTGGAGAGAAGAAGCTGGGATCTTCGAGCTGCATGGCCTCGTAAGAGAGGCCAATGAAATCTTTTGGGACGCTGATCGGAAGGTCGCCTGTGCCCAGCCTGAGCGTTGCAGTGGGGGTCTGCGCAAAAAGTGTGTCTGGGCGGATGGCGACAGCGGCCAGAGCGAGAGAGGAGTTGCGAAGAAAGCGGCGGCGTGCAAGGAAAGCTTGGTTCATCGAAGACGAATATATCAGCAGGGCTCGATGGCGTTTTAAGCGCTGAGGGATTCGTTCTGCTTATGAGCGAAGCGCTGCGAGAACGTCTGCAGGCTCAGGGCGGACGCGGAAATCGGCGTGGGCCTCGGCGAAGGTGATGATGTTGTCGCGGTTGATGACGAAGGTTCCGGGCAGAGGAAGCCGCCAGCTTTCATCCGTAGCGTTGTGGTAGTTGAGGCCTGCGTTGTTGAAGGGAATATTGACGAGGATGGACTGGAAATAACGCCGCTGTTCCGGTGAGAGTGTGTAAGCGAGGCCGAACTGGTCGGCAACGTTGCAGCCTGCGTCGCTGAGGAGAGGAAAGTGCAGGCCGTGCTGGTCGAGCATGAAGACATTCTGACGTGGTGCTTGCGGAGAAACAGCGACGAAGATGCCTCCCAGATTCCGTACCTCGGCCTGAAGATCGCGCCAGTTCTCAAGCTCGGTGACACAGTACGGGCACCAGCGGCCGCGGAAGAACTTGATGACTATCGGGCCGAGCGCGACGAGATCGGCGGAATGAACCGACTTGCGGGTGCGAGCGTCGGGCAGCGTGAAGGAAGGAGCAGGCGTGCCGGGCTTGAGGATGCGATCTTCGATCCCAGTGGCGAAGAGGTCGGCAACAATCTTCTCGGAGAACGCAAGCCTCTCAGGCTGGACGAGCGCACGGGTGTTCTGGGTGATGCGGTCCAGCTGATCCTGGAGGGAGGTGTTTAGCAAAGCGGCCACATTCCTATTATCGCAGCGGCGAGCCGATTTGACTGCGCGGAAGCTGTGTTTTACATGGCTGCAGTTGCGGCTCCGGAGTGGCATGAAGTTGCGGGAATCTTCGATTTCGAGGCTTTAGCAGACCGGATCGTCGACCGGGGCGTGGCGACAGAACTGTGCGTAGAGGGCAGAGACTTCAGCAGAGAGGTGAGCCGGCTGAAGGCCTGGTCGCGGGCGGCCTTGTTGGCTGGGTTGTTGTTGGCTGGGTCCTCGCCGGCTCTCATAAAACCGTGTCCGGCTCCATCGTAAGTGACGGGCTCGAACTTCTTGCCTGCGGCCTTCATATCTTTGATGGTTGCCGGAAGGGTGGCGCCGATGCGGGCGTCGTTGCCTGCATAGAAGCCATAGACTGGCGCGGTGATGGTGGAGAAGTCGGACGGCGGTGGCCCATAGAAGACGAAGGCGGCAGCGAGGTCCTTGCGATGCGCGGCGAAGGCGAAAGACTTGCCCCCACCCCAGCAGAAGCCAGCGGAGGCCACGATGCCATTAGAGGCTGGAAGTTTTTTGCCGTAGTCGGCTGCCGCGTCGAGGTCGGCGTTGACGGTATCGGGATTGAGGCCGGAGACCGCCTTGGTAATGGCGTCCATGCCGGAGTAGGAGTCGGTGCCTCCACCATTGGGGCCGGAGCCGGAGAGCAGGTCGGGGGCGACGACGATGTAGCCGGCAGCGGCGAGCTCGTCGGCCATCTCCTTGACCCAGTCGGAGAGACCGAAGATCTCGTGAATCAAAACGACGACGGGAACTTTGCCGCTGACCTCGGGGTAGACGACAAATGCCTGCAGCGAGCGATCGCCGTGCTTGAGGGTTACGTACTCGCGGTGGCGAGGCGAGGTCTCGAGCTTCGCCTTCGCCCAGTCCTGGGCGGATGCTGAGAGAGAGGCAAGCAGCAGAAGGAGGGCGGGCAGCACGAGCAGAGAACGGCGCATGGGAGGAGTGTATGCCGAGAAGAATCGAATGGACAATCAGGAATATGTAAAAGTCTTGTCGGGTGGGAGAGTGCAGGCGCGCGCCTTACGGCATACGAAGACTTATACTTCGCCAATGGCGGGCTTTCACCTACGAGTGGCGACGATGGCAGACGTTGCCGGGATTCGTGAACTGATCGATGCTTCAGTGCGTGGGCTGCAGGCGAAAGACTATTCAGCAGCGCAGATCGATGCTTCACTCCAGACTGTCTTTACGATCGACACACAGTTGATCGTGGATGGAACTTACTTTGTCGCTTTTACTGAAGAGGAGGAGATGGCTGGCTGCGGCGGGTGGAGCAGGCGGAAGACGCTGTACGGCGGGGACCATCAGGTAGGAAAGATCGAACCGGAGCTGCTGGATCCTGCCGTCGATGCGGCGAAGGTGCGGGCGATCTTTGTGCATCCGCGATTCGCTCGCTTGGGCCTGGGAAGCATGATTCTGGAGGCGGCGGAAGTGGCTGCGGTGCGAGCAGGGTTCCGGCGCTTCGAGATGGGAAGCACCTTGACCGGCGTGGCGCTCTACTCGCTGAAGGGCTACCGGGAGACAGAGCGGGTCATGGTTCCGGTAGGTGATGGCGAAGAGATCCAGGTGGTACGGATGGTCAAGGAGCAGGATTCTCTGCGTTGATGGATCCGGTCAGGCAGTCGTGAGTTTCAAGGTGAAGCCGATATTGGCGGTGGCAGGCTGCACAGAGGGCAGCGTGACATGCAAGCCGTCGGATTGCTGCGTGAACTTCAGGTTCTGGTTGCCGCCCAGGATGCGGGCGCTGGTGATCTTTGTTGCATGCGGACTTCTGGTGCCCAGCGAGGTGACGACGGCTTCTTTCGCGGGCCAGCCCTGCACAAAGGCGTAAAGCGTGGAACCTTTGGCGGTGAAGCGGATGTCGGTGGCGGTGAGGTCGGGCTTTTTCCCTTCGTTGGGATCGAACTCCTTGCCATTTTTGGCGATGACAACTTTGGTGGATGGGCCTTCTCCGTAAACCTTCCATGGGCGAGTGGCATAGATGCCTTCGCTGTTGATGGCCATCCATGAGGTGATGCCGGCGAGGGTGACGAGTTCGTCAGCATCCAGCTCGCCGGAGTTCGGCAGCGGGAAGTTCAGCAGGAGGTTGCCGTTCTTGCTGACAATATCGACGAGCAGATCGATGACCTTCTTTGCGGACTTGTACTTGACGCCTCGCTTGTAATGCCACTGACCGACGCAGGTGTCGGTCTGCCAGGGATGGGCAGCGATATCGTCGAGGACGCCCCGTTCGCGATCGAGAGCGCAGGTTCCGGTGGTGCAGTCGCTAGCAGTCTTGCTGTTATAGACCGCCTCGACCTTGCCGCCGTGCGCGGCCGCGCTGACGTTGTAGAGCTCGGCAACGAGAGACAGGCCGTATTCGTCGAAGGGGATGCCGCCGTCGGTGTAGAGCAGGTCGGGCTGGTGCTGATGAATGAGGTCTTTGATCCGATTGAAGTACCGAAGCTTCCAGCGGTCGGGAGCGACACGGCCCATGGCCTGGGCGGTCTTTGCAAAGTCCGCGGGCTCGCCGGAGTAGTTGTGGTACAGGTCGGCATAGGCGTGAAGGACACCGTCGTAGGGAACGCCGGCAAGTGGCCCCGTGGAATCGCTGGTGTGCGCAGGCGCAAGCCAGTCGTAGGAGTTGGAGAGATGCTCGGAGACACCGAATCGCAGCCCTCGCTTGCGTGCGGCGGTCTTCCACATGCCGACGATGTCCCGCTTCGGCCCTGTGGCAACAGCATTCCAGCGCGGTTGGTATTTGGAGTCCCACAGGTCGAAGTTGTCGTGGTGAACGCCCATGGAGAAGAAGTATTTGGCTCCCGCTTTGACATAGAGGTCCATCAGGTGATCCGGATCCCAGCGCTCGGCCTTGAACTGAGGGATGAGATCTTTGTAACCGACCTTCGAGGGATGGCCGTAGGTCTTCACGTGGTAGTCGTACTGTGGGGAGCCCTGGATGTACATATTGCGTGCGTACCAGTCACCGTCCTCGACGGCGGATTGCGGGCCCCAGTGAGACCAGATTCCGAACTTGGCCTCGCCGAACCACTCCGGGATGTTGTAGGCAGCGAGAGAGTCTCGCGTCCCTTTGAAGGGCCCGGGGGCGATGGGAAGCGTTTTGCCCAGCGCAAGGGAGGGGCGTATGGCAAGGGCGGAGCCGGCTGCGGAGAGGAGTTTGAGGGTCTGGCGTCGCGTTAGATTCATTCTCGGAAGGGCTCTTTCAGGGTTCGTTTCGGACAGCACCACTCTAGCGGTGGCCGGGAAGATGTGCAAGGATGCGATATCGTGAGAGTGATTGAAGCCGCACGCGATGGAGGAATGAGATGACGCAGATGGAGATCGCCAAGGGCGCCGAGGAGTTGTATCTGCTGGCCGGGATGTCGAACCGGCATGGACTGGTGGCTGGCGCGACGGGTACAGGAAAGACGGTGACTTTGCAGGTGATGGCTGAGGCCCTGAGCTCGATCGGCGTTCCCGTCTTCGCGGCGGATGTGAAGGGCGATCTCTCGGGAATCAGCCAGCCGGGCAAGAGCTCGCCGAAGTTCGATGAGCGCGTCAAGACCCTGGGGCTGGGAGAGTGGACCTTTGTCGGTACGCCGGTGGTTTTCTGGGATGTCTTCGGGAAGGAGGGGCATCCGGTCCGAGCCACGGTCAGCGAGATGGGGCCGCTGCTGATGAGCCGAATCCTGAACCTGAACGATACGCAGACCGGTGTGTTGACGCTGGTCTTCAAGATCGCCGACGACAACGGCTTGATGCTGCTCGACATGAAAGATCTGCAGGCAATGCTGCAGCACGTGTCGGAGCACGCCAAGGAGTACCAGACGAACTACGGCAACATTTCGGCGGCCAGCATCGGGGCGATTCAACGCGGACTGGTGACGCTGGGACAGCAGGGAGGCGATCAGTTCTTCGGAGAGCCCGCGCTGAATATCGAAGATCTTCTGCAGACCGATGCCAGCGGCAAAGGCGTAGTCAACATTCTTGCGGCGGACAAGCTGCTGCAGTCGCCACAGTTGTACGCGACGTTTCTGCTGTGGCTGATGAGCGAGCTGTTCGAGAAGCTGCCCGAGGTAGGCGATCCCGAGAAGCCGAAGCTGGTCTTCTTCTTCGACGAGGCGCATCTCCTGTTCAATGATCTTCCTCCTGTGTTGCAGTCGAGGATCGAACAGGTTGTCCGGCTGATTCGTTCGAAAGGAATTGGCGTCTTCTTCGTCACGCAGAATCCGATCGATGTTCCGGATACGGTCCTGGGTCAGCTAGGAAATCGAGTGCAACATGCTCTGCGTGCGTTTTCTCCGAAGGATCAAAAAGCAGTGAAGGCGGCAGCGCAGACCTTTCGCGCAAACCCGAAGCTGGATGTGGAGGAGGTCATCACGCAGATGGGCGTGGGGGAGGCACTGATCTCATTCCTCGATGAGAAGGGGATTCCGGGCATCGTGGAACGAGCGATGGTATGTCCGCCGCATAGCCAGATCGGGCCGATTACGCCGGACCAGCGAGCGGCGATTATCAAAGGCTCGATCGTGGCGGGAGTGTATGAGACCGCGGTCGACCGCGAGTCCGCCTACGAGAAGCTGAAGGGCAAAGTGGAGGCGTCGACCACTGGAGCAGCAGGCACTCCAACTACTGGTACACCCGCGGGCAACGCCGGGCAGGGTGGCGGATGGCTTGAGGCGGCGGGAACGGCGCTAGGCGGCGTGCTTAGAGGCGGCGGTGGTTCGCGACGCGGCGATACAGTCGTTCAGGCAATGGTGAAGAGCGCTGCGAGAACGATGGGAAGCACGGTGGGGCGGCAGATTGTGCGCGGTGTTCTGGGGTCGCTCCTTGGCGGATCGTCCAGCCGGCGTTGAGGAAGGGATGGCCCACTTCTGGCAGGGAAATGGGCCATCTTCACAACCTGTGTCCTGCGGCTAGATCACCTTCAGCAGGAGGAGCAGGAGGACGATCGTGAGGATCAGGCTAAGTCCTCCGCCGCCGTAGTAGCCCAGGCCGGGGCCCATGCGATATCCGCCAAAGCCAAACACCAGGATCAGAATAATAAGAAGGAGGATCATTTATTGTCGTTCTCCTATAGGAATTTGCATTACGGAAGTTACGATGCCGAATTTGGCGCGCGCGAACAGAGCGGGAGCAATTATTTCGTGCTGGCTGAACTTCGCTGGAACTGGCTTCCGTCATAGAGCTGGAACTCCCGAATCGCCGCCGATCCCACGGTAGAGAGCAGGTTCAGGCGGACACGTTGGGTGGTGACGGCGGGGAAGAGGTCGATCTTCTTGTGGCCGATCGCCTGTGCATGAGCCACTGGCTTCCAGGACCCGTTTTGCCACGCCTCGATGCTGTAATCCTGGATACGCTGGCCTTCGTTGAGCCATTCCATCGTGACCGCGCGGTCGAAGGTGACGGGCTTGCTGAAGTGAACCTCAAGCGTGGCGTGACGCTCGGGCGCTGACCAGAAGGTCGCAGGGTCATTGTCGATGGCGGCGTTGGTTGGGTCGTTAGAGGTGTGGACGGCCTGCACGGTCAGATTATGGGTGCTTCCATAGATGCGCTCGACGGCCTCGCCGAACTCACGCAACCGGGCAGCATCGGAGGCAGGCAGGCGCCCCGTGTCATCGGGAGCCAGACCAAGCATCAACTGGGCGCCGTGGCCCACGGTCTTGTTGTAGATGTCGAGGAGCTCATCCACCGTGTGCAATGACTTTTCGTCATCAGGATGCCAGAACCAATGCAGCTTGCGAAGCGGTGTGTCGGCCTCGATGGGGCGCCAGCGCAGATATCCGGTGCGATCGACGACGTTCCAGTTCTCATAGGGAACGGTGCCGTCTTCGGAGCCGACCCAGCGTAGATCGGCATTCTTGTAGAGAGCCGTATCGGCGAAGACGAGGGTATTGGGCTGGTAGGTACGCAGCGCCTGGACGATCTTGTCGAAGTCATAGGTTCGTCCGCCGGAGCCCGCGCCGTCGAGCCAGAATTCAGTCAGGGGGCCGTAGTGGCTGGCGAGCTCGGTGAGTTGCGAAAGATAGTACGTGTCGTAGGCCTTGGGATCCGGGTAACGGGAGTCGTGGCGGTCCCAGGGAGAGAGGTAGACGCCAAAGCCAAGTCCGGCTTTGTGGGCGGAGTCGGAGGCGAGGCGGACGAGGTCGCCTTTGCTGTTGAGCCAGGGGCTCGATTTCACCGAGTAGTCGGTATGAGTGCTGGGAAAGAGGGCGAAGCCGTCATGATGCTTGGCGACGAGCACGGCGTACTTCGCACCTCCGGATCTGGCAGCCTGCATCCACTGATCCGTATCGACATGGCTGGGATTGAAGACGGAGGGGGAAGCGGTGCCGTCTCCCCATTCGCGATTGAGGAAGGTGTTGGTGGAGAAGTGGATGATGACGCCGATCTCGAGATCCTGCCATGCGATCTGGGCGGGGTTGGGCTTGATGTCGGGGAAGCTCTGGGCGGAGAGAGTGGAGGAGAGCAGAGAGGCGAAGAGAATCAGGCTGGCCTGCCTCGCTCGAGCCAGGATAAGGCTGGCTCGGGAGATGCGGAAGAGTCGTGAGGTCATGGATGCATGGTACCGCTTCCTGGCGGCAGTCCGAGGCAATCATCGGGCGACGAGGATCAGGCGAAGAGGCCTAGATTCGTGCTTGGGAGATCGGTCGGAGGAAATGCGATTTCATCCGAGTGCTTGTCTTCATAGAGCGCTTTGTCGCATCTCATGAAGAGTTGCTCCCAGTTGCCGGCGTGCGGCGACAGCTCTGCGAGCCCGAAGCTTGCAGTTACGCTGGTCTGAACCAGGCCATAAACGATTTCAGTCTGAGCGATGGAGGCTCGCAGCCTCTCGGTAATGGTGATCGCTTCGCTGTAAGGGGTGTGCGGCAACAATACCGCAAACTCGTCTCCGCCGATACGGGCCAGAAGGTCGCCGGGACGCATGCCACGCTGCAGACAGGAGGCAACAGCGATGAGCGTGGCGTCGCCACAGTGATGTCCGAAGGTGTCGTTGATGCGCTTGAAATCGTCGAGATCGATGACCAGGGCCGAGAGCAGGGAAGAGTCTTTTCTGCTGGCTAGGATGCACTGTTCGGCAGCCAACTCCATGCCACGCCGATTCAGCGTGCCGGTAAGGGGGTCGGTCGCAGCCTGGACCTCGAGTTTCCCTCGCAGAATGGCGGCTGTCATCCAGACGAAGGAGACCATGGCTCCCCATTGCAGGCACGAGTTGGCGATGAGGATCCACTGCAGAAAAGGGCCGGCGTTGAGGTAGTTGTGGGGCGCGCCATGCATGGCGACTCCCACGATGCGGACGAGATTGGAGATGCAAAGCCCCACCATCATCAGGATCATGGACGCGATGGGAATACGCAGGGCATGGGTACGATTGCGATAAAGAAAGAGGGCGACCTGGGCGTGTTGACAGCCGAGCACCACACTATAGGCAATAAGCCGCTTGCCCGTATCGGGCTGAATCCAGCCGTACTCGAGCATGGTGATAATCGCCAGCAGCAACAGGGCGATCTGAAAATAAAACTGCGAGGTCTTGCGTCCCAGAAAATCCGCCAAGGAGAGAAAGAGCGCAGCGTAGCCGGCAACCACAAAGACGTTTCCGAGAACGATCGAGACAGCAATGGGGATCTGGCCTCGAAGCGCTACGGCGGTCGCTCCCAGGAAGACCAGACCGCTATAGAGCGAGAACCAGTGGACTCCCTTCATCCCCTTATAAAGCCATGAATTGGCAATGGTGAGGATGGTATATAAAGCAAGAAACACGGCATGCTCAACGTGCAGAGTATGAATGTTCAAACTGCGGCCCCGATATGCTTCTTTGGCGACTATCTTATGTCAATAGGGCAATTTTTCCAGCGCAGATTTCGTGTTCGTTCGTTACCGGTAGAGAAATCTTCTGCACTCTAAGAGGTGCGATGAAAATGACAGTCGTGAACCGTATGACAAAAATCCACCCCTTTATGAGCCTGGTAAAGCCTTTTTCATAAGGATTTATGTGTTTTTATTCAAGTAGACGATTCAGTTCAAAGATCAGTGCCCCTTATCGCGATCCGGGTCAATTACCTGCTGGGCGTTGAGTTGCCTGATAGGCGATGCCTGCCTGGAAGTTCCGGGCCAGGCGCTGGGACTTGGCGATAACGTTGGTGGCATGGTCGGGAGAAAGAATCTCATTTGCGGTCTCAGCGAAGAGGGAGAGCCACCGATCGAAATGCTCCGAGTCAAGCGGGAGCTGCAGGTGACGCATCATAGGGTCGCCTTTATAGCGGCCAGTGGTGAGCAGGACGGTGGACCAGAAGTCCTTGAGAGTGGCGAGGTGATGGGGCCAGTCGCCGACGATGGCATTGAAGATGGGGCCGATATCGGGATCGAGACGGACCTTGGCGTAGAAGGAATCCACGAGGGTGCTGATCTCGGCTTCGGTGATCGGGGTGGACATGGAGCTAGTTTAGGCTTCTGCGGAGTTCGCCCGCGGGCGAATGTCCCATTCATGCGATGACGCCGCATGAATGGGACACAGATTCAACCCTACTTCCACTCCCAGATTTTAGAGGTTGTTTTGCCGTCGGCGGTCACTTCGTATTCGAAGGCTCCGCAGGCGTTGTTGATGCGTGTTAGTTTCTGCGAGGCTGTGCGTATGAAGAGCATGCCGCGGTAGCTGACTGCGCCACCGGGGCCGAACTTGCCTATGCCAGTTCCGGTCCAGGTGATGGCTTCGCCATCCTGGGTCATGCTGAGGCCTTGTCCCTGGCCGAAGATGGAGCCATCGGGACGGATGACCGAGGTGTAGGTTCCCATGCCGGTGGTGGGGAAGCCGAGTATCTGGCCCGTGTCTTCGAAGGACACTTCTGCGGTTGGGGGGTCGATAGAGACGACCCTTTGGACAAGTCTTCTTCCTTTGGTTTCGCCAATCTGTTCTCCGAGCATGATGGATCCCTCACTTTCAGCAGATTTGAATGATGGATTCCCGGGGTGCGCAATTGTAGTCCCGGAGGCGCTGATGTGATTGGAAAGATCGGGACGGTGACGGGAGATAGAGAGCTTACTGCCGGTAACGATTGAGTTCGCGCGAATCTTAGGGTTCGAGCTTTCGCACGAATGATCCGCTCATGTGTGGTAAGCTGTGCCGCATCCACCGGCCAAATAGAACTCCTTGTAAAGAAGGGATCAGCCCATGAAGCGCAAAAGCAAGCTCTCGATTGCGAGAGCCACTGCAGTGCTCGCCGTTCTTGGCGCAGCGGCCGTTTATTCGCAGGAAAAGTACTCGTTGAAATCGCCGGGCGGAATCGCGTTCTCCGACTTCAAAGGATACGAGGACTGGGCGGTGGTCTCCTCCGCCCGGACCGACGAAGTGCTCAAGGTGATCGTTGCCAATCCGACCATGATCAAGGCGTACAAGTCTGGGATTCCGGGCAACGGCAAGCCTTTTCCGGAGGGCTCCAAGATCGCGAAGCTCCAGTGGAAGCCGAAGAAGAGCACAGAGGCCCCCTTCGTTGTGGAGGTGCCGGACATCTTTAGCCAGGCCTTCGTGATGGAAAAGGACAGCAAGAAATTTCCGAAGAGCGGCGGATGGGGATACGCGGTGTTCAACTACGACGCTGCATCGAACAAGTTCGCAGCGGATCCCACCAGCCTCGCAGACTGCGGGCACAAGTGCCATGTGGCCGTGAAGGCGAAGGACTACATCTTCCACCCGTACCAGAAGCGTTGAAGGGCACCTGCCCGGGCCTTAAGTATTGCGCGGAGACTCTGCCGGCGCTTCACCTGCAGGGTTTTGAGTCTGCTGGGCCCGCTGCTTCGTGCGCAGGTTGGCGGAGGAGATCTGGAGGCAGTAGAGGAGGAGTCCGGCGCGGCGCGGGTCGATGTCGTTGGCGGCGATTCGGATGAGGAGCTCGCCGAGGGATTCCTGGATGGCGTCGTGATCGGTGGGGGTGAAGAGGGAGAAGGTGCTACGACGGCGGATGCGGTCTTGGGGGCGAACGACAGCGCGGCGGGAGTCGTGGTGGTAGTAGCAGAACTGCTCGTCTCGCATGCGCGGGCTTCCGCAACGGGCGTTGTCGGGGAAGATGTGGTGGCACTGGAAGTCGTTGTTGGGCTGGTCGTTGTTGTCGGTGGCTTCGTTGTACATGGGTACCCCCCTTGTTTTGGTGCAAAGTCTTCAATGCAGATAAGTTAAGTCTGGACTCCGGGCGCAATCGGATTGCCAAATGCGGTGGAGCGGTTAAACGCGGAAGCCCCGGCGGGTGCCGGGGCTTGGTTCTCTCTCTTTCTATTTTAGAAAATGGAGTGGAACTGATCGGCGTTTAGAGGTTTATTTTCGGTGGGGAAGTGGTTTGATTTGTTTTCGATGCGGAAACTGAGTGCGGGTTTTATACAGGGCGCGGGGCTTGACAGTAAATTTGCCGGTTTCCGGTTGAGGTTGTGGGCCGGATCGCGGTTATGAATAGATCAGTCGTTTCGCCCTGCGGGCTTCACTCCAGCCTTCGGCAGAGCGGTAGCGCCATTGGCTCGGCTGATTTTCACACGGCTGAAGCCGTGTGCTTTAGCAAGGCGGTTCGAGGTTTGCTCGAATGATCCCACCTTAACCGCTACGCGGCGAAGATGGGGCATCCGATGCGGGAATGACCAAGACCTTCCGAACTTCTGCCCATTGTGAAGATATGGCATTCCATTTTTCGGGGTGTTTTGCTCTGACGAGCGGTGATGGGTGTGCGGAGATAAACAAAGTGAGAGCCGTTTCGCTGCGAAGATATGGCATGGCCCTCGCTGCGTTTAGGCCAACGAGCACTGCGGCACGAAGGGAGGGCAACAGGGCTATGAGTTCCCGCACAGAGTCGACTCCATCGCGCAGCTCCTTCCCGGTCACCTTACGTGTCCCGTTCCACCCAGGGATGACATTCCATGTGACGGTAAGTTTGCGAGGAATGCCCGCGCGTTGCATGAAGGCGAATGTTGCTTCTGCGCTGCGATCGTCGTTGTTGCGGCTGATGAAACCTGAGCCGTTGTTGGAGGCCGTCATGGGGCCGGGTTTTTCGAACAGGAAAAGCACTTGTGCATGAATGCCGCCATCCAAGGGGTCGAAGTCGGGGACCTCGATCGAACCGCGTTCGCGCAGTCTGGCTGCAAAGTCGGTCAGGGGAGCGATGTGTGGTTCATAGAGCATCGCTCGTCGACGTTGGCGTATTGATTCGTCTCGCATGGAGCGAGGGAGATCGTCCTGGTCTCGATCGGTTGTCTTCATGATCTATACCAAATGTATTTCGAAGGGGGAGGGCAATGGAAGCCTGGAGCAGGTTCGCGCTTTGCGCGATGCCCACATCTCAGAATTGAGATACGGGCGCTCGATTCGTGAGCTGGACAGTCAGATGTGGGCCACCCGTCCGCCGTTCAGGCTTCGCTGAGGATGACACGGTCGGATGGGTGAATGCGATACGGTTCAAGCAATTTCTTCAAGGATTCCGAGAGGTACGGAAAATGATATGGCTTCGATTCCCAAGTCTTCGAAACTTGCATTTTGTCCGTGCCGGGTAGCTTGTTCAACAGTTCGTCATGATCGTATATATACCAGCAGGCATCATCGTCATTCCCATCCCTGAAACAGATGTATAGTTTCTGTCCGCGATATTTCGAAGCGAAAGTCAACCGGCTCTTAAGTTGGACTTTGTGGAAATCTTTGCCGTCATACATCTGTGCGATGAAATCAGCTCCATTCCAATCGTTGTTCAATGGAATGGTGATCACGCCAAAATCTGCCAGAATGGCTGAGACCTTCTGAAAGTTATAGGCCTCTTTTTGTTTCGAGTTGAGATTCTCGTAAGGAATTTTCGGCAACGACAGTGGGGGCACTATTCCTCCTCAGGCTGTTTATATGCAGGGCTGAAATTCTACCAAGCTCGCTAGGCACGTGAGCGGGCGAAGAGCATACTTTCAATGAGTGGGACAATCTGGAATCCTACCGTGACGCAAGCTGCAACCCCCGTTCGGCGCGAGCCTCGTATCGGACAGCTTGTGAAATTGGTTCGCGCGCGCTGCACGAATGCCCACATCTCAGAATCGAGATATGGGGCACACGAGTTGAGACTAGATAGCCGTATGCGCCACCCGCAGATAATGTGCCTCACACTGGATAGAAATATTCTGTGAGAAACTACTACAAATTAAGGGTATATGGCGCGAATAACCCCAGAGACCATTAGAGAGATTACCGACAAGAAGAGTCGGAGTTCAGAGCCAGATAGGGCGGCCTCTTGGCGCGCTTCGAGCTTACTTCAGACGTTCAATAATCCTTTGAAACATAGTGAGGAGCTGGGTCGTTACTATCCCATCGCTGTTGTCGCGACGATCGAAGGATATTTTCGGGCTAGACTCGCTGAACTTATTGATCACGGAGATCCATTTAGATCGAATGCAGTCGCGTCGTACCCAGACGTTAAACTAGATGGTGCTCTTGCAAAAGCGATCGTTATGGGTTCAATCACTTTGGGCGAGATCATTACGCACCCTATCTCTCTAAGCAGCTTTGAAAATCTTGTGGCAGCTGTAACGAACATAACGGGCCAGAAAAACTGGCTATCCCTGATATCGAAACTGGTAGCTCAGGATTTGACATCTCAACAAAAGGGAACACTTACCATAAGCGATCCTGAAAAAACATGGAAGCTTCTCAATGCTGTTTTCAAAACCCGCCATATTTTGTGTCATGAGCTAGCTTCGGAATTTACTCCTGATGAGCTCGAGATTCGAACCCTTCTACTGCATACTCAGGAGTTTCTTGGAGCATCGGCACATTGGTTTGCTAAGCTGCAGAACCCTCATCCTGAGAAAACATTACAAGAACGTCGAAGAGCTTCTATGAAACATTTACGAGAAGCCGAGAAAAAGCTGGCCATGGTCCTACATGCGGAGCGCGAAATCTTTACGGACAAAAAATCACGTCTCTTGCCATCGAAGACTACAGAAGAGCTCAAGCATCGGGTTGAAGAACTGGCCTCATTTATGAATGAGGCGTTCATACGCATCACAAGAGACAGTGAACTTGAAAGATTCTTAGTGATTGAACAAGTCAGAGCTCAATCGAGACTACTTGATAGTCTGGCCGAGGGGCTTCAGCGCTGGATGTTTGCGTATGAACGCCTAGAGCATGAACGAGAGATGTTCGAACGCCACAAGTCATTAGCTTCAGATTTGGAAACAAGTTAACGCCCGAACCGTTGCCGTTCATCCGCCTCATCATTCTTTGCTGGGCCTTCATGTCTCCGCCTGAGCCCATGGTCGTGAAGACCTTTCGCATCTGGGTATAGTGGCACAGCCTTGAAACGGCGCATGAAGTGCCCTCTGAGATAAGGTTCTGGTGAATTGGAAGTTGATCAGCAACCTTGGCCCAGGCGTGCCGGAGTTCCATCATAAGGCACGAAATTGTCCTTTCGATGATTTGTGAAGGGATTATTGTCCCGTCGGATTGTCTTGGTCTTGAATACTGATGTTCATCTTAGGTTCGAGCTTTCGCTCGAATGATCCCACTCATGCCTTCGACATGTGCGAGTCCGGGCAGATGTGGGCCACCTGACCTACCGCCCTTTACTCTCCTCTGGAACTTTCCTTTTCCATGTACGTATCGCAGGAGGGAATTCAAAGGCATGCAGAGAGATCGCACGACGGAAGCCTCGCAAAGGATTGCAGCGCGGGTCGCTGGAGTCACTCTGCTGTTGCTGATGGTAAGTGGTTTCATCGGGATGTTTGCTCGGGGAGGTCATCTTGTCGTCAGTGGCAATGCGATGGCGACTGCGCGGAACATGCTGGCGCACGAGCGACGGTTCCGCGTGGGACTTGTCTGCGAGTTTGTGATGTTGAACTGCGACGTGGTCGTGGCGCTGGCTCTGTTTGTGCTGCTCAGGCCGGTGAATTCTGCGCTGGCGTTGCTTGGTTCCTTCTGGCGTGTCGCAGATGCGTTTGTGCTGGCCATTGGGGTTGCTGCCAGTCTCGTAAGTCTGAATTTTTTAGGGGATTCGCACTCTGTGTCGCTGCTGAATCTGGGGCAGCTGGATGGGACGGCGATGATGATGTTTTTCAACCTGCATACGCAGGTGTCGCTGATGGGGCTGATGTTTTTCTGTCTTGGCGCGGGCGTCCATAGCTGGTTATTGTTTCGGTCAGGATACATACCGCGGATCATCTCGGGCTTGTACCTGTTTGCGTGCGTGGAGATGCTGCTGTGTTGTTTTGCTTTTATGGTTTTCCCCAACATTAGGGCGGTGCTTGATCCGGGATTTGTGGTGCCGGACTTCTTTGCGGAATTGGCGGCTGCGCTGTGGCTGGCAATAAAAGGAGTGAGGTTGCCCATGGGTGAAGAGTTAGAGCTTTCGCTCGAAAGATCCCACTCATGCGATGAGACTCCATGAATGGGGCACCCGATGTAGGTGGTTGGGTTGATGTATGGGCCACCCGCCCTGTTGTTGTTTTTGGAAAATACTTTCCGAATAGCGACGTCGATTTTGCATACTACGATTTCCTATACTGCTGATGTTCTATCGACTGAGGAGATTTTCGTGCGCCTAGGTTCTTGGCTGTTTGCTCTTGTTTTATTTTCTGCCGTTTCGGTCATGTCTGGTCAGGCGGAGACGATTACAACATTCACTCTCACTCATGGATCGGACACGATTCAGTTTTCGTTGATGGATTCGACGGCATTCGATTACCGCTTAACGACTACGGGTGACGAGTTCGACTACAAAGAAAACTTGACGGTGAATGGCACAATCCATACCTACAACCTATCTCCCGGTGATCTCGCATTCGAGGCTTTCGAACAGCTTCAACCCCTTGGCATTGGCGCTGAGTTCGTTATTGAATACCGAACTGGTGTTGTGAATGGAGTTTCGCAATATCGGTTGTTGGCTGAGCGGGGAATCCAGGTTTACACCAAGGTTGATGGTGCGCCCACGTTCACCCCGGGAACGTATATCTTTCCGCAATCCGAGACTGTGGATTTTCAATATCCCGCGAATGGGTCGAACACCACCTATGGATCCGGCGACACGCTTGTGATCACGCAGAACGGTACGTCGGCATCACCGGTGCCGGAGCCTTCGAGCATTCTTCTGTTGGGAACGGGGCTGGTGGGTGCGCTTGGTGTTGCTCGCAGGCGATTTGCCTGAAGACCTGAAGGGGGCACCCGGATTCGGCTAATTTGCTGGGCCTTCATGCCACTGCCTGAGCCCATGGTCTTGAAGACCTTTCACATCTAGGCGTACTGGCGCAGCACGTTGTTGGCGTCTTGCACGCTGGTTGACGAGCCATTGGCCATGCGTTTTGTGGCTGCCGCCCGCGTCATGTTCAGCGGTCGATGAGCTGGCCTGGGTGTTCGCCTGCATAGTATCCCCAGGCCCATTCGAAGATGGCTTCCAGTTCTGCGCGCAGGGTTGTGAGCAGGGTTGCGTGGACGCCGAGCCATGCGACGAAGGCGAGGGGGCCGGTGATCTCGCGATGCGATTTGCCTAGTTCCGCGATGGCGGCGTTGCGGCC
Source organism: Edaphobacter sp. FHG110511_03 (assembly GCF_059115365.1). Classification (NCBI taxonomy): domain Bacteria; kingdom Pseudomonadati; phylum Acidobacteriota; class Terriglobia; order Terriglobales; family Acidobacteriaceae; genus Edaphobacter; species Edaphobacter sp. FHG110511_03. The sequence continues at coordinate 264,183 of NZ_JBZYWL010000002.1, read as the reverse complement.
GATCATGGCGAGGATGCCGCGGTCGGAGTAAACGAAGGGAGTGGTTGGTTCTCCCTGGATGGAGGCGAGAATGTTGCTTGCGCAGTGTTTGCCTGCCTGCTGGGCGACGGCTGCGAGTTGAGGAAGGGGTTTTCCATCCGGACCTGTGGCGTTGGCAAGGTCGCCGAGTACGTAGACATCGTCGAAGCCACGAAGGGTCAGGTCTGGCTGCACGTCGAGGCGTCCGTTGGGAGGCTGCGCAAGGGGAGTCTTGGAGGGGATGTCGTTGGCTTTGACGCCGGCTGCCCAGATCACGGTTTTTGCGGGAATCTGGGAACCGTCGGAGAGCAGGACCGCGTTGGCGGTGACCTCTTTGACGGCGATACCGAGACGGAGTTGCACGAGGTGCTGCTCGAGCGCGGATTTTGCATAGGCCTGCGAGGCGGTTGAGAAGTCGGCGAGGACCACAGAGCTTCGTTCGACGAGAAAGACCTGCGCGTTGGCAGGGGGAATGTGGCGAAACTCGTTTTGGAGAAGCTGTTGCAAGGTGTCGGCGAGGGTTCCGGCCATCTCGACCCCGGTGGGGCCGCCGCCGACAACGACGAAGCTCAGTGAGCCGGGAGTCGTGTCCTGCGGATCGCGATCGGCTGCTTCGAGTGTCTTGAGGATGGTGGTGCGGAGCTTCTCGGCGTCGGTGAGGGAGTAGAGGGGAAGCGAGTATTGCTCGGCGCCGGGAGTTCCAAAGAAGTTGGCGTGAGAGCCGGTCGCGAGGACGAGGAAGTCTCCTGAGAACGTGTTGCCGGAGGCTGTGGTGACGGCGCGTTGCTCGACGTCGACGGAGACGACTTCATCCATCTGAACGTCGACGTTGGGGTAGTTGCGGAGAATGTCACGCAGTGCGAAGGCAGCGTTGCTCGGCGACAGGATGCTGGTGGCTACCTGATAGAGCAGGGGGTGGAACTGCTGGTAGTTGTGCTTGTCGATCAGAGTGATGCGGACGTTGTCGTGCGGGGCAAGCTCCATAGCGCACTTCAGACCAGCGAAGCCGCCGCCGACAATGACGACGTGCCAGGACGATTGTTGCTCGACGCTTTCGGAAACCATGCAGTTCTCCGATCAACAGTTGTTTCCTGCTAGAACCCGGTAAGACAAAATTGGAAAGAAGCTATCTTCCGAACCTTTGCCGTCCCTGCATCTGGCTCATCATTCTTTGCTGGGCTTTCATGCCGCCGCCGGAGCCCATGGTCTTGAAGACCTTGCGCATCTGGGCGTACTGGCGCAGCAGGTTGTTGACGTCCTGCACGGTGGTACCGGAGCCGCGTGCGATGCGCTTGCGGCGGTTGCCGTTAATGATCTCGTGGTCGAGGCGTTCTTTGGCGGTCATCGAGTTGATGATGCTCTCGACGCGGGTGAACTGGCCTTCGTCGACGTTGTCGATGGCCTGCGACATTCCGGCGAAGGGTCCGACGGAGGGCAGCATCTTGAGGATGGACTTCATGGAGCCCATCTTTTTGATCTGACGGAGCTGGTCGCGGAAGTCTTCCAGGGTGAAGCCGTCTCCGGAGAGAGCCTTTTTCGCGAAGGCTTCGGCCTTGCCCTTGTCGAGGCGCTCTTCGGCGCGCTCTAGGAGGGTGGCGATGTCGCCGTGGCCCATGATGCGGGAGACGATGCGGTCGGGGTGGAAGGGCTCGAAGGCGTCGGGTTTTTCGCCGGTGCCGAGGAACTTGATGGGGGCGCCGGTGACGTGGCGGATGGAGAGGGCCGCGCCGCCGCGAGCGTCGCCGTCCATCTTGGTGAGGATGGCTCCGGTAATGGTGAGGCGGTCGTTGAAGGCCTTCGCGGAGTTGACGGCATCCTGGCCGGTCATGGCGTCGGCGATGAAGAGGATCTCGGAGGGGTTGAGGAGTTTCTTAAGGCCGGCCATCTCGTCCATCAGCTCGGAGTCGATGTGGTTGCGGCCGGCGGTATCGACGATGAGCATGTCGCAGCCGAAGTTTGCGGCTTCTCGCTTGGCTTCGCGGGCAAGGCGCTCGACGAGGCGCGAGTCGGCGGGTTCGCCCTTGGTGTCGCCCTCGTAGAGATTGGAGTTAATGGAGCGCGCCACGATGGCGAGCTGCTCGCGCGCGGCGGGGCGATAGATGTCGACCGAGACCAGCATGGGACGGTGCCCGGCTTTTTTGAGCCATTGGGCGAGCTTGCCGGAGGTGGTGGTCTTGCCGGAGCCCTGCAGTCCGGCCATCAGGATGACCGAGGGGGGCTGCGAGGACTTCTGGAAGCGTGCAGTGTCCTTGCCGAGGACGTTGACCAGCTCGTCATGGACGATCTTGACGATCTGCTCGGTGGGGGAGAGGGCGGTGGCGACCTGCGAGCCTAGGGCGCGGGTGCGGATGTGCTCGACCAGCTCGTTGACGACGGCGAGGTTCACGTCGGATTCGAGCAGGGCGAGGCGGATCTCGCGCACGGCATCGGAGATGTTCTCTTCGGTGATGGTGCCTTCGCCGCGAAGGTTCTTAAAGGATCGCTGGAGCTTATCTGAGAGGTTTTCGAACATGACTCTTTCAAGTTTAGCAGCGGGCGGAGGGATTACTCGGTGGCGTGGACGAGCGTACCTCCTTTGACGAAGGTAAGGGTGAGATCGACGAGGTGGGTGTTGGGATCGGAGGCCGCCTTATAGTTGGCTGAATAGCCTCGAAGGGACTGAACGGCGGAGTTACGGAGGAGAAAGTTGTTGAGGTAGGTGATGTCGTAGAAGTCGCCCGGATTCATATGCCAGGCGGCGGCGAAGTCTTTCCGTTGCTGGTCGTTGAGGCCGAGCGCGTTGATGGTCTTGATGCGGTACTGCTCGCCGGGGATGACCCGGATGACGTAAGAGACATGGTGGGTGGCTGGATCGCGGCTAGCTGGGGCCTGAATTTTGGCGTCCTGGAAGCCCTTCGCGTAATAGGCGCGGGCCAGGACGGTGAGGCTCTCTCGGAGAGCCGCACGCGAGGCGATGTCTTCCGGGTGGAGCTTGAGCTGTTTGTCGAAGTCGGCGGTGCTGAGGACATCGGAGCCGGTCCAGGTAATGGCGGAGACGCGGTACGGGTCTCCCTCCTGAATGGCCGCAACTAGGTCCAGGTCGATGGTCCCGGCGGAGACTTGAGGGGCGGAGTGGGTGATGTTTTGAACCGCAGCATCCAGATATCCAGCGTCGCCGTAGAGCGCGAGTACCTGGGACCGGATGGAGGCGCTGGTGGTGTACTGATCGAAATCCCGCCCGGAAAAATCCTTACCGACGGGGTCCAGCTTTGCCTGCATGGCGGGAGAGGCCGAAGTAAAGGTGATCGCGTGAACCCGAATTTCAGGAGAGGTCACCTCGAACAAGATGGCGGAGGGAGTTGCTCCTGACGCTTCCCCGCTGGGGACGGAGTCGATTTTTGCGGTGACACCTTTTTCGGCAAGCATGGCCGTGAGCGCGGTCGAGACCTGATTCTGCAGGTTTCCCGAGGTGGGGATGGAGCCGCGATAGAGAGGGACACGAGCTTTCAAGGCGTCGGTGAGCTCGCTGTCGGACCACCAGACGAGATTGGGGAAGCGGGCCGTGAGGAGGTTAGCCGCGGGCATGGGCTTGAGAATGTATGTCAGTCCCTGGGGGCCGGACGCGAAGCGGATATCGATGAAAAGTCCGGTGTCGCTCAGTTTTTGGGCGGCTGCCTGCACCTCCGCAGTGGACGATGTCGCGCCGGGTTTCAGGCCGGTGAAGGTGAGCAACTCCGCCTGCGAATAGGAGGCGGCACCCGTGAAGGTGATGTTTTTCGGAAGGACGATGGCTTGGGCGGTTAGTTGCGTGGAGGCAGAAAAGCACAAGGCAAAGAGAGCAGAGAGATTCATGATCGTACGCATGCGAGGGTGACGATATCGCATGCCAGACCTCGGAGAAAGAGTTTTTTGAGAGATAGAGAGTACCGAAAGATCGAAATGGGCTGTAACCGGATCAGCCGATCCTGGGCCGCCCGATTTCTTTGTCCCGCGCCAGGACGGTCATGGAGACGTAGGCGCCGACCCATGATCCCACGGCGGCAAAGCAAACATAGACCCAATCCTTGGTGTAGCTGATGACGGCGAAGGCGGAGAGCAGATACCAGATGCTGCTCCAGGTAGCGGCGGGAATGCGGCGGCGCGAGGAGACGGCGGCGTTGAACAGGACGTAGACGGCGTCGGTGGCAGCCGTGGAGACCAGTACGCCGAGGGCAAGCAGAGGATTGAGATGCGGCACGAGGATGCTCCTTCTCGAATGAGGTTTCAGGAATGGGATTTGGGAAGCTGGAAAGTCAACGACGATCTTAGCCCGGGGATACAAACGATTCTTGAGGGGAGTGCGACAAAGGGTTCGTACCAAGGCAGATACGCTGAAAAGGGCGGGGCTGTTTTTGGGGTCGGGTGCGGAGATAATCGGTCTATGCCAGCATCTTCCCCGTTGCCCGGAAACGTCCAGATCGTCCGCGAGTACATCGTGTATCTGCGGGTGGAAAAGGGGATGAGGCCGGCGACCTGCGATGCCTATCGGCGCGACCTGGAACAGTTTGCCGAGCAGGTAGAAGGCCGCGATGGCGTGCTGGCTACGGCGCGACAGGAAGATATCGGCGACTTTATGGAAGGACTGCGCGGCCATGGCGTCGATTCGCGGTCCATTGCGCGGAAGCTGAGTGCGTTGCGCGGGTTCTATCGCTGGCTGCTGATGGACAAAAAGATCGCGCATGATCCGACGGTGAACGTAGAGACACCGTCGAGCTGGAAGATTCTGCCGAAAAGCCTCGCCGAAAGCGAAGTTGTGGGGATGCTAGAACAGACGGGCGCGGCTGCGCGAGTCCCTGACGCCGATGGCCTGGCCTTACGGGATCATGCCATTCTGGAGCTGCTTTATGGCGGTGGGTTGCGTGTGGGAGAGATCTGTTCGCTGCACGTAGAGGATCTGCATCTCGACGTAGGGCGGGCCCAGGTTCGAGGCAAGGGAGACAAGGAGAGGATCGTCCCGCTGGGGCGATCGGCCATAGAGGCTTTGGAACGGTATCTCGCGCTGGGCAGGCCGGAGCTCGAAGGCACAACGAGAGAACGAACACTTTTTCTGAGCGTGCGCGGAAGGCCCCTTACCCGGCAGTGGGTGTGGGAGATGGTGCGCTCTGTCTCGCCTGTGGGCAACAAGGCGAGTCCGCATAAGCTGAGACACAGCTGCGCAACTCACATGGTGGAACATGGCGCCGATTTGAGAAGCGTGCAGACCCTGCTGGGGCATGCCGATATTGCGACGACGCAGATCTATACTCATGTCGCGCTGGGACGGCTGAAGCAGGTGCACCGGATGCATCATCCGCGTGGGAAGAGATTGGATCCGGAGGCAGGAGCCTGAACGTGGACGAGGAAACCAGGACGAGTGAGTTCCACAAATTGGCTGAGCAGTTTTTGGCAATGCTGACCAATCAGCGCGGAGCTTCCGAACACACCGTGCGTGCTTATGCGCGCGAGATCCGGAGTTTTGCGAACCATCTCACCGAGACCCTTGGCGCTACTGGAAAGATTGGTTCCGTCGAGCACCTCCATATCCGCTCGTATCTTGGAGTGCTGTATGAACGTGGGTTGACGAAGGCAAGTGCGGCGCGAGCGCTGGCCGCGGTGCGCAGCTGGTTTCGTTGGCTTGCGAAAGAAAGACTGGTCGAGCAGAACCCGGCCTTGCTGGTCAGCACTCCCAAGCTGCCGAAGCATCTTCCGCGAGTACCTACTGTGGAAGAGGTGAACCGTGTGCTCAATTCCCTGGAGTCCTCGCTCAAAGAGGGCAGGAAGGAAACGGAGACAGAGGCCGCCGAGCCGATTGCGTGGCCGGAGCGCGAACGGGTGATCTTCGAGCTGCTTTATGGCTGTGGAATCCGGAACTCCGAGCTGGTTGGTTTGAACCTGGAAAGTGTGAAGTGGGGCGACGAAGCGATCCTGGTGCGCGGCAAGGGGCGGAAGGAGAGGCTGGTTCCCCTGGGAGACGAGGCCGCCGTCGCATTGCGTGAATATCTTCCAGTTCGTTCCGAAAAGCTGATGGCAGCGGGGAAGGGCGCGCTTGCGCATCAGGGGCCACTACTGATCAATCTGCGGACTCGCGGCGATTGCAGGCTCACGACGCGGAGCGTGGGCAGGATTGTTAAGGCCATCGCTCTAAGCCGGGGATTGGCGGCGGACGTACATCCACATACCCTGCGCCATGCTTTCGGTACGCACATGCTGGAGGAAGGCGCCGACCTGCGAGCCATCCAGGAGATGCTGGGACATGAGCGGCTGTCGACTACGCAGCGTTATACGCAGTTGACCGTGGGTCAGGTTCAACGTGTGTACGATGAGACTCATCCTCGCGCGAAGTAGCGCCGTCTTCCAGGATGGCGAATCGCGATCGTCGTTGCGTATAGGTAGGATCGTCTTCAAGCTCGCTTGAGGGCGCTTCGCTGATGCGAGGAAGAAAGATAGAGAAGACGGTGCCGCTGCGTTTGGGGCACTCGCTGCTCCTTACCGAGATGCGGCCCTTATGGCGGTCGATGATCTGACTGCTGACCCAGAGTCCCAGGCCGGTTCCGCTGGAGCCTTTGGTGGTGTAGAAAGGCTCGAAGATCTGGCGCTGAGTCGCTTTGCTCATTCCGCTCCCCGTATCGGCGATGACGATACGAACTCCATAGGTATCGGTCAGGGTGTCGAAGGCGTGGCGAATGCGGACCCGTAGACGCCCTCCGGAGGACATGGCGTCGAGTGCGTTTCCGATCAGGTTCACAAGGACCTGACGCAACTCGCCCTGGTGGACGAACAGGGGGGAAATCGACGCGTATTCTTTGTGGACGGTAACGTTGGAAGTGGACAGGCGGCCAAGATGAAGCGAGAGCGCGCTGTCCACAATCTCCGGCAGTGATGTGGAAGCCGATCCAGGGTGACTGCGGAGGAACCCAAGAGTCTGCGAAGCGATGTGTGAGACCCGCGACAGCTCATGCTGGGCCATTGTCAGGTAACTGCGGGCGTCGGCAGAGAGGGTTTCGTGCTCGAGGAGATAGAGCAGATTGGTGATGGATTCGAGAGGATTGTTGATCTCGTGAGCGATACTTGCCGCCATGCGTCCGGCGAGAGCCAGCTTGTCGGTGTTGCGCAGGGACTGTTCGGCGCGACGGGTTGCGGTAATGTCGCGCGAGACCTTGGAGGCGCCCATAAGGTTTCCCGAGGAGTCGTGGATAGGGGAGACCGTCATCGACACGATGATGTCGGTGCCGTCCTTGTGCCGGCGCAACGTCTCATAATGATCGACGGTCTCGCCGCAACGGATCCGCTCAAGAACGTGCTCGGTATCTTCTTCGCGGTTTGGGGAGGAGAGCACTGAGGTTGGGGTGCCCACCATTTCGGCCGCCGTGTAGCCAAAGATCCGCTCCGCTCCTCTGTTCCAGCTGGTGATGATGCCGTTCAGATCGCTGCTGAGGATGGCGTCGTCGGAGGATTCTACGATTGCGGCAAGGAGCGCAAGGCTTCGCTCCGCCTGTTGCCTGAACTCCATTTCGGGAGTGGTGGCAGCGGCTTCCGCCTGCCGGGGTAGCTGGCGATGTATAAAAGCCCCTTTTGAAGGCGAGGTATCTTTCAGGTTCTTTTTCTTGCCGTCTGTGCTCGTCAAAAAATCCGGCTTATACAGTCCCATGCTGCTCCCCGCAGAGAAGGCAAGCCCATCGTCTTTTTTCCTCTCTGCCGTCCGATAAGATGCGAAATACCACCCAAAGGGCTGCCAGAGGCTGTAGGACCTGCCGGACTTTAGTAACGGGGTACGTGGGGATCGATGACTTGCGACCAGCGATCGATACCGCCCGCGAGGGACTGGGCCTGCTCGAAGCCCTGTTCGCGGAGCCACATCGTCACGGAGAGCGATCGCGCTCCATGGTGGCAGAGAACGACGATCGACTGGTCAGGATCGAGCTCCTGGTGCGCGCGGGAGGGAACCTCTCCCATGGGCATCAGGGTCGATCCCGGAAGGTTTGCAGTGTTAAACTCCCATGGCTCGCGGACGTCCAATAGGAGAGGCGCACTGGCCTGGTCGCGTTGCCGGGCAAAGTCTTCGACGGTGATCTCAGGGGGAAGCATAGAACTCAAGCATATCGCGCCTGGTCGTACCGGGCCAACAGGGCCGGAAGCAGGAAATTAGCTTGACTAAGCAATGCAATCGCAAGAGGTTAGATAATCTGGTGGACTACGGATCGATGGGGTGCCCAACAATGTCCTCCAGACGGTACACTTAAGGGTTTAGAGGCATCTAAGCAGAGCATCTGCCCATAAACTCTGGTTAGGAAAGCAGGGAAGATTTTGGAACGAGTTTTAATCGTCGAAGATGAAGTCCACGCGCGTACCGGTTTGACCGAGCTGATCGAAAGCTGGGGCTATATGACCGAAGGCGCCGCCGACGGCGTGGAGGGCCTGGAAAAGACGATTTCGTGGAATCCCGCGATCGTGGTGACCGATCTGAAGATGCCGCGGATGGATGGTATGGAGCTGTTGAATCGTCTCGCGGATCTGCCCAATCACGTAGCCGTGGTGATGATGACCGCTCAGGGCTCGATTGAGTCGGCCGTGGAGGCCATGCGGAAGGGAGCCTACGACTACGTTCCCAAGCCGGTTGATCCCCTGCGGCTGCGCACGATCCTGCAGAACGCCAGCCGCCAGCACCTGGACCTCGACGGGGAACTTGAAGACACTCTCCGCCGCCAGCGCGATACCGGCATGCTGGGCCCTCTGGTTGGCAGCTCGCACCGGATGAAGACGATCTTTTCGCTGATCGAGCGTGTGGCTCCTTCGAACGTCAGCGTCCTGGTCACGGGCGAGAGCGGCACCGGCAAGGAGCTTGTGGCTCGTGCGCTGCACGAATTTAGCTCAAGGCGCAACAAGCCATTCGTCGCGGTCAACTGCGCAGCCATCCCCGAAACCCTGATTGAAAGCGAGATCTTCGGCCACGAGAAAGGGGCCTTCACAGGGGCGCTCGAGCGAAGGGCCGGGTGTTTCGAGCTGGCGGAAGAGGGAACCCTGCTGCTGGATGAGATTGGGGAGATGCCCGCGGCCACCCAGGCCAAGCTGCTTCGGGTACTCGAAGACCGAAAGCTGCGACGACTGGGGAGCAAGGCGGAGACTCCGGTGGATGTCCGGGTTGTGGCCGCGACCAATAAGGATCCCGAGGAGGCCGTGGCCGCAGGCGAGTTGCGTGGAGATCTCTACTACCGGCTGAATGTCTTTAATATCCAGATGCCTCCTCTGCGCGAGCACATGGAGGATATTGCCCCGATTGCGGAGAAGATGATCGCGGACATGAATGAGCGGCACAGCTGCGCGGTAACGGGCCTCAAAGAGGGCTTTCTGAAGCGCCTGATGGCCTATTCATGGCCTGGAAACGTGCGCGAACTGAGGAACACCATTGAGCGAGCCACGATTATGGCAGGTGCCGGAATGCTGGGCGTAGAACATTTGCCTCAGAACTTTGGCGAGCCGGGCTTTGCACCCTCGACCATCAAGAGCGGCCGTTTCGCTACCTTGGCCACTGTGGAGAACGGTCAGGAAAATTCGCGCTCTAGCGAGGTAGAACGTTACCTGGAAGACCAGAACACGGTCCGGGTGGAAGTGGGCACCACCGTCGATGAGGCCGAGCGTCAGCTTATTCTGAAGACACTGATGTCGACCCACAACAACAAAACGAAAGCCGCAGAGATTTTAGGCATCAGTTCAAAGACGCTCCAGAACAAGCTGAAGGAATATTCAAATAACCCTGCCCTGGTGGATTAGGCAATGCGGCTGAAGACGAAGCTGGTCGTATCGGCTACCGGACTGACGTTTGCGATTGTTGTGGTGTTGTCGGTCCTGTTCGTCGGCGAGCTTCTGCGGCAAAGAATTGAGCAGACGGCGGCGGCGAACAATGTTCTCGCCAACGAGGTCACCCTGATGACCCGGCAGGCGGTCGAGACCGGCCTGCGCGCAAATCCGCCCTCCGACCTGAGTGACGAGGCTCTTTCCGCCTCCGTCGCAGACGCTCTGCGCAACTACCAGCCGCTGGCCGATGTGATGAACTCCATCATCCGGTACTCGCCGACGGTGCAGGATGTCAGTGTCACCGATGCCCGCGGTATCGCTATCGTGAGTACGGACCCGGATGCGGTGAACCAGCCCGCTGCCCACCGCAACAGTCTGGAGAGCGTCCAGAACGGCAGTATCGCCTATCAGCGCAAGCAGGTCTTCGGCTTGCCTCAGGTCTTCGACACGGTGCAGCCGCTCGACCGAAACGGCCAGCCATTTCTTGCCGTGCACGTCGGCGTGCGCTCAACCTTCCTGCGAAACTCCTACGAGCCCTGGTTGCGGGCTGCGGGTCTGTTTGCCCTGCTCTCCGCCCTGGCTGCTATGCTTGCCGCTGCCGTTCTTGCCAACGCGGCGCTCCAGCCGATCGAGCAGATCAGCCGTCAGCTCGAGAAGCTGACGCAGCAGGCAGGGGAGCCACCGGATCGTATCTCGACGGACAAATCCGATAGCGATGCAGTGCTGCGAGTCTCGCAGACCATCAATCGCCTCGGCGAACAGATGCGATCCAAGGAAGCAGGCTATACGGCGCTGCAGGCCAATCTGAACCAGATGCTTGATACTCTGCGCGACGGCGTGCTGCTGTTCACCGCGGATCGTCGCGCCGTTATGGTCTCCGATGCCGTGGCCAATTTTTTGAATCACCTTCAGGGCGATCTGGTCGGAAGGCAGCTGGAGGAGATCTTTGAGCCGGAGACGGCCTTGGGCGCCGCGGTGCTTGCCGCCTTTGCCGATGGCGAATCTGTCAGCGCAGAGAGCGTGACCCTCGAAGATGGCCGCCAGGTGCAGATCGCACTCGATCGCTTCGGTGATGGGCTGGGAGAGAGCATGGGAACGCTGGTGACCCTGCGCGACCTGGAATCGATGATGCAGCTCGGACAGGAGCTCGAAATCTCGCGCCGCCTGGCAGCGATCGGACGCCTTACCGCCGGAGTGGGACACGAGGTCAAGAACCCGATCAATGCCATGGTTGTCCACCTGGAGCTCTTGCGAAGCAAGCTGGCGGGAGCGGGTCCGGAGGCCTTTGGAAATGCACAGCGCCACGTAGACATCCTTACCGGCGAGATGCAGCGGCTGGATCGTGTTGTGCAAACGCTGGCCGATTTCTCGCGACCCATGGACCTCAAGCTGCGTGAACATGATCTGCGCCAGGTAGTCGACGCCGTTGTAGAGTTGACCGCGGCCGAGATGCGCGAAAATGGCGTGCTTGTCTCTGTCTCTTCTCCGAAAGAACCCCTCATGGTGCGCGTCGATGCAGAATTGGTCCGACAGGCGCTCCTGAATTTGCTGCTGAACAGCATGCAGGCAATGCCGCACGGAGGAAAGTTGCGTCTTATACTTCATCGCGATCATCAGTTTGCCGTGGTGGAAGTGATCGATGAAGGAGAAGGTATCGCGCCTGAGGTTCTTCCGCGTATCTTTGAGCTGTACTTCACCACAAAACCGAGGGGAAGCGGAATCGGCCTGGCGATGACCTATCGCATCCTGCAGATGCATGGTGGAGCATTGGATGTGCGGTCAAATGCCAATCCGCGCGCGCTCGACCGCGGAACGACGTTTACGCTGCGGCTGCCGACGACAGGTTCGGGAGCAGAGACAAGAAAGGCCACGGCGGCTGGAGCCGCCCGCAAGGCATTGGGAGAGCACGTTTGATGTGGTACCACAGCAAGATCGTGGCGATGAAAAGGACAGCGGTGCTGCAGGTGGGCATTGCCTGGGCCTTGAGCTGTGGGCTAAGCGGATGCAGGCATAAGGCCGTGCTTCCTCCTCTCCCGGCCATTACGCAGCCCATGGCGCTGATCAGCTCTCCTCCTCTGGATCATCCTCCCATGATTGAGGCGCCTCAGATCGAGCTTCCGCCGGTTCCCGTAGCCAGCGGAGCATCTCCACGCCGGGAGCGGCGGCGCAGGCCCAGCACCCAGCCCAATACTCCCGCTTCGACGCAACCAGCATCTGGAGAAGCTCCGGCTGCCACGATGTCGCCGGAAGAAACTGCGATTGGAGCGCTCTCCCTGGGAGGTGAAGCGAATCCCCGCTCCCAACAGGAAGCCGCCGAGCTGCTTTCCTCGGTCGAACGACGGTTGAGCGGTCTGCCGACCTCCAAAGCCAAGGCTGAGAAGTCGCAAGTCAGCCGGATCATAAACTTTCAGCGGCAGGCCCAGGCGGCGCTGGACTCCGGAGACGCAGAAGGCGCAAAGACGCTCGCGACCAAAGCGAAGCTTCTGCTCGACGATCTGGAAAAATAGCAGCAAAACAATTCGGCGGACCAGAAGGTCCGCCGTGTTTTCCATAGGTGAACGGAGTGCTAGGCCTCCGTGCCGTGGCACTTCTTGAACTTCTTACCGGATCCGCACGGGCAGGGATCGTTGCGTCCCACCTTGTCCCCGGTTACTCGCGGAGCGTTGCCATTGGTCGCGGTAGCAGTTCCTACAGCCCGCGCCTGGTCCAGCTCGCGTTGCTTTTTCTTCTGGAACTCGCGTTCCAGCGCGTCGATGGTGGTCGAGGGGGCGCGCGTCTGGATGGGAACCGGCGTATGCTCCGCCGCCGTTGCCGCGGGTGCCGTCGCAATGGAACCCTGCGCGGACGCCTCGATCACATTTGCAGGCTCGGAGGCTGGCGGAGCGAAGCCGCCAAATCCTGGGGGAAGCTGATCGAGGCTTTCGATCGGAGTTCCGTCCGGGCCGATGATCTGCATTCGGAACAGGTGTCGAAGGGTGTCCTCCTGGAAGCGCAGCATCATGGCCTCGAACATCTCGAAGGATTCCTTCTTATAGGCGACCAGTGGATCCTGCTGGGCATAGCCGCGCAGGCCAATGCCTTCCTTCAGGTGGTCCATCTGAAGCAGATGATCCTTCCACAGGCCATCGAGTACGCTAAGCATGACGACGCGCTCGTGGTAGCGCATCGCCTGTGCGCCCAGAATGCGCTCCTTCACCTCATAGTGTGCGCCGAGCTTTTCAAAGATGGCCTCTCCAAGCTCGTGGCGGCTCAGGCTGGTAATGTCCACTACGTTCTCAAGATGCACGCCAAACTGGTCGTAAAGCGCGGAGAACAGTGCCTCGCTCTTCCATTCCTCGGGGTGCGCCTTCTCCGGAGCACTCTCGTCGAGGAAGCTCGAGAGGATCGTCGAAAGGTAGTCGTCCGTGATGAGCTGCTTCTGGTCGACGCCCTCCATCAGCTGCTTGCGCAGGCCATAGACCGCCTCGCGTTGCTTGTTCATCACATCGTCATATTCGAGGATGTGCTTGCGCGATTCGAAGTTCTGCGTCTCGACCGCCTTTTGCGCGGCCTCGATGCGGCGGGAGATCATACCGCTTTCGATCGGCATACCCTCTTCCATGCCGAGCCGTTGCAGCAGCGTCGAAACCCACTCGCGTGCGAAGATGCGCATCAGGTCGTCTTCGAGCGAGAGGTAGAAACGGCTGGCGCCCGGATCACCCTGGCGTCCGGCGCGTCCGCGAAGCTGGTTGTCGACGCGCCGGCTCTCATGGCGCTCGGTGCCGATAATGTGCAGGCCGCCGGCGGCGATCACGGCGTCGTGTTCCTTCTGGGCGGCGCTGGAGTGAGCTGCGACCGCGGCCTCCCAAGCCTCCTGGGTCGTCTCGAACTCCTGCGACTGGTAATAGAAGCGGAACATTCCCGGACCTGCCACGGGCGAGATCGCTCCCTCAGCGGCGGATACGGCGCGGGCCTGAGACTTGCGCACCAGATCCTGGCGAGCCATGAAATCCGAGTTGCCGCCAAGAAGAATGTCGGTTCCGCGGCCGGCCATGTTGGTGGCGATGGTAACCATACCCAGACGTCCGGCCTGCGCCACGATCTCGGCTTCTTTTTCGTGAAACTTCGCGTTCAACACGACGTGCCGGACGCCCTTGCGCTTCAGGATCTCCGACAGCAGCTCGGACTTCTCGATGCTGGTCGTGCCCACCAGGACAGGCTGGCGCAGCTCATGCAGACGGGCGATCTCGTCGGCCACGGCAAAGTACTTTTCCTTGGCGGTACGGTAGACCACGTCGGCATTCTCGATGCGGAGCATGGGCCGGTTCGTCGGGATGACAACGATGTCGAGCTTGTAAATCTTGTCGAACTCGGCGGCTTCCGTCTCGGCGGTACCGGTCATGCCCGAGAGCTTCTTGTACATGCGGAAGTAGTTCTGGAATGTGATCGTCGCCAGCGTCTGGTCTTCCTTCCGGATGGCTACGCCTTCCTTGGCTTCCACAGCCTGGTGCAGGCCGTCGGACCATCGGCGACCCGGCATCAGACGCCCGGTAAACTCGTCGACGATGATGACCTCGCCTTCCTTCACCACGTACTCCACGTCCCTCTTGTAGAGGGAGTGCGCCTTGATGGCGACCTCGACGTGATGCTTCAAGTCCCAGTTCTCCGGATCGGCGATGTTGCCGATGCCAAGCAACTTTTCAATCTTCTCCCAGCCCTCGTCGGTCACCGTGATGGCGCGGGTCTTCTCATCGACTACGTAGTCGCCGCTCCAGGTCTTGGTCTCGAGGGTCTCGATCAGCTCGCCCAGCTCCAGCTGCGGAATGATGATGTTGACGCGAGCGTACTTGTCGGTCGTCTGATCGGTCGGGCCGGAGATGATCAGCGGGGTGCGGGCCTCGTCGATGAGGATCGAGTCCACCTCGTCGACGATGCAGTAGTACTGGCCGCGCTGGACCTGGTCGGCGATCTCGAACTTCATGTTGTCGCGCAAGTAGTCGAAGCCGAACTCGTTGTTGGTCCCGTAGGTGATATCGGATCCGTAGGCCGCGCGCCGCTGCGCGTCGTCCAGGTCGTGCACGATGACGCCGACCGAAAGCCCGAGGAAGCCATAGATCTTGCCCATCCACTCGGCATCGCGCTTGGCCAGGTAGTCGTTGACCGTGACCACATGGACGCCGTGTCCGGCGAGAGCATTCAGGTAGCAGGGAAGGGTAGCGACCAGCGTCTTGCCTTCGCCGGTCTTCATCTCGGAGATCTGGCCCAAGTGCAGCACCATGCCGCCGATCAGCTGTACGTCGAAGTGCCGCATATGCACCACGCGGCGGCCGGCCTCGCGGACGACGGCAAAGGCTTCGGGGAGAATGGCATCAAGGGCTGCTTTTTCGGCGGTGCGGCGCTCTTCGGCGTCTTCGATTCCCGAGAGAGCGTCGGCGATCCGCTGGCGGAACTCAACCGTCTTGTTGCGCAGCTCCTCGTCGCTGAGTGCCTGGATCGACGGCTCGAGAGAATTGATCTGGGCAATCGTCGGCATCAGGCGCTTAACGGCGCGCTCGTTACTGGTTCCAAAGACTTTTGCTATGACTGAGTTGAACAAAACCTGGTGTCCTTCGTCGGGGCGGAATGCAACCCACTACCAGTGTAAATGGTTCCGGGGCCAGTGGGCGGAGTGGAGCGCGTTTCGTAACCTTCTGGCAACAAAGGAGGATCCGAAACCTTTACCCTGCGCCGATCGCTGGGGCGTGTATGCGTGGATGGCGTACTCTGGCTCACGAACCATTTGAACCAATAGGGGTGATGTCGTGATGCTCAATTATACGCAGAGCTCTCTTCTGATTAGCCTCTCCGTCCTATGCTCCCTTCTGCTGGTCAAGCTGCTCAACCGCTTCTGGCCCATCCAGAACCGAAAGCTGCTCAACGACGTGACCGGATGGCAGCTGGGAGTTCTTGGAACAACCTACGGGGTCATCCTCGGATTCATGCTCTACAGCGTGTGGCAGGGCTTTCGCGCAGCCCAGATCGACGCCGATCTGGAAGCCACCTCCATGCTGAACGTCTACCGCATTGCCGGAGGACTGCCCTCTCCCCAGAAGGAGGAGATCCGTGAGCTGGCGCGGCGCTACGAGTTCGTCGTCGTCAACGAGGAGTGGCCCGCCATGCAGCGTCAGAAGGAAGATCGCGCGGCGGCGGTCGTCCTGAACGAGATGTGGCTGGTCCTGGAGACGGCAAAGCCCGAGACCCCTAGTGCAACCAATAGTATCGATCACATCCAGTACGCCATGAGCAACCTGGCGGAACGGCGGAATATGCGGGATCATCAGCGCAGCAACCAGATGCCTTCCCTGCTATGGGTGTTGCTCGTTCTTGGAGGAGGAGCGACCATCGTTTCGTCCTGCCTGCTGGGAAACGACAAAAAATGGCTTCATTACTGCCAGGTGGGTGCGCTTACCTTTGTCGTGGTGACCACGCTGACTGCCATTGCCGATCTGGCAAGGCCGTATGAAGGCTCAGTCGAAGTGCAGCCTTCGGCGTTTGTGCAGGCCCTTGAGGCGATGAAGTCGCTCCAACACCATTAGTGCCCGCCCATCGCCTCGGGGTCGGGCTTGACCCTCTTATCGGGCAGCCGCATCACGAAAGGCAGCGGAATCAGGGAGCAGATTACGACCGACAGAATGAAGAAGGCATTCTTGTAGCTCAGCATCGAGGACTGCCGCAGCATGTCCTGGTAAGCCTGCCCGATCGCCATCTGTGTCGCCGTGCCCGCCGAAACGCCTTGCGCGATCAGCATAGAGGTCATACGGCTCATGTACTGCCGATAAGGAACGCTTCCGGGAATCACATGGGCCGCCAGCGCTACCTGGTGTACCTGCGCGCTGCGGGAGATGAACGTCGTCAGCAGGGCAGTCCCCATGCTTCCCCCAAGGTTGCGGGCAAAGTTCGAGAGGCTCGCAATCTGGTTGGTCTTATCCGCCGGAACCCCGACATAGTTCAGTGTGCTGATCGGGATGAAGACAAACGGCAGGCCTATGACCTGGATCATGCGCCAGAGCGTCACCGTACTGAAGGCCGTATTCAAATCCAGTCGCGTCAGGTTGTAGATGCCAGCCGCTGTCGCGGCATAGCCCATCGCCACCATCAGGCGCGGATCGAACTTGCCCAGGGTCCGGCCTGCGACCGCCATCATCAGCATCATCACGAAACCCGCGGGCGAGAGCACCATGCCTGCACGCTCTGCGGTATATCCCAGCAGAACCTGCAGGTATTGCGGAATCAGAACCGTGCTCCCAAACAGCACCATGCCCAGGATGAGCTGCAAAAAGACAGCCGTGCCGAAGTTTCTGTTCTTCAGCAGCTTCAGGTCGACGATGGGGTGCGAATGGTTCCACTCCCAGATCACGAAGGTGATGAGGGTGACGGCTGCGAGGATCGCGCAGGTGACGATCATCTGCGAGCCGAACCAGTCCTTCTCCTGCCCCTTGTCCAGCGCGAACTCGAGGAAACCCACTCCCAGGGCCACCAGGCCGAGGCCGAAGAAGTCCACTTTTTCTTTGTGTGCCTGTTTTTGGCGGACCTTCATCTCCGGCGGGTCTTCCACCATGCGGTTGCTGAGATAGAGAGAGAGCAAACCGACAGGAAGGTTGATGAAGAAGATCCAGTGCCAGCTGAAGTTGTCCGTGATCCAGCCGCCCAGCGTGGGTCCGATCGCGGGTGCGACCACCACCGCCATGCCGTAGACTGCAAAGGCTTGCCCGCGTTTTTCGATGGAGAAGGTATCGGCAAGAATCGCCTGCTCGCTCGGGGCGAGGCCGCCGCCGCCCGCGCCCTGAAGGATGCGGGCAATGATCAGCATCGGGAGCGTCTGTGCCAGTCCGCACAGCAGCGAGCAGATCGTGAACAGCGCCACGCACGTCATGTAAAAGCGCTTGCGTCCGAAGCGATTGGAAAGCCAGCCCGAGATGGGGAGCACGATCGCGCTCGAAACCAGATAGCTGGTCAGCACCCAGGTCGCCTCTTCCTGGCTCGCGCCCAGCGTTCCGGCCATATGCGGAAGCGCGACGTTCGCGATCGAGGTGTCGAGAACCTCCATAAAGGTCGCAAGCGTCACCGTCAGGGCCACGGCCCAGGGGTTATGGCGCGGCTTCCAGATGGCTGGACTCAGGGGGGCGACAGCGGTTGACATATCAGGTTGCTGATATAATATCAGGGAACTGAGATTAAGTGGCCAAACGAGAGAACATTTCGAAGCCGCTCGCGAAGGACGAGCGTTACCAGCAGAGTAGGCAGGCGCTGCGAACCATCAAGCGCATCCTCGTACAGTTTCGCGGCCAGATGGACGAGCAGCTCCGGCCTCAGGGTGTCACGACGGCGCAGATGCAGGTACTCTTCGCCGTCCGCGGAACGCCCGGCAGTTCAGGCGCGCAGCTGGCCCGCTCCTGCTATATCACTCCGCAGACCACGCAGATGCTGCTGAAGCACCTGGAAGACGGCGGCTTCATCGTTCGCGGCAAAGACCCCGTCAACAACCGCATCGTCACCGCCAGCATCACCGCCGCAGGAGAGCGGCTGGCCCAGTCCGTCGAGAAGACCAGCCAGGTCCTGCAGGAGCAATTGTGGAGTGGCATCTCCGACCGCGAGCTCGTGAAGCTCAACATCCTTCTGGAGCGTTGCATCAGCAATCTGGATATCGCGGACGATCCCACGATCAACTGCCGTTAGACGTGGGCACGGAACCTTAGCCGTACGTAATCCGCAACCCAGTTCCCATCGTCGTCCCGAAGAACCGGATCCAGCAACTGCACCGTTTTGCCGAGGGCAGTCGCCCGGTCTACAGGCGAAAGTCTGTCCAGCACGCCATTGCGAAAGGTCTCCAGCCATGCCTCCATGCCCCCGGGCAGCGGAGTCGGCCGCGGAATCAGCTCGATCGAATCCACCGTGAACCCGGCCGACTCCATCAGGCGGCGATAGACCGCCGGAGCCGGGTAAAAAGATGCTGCAGCTTCTTCGGTGTCGATGCCGTAGGGCCCGAGCACGGAAGACAAGGCAGTCCGGATGGCCGCAATATTTCCCTGGCCCCCCATCTCGGCCACAAACCTTCCACCCGGCTTCAGGCAACGGCGAATCGAAGCCAGCAGGGCAGGGTGCCGGTCTCTGGAGAGCCAATGCAGCGCCGCGTTCGAGAAGACCGCATCGAACTCTTCGCGGTAGGGAAGCGCATCGGCGCTGTGATGCTCCACGTCGAGCCCGCGCTTCGTTGCAGCCTCAAGCATGCTGAGTGAGAAATCGATGCCCTTTACCGTCGCGCCACTGGCGGCGATCTGCTCCGTCAGGGCTCCATCCCCGCAACCGACGTCAAGGATGCGTTCTCCCGGCTGCTGAGCCAGCAGATCCACCACTCCTGAAGCAAGGGTTGCTACGAAGCGTCCGTTGGCCGCGTAGGCCTCTGTATTCCAACTCTGTCCGATGGTCTCCATGAGAGATATTCTTGCTGCTCCCGGTCTTTCGTGCGAGCAACATTAGAACTTCTTGGCGTGGCATAAGCTCGGTCGCTAGGTGCCGTAGCC
The DNA here is from genome assembly GCF_059115365.1 of Edaphobacter sp. FHG110511_03. Lineage (NCBI taxonomy): Bacteria > Pseudomonadati > Acidobacteriota > Terriglobia > Terriglobales > Acidobacteriaceae > Edaphobacter > Edaphobacter sp. FHG110511_03. The sequence continues at coordinate 244,837 of NZ_JBZYWL010000002.1, read as the reverse complement.
GCGATGCTTCATCGCCAGCAGCTCCTGATTGCTTGGCCAGGAGATCGTCAACAGAAGGGCCGAGTCCTTCGTCGATTCGATCTCGTGCGGGATAGAGGCGCCCAGGGTCAGCAGGCTTCCCTCCGGCAGATCGTGAACCTTTCCTCGTGCGGTAAGGTGAATATCTCCTCGCAGAACCTGCACCGAGATCGTGCCGTCGGCATGATGCTCATTCATCCGCGAGCCGGCCTCCATCGTGATCAGCACGCTCCTGAAATCATCCTTCTTGAAGAGCGTCTTTGCATAATGGCCGGCTTGCCATGGCTTTTTGCTCTCGGAATCGGCGATCTCCTGTGTCAGGTCGAAGTGGGCGAGATCGTCCACCATGTTTCCATCAGCTTTTGAAGTTGTCATGAATCTCCCTCCAACAGGGACTTCATACTCGGGCCTTTTCTTCATTGGATGCAGGGAAGCTGCCTCAGGCTGGCTTCGTCATGCGCTCCGTTGCATACTTGTCATTTGTACGTCTTCAGGGCGTACCTGGAAAAAAGATTCACGAGGAGTATTCATGGCAGAGAACACAATCACGGCGGCAATCGAGTTTGCGCGCGGAAACCAGCAGCGTTTTGTCGACGAGCTGAAGGCGCTCCTGCGCATTCCATCCATCTCCACGCTTCCGGAGCATGCCCCGGATGTTCGCAAGGCCGCCGAGTTCGTCGCCGCGGAACTCCGCCGCATCGGGATGGAAAACGTCAAACTCATCGAGACCGTGACCGCCGATCATCCCAGCGGCCATCCGCTCGTCTATGCTGACTGGCTCCAGGCCGGAGATGGAGCTCCCACGGTCCTCTGCTATGGCCACTACGACGTTCAGCCCGCCGAGCCGCTGGACGAGTGGACGACGCCTCCTTTTGAGCCGGCCGAACGCAACGGCAACCTCTATGCTCGCGGCGCAGTCGATGACAAAGGCCAGATGTGGATGCACGTCAAGGCTCTCGAATCGCTGTTTGCCGCAAACCAGGGCAAGCTGCCCGTTAACATCCGGATCATTGTTGAGGGCGAAGAAGAGGTCGGCGGCGAGGGCATCGCATGGTTTGTGCGCGAACACGGCGATCAGCTTCGCGCCGATGTAGCACTCGTCAGCGATACTGAGATGTTCGCTCCCGATCTCCCCACGCTCTGCGTCGGCCTGCGGGGCATGATCTATACCGAGCTTGAAGTTCGAGGTTCCCGCTCCGACCTGCACTCGGGCATGTTCGGTGGGGCAGCACCCAACCCCTTCATCGCGCTCGCCCACATCATTGCGAAGCTTAAAGACGAGGACGGCCGTATCCTCATTCCCGGGTTCTACGATAGAGTCGCAGCGCCGACTCCTGACGAGCTCAAAACCTGGAAGGATCTTCCTTTCGACGAGGAGCACTACCGGCACACAAAGGTTGGCTCTTCGGAGCTGACCGGCGAGCCCGGCTATAGCGTGTTGGAACGCACATGGTCCCGCCCTACACTGGACGTGCATGGAATGCCCGGAGGCTTTACCGGAGCCGGAGCCAAGACCGTAATCCCTGCCAAGGCTGTCGCCAAGATCAGCATGCGTCTGGTTCCTGACCAATCACCGGCAGAAGTGTTTGGCCAGTACAAAGCCTATGTCGAATCCATTGTGCCTCGTGGGGCCGAGGTCGTGGTCCGCATCATTCACGCCGCCGACCCCATCGTCGTCTCTACCGACAATCCCTATGTGCAGGCAGCGACCTCTGCCATGCGCGAAGTCTTCGCGACGGACACGGTCTTCGTTCGCGGCGGAGGCTCTATCCCCGTAGTCGGAGATTTTGTGCGCGAGCTAAAGCTGCCTACACTGCTGATGGGCTTTGGTCTGCCCGACGACAATCTCCATGCGCCCAATGAGAAATTCCACCTCGCGAACTTCCATCGCGGCATCGAATCGATTGTGCGCTTCCTCTCCACAATTCCCTCGAGGGTTGGTGGCTGATGCATTCGCTTCCACTTGGAGCCTATGTTTTAGCGGGAGGCCGCAGTACGCGCATGGGGCAGGACAAGGCGCTGCTTCCGTTGGCGGGAAGGCCTCTCGTTGAGCATGCGGTCTCGAAACTCAGGCAACTGACCGACGAGGTTTATATCCTCGCTGACCGGCGGGAGCTCGCGGCCTTTGCTCCGATCGTGCCCGATCTTCGCCAGGGCTGCGGCCCTCTCGGAGGCTTTGAGACTGCTCTGAGCCACACTCGGCGCGAATGGGTGCTTATCCTTCCTGTGGACATGCCCTTTGTGCCGGCAGCTCTGCTTCAAAGCTGGGTCCACTCTGTTCTGGATAGACGCAAGGTGAGGGCGGCTTTGTTTGTGATCGACGAGGTTCCTCAACCGGCGCTCTGCCTTCTGCATCGGGAGATGTTGCCGTTCATCGCTGCTGCCGTTCTGCAGGGAAGATTCAAGCTTTATCCAGTGATCGAGGAGGCCGCGAGGGCACTCGCGCATCAACACAGCGCTTCTCCCTCCGAAGTCCTTTTGCTCCATCCATGGAGCGAGTCAGCGCCATCGTCCTCTTTTATGGACAGAGAAGAAGGGAAGCATCTTGAGGAGCTGACGCAGGCGCAACAGTCGGCAAAGCATTTGTGGTTCGCAAATCTGAATACTCCGGAAGAATTTCGAGAAGCCCAACTGCATCTTGACGCTTTGGACGCATGGGCCGAATCGTCTCCATCGAGCAGCCGTCCAGTGCAACAATAGGGAAGAGGAGAATCGAATGGCTGGTGAACCATCGGACGATCTGTGGCGTCATTCCCCGGAGCCCAACCAGACCAACGGGCGCGACAAGCGTAACGCTGTTGAAAAAGATGACTCCGACGGTTCTTCTCACATCTCAGACGATCGTCTGGAGCCGCGCTCAGAAGCTGAAGCTCCACTGATCGCAGATGTCTCCGCCGACGTTGCTCCTGCTGTGGAAGAGTTTATGGACCAGGCAGCCCAGCAGAATGAGGCTGCCGCCGACGCAGTTCCCGATACGCGCAACAAGCCCGGCTCCTATATCTCCTTCGAGCACGTCTCGAAATCTTTTGGCAGTCTGGTGGTGCTTGAAGATGTCAGCTTCTGCGTCCTTCCCGGAGAGACGCTCTGCATCCTCGGCCGCAGCGGTGTCGGGAAATCCGTCTCACTCCAGATGCTGATGGGCTTCCTCAAGCCTGACAGCGGAACCATCTACGTGGCCGGAGACGATATCACCCGCCTCAACGAGCGTCAGATGCAGCTCATACGGCGCAAGGTCACCATGGTCTTTCAGAACGGCGCTCTCTTCGACTCCATTACGGTAGGCGAAAACGTTGCCTTTCCGCTGCGCGAGCGTGGTGAGCTTTCTGAGGAACAGATTCTGCAGATCGTCAAGGGCTTGCTTGAAATGGTCGGTGTCGCCGGCATGGAAGATCTTCTGCCGTCTGATCTCTCGACCGGCATGAAGCGTTCTGTCGCGATCGCGCGCGCCCTGGCCTCGCAGCCTGAGGCCGTCCTCTACGACGAACCGACTACGATGGTCGATCCACTGATGGCGCATCTCCTCGGCGATCTCATCGAAAGACTCAAGCAGCAACTTCATCTCACGAGCATCGTGGTGACCCACGACATGCGCTTCGCAAAGAAGCTTGCGGATCGCGTCGTCTTCCTGCACGCAGGGAAAGCTCTTTTTTTTGGGACGATGGAAGAGATGGAAAAGAGTGACGATCCCATCCTGCGCGAGTTTCTTCAACTCGATGAACTTGTCATGCCAAATTAATAAAAAATTTACCTTTGGCCATATCGTGCATCAAATCAAATTTGACATCGAAATCACTCGCGGTGCTATCCCACCTTCGGGGAATCGCATGAGTTAAGTTGTTGTTCTAAAACATAGGTGGACCTTAGTTGCGTGGGCCCATCGTAACCAGTATCCTATGTTAGATGGGGATTTAGCTGCCCAACGATGGTAGGTGGATTTTTTTGTAGGGCAACTTTCTGTTTCAGCCTTGTGTCAAACTGACTAATTGAAATTTTCTTGTTGGTACGGTCATCCTTGTATGCCTGGATTGTCTCGCCAACCTAAAAAAAGCCTTGAAATCTGGTTGCTAAGGGCGTGAGATTTTATGGCGACTCCAGACTATTTGCAGCAAGTAATTGTCTCGGGACGAAAGTCCGCAGCTCAGGGCAACCGAGATCAATCGGCCTCCATCGGCGTCTTTCGCCGACCTTCGGTAACAAGTCTCATCTGGGCCACTCTCGATCTTGTAACGGTGCTGTTGGCGGGTGTCGTCGCGTTGCGGGTTCACATCGCAATCCCATCGCAGGTCCCGACCTACGATGTTGTTCCAAGCCTGCTCCACTCTTCGCCTCACACATTGCTGCTGTATGTCGTCTGGTATGCGGTGTGCATCATTTTATTCTCCCGTTCATACGGGCTCTACGGACCGATTCAAAGCCGTAGCGGTTTGCATGAACAGCGCATGACAATTCAGGCTTCGCTTACCGCTGGCCTCGTCCTCTGCGGAACCTTGTATCTCTCTAACGGCAATGCGATCTCCCGCATGGTCGTCATGCTGACTGTCGTCTTCTCGACGATGCTGCTCTGCGCTCGTCGCGCGGTACAGCGCCGCAGCTTTTACCGGCGCAGCCTCGCGGGCATTGAGGTCCGCAACGTTCTCATCGTGGGAGCAGGACGCGTCGGCTACGCCCTGCGCAATCATCTCGACTCCCTGCAGCACCTCGGATATCGCTTCAAAGGTTTCGTCGCTCTCACCGAGCGCGAGGCCGAGATGAGCGATACAGATGTCGTCGGCGACGTTCGCAACTGCCTCTCCCTCGCTCGCTCTCTCTTTGTCGATGAGATCTTCTTCTCCGTGCCTGGAGACAAGAAGCTGGTCATCAATACCGTCGAAGAGGCACGCCTGGCGGGAATCGACGTTCGCGTCGTACCCGATCTCTACGATGGCCTCGCCTGGAACGCGCCGGTGGAATACGTCGGCCAGTTCCCGACCATCCCGCTTCACCGCCGCGACTTTCCCATCGGGGCTTTCCTGCTCAAGCGCGTTCTCGACATCACGCTCTCCTCGATTGCATTGGCCGTGTTCTCTCCCATCATGCTGGCAATCGCCATTGCGGTTCGCATGGATTCGAAGGGCTCCATCTTCTATCAGGCTCATCGCATCGGCCGCAAGGGTCGCACCTTCGCCTGCTATAAATTCCGCACCATGGTGAACGACGCCGACAAGCTGAAGGAGAAGCTGGCCCACATGAACGAGCGCGACAGCGTGCTCTTCAAGATCGCCAACGATCCTCGCATCACCCGCGTCGGGCGTCATCTTCGCAAATACTCCCTCGACGAGCTTCCGCAGTTCTACAACGTCCTCCGCGGAGATATGAGTCTCGTCGGTCCGCGTCCTCCTATCGCCCGCGAGGTTGAGCAGTACGACATCGAGCATCTCCGTCGTCTCGACGTTCTGCCCGGCATCACCGGCCTCTGGCAGGTCGAGGCTCGCCAGGATCCCTCCTTCGACAGCTACATCTCGCTCGATACTGCCTACGTCGAGAACTGGAGCCTCTGGCTCGATATGAAGATCCTCGCCCGCACCCTCGGCGTCGTCTTCGCCGGTACTGGAAGCTAGTCGCGATCCAGCCCTCCTTCGCTCCGCATGGGCGAAGGAGGCGTTAGACTGGAGCTGTGAAGATAGCTCTGGCTCAGATCAATCCAACGGTGGGAGACTTCACCGGAAACACGAAAAAGATTCTCGAATTTGCTGCTCGCGCCGCAGAGCAGGGAGTAGGGCTCGTCGTCTTTCCCGAGCTTTGCGTCTGCGGTTATCCTCCCGCCGACTTTCTCGAAAAGTCCGCCTTCGTCGAACGCTCCGTTCAGGCCGTCGATGAGATCGCCGCGTGGACAGGCACTCCCGGCCGTCCTGCTCTTCTTGTCGGTTCGGTCATGGCCGCCGCCTCGCAGGTCGGTAAGCGTGTCTCCAACGCCGCGATCCTTCTCGCCGAAGGCAAACGAGCCTTTGTGCAGCAGAAGATGCTTCTGCCCTTCTACGATGTCTTCGACGAGCAGCGCTACTTCGAGCCCGCTGTTTCACAGTCCCTGACCTTCGTCGGCGATCAACCCGTCGCCATCACCATCTGCGAGGACGCCTGGAACGACAAGGACTTCTGGCCGCGGCAGCTCTATCCTGTCGATCCCGTCAACGCGCTCATGCAGCAATGGCAGGCCGAAGCCGCCTCCCTCGACAAGTACCCGCGCCTGATCGTCAACATCTCCGCCTCACCGTTCTGCCAGGGCAAGCCCTCCGTTCGTCAGCGCATGCTGGCCGCCATCGCCGAGCGTCACAATGCCTTCGTGCTTCTGGTCAATCAGGTGGGAGGCAACGACGGTCTGGTCTTCGATGGCTCTTCGATTCTGCTCGATCCCACGGGAACCGTGGTCGCGCGCGCTGGTTGTTTCGTCGAAGACCTCGTCGTCTTCGACCTCGTGAGCACATCCGAGGCCGCCCCTGCGCCCTGCGACGAGGTCGGCGAAGTCTGGCAGGCCCTTGTTCTGGGCACTCGTGATTACGTGCGCAAATGCGGCTTCAGCAAAGCTGTCATTGCCGTCAGTGGAGGCATCGACTCCGCCCTCGTCGCAGCGATTGCGGTGGAAGCCCTGGGGGCAGAAAACGTCGTCGGCATCGGAATGCCCAGCGAGTACTCCTCGCTTGGCTCCATCGACGATGCCCGCAAGCTTGCGAAGAATCTCGGGATCCGCTTCGAGCTTCTTCCTATCCACGATGTCTTCGCGCAGTTCCAGAAGGTCCTCGAGCCTCTGTTTACCGGAACGAAGTTCGGCCTCGCGGAAGAGAACCTGCAATCGCGCATTCGCGGCACGCTGCTGATGGCCATATCGAACAAGTTCAGCCCCCTCGTCCTCACCACCGGCAACAAGAGCGAGATGGCGGTCGGCTACTGCACCCTCTATGGAGACATGGTAGGCGCGTTGGCCGTCATCGGCGATGTCTACAAGACCCGGGTCTACGAGCTCGCCCACTATGCCAATCGTTCCCGCGAAATAATCCCGCAGAACACCATCGAGAAGCCGCCATCAGCGGAGCTTCGTCCCGATCAGCGCGATACCGATTCGCTCCCGCCCTACGAAGTCCTCGACCCCATCCTCATGGCCTACGTCGAGCACTTCCTCTCCGCCGAGCAGATCGCCCGCGAGCAGAATCTCGATCCGGCTCTCGTCCGCTCCGTCCTCAAGCTCGTCGAACAGAGCGAATACAAGCGGCAACAGGCCGCTCCGGTCCTCAAAGTTACGCAGAAATCGTTCGGTACCGGGCGCAGGTTTCCCATTGCCGTCAAGGTTCAGGTTTAATAGCAGCTACGGTCGCCTACGGCCGCAATAAGGAAGGGTTTTGATTTTGAAGAGAGCTTACATCCTGTCGATCGCATTGGCGCCGTTTCTCGGCGTAGTCACTCTCGCCCAGGCGCCCGCTCCGGCGCAGCAGCAACCCAAGCCGGCAACGCCAGCCAGTCCTTCGCAGGCTGGCCCAGCTCCTCGCCAGCCGCTGCAGTTGCAGTCGCTCGATCCCTCCAGCCGCCCCGACCCCTTCCCGCCGATCAATCCCAAGTTCTTTACCGCGAACACCCCGACGGTCGCAACCGTGGATGCCTTCCTCAAGGCTCTCTGGGGCTACGATCCCGACCGCATCTGGCGTGTCGAGGCCATCCAGACCACCCAGGCTCCAGGCGTCAGCAAAGTCGTCGTCTTCGTCACCGATAAAAAGCCCAACGCCAAGGTCGCCTCCGCCGCCTTCTTCGTCATGCCCGATGGCAAGCATGCCCTCGCGGACGCCTCGGGCATCATCCCCTTCGGAGCCACTCCGTACGCAGACACCCGCAAGACCCTTCAGGATCATGCGGACGGAGCCTACCGCGGAGCCGCGGGGAAGGACCTGCTGCTGGTCGAATTCGCTGACCTTCAATGCCCACACTGCAAAGAAGCCCAGCCCACCATGGACCGCCTCGTCCAGGACTTCCCGAACGCGCGCGTCGTCTTTCAGAGCTTTCCCCTCTCCGAGATCCATCCCTTCGCCTTCAAGGCGGCTGCCTACGGCTACTGCATCCAGAAGCAGAAGAACGAAGCCTTCTTTCCCTTCGCCGCCGATGTCTTTGAGAAGCAGGCCGCCCTCACTCCCGCCACTGGTGATCAGACTCTGAAGGATGCCGTCACCAAGGCCGGTCTCGATCCCGCAGCCATCGACACCTGCGCCGCCACCGACGACACCAAGAAAGCCGTCGAGGCTTCCGCCAAGCTCGCTCAGGACATCGGCATCGATCAGACTCCGATGCTGGCCATCAATGGCCGCCTCATCCCTCTCACCGCGAACCTGCCCTACGAGACCCTGAAGACCATCATCTCGTATCAGGCGTCACAGGACGGCGTCAGCACCGGGGCAGCTTTCTCTGCTCCACCGCGCCTGACTGCGCCCAGCCTGAACAAATAATCTGATCCCAGCTGCCGTCCGGAATCTGCATAGGATTTCGGACGGCTTTCACTTTAAGAAGTTATCCAATTACTCAAAAACCGCCGTCATTTGGGCATAAACGAGAATACTCCGAGCACGGCTCCGGCAAGCACTAGTAGGGCAGGGTTGATCTTGTACTGCAGCAGGATAAGAAGGACGCCGACGGCAATCGCAGCGGTTTCGACTCCGAAGATTGCGCCCTTTGCCATGGTGAAACAGCCAGCCAGCAAAAGACCGATGGAGACGGGCGCGAGGCCTTTTTGAATCGAAGTCCGCCACGACCACTTTTCCAGCTTCTTCCATCCACGAGCGACAACGAACGCAAGCAGCGCAGTCGGCCCGAAGAAGGCGAGCAAAACGATCAGAGCGCCGAGAAATCCACCCGCCCACTGTCCGATGGCCACGATCATCATCATGTTGGGGCCGGGAGCCATCTGCCCCACGCTGTAGAGGTGGATCAACTGCGGGAAGTTAAGCCACTTGTGGACATCGACAGTCAGGTTTTTCAACTCAGGAAACGCGGCCATTCCGCCGCCAACCGTGAGGATCGAAAGGTACGCAAAAACGCGAATGAGAGCTGGAGTCTGGTTCATTGGGTTCTACTCTCCTTCTGCTGTTTTCTTGGCCGATGGAAGAGGATTGCGAGGAGGCCGACCACTACGAGCGTACGTGGAACTCCCAGGTTCAGGCGGTTGACGGCAATCACGGTCAACGCCATAAAGACAAAGTCAAATTTGCAGGAGAGCGACTTCTTGCTCATGCTTACAACCGTCGACAGGATCAGGCCGACTGCTGCAGCGGCCACTCCTTTCAGCGCGGCCGTGGCCCAGACGTGATCACCGTGGGTATGGTAGAAGATGCCCACGATGTACATGAGCACAGCACCCGGCAGGCAGATGCCAAGGATCGCGGCTATGGCGCCGAGCGCGCCGCGCAACTTTTCCCCTACCAGAATGGCCATATTGGTCGCGTTCAAGCCGGGAAGACTCTGGCTGATGGAGAGCATCTCGACGAATTCCTTGTCATCGATCCATCCGCGTTTCGTAACGAGGCTGCCGCGAAGGTAAGGCACCACACCGCCGAAGCTGGTGGCTCCGATGATCAGGAACTCGACGAAAATCTGGCCAATGGAGGCTTGAGCTACCGGAGCAGCGGCGGGCACGGATTCGAAAGAGGGATTGAGAGCGGCGTCACTCATGGCATTGGGGCTCGTTCCCCTTGAGGGGATAAACCATGCCGGTTTTGGTAACGCCGAGCGCAAGCCAATCCTGTACGTCCTGTTGCAGCGTGATGTAGAACTGCGCGACCAGCTTCTTCTGCTTTTCGGCTACATCCTCTTTGCGATCGAACTTGACCTGAAATGCGAACTCTCCCACCAGAGACTTATGCTCGCCGCGGGTGCGCCATAACCCGATGTCGCACTTGGCGACCACGCCCTTGCCGAAGTCGAGTTGACCAAGGGGAAGCAGCACCTCTTCTACAATGCCTTCGTTCACCAGGCTTATCTTTTCCCCGTCGGATTTCTTGAGGGAGGCCAGCGCCGGAAACACTTTCACGAGAGTGGCCATCGCGGTCTTGTCTGTGTCGTGCATCTGGCTCAATCCGAATTGGCAATTGTGCGAATAGAGGATGCGATATCCGCCGACCTGATCCTTTAGAGGGAGGGCCTCGGCTTTGAACTTGATCCGGTATTTTCCTGCGATCTTGGGCCGCACATCCATAGCCGTCGCTTGCTGCTCATCGGGGTGACGGAATTTGAAGACGATTTCGGGATCGCCTACGGGAAAGCCATCCACATAGGAGATCCGCCTGCGCAGGATGAACGCGTTGTTGTAAAGGCGGAAGTCGGGAGTGTCGCCAAAAATGATCTCGCGAACTTCTGGTCTTAAGCCAGTCTCACGGTCTTCAATGAAGCCCACACCAACCTTCTTCGCCGTACTCTGCACGATCTTGCCGAAGTCGCGGAAGCTCTGGACCGAATTGAAGCGGTCGGGTTTCAAGATGAGTTTGGCTTCGAGATATTGCACCCGGTCGAGGGGCGCTCCATCCGCATATCTCGCCATCTCGATGGCGGCGGACTGAGTTGGCTGGACGCCGACGGCAGTTTTGCTGGCTTTCGCCTTCTTGCCGTTCTTCCCCTTTGGCTTTTGCTTTTGGTTTTCTTTGCCTTTCGCCATATAAGTTTTCTCCAAGCTCTCTTCTTTTTGCAGACGCAGTGCGGTTAATTGTGCGTGTAACACTAATCCCCATTTTGTCGACTTGGCTACTGTCAGATCCGCCAGTGGGGCAGTGAGCAAGTTAGCGATTTAGGATTTTGCGGGTAGAGGTCTCCCGAAATCGGAGCCGCGCACGGTGGCTGCGATTCGATGGCGACTGACTAGGATTGCCCTGTCACTCAGTGACGTCCAGGCCTCAAAGCGTCCCCTACGATCCAGGTGTCACCTGCACTTCTGTAGGCTCGCGCGTTCTAGCGCTAGCGCGCGCCTAACCCTCGAATCTGTCAAGCTTGCAGCTTCATAAGGCAAACAAAATAAGCAAGATATTGATGCCGATGAGTTTCTGCTGCTCCGGTAAAATAAGGACGGAAGACACGGTAGTTCTTCCAAGCCCAAAGGACTCCCAATCTTCAGGCCTTTATCTTCAAGTCCTTCTTTATCAATGCTTGCCTTTAAGCTCCTTGATAAGGGATACTTTGCGACACAAGTCCGGGGCTAAGTTCAATGGATTGAGGATTTTGACGCAATTGGTAGCAGGGGGTGGTCACCCGCGATGCAGGAAGAAGAACCGCATCAGGAACAGGATGGCCAGGACATAGAGCATCCAGCTTGACCGCTTGGCCCGCCCGGTCAGGATCTCAAGCGCCGCATAGCTGGTGAGTCCGAAGCTCAGCCCATCGGCGATCGACCAGGTCAGTGGGATCGTCGTCACCGTCAGGAATGCCGGAATCGCAATTGCCGGCTCGGTCCACTCAATCTGTCCGAGGCCCGTGACCATCAGGCCGCCCACCAGGATCAGCGCCGGAGCGGTGGCGAAGCTGGGAATCGCACCCACCAATGGAGCGATGAACAGCGAGACCAGAAACAGAAGCCCGGTCACAATCGCGGTCACCCCCGTTCGTCCCCCCGCGGCTACGCCCGCCGAGGACTCGATATAGCTGGTGACCGTGCTGGTTCCGGTCAGTGAGCCGACGATGGTAGCGGTCGCATCCGCGAAGAAGATCCGGTTTAGCCTGGGAATCCGGTGGTCCGGAGTCATCAGCCCGGCGCGGTCCGAGACCGCGACCAGCGTCCCGATGTTGTCGAACAGGTCGACAAAGAGGAAGACGAAGACGATCTCCGCCGCGCCGATCCGGAGCGCTCCGGGAACATCGAGCCGGAAGGCCGTCTCGCCCAGCGAAGCGAGGCTGTAGGGAACCGGCGTCCAGTGGACTTGCCCGAAGGCGAGCCCGGCTGCCATCGTTCCCAGCACACCAATCAGCATCGCTGCTCGCACCCGCAGCACCTGCATCGTTGCAATCAACACCAGACCGAAGAGCGCCAGCGCCGTCGAGGGGGTGTGCAGATTGCCAAGCGCAACCGTAGTGGCCGCGTTCGGAACGATGATGCCAGCGTTGCGAAATCCGATGAAGGCGATAAACAGGCCGATTCCGCCCGCCACCGCGGCATGAAGCTGATGCGGGATCGCGCTCACCAGCAGCTGCCGGATTCCTGTAAAGGTGAGCACAAGAAAGATCACACCCGAGAGAAAGACCGCCCCCAGGGCCGTCTGCCACGGAACGTGCATCGCCTTGACGACCGTATAGGTGAAGTAGGCATTCAAGCCCATCCCCGGGGCCAGGGCCAGCGGATAGTTGGCAAGCGCTCCCATCAGCAGGCTGCCAAAGGCGGCGCATAGGCAGGTGGCGGCGGTCACCGCCGCGATGGGCATCCCGGTCTCGTGAAGAATCGCGGGATTGACGAAGATGATGTACGCCATCGTAATGAAGGTGGTGAACCCTGCCAGGATCTCCGTGCGCCAGTCGGTGCCGCGCGTCGCGAAGCCGAAGTAATGTTCAAGTCGTGAGCGCATGCACCTCTCGTCTGCCGGTGAATAAAATGGGACGGACCCAGTTTCAGAATACGTGAGGGAAAAAGATCTTGACGGCAGATGAAGTAAAACGCCTCCTCGGGCTCACGCCCCATCCTCGAGAAGGTGGCTGGTTCATCCAGACCTATGCCGCCGACGAAGTCATCTCTCCGTCTGCCTTCTCCGACGCACGTTATCCAGGCACGCGCCGAACGTCCACCGCAATCTATTACCTGCTTGAGCCCGAGACCTTCAGCGAGATGCACCGTCTCCGTTCCGATGAAGTCTTCCACTTCTACGCCGGCGATCCGATCGAGATGCTGCAGCTCTCTCCCGATGGCGACGGGCGGACAATCGTGATCGGCAATGACCTGGCCGCAGGTCATACACCTCAGGTCGTCGTGAAAAGGGAAGTCTGGCAAGGCGCGCGCCTCATCGAGGGCGGAAGCTGGGCTCTGCTTGGATGCACTGTCAGCCCGGGCTTCGAATACGAAGATTACGACACCGGGAAACGTGCAGAGCTCACCGCGAATTGGCCTGCCTTCGAAGAGAAGATCGTCGCGCTTACGCATTCCTGATGCAAGGGATGAGAGACTGATCGGGATAAAAATGGAGGCGGATGCCCGCTTACGAGTTCACGCTCATCGTCTTCTTCATCTCGATCACCGCCGGTCTGGTGGGCTCTCTGACCGGCCTCGGCGGCGGAGTCATCGTCACCCCCGCTCTTACGCTGCTCCTTGGCGTGGACATCCGCTATGCGATCGGCGCAAGCCTCGTATCCGTCATCGCTACCTCCTCGGGTGCGGCGGCGGCCTACGTCAGGGACGGACTCTCGAATATTCGAATCGGAATGTTCCTTGAGCTCGCCACGACGGTTGGCGCGATCTGCGGAGCTCTTCTCGCCAGCAAGATCCCAACCACGGTGCTCGCCGTCATCTTCGGTCTCGTCCTTCTCCACTCCGCCTGGCAGACCAGCCAGATGCGGCGCGAGGTCGTCGTCGCCGCCGGTGGAACTCCTTTCGCGGACCGATTGAAACTGAATGGCATCTACCGGTCGCGCACGGAGACAATTCCATACTCTGTCTCGCATCCCGGAGCCGGATTCAGCCTGATGTACGTGGCGGGCTTGCTCTCCGGCCTTCTCGGCATCGGCTCGGGAGCGCTGAAAGTCATCGCAATGGACCGCATCATGGGAATCCCCTTCAAGGTCTCCACCGCGACCAGCAGCTTCATGATCGGCGTGACCGGAGTTGCCAGCGCGGCCATTTACCTTAAGCGCGGATACATTCATCCAGTTATCGCGCTGCCGGTCATGCTCGGCGTCCTCGGAGGATCGATGGTCGGAGCGCGCCTGCTTCCACGGCTGCCGGTTCCGTTTCTGAGACGCATGTTCGCTGTAATCGTCGCCGTGATTGCAATTCAGATGATCATCGAAGGGCTGAGAGGGAGACTGTAAGCATGGACATCCAGGACAAGCAGCTCCAGCGCATGATCGGCCTGACGCTTCGCAGCGGCGTTCTCGTCGCGGTGTTGATCGGAGTCTTTGGCGGAACCATCTTTCTTCATTCGCATCGCCACGATCCTGTGACGTTTCAGGTCTTCGCCGGAAGCCAGTCCCTTTATGCTTCTCCTCTGCGAACGGCTCGGCAGGCACTTCTTCCGCAGATTGAGGACAAAGAGAACCGAGGTCTTGCGATCGCTCAGATTGGCATCATCTGTCTTCTGCTGACGCCGATCATTCGGGTTGCGCTGTCGATCGTCGGCTTTGCGATGGAGCACGACGGAATCTACGTTGCGATTACGGCGATCGTCCTGGCGACTCTGACGTGCAGTCTCCTGTTGCATTGAAGAAAGCAGCTTTTCTGCACTTGATTTGCCGCCGCAAATCCATGTAATGTTGAATCTAGATTTAGGACTAAATAGGTCCGTAATCAAAATGAGACAGATTGCCGTGGAGTCTTTTGGCGAAGCGCCACGGTAATCGGAGATCGGGAACGCGGGGGTGCAGGATACTCCGCGGCCTAGGAGACGACTGCAATGAGTCAACGTAGAAAGTTCAAGATCCAGCGTTCGCTGGGTGTGGAGTTGCCCGGCCTTGGAAAGCCGGGAGCCCTTGAGAAGCGCAACTATCCGCCGGGGCAGCACGGGAAATCGCGCCGGTCGAAGCCTTCAGAGTATGCCGTGCAGCTGAAGGAGAAGCAGAAGCTCCTCTTCCACTACGGCATTCGCGAAGAGCAGCTACGCCGCTTCGTCCGCAAGGCCAGAAGCGCAAGTCCGTCGAACTGGATCGACAGCCTGATCGGGTTGCTGGAGCGCCGGCTCGACAACATCGTCTTTCGTTTGGGATTCGCACGCAGCATTGCGGCGGCGCGGCAGCTCGTCTCCCACGGACACATCCTGGTCGATGGCCGTCGTCAGACCATCGGTTCGATGGTCCTGCGCGTCGGAGAGCGGGTGCACCTGGCAGAGAAGGCTCTTGTGATCGCAGCGATTCAAGCATCCCGCCAGAGTCCGCGGCTTGGGCTGCCGTCCTATCTGCAATTCGAAGCCGAGGAGGCGAAGGAGTTCGGCAAGGTTCTCTCGGTTCCCGGTCCGGAGCACATCCCCTTCGAGTTCAACAAGACCCAGGTCGCCGAGTATTACGCCAAACGAGGCGTCTGACGCGAGAGATTAAAAGAAAAATGGGCTGCCAGATCGGCAGCCCATCGCTACTTAAGGGATCGTAATTTGCTAGGCGATTGCGGCGTTGACCAATGCCTGAGCCTCACTCTGAATCTGCTTGAGATGATCGGCGCCTTTGAAGCTCTCCGCGTAGATTTTATAGACGTCTTCGGTGCCGGAGGGGCGAGCTGCGAACCAGCCATTCTCCGTGGTGACCTTCAAGCCTCCAATTGGGGCGTGGTTTCCCGGAGCTTCGGTGAGGATCGCGGTGATCGGTTCTCCTGCAAGCTCCTTTGCCTTGACCTGCGAGGGCGAGAGCTTCCCGAGCTTGGCCTTTTGTTCCTTGCTCGCCGCGGCATCGATGCGCTGGTAGACAGGATCGCCATACTTCGCAGTCAGCTCGCGATAGAGTTCGCCGGGATCGCGTCCAATGCGCGCTGTCATCTCGGCGGAGAGCAGGCCGGGGATGAATCCGTCCTTATCGGTGGTCCAGACCTTGCCGTTGCGGCGGAGGAAGCTGGCTCCCGCCGACTCTTCGCCACCGAAGCCAAGCGAGCCGTCGATAAGACCGTCGACGAACCATTTGAAGCCGACAGGGACCTCGAGCAGGGGACGGCTAAGGCCCTTCGCAACCCTATCGATGATGCTGGAGGAGACCAGTGTCTTGCCGATGGCAGTTGTTTCGCCCCATTCAGGACGGTTGGTGAACAGGTACTGGATCATCACGGCCAGATAGTGATTGGGATTGAGCAGCCCGGCAGAACGGGTCACGACGCCATGACGATCGTGGTCGGTGTCGCAGGCCCAGGCGACGTCGTATTTGTCCTTGTTGGCGATCATGCTGGCCATCGCGTAAGGGCTGGAGCAGTCCATGCGGATGCGCCCGTCCCAGTCCAGCGTCATGAAGCGGAAGGTTGGATCGACATGTGTGTTGAGAATCTCGATCGGAAGGCCATACTTCTCTGCGATCCGCGGCCAGTAGTGAACCCCGGCCCCGCCCAGGGGATCGACGGCAAGCTTCAGAGCGGTTCCACGAAGCACGTCGAAGTCGATGACATTGGAGAGATCGTTGACGTAGGCGGTGATGTAG
This sequence comes from Edaphobacter sp. FHG110511_03, assembly GCF_059115365.1. Classification (NCBI taxonomy): domain Bacteria; kingdom Pseudomonadati; phylum Acidobacteriota; class Terriglobia; order Terriglobales; family Acidobacteriaceae; genus Edaphobacter; species Edaphobacter sp. FHG110511_03. Next base: position 228,520 of record NZ_JBZYWL010000002.1, on the reverse strand, counting down.
TCGTGCCGGTAGGTCTTGTCGGCGGCGAGGGCGCGGGCGTAGGAGATGCGTTTTACATCCTTCAGGCCGCCGGCGATGATCTCGTTGGCGCGATTCTCAATCCACTTGGTGGCGGCGGTGTCTGCCGGTCCTCCGTTGGGAGGGTTGTACTTGAAGCCTCCATCTTCAGGAGGATTGTGCGAGGGCGTAATCACGATTCCGTCGGCGCGATGCAGCTTCAGATTCGCGTTGCGGGTCAGGATGGCATGCGAGAGCACCGGCGTGGGCGTGTAGCCGAGATGTTCATCGATCATCACTTCGACATCGTTGGCTGCAAGTACCTCGAGAGCGGTGGTGAATGCAGGCTCGGAGAGAGCGTGGGTGTCGCGGGCGAGGAAGAGCGGACCCAATGTACGCTCGCCGGTGCGATATTCCACGATAGCCTGGCTGATCGCGGCGATGTGATCGTCGTTGAAGGAAGCGGCAAAGGACGATCCGCGATGTCCGGAGGTCCCAAAGGCGACACGCTGCGCGGGAATCGCAGGGTCGGGGTGAAGAGCATAGTAAGCGGTGATGAGACGTGGAGTGTCGACCAGGGAGTCGAGGGAGGGAAGATGGCCGGGCTGATTGGTCTCATTGGAACGCATAGGTGATGGATATCCTCTTTCTTACGTTAACTTTTATCCGTCTTCTCTATGAGATGCAGGCAGCTTGAGGAAAACCATTCTCGTGACGAAGATGGTGCACGGATATCGATGATGCTACAGAAGTTGTAGGCTCTGCCAGTTGTATTTTGGACAGTCATTGCCTAAAACTGAACTTACTCCCAGTCTCTGTTCTCAGATAGAGAGACGCATGGTCGTCCATGAACATGCGGCAACGTGTATCGCAGAGTTCTCTCGTTGCGCAGGATAAGTCGAGTCTTCCGTTCGGCGGGCCAACCAACGGGAGGCTCCGGCTTTTGGGATCTCAAGGAGTATTGCACGCGGATGTTCCCTCGGTGGGTGGGGCTGGCAGTAATTCTGGTAGCGACGGCAACTCGGGCCCTGGCGGTTGGGGCAACCCTGGTAAGCGATACTCATGTAAATTCAGCAAGGCCGGACGCAAATAGCGGAGCCATCTCAAATCTGAATGTCGGCGCAGGCTACACGACGCTGGTACAGTTCGACCTCGGAAGCCTGCCTTCGGGAACGACGGCGGCGCAGATCTCGCGTGCGGTGCTTCGCTTGTACTGCAATCGCGCCGATACACCGGGTCCAGTAACTTTACAGGCAGTCAACTCCGCGTGGGGGGAATACAGCGTCACCTTTGCAAGCCTTCCGGCAATCGCCACAGCTTCACAGAACTTCACCGTCAGCCGCGAAGGAGTTTTTCTTTCCATTGATGTTACGGCGCTGGTGCAGGGTTGGATTACGACCCCTTCCAGCAACAATGGGATTGCCTTGGCCTCGGATGTCGCGGCGGTGCAATTCGACAGCAAGGAGAACGATCTGACCGGGCATGCACCAGCGCTGGATGTAGTGCTGGTCTCGCAAGGGCCGATGGGACCGAAGGGCGATTCGGGCGCCGTGGGAGTGCAAGGCGTACCTGGGCCAATCGGCCCACAGGGGATTGCGGGTCCTGCGGGAGTCCAGGGAGTTCAAGGTCCGGCAGGACCGATTGGTGCCACGGGTTTACAAGGCCCTAAAGGAGAGCCGGGATCGGATGGATTGACGGGACCGCAGGGGCCTGCAGGATCGCCGGGCCTGGTTTATCGGGGACCATATACGCCGACGACAGCCTATGCTCGGGGTGACGTTGTGCTTTCGGGAGGCACCAGCTTTATCTCCCTGGCAGATGGGAATTACGGAATCGCGCCCGAGTCCGGCGCGCCCTGGTGGCAGGTGCTTGCTGCCGAGGGCGGGGCGGGTCCACAAGGGCCAGCTGGAGTGCAGGGTTCGTCCGGAGTTATGGGGCCGGTTGGACCTCCGGGAGTAGCAGGAATGCAGGGATTGCCCGGTGCTCAGGGAGCAACTGGCCCTCAGGGCTCAACTGGAATGACCGGTGCGACAGGTCCACAGGGACCTATCGGACTACAGGGCCTTGCGGGGCCTCCCGGAGCCACAGGCGCGACCGGTCCTGCTGGACCGCAAGGTTCTCAAGGAGCGGCAGGTCCTGTGGGGATGACCTTTCGCGGAACATTCTCCGCATCGACGAACTATGCTGCAGGGGATGGCGTGAGCTATGACGGCGCCGGGTATGTCTCGCTTGTAAGCGGCAATCTCGGGAATGCTCCCGATGAGTCTCCTGCGATGTGGGGGAAGTTCGCGGCAGGAAGCCAGGGGCCTGTTGGTGCTACAGGAACACAAGGGCCTATCGGGTTGCAAGGTCCCGCGGGGCCTTCTGGCGCAATGGGGGCTATCGGACCTGCGGGACCGCAAGGGTTTCAAGGGCCAGCGGGCGCTGTCGGGATGAGCTTTCGCGGGGTCTTCTCTCCTTCGACGAACTATGTTGTGGGGGATGGCGTGAGCTATGACGGCGCCGGGTATGTCTCGCTCGTGAGCAGCAATCTCGGTAATGTTCCCGATCAGTCTCCAGCGGTATGGGGAAAGTTCGCGGCTGGAACCCAGGGTCCAGCTGGACCGCAAGGGGCACAAGGCCTTTCGGGCTCTCCAGGCGCGATGGGATCTCCCGGACTTACCGGCGCGACTGGTCCCGTTGGTCCGCAAGGTCCTATCGGATTGCAGGGGCCTGCAGGGCCGGCCGGAGCTCCCGGTGCAACCGGAGCGACTGGTTCGGTGGGTCCGCAAGGCCTGCAGGGCATCACCGGGGCTCCCGGTCCTGCGGGAGCTCAGGGACCGCAGGGGCCAACGGGTGTGAGCTTCAAAGGCGCCTGGTCGAGTGAAACCGGTTATCTGGCCAATGACGCGGTGTCTTTCGACGGCAGCACCTATCTTGCTTTGCAGACGAGCCTGGGGGCGCGGCCCGATACTGTCCCTTCAGCCTGGGCGTTGCTGGCCCAGGAAGGTTCTGCCGGAGCTACCGGCCCAGCGGGAATGGCTGCTACGGTGAGCATCGGCACGGTGACGACAACGGCGCCGGGAACCCCGGCCACGGTGACGAACTCCGGCAATGCCGCGGCAGCGGTGTTCAACTTCTCCATCCCGCAAGGAGCTGCGGGGACGGGCGGTGGAGGTGGTTCGGGAAATGGCTGGAGTTCCTTCGGCTCGATGTACCATTCTGTCTCGTTCAACACGAACTTCTATTCAGTCAGCAACCCAAACGCGAATGTGGCGGAGAACGAGACTGTTCTGACATGGGTCCCTCTTGGGTGCACGGCGACGACGCTGGCGGTGTATTCGCAACAGGCCAATACCATCAAGGTAACGATGCGGCTCGGTTCGCCGACAGCGATGGCAGATACGGAACTATCGTGTTCGGTATCAACCGGCTCAAGTTGCACATCGACGGGAAGCGTGAATGTTCCGGCAGGAAGCTTCGTCGATCTCCAGATTGCAAGCGCGAATGGAAAAGCGGCAGGAGTGTGGACTGCGGTTGCCTGCAATTAGTAGGCGAACCTATTGTGTGCTCGATCTGGATCGGCCTTGTCGCAGAACAAAGCTCTGAGCAGGTATGCTGTTTGTCTTACTAAATTTCTGGTGTATCGCGAGGTAGAGAAGGATGAGGTTGGTTCGTGCTGCGGCTCTCGGAGGTGTTGTTGCGGTTCAGGCAATGTGGGGAGTCGGCGCGAGGGCCGAAGGCGCACTGAAGATCGATGAGGCATCCGCAAAGATGGCCGAGTCGATCATGAAGCAATGGCCGAAGGGTTCTGTGGCAACGGAAAATCGCCCGAACAACTGGGGCTACGAAGAAGGAGTTCTGCTGGACGGCATCGCCGCGCAGTGGCATACGACCGGCAATGGGGACGAGTTTCGCTATATCAAAGCTGCGGTCGACAAATATGTAAAGGACGACGGAAGCATCGACAGTTATCACGCCAGCGCGCACAGCCTGGATGAGATCGAGCTGGGGAGGTCCGTTCTCCTGGTTTATCGCGTAACCCAGCAGCCGAAGTACTACAAGGCCGCAAAGTATATTCACGATCAGCTGGCCCTGCAGCCCAGGACGGCCAGTGGAGGCTACTGGCACAAGCAGATCTATCCCAACCAGATGTGGCTGGATGGAGCCTACATGGCCGAGCCGTTTCGCGCCGAGTATGCTGCTACCTTTCAGCAGCCTGACGACTTCACCGACATCGCCAAGCAGCTGCTGTTGATGGACCAGCACATGCGCGATGCGCGAACCGGGTTGCTACTGCATGGATGGGATGAGTCGAAGCAGATGAAGTGGGCAGATCCGAAGACGGGCCTCTCCCCGGAGGCGTGGGGCCGCGCGATGGGATGGTATGCGATGGCCCTGGTCGATGTGCTGGACTGGTTTCCCGCGGATCATCCGGATCGGCCTGAGCTAGTTCGCGCGCTAAATCGCACGGCAAAGGCGATCGTGGCTTACCAGGACAAGAAGTCGGGCATGTGGTGGCAGGTGCTCGACAAGGGATCGCAGAAGGGTAACTTTACCGAAGCCTCAGCGAGCTGCATGTTTGTCTATTCGCTGGCAAAGGGTGTACGCATGGGTTATCTCCCGCAGACGGATGAGGCTGCGGCCCGCCGAGGCTGGAAGGCGATCCAGGCGACATTTGTCGAAGCCGGGCCCGACGGCATGACCTCGCTGAAAGGTACCGTCAAAGTTGGCGGACTCGGAGGCTCTCCCTATCGTTCGGGAACCTTCGACTATTACATCGGCGAGAAGACGCGAGTGAACGATGCCAAGGGAGTAGGCGCTTTTCTGCTTGCGGGCTCGGAGCTGGCTCAGGCTGAGACAGAGGCGCTCGGGCAGGGCAAAACTGTGATGGTGGATGCCTGGTTCAACTCGCAGACCAGAAAGAATGCCGCTGGCCAGACGGAGCTGTTCCACTACAAGTGGGACGACGATGCCAACCCCGGCTTTGCCTTCTTCGGCCGCGCGTTTCAGCGATATGGCGTCAAGCTCGCGACCCTGAAAACAGCCCCCACCTTGGAAGACCTGCGCAAGGCGCAGATCTTTGTAATGGCCTCGCCCGATATCCCGGCAAAGAATCCGAACCCGCACTACATGGATAAAGCCAGCGGAGACGCGATCGAAGCCTGGGTCAAAGCGGGCGGCATTCTGATCGTGATGCAGAACGATAAGACGAACTCCGAGTTTGACCACTTCAACACATTGACGGAGCGCTTTGGGCTTCACTTCAACGCCGTGCTGCGCAATACAGTCGACAACAATAACTGGCCGCAAGGAACGATCATGGTTCCGAAGGGAACCGGTGTCTTCGAGTATCCGCACCAGGCCTACCTGAAAGAGATCTCGACCATTACGATCTCAGCTCCTGCCAAGTCCATCCTTACGGACAAGGGCGATGTCCTGATGGCCGTTTCGAAAGTTGGGAAGGGAACTGTCTTCGCGGTTGTGGATCCATGGATTTACAACGAATACGTTGACCGGCGAAATAAGCTTCCGCTGGAGTTCGACGGATACGATGCAGCGGTTGATCTTGCAGGATGGGCAGTCCGACAGGCGAAGATGCGTTAGAGGTATGTTTTCAGCGAATGGCGAAGCCTCTGCATATTTTCGCCCAGTTCGGCTACCGCATCCGGCGTCAGCGTCTTGAGGATATATTCGATCTCGCTGGCGATCAGGCCTGCCTCTTTGTGCCCAAACATTCCGAGATTGCCGGAGAGCTTGTGCGCGACGGACTGGGCCTCGGCTCGGTTCGTCGCGTTGAGCTGACCTGCAAATGCCATCCGAACGGCGTTCTCCAGAAGGTCCAGACGTTCGCGAGTCGCTGGAAGATGTCGCTCCCACAGGTCTTCGAGAAGCGCGTGAATCTCAGGATCGGAATGGGTGCTTTGATTCATGAAGTTTCGCCATGAACGCGAATCGTGCGTGGTTGCAGCGCAGTCTTCAACTCACAGACGTATATCACATCTCCACCAGTAGTGTACTGGTGACAGCGGGACCGTCCGTAAACCTTTTCGCTAAAGTGGCAAACGGTGGCGCAGAATGGGAAGAGTCAGCCGAGGCCAGCGACGACTCCATGGGACAGAGTACTGTTACTGCGTCCATGGAGTCGCCGCTGGCTTCGTGTTGCGTAAAGGTACTTATTGCGCCTTTTCCACGTCTACGCCGAAGACGTAGGTTGGTCCGAACATATTCGAACGGAAGATCACCATCTTGCTATCGGGAGTAAAGCTTACGTTCGGCTCGAGCGTGTAGTTGTGCTTCGACATGTTGACCAGTCGCTCAGCATGAAACACGCCTGGCGTTGGCCAATCCTTGTTCGTAAGGCCATTGGTCTTCAGGATCTCCGGGTGGAACAGGTAAATCCACTCCCCATTCTTCGCCTTCGCCACCTGGCGTGAGTCTCCACCGTCCCCGGTGAAAAGGGTTGCGCCCTTGTTCACGTTGAAGTGAATCGACCACTCGTCGCGCTGAAGGTGATACCACAGCCGGTCCTTTGTCTTCACGTTGAGTGAGGCGAGCCAGAAGTCTTCGCCCTTGGGAGTTTGCAGGTCATACCAGAGCGTCTCGCCGTCCTTGCCCCAGAACTCGTGGCCGGCAATCTCGCCCGGCATAGTGCGCTGATGCATCAACTGGTTCTGCGTGCCATCCGTACGGATCGTCCAGATGCGATCGACCTTCTGCCATGGGCCTTCGTGGCAGTACATCAGCAACGTTGGATCGGTGGGTGAGAAGAGTAGGTGATTCACCCAGTCGGTGCTGTGGAGCAGGGGAGTGATCTTTCCGTTGCCGGTCAGATCGATGGTGAAGAGCACCAGCGGAATTCGTGCCGCAAGCCTTCTCTCCATCATCTCGCCCTTGTTCGCCGCCTGTTCGAGCGGGCTGGTCTGGTTGCTGCCGGGCGCGGCCTGCTTGCCGCCGTTGGCTCCGAACTGCTCGTTGGGCTTGTCAACTTCGTCGTAGGTTCCGGCTGCTAGGGTCTCGTCGGCGTTCACCGTGATGACGCGGCCACGAGGAGGAACCTTCGCCAGCATCTTCGTCTCACGCGTGTCCAGATTCGTCTTGTAGATCGCGTCTTCGTCCGTCTTGATGTAGAAGATGGTCGGCGTTTTATGCCCGACCTCCATCGTACGGACTTTGCCTTTCACAACATTTCGCGTGGCGTGTGTTTTGAGGTTCAGCACGTTGATGCCGTCAGGAGTTGTGTAAACCATTTCGGTACCGTCAGGCGTGTAGCCGTTGACGTTGAAGTAGAAGCTCGCGGAGCCGGGTTCATCGGTCAGACGGGTGATGCGATGGCCGGTGTCCTTGTCGATCCATGTCTTGGGAGGATTCTTGATCTCATCCTGCGTCGGCATCTTGTCCGGGGTGCGAGTGTCCGGACGGGCCTGTGCAATCGCAACAGGGCAGAGCAGAGTGGCAAGTGAAGCTGTGAACAAGACATTTCTCGACAGCGAGAACGACATGAAAATCCTTTCGCGTACGACGCAACTGAAAAGAAGATGCCCGATGGGATAGCTTCCCATCGGGCAGAGTTTAGAAGGTGAAGTGTCCCGCAAGCTCGAATGCACGCGGATTCGTATTGCTCTTTACGGAGGAGATGGTGCCGAACGCCGATGATCCCCAGACGGCGTTTGGGCTACCAAAGATGGTGTGATTCAGGGTGTTGAAGCAGTCAACCTCAACTGCGAAGGCCATTCCTTCGCGTGGTAGCGCAAAAGACCGCTTGAGCGCAGTATCGATATTCTGAGCGCCGGGGTTTGTAAGGTGCAGGGCTCCGGTGCGCGGTGCATTGCCGATCAGGTTGATGGCAGTAACGTTGGAGGGCGAGATTGTGGACGGAGCCTTGAATCCGTTGGTGTCGAAGTAGGAGATAGCCTTGCAGCCGATGCCCTGGCCAAGGTTGCAGGCGGAGCGTCCGCCAGGGCCCGTACCGTATCCGCCGTTGATGCGCGCATTGCCGGCGAAGTTTGGATTGAGATCAGGCATGCACTGGCCCTGTCCGGGAGTGTTGCAGCCACCGTAGGTGATGGCGACCGGGGTGCCTGACTGGTAGGTGTAGATGCCGGAGAGCTGCCAACCGCTTGCCAGCGCACGGGTGATCATGTTGCTTCCGCCGATATGGTCCTTACCGAACGGCAGACTCCACACACCGAATCCATTGATGATGTGCGGACTGTTGACGACGGTCTGCGACCGATCGATGCGGTTCTGCTTGTAGCTCTGGCCTCCCCCTGAAATAGCTGCAGAGGGAATATCGAAACCGCTGCGGAAGGTTCCATCATCACCAATGTTGCGGGACCAGGTGTAATTGACCTGGAAAGTCAGGCCGCGCGACAGACGTTGCTCCACGGTGACCTGGAGAGAGTTATAGCTGAAGTTGCCGACGTTGCCCCAGGTATCGGTTACACCGCTGTACTGAGGGAATGCGGTGAGGCCTTGTGCGATGGTTGCGGATCCGGAGCCTGCCGCTGCCGCTGCCTGAAAGTAGTCAGGAATTTTGATGCCGGGCATTGCTGCCAGGGCTTTGTTGACGTTTGCTGAAGTTGCAGGAGCCTGCAGCAGCGGAACAGAGCCGCCACTGAGGCTGGTGCCTACCTGGTTGCCCAGGCCGGCGAGGTAGATGGGATTGAGCTGATTGGACCAGTAACCGCGAGCCGATCCCTGGCCGGTATTCGTGGAGTTGATCAGGTGATGGCTCTGGTTGCCGACGTAGTTGATTCCCAGCGTCATATTGTTCGTAAGTGCGCGTTGCATGCCCACGTTGTAAAACATGAAGTCTGGAGCACGGCTGGAGAAGTAAGGATCGGCGTAAGAGACTCCGGCTGCTGTCACCGCCTTACCGTTGCTGCCGACATAGTTGCCCGCGTTCAGCATCTGCGTCGCGATCCCGGGTGTAGGCGGCGCAGGATAGGCATAGCCAGGGCCAAAGAGCGAGGTGTTCGCGAGGCCGATGGACTGGAAGTAGGGGCTGTTGTTCAGGTAGAACGAGGGGCCTGCTCCTGCGCCGCTGGTTACTTCTGCGGGCCCGGTCGCTGTGGTATTGAAGCCGAGTTGACCGGTGCCGCCAAAGGCGCCGCCGCGACCACCTACGCCGCCACCCTGGGAAAAGACACGGCCGATTCCGGCGCGGAAGACGGTCTTATCATCCGGAGCAAAGGTCACGCCGACGCGTGGACCCCAGTTCTTCCAGTAGGTCTGTACCGGTGTGCGGCAGTTGCAGCTTGCACCCACACCGCCATAGTTGCCCGCGAACTGAATCGCTCCCGGCGTTCCGGTGGCAGGATTGGTGAGGTTCGGGTTCAGGAAGCTCCAGCGATCCTTCACCTCGTGATACGGCGGAAGGTAGTCCCAGCGCAGGCCGGCATCGACGGTCAATTTAGAGTTCACCTTCCAGGTGTCACCCACGTAAGGAGCGATCGGGCGATAACGGCCTCCGACCTCGCTTACAGGCTGCAACCCTAACGAAGGAGGAGCGCCATTCACGGTGACACCGCCTACTGCGCCGAGCAGGAAACTCGCATAGGCATAACCGCTCGTGTTGGGACTCAGAGATGCTCCGCCCGGATTTCCGTTCTTGTCTTCAAAATTTGCCGTAGAGTTCGCGTTATAGGGCAACAAGAGAAGTCCCGTATAGGTAGCAGGGTTGGCGTTATTGATCTGCTGCCACTGGATGGAGATTCCAAAGGTCAGAGTGTGGGAGCCCTTCACCCACTGCAGGTTGTCGACGAGAGCATAGTTGTTCGGCGTCGTCTGTTGGGTCGCGGTCGCACTAGAAGGATTCGTGCCTGCTGCTGCCTGCCAGGTCTGGATCGCATTGCCGAATAGACCGGTGGCCGCGAAGGTGGAGGCAGGGAAGTTCTGGCCAGCCTGACCTGCGGGAAGATTGGTGATCCCGAGGCCGCCGATCTGGTAGGTGGGATCGTTCTGGGTCGAGCTCTCGATGTTCTGGAAGAAACGAACAAAGCCAAACTTCAGCTGGTTCACCATGGTGTTGCTGATGGTGTAGGCGTCCTGAACATCGAACACCTTGGGGAAGATGCTGGCCAGGTCGCCGCCAGTGTAGGGCTGCGGCAGATAGGGCAGGCTGTAGTTGTTGAGGTATTTCACGGAACCCAACGCGCCTACTGTGGAGATGCGATGGTTCGGGGTCATCTGGAAGTCGACGCGGTAGTTGAAGACCTGGTTGTCGAAGCCTTGCGCCAACGCCGCCGTGTAGTTGTTGGTCAGCGTGGCGGGATTCGTCGGATCGGGCAGGAACTGCTGCTGCGCCTTGGCGATCTGAGAGATGTAGCTATCCGGGATAACGTTGTTGGTAAGCACGCCATTTTTCATGGCCTGGAAGGGCCTGCGGGTGCAGTTGCCGTTGCTGCAGGTGGTAGAAGTGGGATCGTAGAGAAATGCCGGATTCGTTTTTGGATCCGTTCCAGTCTGGCCGCCGCTCCCTGCTCCGCCATTCAATTCGGTGAAGTCGCCGTTTCTCTCAAGCACACTGGGAATCGTGAAAGAAGTCGGGGGCTTCTGCGTTCGGTTGTGATAGCGGTCGTAGGCGAAGAAGAAGAAGACTCGCTTGGTTCCGGGAACATGGCCGCCGGCCGTCACGGAGAGCTCGTTCTGATGATCGACAGGCTTGGCCGAGGCGAGCTGGCCAGCGGCGTTGAGGGTTTTGCCGCTGAAGGGCCACGCGTCAAGTGAGGTGTTGCGGATGAAGTCCTTCACCGAGCCGTGATAACCGAGACCACCGGACTTCATGGTGAAGTTCGAAGCGCCTGCGCCGGCGTACTCCACGGGAGGTGTGCTGGTGACGACCTGAATCTGGTCGATGGCATCGACAGTGACGGCCTGCGATACGAGGCGGTTGTCGCCCTGCTGGCTGACAGTCTGTGCCGGGAGGCCGTCGAGATAAAGCTGGCCGAGATAGTTGCCGGTGCCGCCGATGATCGGAAGACGTGCGCCTGCGGTCGCGCCGGGTGAAAGCTGCGCGACGTAGGTGGGGTCACGCTGCGAGCCGTTCATCGCGAGAGGAAGGTTCGCGTACGTCGTGTTCTCGATCGTGAGTCCGATCGTGGCATTGGTGGTTACCAGCTGCGGCGGAGCATCCGTTACTTCCACAGTCGTGTCCGCGGCTCCAACCTTCATCGAGATATTGAGAGCGGTCATCACCAGGGCGTTTGCCGTGAGATTCTTCTGAACGTAGTCACTGAACCCTGACATCTTGACCCGCACCGTGTAGCTGCCCGGAAGAATCGGTGACACGGTATAGAGGCCATCGCCCGTGGTCTGACGCGTGAGAGCAACTCCCGTCGCATCATTCGTAACGGTCACGGTCGCATTGGGAATGGCAGCTCCTTCAGCGTCGGTTACCGTGCCCTGGATCCCAGCTTCACCGCCGGTCTGGGCTTGCAGATTCCATGAGGTGAGAGCAACAAGCGCGAGGAGAAAGACAAAGAATCTTCGGATTCTTCTGTCGTTGAGATGTTGAGGCATCGTTTCGCGCTTCTTGAGAGCGCTCATCGGGTGTCGCATGGATCCTCCAAAAGCCGGTATCGCAGGAATTGTTTCCGGAAAGAACTCTATGGGGTGTAAAAGACGAGTGTCAATAGGAAAATATTCTCCAATAGTAAAAAGTGGACGGATCAATTGAAGATTGATTCCATAGAGCGAGACAGTGTGCGATCCGGCCGCAACTCCATTCCATGGAATGTTTGAAAGGAACAGACCTCATCTCACTTGGATGACACGGCCATTGCTTGCAAGGAAATGTCCGCCGGACGAAGCATCGTGTCGCTGTGTTCTGGCCTAACCAATTTCCAGGCTGCTCGCTTCACACGCGGAACCGTCCGTAGGCCATAAGCCCTGCAAAAAGGGTGGGCCTTTGCCTGTGGAAGTCCAATCAGACGCTCCCCTGTCACGGCTCTATTTCTGGTCGACTCGAATAACGATCTGCCCGAAGGTAAGATTCACCTGAATGTCCCAATCAGTTCACCGCTTTACCTACGTAACTTCTGGCAACGTCCAGCGAGAAGAAAGAGAAAGATGCCAAAGATTTCCCGACGTAATTTTGTACAGAGTTCTTCCGCCTTTGCCCTCGCGGCACACCCATGGTCTGCATTTGCGAAGGGATCTGCCAGGGGCAGGTTATTGCTGGTAGGTACTCAGACCGGGGAGCAGAGCACCAGTCAGGGCATCTATGCGTACGACTTCAATCCTGCGACGGGTGAGTTGAAGCAGATAGCCCTTGCCATCGAGTCGGAGAGCCCCACTTTTCTAGCGCTGTCTCCCGGCGAAAAATTTCTCTATTCGGTCAATGAGACCCGGCAGTTCGAAGGGAAGCCGACGGGATTTGTGTCGAGTTTTACGCTGAACAAAAAAAGCGCTCAGCTGGCGCTGGTGAATCGAGTGACCACGATGGGAGGCGGTCCTACCCATATCACGGTGGACCACACCGGACGCTGTGTCTTCGCTGCGAACTATGGCGGCGGCAGCGTCGTATCTTTTCGAGTGGATGGCGCCGGACAGCTCAGCGAACCTGTCTCTTTTTTCCAATACGCCGCCGATGCAGAACAGCATGAACGGAAGCCCCATGCTCATCGCGTCACGGTCTCGCCAGACAACCGATTTCTGCTGGTGAACGATCTGGGCCTCGATGTGATCCATGTCTATCGTCTGGATGCAGCGACTGCAAAGCTCACGCCGCACGATCCGCCGCTCTGGAGGGCAACGACCGGATATGGTCCGAGGGCGCTTCATTTTCATCCCAACGGAAGATGGGTCTACTGCGTCAACGAGCTGAAGCCGACGGTCAATGTTCTTGAATGGGACAGCGGCAGGGGCACACTTAAAACGCTGCAGGACATCTCTCTTGTGCCTGACGGTTATCAGGGCAAAGCGGCGCCCGGAGATATTGTCTTTGATAAGCGTGCCCGCTTTGCTTATGTAACCAGCCGTCTGGATGATTTCATGGCTACGTTTACCGTCTCTCCGGAGAGCGGCAGGCTGACATTCATGGAAAAGTCCTCCTGCGGAGGGCAGAGGCCGCGTCATCTTGCGCTTGATCCTACGGATGGCTGGCTGCTGGTCGCCAATCAGGATTCGAACAATATCTCCGTGTTTGCAAGAGACAAAAGCACGGGTCGACTGTCAGGCGTCGGGAAAGACTTTCCCCTAGCAAAACCGATGTGTCTGATCTTTATTTAGCTTCCGCCGCCACCCGGTGTTGGCAAGTAAGTGCTTTATCCCTCCCTTTTCAATTAAATAGGGCCGATTCTCTATGGAATTTTGTATAGTAATGGCAACTCCAGTCAGACATACAGGTTTGGTCTCGGTTTGTCCCAGGGGTGCCTTTTGCTGAAGGTCTTCGTGGTTCAGCCATGTATTTGTTTCCACCTGTAACGGGTTGGCTGGAACGGGGAGCCGAATGGCCGTGGGGAGTGAGGGGACGTTGGGACGTCGGATGCGAGTTCGGTATTTTTTGGCCTTCTGGCTGTTTGTGTTGAGTGGGGTCGCTTTCCTTGATCGGACAAACATCTCGATCGCGGGTCTCCAAATCAGCACGGAATATGGCCTGGGGAATCAGCGTCTGGGCTGGATCTTTAGCGCGTTTCTGATCGGATATGCAGGGTTTCAGCTTCCGGCGGGGTGGTTATCGGCACGTTTCGGGCCGCGGCGCGTTCTGACCATTGGAGTCATGTCCTGGGGGGTCGCGACTGTTATGACTGCGATACTTCCGAGCAACGTTCGTTATGCGGTAGCGCTTTTGATCGGGATTCGCTTTGCGTTGGGCGCTGGCGAAAGCGTGATCTATCCGGCGGCGAATCAATTTGTGGCTCGTTGGGTTCCCCTGCAGGAGAGAGGGTTTATCAACGGCCTCATCTTCGCGGGTGTAGGGGCCGGCAGCGGGCTTACGCCTCCAATGCTTACCTGGTTGATTACCCATCATGGCTGGCGGGCAGCATTCTGGTTCAGCGCACTGGTCGGATTTGCTGTAGGAGCGGTTTGGTGGCTGCTGGCCCGGGATACCCCGGAAGAGCATCCCGGGATGACCCCAAAAGAGTTGAAAGAGATTCGCGACGGCCTATCGTTCGGAGTGACAGCTGCGCCTGCCTCATCCTCAACAGAAGCCTCATCTTCCGAAACACCCATCTCCTGGCGAGCAATCTTCCACCGCCGTGACCTTCCTGCCTTGATGCTCGGGTATTTCAGCTTTGGATATGTCGCCTGGATCTTCTTCAGCTGGTTTTTTTTATACATGGCGCAGGTTCGCGGCTTCGATCTGAAATCGAGCGCCCAGTTTGCGATGTTTCCCTTCCTGTCGATGACGGTGTGTTGCCTGGTCGGAGGAGCGCTGAGCGATCGACTGACAGGGAAGTATGGACTGCGGGTTGGCCGTTGCGGCCTGGCCGCTGTGGCATTGATTCTTACGGCGATATGCCTTGTGTTGGGCTCGCAGATTCATAATCCACGGCTCGCCGGAGTCGTTCTGGCCGCAGGGGCCGGTGCCCTGTACCTGTCGCAGAGTTCCTTCTGGTCGGTCTCCGTGGATATTGCGGGTCGCAGCTCGGGCGTGTTCTCGAGCATGGTGAACATGGGAGGTCAGATCGGCGGTGCCGTGACCGCCTCTCTCACGCCCTGGATCGCGCAGCGTTATGGCTGGACGACCTCGTTCTCGTTTTCTGCCGTACTGGCGGTTATCGGGGCCATCTGCTGGATGACGGTCCATCCGGAGCATCCGCTCGACGAAGATCTAACCTCCGCATAAGCTTTTGTTGCGGTTATGATGGTGCTGTGATGCTGTAATAACACGACTTGTGTTAAACCGCTTCCATCCCGTAAAAGCACGCATAAAGTCAACGGCGAAGCATCCTGCTTCCTCGCGGCTTTCATGTTCGCGCGCTCTGAGGGGCTGTCTGGGCCTATCTCTTCTGCTCTCTTGTTGTAGTGCCATCGCTCAGAAAGAACCACAAGCGTCCCCCAGCTCTCACCCAACCTATCTCGCAGCAAAAACTTCCTCCGATCCGCTTAGTGACATTCCCTCATGGATGTCAGCTTCCGCTGGCTCCTCTGAACTTCCTCATATCAAGGTTGAGGGAGGCCAGCGCGACATCATCATCCTCTTCGGCCAGGACAATACGGATGAGTCGACACAAAGCGAAGTGCGATACCGCTTAGTCGGGTACGATTCAGAATGGAGAAATACCCGATCTCGCGCAGCACATTACAGCCAGCTAACCCCTGGTCGGTATCGCTTTGAAGTGCAGGAGCGTAAAGACGGAAGCGACGAGTGGCTCTCCCACACTGTAGCCCTCTCTGTAGGCGAGCACACCGAGATCTACCAGACCTGGTATTTCTATCTGGCATTGCTGTTGTTAGCTATTGTGCTTCCTGCGTATCTTTATCGCCGACGCGTGCAGATGATCAAGGGACACATTGGCATCGTTCTTGAAGAGCGTAACCGGATCGCCAGGGAATGCCATGACACGCTGATGGCGGGCTTTGCTGCGATCTCATGGCAGCTTGAGGCGACGGCAAAGCTCTTTCACGATGGGGATCTTGCTTCCACTCCTGCGGCAAAGTCCTGTGAGCTTGCTCGCAGTATGGTTTCTCACTGCCAGGCAGAAGCACGGCGCATCATCTGGGATCTGCGCGACAGCGATGAGATGACCAACGTCCTCTCCCAGGCGCTCGCGAGGACGCTTTCAGCGAACCATCTGCGCGAGTCGATCGCGACCGTGCTCGACGTGGAAGGAGACGAGTTGCCGCTGCCACCCGGATGCGTGCATCATCTCGTCTGCATCGGCCAGGAGGCGATAACGAACGCGATTCGCCACGCCAACCCGACCGATATCACCGTTCATCTGAAGTATGAGGCTGATGCTCTCAGCCTGTCGATTCATGACAATGGCCGCGGTTTCCAGTCCACTGGTCAATCTGCCTCGCGGCACGGACACTTTGGTATTCCTGTCATGGAAGAACGCACTCGCAAACTCGGAGGTACATTTCGCCTGCAGACCATGGTCGGCAGCGGCACCGAGGTAAGTGTCAGGGTTCCTTTCAACGCAATGCAGCTTCCTATCAATCAGGAACATCACGTTATACGGTGGATCGGCATATGAAACAGATACGCGTTCTTCTCATTGAGGACCATTTCCTCGCTCGCATGGCCCTTCATTCTGTCCTCTCTGGCCATTCGCAGATCCGAATCATCGGGGAAGCCAGCGATGGAGAAGCGGGAATCGTGATGTACCGCCAACACCGGCCTGATGTCGTTGTACTCGATCTTCGTCTGCCACGCGTCAGCGGTTTTGAGGTCATCATCCAATTGCGCAAGGAGTTTCCCACCGCTCGCATCGTCGTGCTCTCCAACTACAGGGGAAGCGAAGATATCTATCGCGCGGTCCGAAGCGGAGCGATGGCCTATCTCACCAAGGATGCCAGCGGGGAAGAACTGTTGAACGCTATCCAGAATGTGGATCGGGGACTACGCTATCTCCCGCACGTCGCCTTGGATCGCCTGGCGGAACGCATGCCATCGGTTGAGCTTACCCCCAGAGAATCGGAGGTGCTTGCCTGCATCACCCAGGGCCGCAGCAATCGCGAGATCGCTGAAGAGCTTCGTATCGCCGAGAAGACGGTAAGGATCCACGTCAGCTCCGTACTCGACAAGATGGGAGCCCGTGACCGCACGCAGGCGACCATCTATGCCTTGCAGCGCGGCCTGATTCATCTGGATTAATTCTGATCTGCAACAGGATAGCCGTTCAGCGATCGGTAGGAATTCCATGCTCCGAAGAAACAGCATCTATTAATGCATAGGTCATTCGCCTTAATGACGGACACGTCAACTGCCTGATGACAGCTTTCCGGAACCAGAGTGGAATGATTTCACTCGATCATTAAGATCCGGCACAAACATCGATGCCGGACTGTTCGCAGATATCAACGGTACAACCGTTATCCGGATAATAGGAGTTCATTGTGAAGAGAGCATTATTCTGTTGTTTCGCTCTATTGGCCGCTCCATTGGCCCTCATGGCCCAGGTCGCAAATAATACAACGTTGGTGGGAACAGTTGCCGACCCAACCTCCGGAGTCATCGCAGGTGCTCACGTAGTGGGCTTGAACCGCGATACAAAGGTCTCCTATACAGGCGATACCAACGGCGAGGGGTATTACTCCATCCCGTTTGTCGCGCCGGGTACTTACGATATCACCGTTGAAAAGACTGGTTTTCGGAAGACCACTGCCTCAGGCGTGGTTGTGCAGCTCAACATGGCGGCCCGAACCGACTTTTCTCTCAGCGTAGGCTCCGAAGCATCGGAGATTACGGTCTCGGCCGCAACCCCGGCACTCTCCACTGACGATGCGCTGATCGGCGATACACTCAGCACACCTCAGGTAACAAATCTTCCTATCAACACACGCCGCGTCATGGATCTGGCGACAACCTCGTCGAACGTTATCCAGGGGCCGAAGACCTCTTTCAGTGGCGTGCCGCCAGGGGCAAACTACATCGGCGCGGGTACCCGTGAGGTCACTAACTCGCTGACACTGGACGGAATCACGATCATGAACTCGTTGATCTCGAATTCCCCGGTGACGCCGAACCCGGACGCCATCTCGGCGGTTCAGGTGCAAAGCGGTAACTACACCGCTCAGTACGGTGCTTATATGGGCATCCACATCAACTCAGATACCAAGTCTGGAACAAACCTGCTGCACGGCACCGCCTATGACTACATTCAGAACGACTTCTTCAATGCGAAGCCATGGCTTGCTACTGTAGGCTCCCGTACTCCCAAGATGCGCTTCAACCAGTTTGGCGGTGTTCTCAGTGGCCCGGTTGTAATTCCGTTTCTCTACAATGGCCGCGACAAGACATTCTTCATGGGGTCGTACGAGGGGCTCAGGTCGTATACGACTACCCTCACCAATAACATCACGACGGTTCCGACACTGCGGATGCGCAATGGAGATTTCTCGGAGCTGCTGCCAGCCACCCAGCTCTACGATCCGACCAACCGCACCACGCCCTATGTGAACAACCAGCTGCCGGTGTCTTCGATCGCCGGTAAGTTGATGCAGTATTACCCATTGCCGACTGGCCCAGGGATTACAAATAACTTCAATCAAGCCCTTCCATTGAACTTAGTACAAAACCAGACTTTGGACCGCGTTGATCACAACATAGGCCAGAATGTACGTCTCTTCGGCCGCTTCCTCTGGCAGAAGCTGACATTCGAAAGCGGAAGCCCCGTTCCGACTTCCAGCACCTATTCCCCAACGATGGATCGCAATGGCGTTGTCGGTTACACCCACATCATCACGCCGAACTTCATCAATGACTTCCGCTTCGGATTCAACGTCCTCACAAGCGATGTCAATAACCAGTTTGCCCAGAACGGTCTCACAGACGCAGGATCCCAGCTTGGAATTCCTGGATTTACGGCAGACGTGGACAACAACAATCCCGGTATTCCGACGGTTGTTATTCCGGGTTATGCCGGTCTTGGTTCCGCCGGTACCAATTGGAAGCAGGACGACCGCACCTTGCACGGGTACGATCAGATCTCCTGGACCAAAGGCAAGCACAACATCATGGCCGGAGCGGACATCCGCCGCATGACCATCGGTCGCGCAGCGCAGAACGATCCTCGCGGAAACTTTACCTTCAACGGCGAGTATACGAGCCAATGTGTTGTTCCTACTACGAATCCTAATCCGGGCAAACCGCTTCCTCCCTGCACCAATACCACACCCCAGAACGCCTTTGCCGACTTCGTTGTTGGTCGTGCCTCAAGCGTCGCAACGCCAACCTTCCAGGTTAAAGGTTCTGTCGGAAGCTGGCGTAATGGCTACTTTGTTCAAGATAACTGGCAGGTATCTCAGAAGCTGACGCTTCTCTATGGAATCCGCTACGAACAGCCGACCATCCCCTACTCGCTCAACGGATATGCCCGTATTCTGAATTCCGATTTCACGGCGCTGATTCCATCCACCAATGCTACAAACGGTGCCACATTTACACCAACACCGGGCTTCAAGTTCACGGGCCCGAACAATAATCTGTGGGCGCCACGTCTTGGCTTTGCGTACCGCGCGACGGACAAGATCGTCGTTCGCGGAGGCGGCGGAATCTATTACAACCCGAACCACCTCAATGCCTTCACTCTGGCAAGCGGAAACTATCCGCTCGCAAACTCTACTGCCTATAGTGCAGATCCATTTTTCTCCACTAATACCTTTACCAATCCCAGCGGTGGCAGCAGTGCTCCTGTTTCCTGTATACCAGGAACGATCGGGTGCTATACATCCGTCTTTACAGATCCGGTCAAGCTACCAACGCCTCGAATGTACCAGTGGAATGTTGGCACCGGCGTTGAGCTGTGGAGAGACGCAGCCTTCGAATTACAGTACCTCGGTTCGAAGTCAGTTCATCTCGACTACTCCCTCTACCCCAACCAGCCCTTGCCTGGACCGGGAAGCGACGTAAATTCACGGCGTCCCAACCAACGCTTTGGCGAGATTCGTCAAATAGCCAACGGCGGTTTCTCCACCTATAACGGTCTGACGGCGATCCTTCGTCAACGCACGAGCCATGGCCTCAGCATGAACCTGTCGTACACCTGGTCGCACAACATGGATACCTCCAACGATGCAAATGGCGGCGGTACACCCATGATTCAGAACAACCTGAGGGCAGATTACGGAAACTCAAACTGGGACATCCGTCACCGTTTCGTAGGAACCATCCTCTATGAACTGCCCACTTTCGCGAATCGTGGCTATGCCTTCCGTGCTATTGCTGGTGGATGGCAGGCTAACGCCATCGTGTTCCTGCAGACGGGCATGCCCTTCAACGTCGCCCTTGCAGGGGATAACGCTAACGTCGGTCCCAGAGGTGTGCAGCGTCCGAACTTTGTCAAAACCGGAACGAACACCTGCTCAGCTGGTTTTGTTGTTCGCAATGGTACTGGCGCAAGTTGTATCGATGCGTCGGCTTTTGCAATTCCGGCTCAGTTTACTTTTGGTAATCTTCATCGCAACGACCAGTATGGGGCTGGACGCGAGTTGGTGAACTTCTCGATGTTCAAGAACTTCCCCATCTACGAGCGCCTGACTTTCCAGTTACGTGCAGAAGTCTTCAACCTCTTCAACCATGCGAATCCGAGCAACCCGAACAACACGGGTAACCCACAACTCGGAACAAGTGCCTTTGGCACTATTACCAGTACGCAGACCGATCCACGCGTCCTGCAGCTCGTTGGCAAGATCAACTTCTAGCTCTTCAAAACCAAAGCCGCCGGATCTCGATCCGGCGGCTTTTTCTCGTCTTATAAACTTCAAGTAGTATGTCTTTGGTCTCCGGGGAGTGAAAATGAGTTCCATGCCTTCATCTTCTTTGTTTCGCCGCTTTCGTACTGCCGCCACTGTCGTAGTCGTCTGCACAGCCGTCCTTACCGTTACCCATATCGTGCGCGCGGACGCTGCCAAGACCGCCGCGGACTATGCGGCTGATCCTGCAGGAATGCTGGAAGCCTATCGGCACGTCGAAGCAGCCTCCGTCTCGGATGCGATTGAGCAGAGCCTTCACGTGAAGACCTATATGTCACACCGCATGCAGTCCATCTTTCCCGCAAAATTTGCGGGTACAGCTCTGACAGTCAAGCTCGTCAAAGAAGAGAATCATGATCCCAACGCGCTCTCGGGAATGTTGAGCGCGATTGATTCCGGTGGTCCCGGCTCTGTCTACGTGATGAAGGTGGATGACGGGGCCGATATCGCCGGCATGGGCGGACTCATGGGAACGGCGATGTTTTCTCGTGGCTTCGTTGGCGCAGTCGTGGATGGAGGCGTCCGCGATCTTCCGCAGTTGAAGAAGATAGGTTTCCCCGTCTATGCTCTTGGTCCGGTCCCCTCCACTTCAGTAGGACATTACAAATTTGGCGGCGTGAATATCCCAATTGACTGCGATGGCGTCAAGGTCAATCCCAAAGACATTATCGTGGCGGATCAGGATGGCGTCGTCGTAGTTCCTCGCGAGCACGCCGCAGAGATCCTTGTTCTAGCTCAGAAGCTGGATAACAGTGAGCACTCGATGTATCCCTATATCGAGAAGTTTCACTCAATCGTAGAAGCAGTCAAGCAATTCGGAAGAATCTGAGCAGTGATTTACCAAGTTTCAGCCAGAATCAAACATGTAGGTCTTTCCAAACGCGCAGCGATGCAGAGGCAATCGAATCATTGTTTCTGTATCGCTGGTTTTATTTCTGTACCGGCAAGCAGGAAGGCTCGCGAATCGCTGCATCAGCCATGAATCCAGTACTTTCGAAAAGCACACCAGCTGCGAGTTGCAACTTGGAGTAAAGTACTTGTTCAAATAGGTTTATCGCTAAAAGGGAAGTGAAAGAGGTTCCTATGGCATTTGCCATAGCTTCCTCTTCGTCTCTTGCCCTATGACAACCGGCTTCTATTAGAGTCAGATGGTGATCGCTTCTATTTATCATTAAATCTCCATCTGGAGCCGTAAAGGAAAGGAAGGTTCTTGATGCCCACCGGGCCTGATTCCGGCGTTCTTACGCGACGTAATTTTCTGCAATGGTCACAGTCAATGTTGGGGATGCTTGGCGTAGCGCCGCTGGTCGGCTCCGCCGAAGCATTGGCCTCACCGTCATCGTCTCACGCTCCTGCTTCGACGGATTACTACTCCAAGCTGGGCGTGAAAAAGATGATCAACGCGGCAGGTACTTACACCATGTATACAGCCGCTGTCATGCCTCCTCAGGTGCAAAGTGCCGTCGCTGAAGCTGCAAAGCATCCTGTACATCTGAAGGAGCTGCAGGTTCGTGCAGGCGAGTACGTGGCGCAGAAGCTGCGCTGCGAAGGAGCCGTGGTCACCTGTGGCGCGTCCTCCGCCCTCACCCTGGCTACCGCCGCTTGCATCGTTTCAGCGAATAGCAACGCGAAGCCGGAAGACATCCCCCAGAATGTCGATTCCATGAAGAACGAAGTCATCGTCCAGAAGGCGCATCGTTATGGCTACGATCATGCCATCTTCCTCTGCGGCGCAAAGATCGTGGAGGTAGAGACGCTTGAAGATTACAAGCGTGCCTTCAATGAAAAGACGATCATGACCAACTTCTTCAACGCAGCCGAGAAAGGAGAGATCGGTCACGAGCAGTGGCTGCAGGTGGCGCACGAGCATAACGTTCCCTGCCACATCGATGCCGCAGCCGATATGCCGCCTATCTCCAATCTGTGGAAGTACACCGGCATGGGATTCGATCTGGTCTGCTTCTCCGGAGGCAAAGGAATCCGCGGACCTCAAAATGCTGGCTTGCTCTTAGGAAAGAAACATCTCACCGATCTCGCGCATGAGAACAACAATCCCAACGAAGGCGTCGGCCGCGGAATGAAGGTCGCGAAGGAACAGATCGTAGGCATGGTTGCCGCGGTAGATTGGCTTCTTGAACAGTCAGACGCGAACATGGAAAAAGAGTTCACCCGCCGCGCCGACATCATCAGACAAATCGTGAAAGATGTCCCCACGATGAAGACAAGTCTCTTTACGCCGGACGTTGCCAATCATGTTCCTCATCTGATTCTGACGTATGATCCCTCGGTTGTCGGCGTTACTCCGGCAGAGGTGCAACAGCGTCTCCGTTCGCTGGACCCTACCATCGAACTCAACCCCGCAACCGGAAACGCCAAGGCAAATAACGGCATGCCCGCATGCCCTAACGCACTTGTAGTCGGAACCTGGATGCTTCTGCCCGGTGAGCCGGAGATCGTCGGCCGTCAGATCCGCGCAGTTCTCAAGCAAGGCAAGGCTTAGTCTTTCCATAAACCAAACAGTGAGTTTCAAGCACAGGAGGAGTAACAATCATGGAGCAACAGTCAAGAAGGGGTCTTCTGAAGAACGCGGCAAAGGCCGCAGTCGTAGCCACCGGCGGAGCGATGGTAACGAAGAACGCCTCGGCGCAGGTTACCGGAAAGCTTGAGAAGAAGTCGTACCCCGCCCAGCCAGCGAAGCCTGCAAACGGTAAGGCACCCTTGTTTTCAGGAGCAGTCTCCTACGGCAACATGCTGTTTCTTGCCGGGGTTGGAGCCCACTTCGAGGGCACCATCGAGCAGCATACTCAGCATGTTTTGGATGAGTTGTCCAAGAAGCTGGAGAGCGCCGGTTCTTCGATGGAAAAAGTGCTGAAGGTCAATGTCTATCTCAATGACCTCAAGGACTACGACGCGATGAACAAGGTCTACGCCACCGCAAAGTGGGGAAGTATACCTCCGGTCAGAACCACCGTGTCGCCGGCAGCGGGAATTCCCGGCAATTCCCTGGTCGAGATTGACATGATCGCCTATATCTAGGCCAGCGTTGTCAATTGCGATGGGTTCGATGCCTCTTCCGCGTCGCCCATCGCAATCCCCCTTCATCATCATTCTCGTTCTATAACTCCAGGCTCAAGGAGAGTTGAATCATGTCGCCACTTCGCAACGGTCAATGGTCTCGCCGAGAGATTCTCAAGCAGTCAGGAATCCTTTCCGCGCTCGGAGCCGCTTCTGCGGCCTCTCCTCTTGCCGCCGGTGCTGCGGGGCTTGCGGATCATCCTCATTCGAAGCCGACGCTTGTAAAAGACGGCGACCTCCGCGACAACCTGTTTACCCGTATCGGGGTCCGGCCCATGATC
This sequence comes from Edaphobacter sp. FHG110511_03, assembly GCF_059115365.1. Classification (NCBI taxonomy): domain Bacteria; kingdom Pseudomonadati; phylum Acidobacteriota; class Terriglobia; order Terriglobales; family Acidobacteriaceae; genus Edaphobacter; species Edaphobacter sp. FHG110511_03. The sequence goes on along the minus strand of NZ_JBZYWL010000002.1, from coordinate 204,821 downwards.
AACGGGCGCGGCACCTTCACCATCATCAGCGGCTCATGTTCACTGCCCGAAGTAAAGCAGGCCATGTACGATGCCTCCTTCTACTTTGTGCATCTCGACGAGATGATGAATGGAATCGGAGCCCAGCTCGGTCAGTTGACGGGAGCGGAGTGGGGCATTGCGACCACAGGCTGCGCCGCTGCGATCTGTCTCGCCACCATTGCCTGTATCGCTGGAACAGATGTTGAGCTTTGTCAGGCCCTTCCTTACACCAAAAGAAAAAATCAGGTCATCATCCCCAAGCACTCACGCAACCCATACGACATCGGAGTCCGCATGTGCGGAGCCGAGATCGTTGAAGTTGACTCGCCGGAAGAGTTTCGTTCCAAGCTCTCCGATCGGACCGCAATGGTATACATCCTCTCCGGCCCCGAATCCACCTCCGGCCCAATGAGCATTAGCGTTCTTTGTGCCATGGCGAATGAAAAGAACATCCCTATCTTCGTGGATGCCGCCGCTGAAGAGCCCAATAACCCCAATATCCATATCGCTGCGGGCGCTTCGCTTGTAGGATACTCCGGCGGTAAGTGCATGCGCGGACCGCAATCTGCCGGCATGATGATCGGTAAAAAGGATCTTTGCAAAACGGCCTACTATCAGGCGGCACCACACCATTGTTACGGTCGCGCGCTCAAGTGCAGCAAGGAAGAGGCCATGGGACTGCTGGCGGCGGTTCGTCAGTGGTATAAGCGCGATCACGCAGCAGAGCAGGCACAGTGGACCAGCTGGATGCAGTACATCGCAAACCGTCTCAAGGGTATCCCTTCTCTGACGGCCGAGATCATTCCCGCCCCTGAAGATCTCTCCAATCGATGCCCCAACGTTCGTATTCATTGGGATGCTGAAAAGGTAGGCATCACCGGCACGGAGTTGGCGGCTCATCTCGATGCCGGAACCCCTCGCATCGTTCTTGCAGGACCTCAGGGCCGACGCCCTGACATGATGCAGAGCTCCATCAGCGTTACCTCCTACATGCTCGAAGCGGGTGAGGAAAAAATCATCGCCGACGCCCTCTATGAGGCGCTTACCAAGCCCGGCACTTATCAGAACCCGCCTGTATCCACAGCATCTACGGCCGCCGTGCAGGGAAGCTGGGCTGTAACCATCCAGTACCTTCGCGGTACGGGCGAACAGAAGTTCCTTCTCGAGCAAAAGGGAACTGACGTCACCGGCGAGCATCACGGCGAGATCTACAACGCGACCTTCACAGGCGCGGTTCAAGGCGATCAGATCGAACTCCACAGCATTATGCCCGTTGCCGGAAACCCACTGCATTGCAACTTCAAGGGAACGGTGAGCGGAGGCAATATGTCCGGCACGGTCAACATGGGCGAGTACGGCGAGGCGAAGTGGAACGCTGTCCGCGCGTGAACATAGGCTATTTGGCCTACTTTGATGCTGAACCACAGGACCGATGACGTCCCCGGCTTTTAGTTCGAAAATAATGAAGATCAATCGATTTTCCAGCCGGGAAATATTGCGAGGTAGATGATGAGGTTTGGGAAGCGCTCTCTGTTGCTCTATTCGGTCCTGTGCAACTTCGTAGTTTTCACAGGAATCTCTCAGGCGCAACACGAGATGTCTTCAACTTCACAGGGGCAGCCGGCGGCTCCACGCCGGGGCATCGTGGATGCCCCAAATCCTCTGCCGTATGACCTCCTTCTGACCAAAGGGCACGTGATCGACGCGAAGAATCACATCGACAGGGTCACCGATGTTGCGATCAAAGACGGCAAGATCGCTGCGGTTGGTGACAATCTCAACCCGAAAGATGCCGCCAAGACCATCGATGCTACCGGGTACTATGTAACGCCTGGGCTCATCGACATCCACATGCACATGTACGCTACGACAGGAGAGAAGAACTCCTACGCGGGCGACAACTCCATCTGGCCTGATGGCTTCACGTTTCGCAATGGTGTCACCACCGCCGTAGATGCAGGAAGCTCCGGATGGAGAAACTTCCCGGACTTCAAAGAGCATGTTATCGACCGCTCCGAGACCCGCGTGCTCGCCATGTTGAATATCGTAGGCGGGGGCATGCGTCCCAATGGAATCGAGCAGAACCTTAACGACATGGATGGCGAGGCCACCGGTCAGATGGCCCTCAAGTATCCAGGCATCGTTGTGGGAGTAAAGAGCGCACATTTCACAGGACCAGAATGGAAGCCCTACGATCAGGCGGTAAAGGCAGGCAATATCGCCAATATCCCGGTCATGATCGACTACGGCTCCCGCCGCCCCGAACGACCTCTCTATGACCTTTTGGCGACTCACCTTCGCAAGGGCGATATCTATACCCATGCCTTTTCGGGCCATCGCGGAGAGCAGGATCCCACAACCCTCAAAGCCAGCGCAGCGATGCTGATCGGCCGTAAGCGCGGAATCTACTTCGACGCTGGCACAGGCGGCGCAAGCTTTGGCTGGTCGGTGGCGATTCCTTTGTTGAAGGATGGATTCCCTCCAGACTCTCTCTCGACCGACCTTCACATCGACAGCATGAACTCAGCGACAAAGGATCTTCTCAATGTTGCCGACAAGTTTCTCGCGATGGGACAGAGCCTTCAGACCGTCATTCAGGAAGTCACCTGGAACCCGGCGCAGGAGATTCGGCAGCCGCAGCTTGGAAACCTCTCCGTAGGTTCGCCTGCAGATGTCGCGGTGTTGAGCGAAGATCACGGCAAGTTCGGCTTCACCGACATGGTGAACACCAAGCTGATGGGAGATACCAAGCTCGTCTGCCAGCTCACCGTTCGGTCGGGAAAGATTGTCTATGACCTGAACGGTATCTCCATGGATATGTGGAATGAGCCCGCTTCAAGTGACCCAAAGCTCTCGTCCCATTGGACGAACTTCCGCCTCCGCAGCCCTGCAGGCTTAGTCGCGGCCGGCCATTAGAACTCTGAAAAGGACGAGACAAGATGGATGTGCGTGACCACATGCACAACAATTTTAGGAAGCAGAACGCGGCAAATTGAACTGTCGCGAGAGGTAAAGGATGTTGGAACGTTGGATGCGAGTGCGGTATTTTCTGGCTTTTTGGCTGTTTGTGTTAAGCGGAGTTGCTTTTCTTGACCGCACAAACATCTCCATTGCAGGCCTCCAGATCAGTACGGAATATGGTCTTGGAAATCAGCGCCTGGGCTGGATCTTCAGCGCATTTCTGATCGGCTACGCAGGCTTTCAACTTCCTGCTGGCTGGTTGTCGGCGCGCTTTGGACCACGCCGCGTGCTCACGTTAGGAGTCATGTCCTGGGGAGTAGCGACGGTACTCACCGCGCTTCTGCCCACGGGAATTCCTTATGCGGTTGTCCTCCTGATCGGAATTCGCTTCATCCTCGGCGCTGGGGAGTCGGTAATCTATCCCGCGGCAAACCAGTTCGTCGCGCGCTGGGTGCCATTGCAGGAGAGAGGCTTCATCAATGGCCTGATCTTCGCCGGGGTCGGAGCGGGAAGCGGTCTTACCCCTCCCATGCTCACGTGGCTCATCACCCATCATGGATGGCGTGCAGCTTTCTGGTTCAGTGCTGTGGTCGGCTTCATCGTGGGTGCAATTTGGTGGCGCTTCTCGCGTGACACTCCCGAAGAATACCCGGGCATGACGGCACAGGAGCTGGTTGAGATTCGCGATGGCCTGTCTTTCGGATCCCCCGCGGCTCCTCCTCAACCACCGGTAGCAGATAAATCCTCGGGAACGAAGATCTCATGGCGAGCAATCTTCCATCGCAAAGATCTTCCCGCGCTGATGGTCGGATACTTCAGCTTCGGATATGTGGCGTGGATCTTCTTCAGCTGGTTCTTTCTCTACATGGCCCAGGTTCGCGGCTTTGACCTGAAATCGAGTGCCCGTTATGCCATGCTGCCATTCCTCTCCATGACAATCTTCTGTCTGCTTGGAGGCGTTCTGAGCGATCGCCTCACAGCCAGGTATGGACTCCGCGTCGGTCGATGCTGGCTGGCTTCAGTAGCTCTCATTCTCACTGCGGTCTTTCTTGTGCTTGGTTCCCAGGTCCACAGCCCACAGCTCGCCGGACTGATTCTCGCAGGTGGCGCCGGAGCCCTCTATCTTTCGCAGAGCTCCTTCTGGTCGGTCTCCGTCGATATCGCAGGAGGAAGCTCAGGTGTCTTCTCGAGCATGGTAAACACCGGGGGCCAGCTCGGCGGCGCAGTCACCGCGTCGCTCACTCCATGGGTCGCGCAACGCTATGGCTGGACAACCTCGTTTGCAATCGCTTCCGTTCTTGCCGTCATTGGAGCGATCTGCTGGTTGACCGTTCACCCGGAACGCCCGCTTCTCACCGAACCCTCCCTGGAGGAGCAGCTTCTCGTCAAATAGGTCATAAGTCCTAGAAAGAAAATATGTCATTTGCCTGTAGTCAACCCTATTCGGCGGAACTTATGATTCGACCACATCTCAGAACAAGACTTACACGGATTGTCATCGTATTTGGCAATCCCATATTCTCCTGGGTGCGGAGAGGATCGCTCAATGCGATAACTCTCTAAATGAGGAAGGCGGCCTTCCCGACGGGTCAGTTCTCGGAAGGCTGAAGTAAAGCGCCAGTAGTAACAGGCTCTACAAAGAACGCTCAGGAGAAAACGTAATGGAGATCAGCTCTCGACGCACCTTCTTTGGAAAGATAACAGCCCTGGCGGCAATCGTTACCGGTGCGCCAAAACTCCTGGCCCAGCAGACTCCTGCTGTGACTGCCCCTGCCGTACCGCCAGCAGGGCCCCGCCCTCGTGGAAACCACACGCACAACGGTATCTACTACTTCTCCGGCACTGGATCCAACGACGGCTATCCCAAAGACGACCACGTCACCGTGACGGACCCCTTCGAAAAGCACGTCACCCGCACCATGGATGCGCTCAAAAAATCGGTCGAGAGCGCCGGCTGCACGATGGATAGCATTATGAATATGCAGGTCTTCTTCTGCCTTCCTCTCGCAGATGGAGTTCCCATGCCCACCGGAAAGGCGAAGTTCGACGCCTATCAGGCCCGCTATCAGGCGTTGAATAAAATATATGGAACATACTTCAGTCCCGGAAAAGCGCCATCGCGTTCCTGCATGGCTCTCGAATGGATCCCCGGTGACTCTCTGATCGAGGTTGTCGGCAGCGCCATGGTTGTCAATCCGCCATCACCTTCGTCGAACTAGTAGTAAATGGATAGGAGTTACACATGATCTTGAAGTCCGGTTGGAATCGTCGCTCTTTCTTGTCTGTACTTGGTGCTGCAACGGGCAGCCTGTTTGCACCGCGCGCGGCTGTTGCCGAGAAGAAGGAAAAAGACGAAAAACACGGCGTCGACGGTCACGCGATCGTTCCGATTAAGAGCGGCCTGGGATCGACGGGCGATGTCTATAAGGAACTTGGCGTGACGCCCCTGGTCAACATCGTCGGTACCGTCACAGTCATCGGCGGCTCTGTCATGAAGCCCGAAGTGATGGAACTCATGCGCCAGGGCAACCAGCACTTCGTGATGATCAACGACCTCGAAGTAGCGGCGGGCAAATACATCGAGAAGCTCTGCAAGACGCCTCCCGGCTACACCGGTCTGGTGACCGGCGGCGTGGCTGCTGGCACGGTCGTCGCCTACGCAGGCATGCTCACGGAGGACCTCGAGCCGCGTATGAAGGCCTGCCCCGACCTCACCGGCTTCCCTAAGACCGAGGTCATCATCCAGAAAGCGCATCGCAATAACTTCGACCACCAGGTTCGGCAGACGGGCGTTAAGCTCATCGAGGTGGAAACGAAGGATCAGATGATCAACGCCATCAACCCAAAGACGCTGGCGATGCACTACATCAACATCCAGTCCGACATGGGCAAGGTGAGCGGACCGGAGATGATTGAGATCGCTACCAAGGCCAACATCTACACCTTCAACGACGCCTCGGCCGACGTTCCTCCGAAGGAGCGCCTGTGGGAGTATCCCGCGCAGGGATGGGACTTCGTCGCCTTCTCCGGCGGCAAGGACATCTGCGGTCCGCAGTCGACCGGCTTCCTGATTGGGAAGGAGAAGCTGATTCGCTGGGCGCAAATGAATATGAGCCCACAGGAAGATCGCATCGGCCGCTCCAGCAAGGTAGGCAAAGAACAGATCTTCGCCGCGCTGAAGGCCCTTGAGATGTTCGTCGAGCAGGACTACGAAGCCGTGGTCAAGAGCTACGACGAGCGCGCTGCCGTAATCTCCAAGGCCATCGCGAAGTTCGGCGTAGCCGCCCAGCCGCGTGAGTTTAACCCGCAGGCGCTGGGCAACGTGACGCCGCACTACAGCTGGAAGATCGATCCGTCCAAGGTGAACATCACCTCGCAGGAAGTCATGCACCAGCTGGCGGAGACCAAGCCCGTCGGTATCGGCAGCCTGAACGCCGACGCGGCCGGTATGCGCGGACGCAATCCTGACGCACCTGCGAATCCGCCGGAGCACCACCATCGTCAACAGGACCCGACGACATTCGGCTTTGCGGTATGGCAGCTCAAGGACGGAGAAGACAAGTACATCGCCGACCGCCTGGTAGAGATCTTCAGTGCGGCGCCGAAGGCCTGACTTCTTTCCGAGAGTTACAAACATGCGGCATAATTGGGACCTTCTCTTTCTTGTTGGAAGTGGAAGATCCCGTCGAACCCGAAGCAACACTGTTCGAAAATCGAGGAGATTCATGAATCATTCGCTTTCCAGAGTTACGCGATCCATCGCCTCCTGTTGTGCGGGGCTGTCGCTCGCAGCTGCCTCCGTCCATGCATTCGCTCAGGCACCAAGCCTCGCCTACGATCTCATCCTTCAGAATGGCCACGTCATCGACGACAAGAACCACGTCGACTCGGTGATGGACGTCGCCATCAAGGACGGCAAGATCGCAAAAGTCGCTCCCCACATCGCGGCCTCCGATGCTCTCAAGGCAATCGATGTCCATGGGCTCTATGTAACCCCTGGCCTCATCGACATTCACGTTCACGTCTATGCCGGAACCGGCGAGCGTGGTTCCTATGCTGGTGACAACAGCCTCCCGCCCGATGGCTTTACCTTCCGTAATGGAGTCACCACCGTCGTCGATGCAGGCTGCTCCGGCTATAAGAACTTCGAGGACTTCAAGCAGCGCATCATCGATCGTTCGAAGACCCGCGTGCTCGCCATGCTCAATATCGTCGGCTCAGGCATGCGCGGTGACAAGTACGAGCAGAACCTCAACGACATGGACGGCGAGGCCACCGCAGAGATGGCCCTCAAACATCCTGACACCATCGTTGGAATCAAAACAGCACACTTTGCCGGTCCCGAGTGGAAGCCGGTCGAGCAGGCTGTCATTGCAGGCACGAAGGCCAACATCTTCGTCATGGTTGACTTCGGTGTCGATCATCCTGAGAGCCGCCCGCTCTACGACCTGCTCAACAAGAAACTGCGTCCCGGCGACATCTATACCCACATGTACTCCGGCCTGCGCCATGAGCAGGATGCCACTACCAAGGGCCCCAGCAAGGCCTTCATCGATGGCCGTAGGCGCGGCATCTTCTTCGACGCCGGTACCGGCGGCGGCAGCTTCAGGTTCTCGCTTGCCGTTCCCATGGTCAAAGACGGGTTCATTCCTGACTCTCTCTCGACCGATCTCCACATCGGCAGCATGAACAGCGCCACCAAGGATGAGCTCAACGTCGCCAGCAAGATGATGGCGATCGGCCTTTCTCTCCAGCAGGTTGTCGCTGAGATGACCTCTCACCCCGCTCACGAAATCAAGCGCGAAGGGCTCGGGAACCTCTCCGTAGGCTCTGTGGCCGATGTCGCCGTACTTCGTCTCGAGGAAGGTCACTTCGGTTTCACTGACATGGACAACGTCCGCGTCGATGGAACCAAAAAGCTCGTTGACGAGCTGACCATCAAAGACGGCAAAATCGTCTATGACCTCAACGGCATCGAAGCCCGCAAATACGGTGACGCTCCCGGCAAGTACGAAAAGTATGATTCACGCTGGACGACCTTTGCCCCCAGGGGACCGGACATGCACGGCACAAAGCCCACTCCTGCCGACAACAATCGCCACTAATTCGCATAACTCATAAATAAAGGGCGCTCAGATATTCTGAGCGCCCTTTGTCTTACCTTCAATTCCCTCGTCATCTCGACCGGAGCCGCGCAGTTTCATCGCGTGGCGGAGTGGAGAGATCCCTGTATTAGACTTTGTTCTTGCCGTTGTCTGTTCTCGCTACAAATCACCTTAGATCGGACAAGCTCTCAGACAAACAAAACGCACTGCGGACGCGATATTGGGAAGCTCTTGCCCTCATTGGCAAGCTTTCCCGTCTTCACATCCCGCGCGAAGACCGAAATATTATCCGTCTCCTGGTTCGCTACCAACAGCCACTTCTCGGTAGGATCCAGTGCGATATGCCGAGGTGTTTTGCCTCCGCACGACGTTCTCTCCATCAGCGTCAACTTTCCGTCGCTCGGAGAGATTGAAAATGAAACCATGAAATCGTCGAGCCGGTTGGCGACATACACAAAGCGCCCCGCTTTATCGATCGCAATCTCCGAAGGAGCCGACGGCCCCGTGTGGCCCTCCGGCAACGTCGAGATGAGTTGCGCGGTCGTGAATACGCCCTTCTGCGCGTTCCAGTCCAGTACATTCACAGAGGAGCCCACCTCGTTGACGCAGTAAGCCCACTTGCCGTTCGGGTGAAACTGCAAGGCACGCGGTCCCGATCCTGGCAGCGCCTTCCAAGCTGGAGGATCCTGTGCCGTCAGCTTTGCCGTCGAAGCATCCAGATGGTAGACGTGAATCTCATCCAAGCCAAGATCGTTTACGAATAGAAATTTATTGTCTGGCGATACGGTGACGCGATGTCCCCTGGGCCCGACCTGTTGCGGCTTGGGTCCGTGTCCGCTGTACTGGAAGAAGGAGACAGCGTTGCTCAGCTTGCCCGCCTCATTCACGGCGAAGGAAGCTGCGCTGCCGCCTCCGTAGTTCGCCACAAACGCGCACCGTCCCGTATGATCCACGCTCACATGGCAGGTTCCTGGACCACCCGCGGACACTTCGCTAATCTTAGTCAGCTTTGCGGCGCCGCGGTCCACCGCGAAGCTCGAAACCGCACCGCTCTTTTTCCCTTCATACTCATCCAGTTCATTCGCGGCGAACAAGATCTTCTTATTCGGCGACAGTGCAAGGTAGGTAGGACTGTCCGCCTCGACCGCAAGTCCCGTCTGGGTCAGCTCACCGGTAGCGGAGTTGAAGCTGTAGGCGTAGATTCCTTTGCTGCCGTTTGTTGTCTGGGTTCCTATAAACAAATGGTTTTCCTTCGCCGATTGCGAAAACGAAGCCAATGGATGTGTTGCGAGAACCGCTGCCGAAGAACTCTGAAGGAACCCACGTCTTGACATCCTCAACATTCTCTTTTCCGTCTCCTCATCTCAAAAAGAACCAGGCTAACTGTAGAGCACGGCGAAGCCGCTTGGCGAATCCAGACGCGCAACAATCTTCCCCGCACGCAGTCTGCCGGTAGCAGGATCAAGCTCTGCGACTTGAATCAACCCACGGCTGGGGTTCATTCCCATAAGGCTTCTGCCGTCGGGTGCTATCTCAATCATATGCAGTTCACCCATCTCTTCAACCTGCGTACCTAAGGGACGATAAGATTCAACCAACCCGGAAGAGAGATTCCAGGCCGCTACTCCGTTGCCAAGCTGGCAGGCATAAAGAAATCGTCCAGCAGGATGGATCGCCATCGTTGCCGGTCCTTCGGCGACTCTGGCGATGGGGATGTGCTGCAGCGGCTCCGACACAGATCCCGAGGCCGCATCGTACCTGTGACACGAGATGGCCTCGTCCTGCATCACGAAAAGCCTTCCTCCCGCAGGGTGCACCGTCACCTGTGAGGGATTACACCCCGCACGAAGTCCTGTTCTCGCGCGCGCAGAGATTCCGTCCTCGCCAGCGGAGAGCACATTCAATCGATCGGCTCCTCCGTCCACGCTTACAACCTGACCCATCTTGTCGAAGGCGATCATCTGGGGCTGCGCTCTTCCAGTCGGGCCGCGATGCTCGACACCAACCTCCTTCAGCATTCCCGAAACCCTTCCCAGGCTTCCGTCTTCGCCGATGGGTAGTACGTTGTAAGCTCCGCCGCCGCGCACCGCAACCACGAGGTGTCGCCCGTCAGGAGTCACTGCCGCGTGCCGGGGCATCGTGGCCGAAAGCGCAAGCTCACGCCGGTTCAGGGAAGTAAGCCTCCCATCGTGTCCAACCGCAAACGCTTCAATCGTTCCTGCAGGCAGGCTCCTATGAGAATCCACTTCATTTACGGCGTATAGAAAACGCTGATTCGGTGCCAGCGCCAGCGCGACTGGCTTGTTGCTCTTGACTGTTTGCAGCCTCTCCCAGCGGCGCCCTCGCATGGCATAGGCGTGAACTCCCTCGTCCTCACCGTCCCTGGAGGCAACATACGCAAACGCGGCTGCGCTGCGATCGCCCTCGGACGAAAGCAGGGAAGAACCCATCGCGGCTGAACTCAACGAAGAATATCCCACCCACTGCACAAACTCTCTTCGGCTCCAGCGCATACTCATCGTCGTCGTCCTCCTCGTTCCAGGCCCCTCAGATCATCGCTGTCGACAACTCCTCAAGCAATGGTTCCAGGCTGTGCAGCGTTGCGACAATCGTATACCGCCCCGCCCGAATCGCACCTATGTCAAATGCTCTATACGGATCCAGGGCCCGGTCAGACCAACACGACATTTAGAATAAAGCCGTGGCCTCGCAATCGGTTGCGCCGCAGCTCTAAGCTGTCCGCGAGTCCACGCGTCTGTGTGCGCACCCGGAAAGGCACTCTCTCGTGAAGGCACTCGTAAAAAGCCGCAGTGAACGCGGCCTCTGGCTTGAAGACGTCCCTGAACCCGAAATCGGTATCAACGATGTCAAAATTCGTGTCCTCTACACCGGAATCTGCGGAACCGACCTCCACATCTACGACTGGGACGCCTGGGCTCGCTCAACCATCCGCGAAGGTCTCGTCATCGGCCATGAGTTCGTCGGCGAAGTCGTCGCGTTCGGCTCCAACGTCACCGATCTTGCGATAGGCCAGCTCGTCAGCGGCGAAGGACACGTCGTCTGTGGCCGTTGCCGCAACTGCCTCGCCGGTCGCCGCCATCTCTGCGCCCACACCCTCGGCGTGGGCGTCAATCGCGACGGAGCCTTCGCCGAATACGTCGTTGTGCCCATGTCCAACATCTGGCAGCACGCCCCCGGCATCAAGCATGAGATCGCCGCCATCTTCGACCCTCTCGGCAACGCCGTCCACACCGCGCTCGCCTTTCCTGTCCTGGGCGAAGACGTCCTTGTTACTGGAGCCGGTCCTATCGGCATCATGGCCGCTGCTGTAGCCCGTCACGCCGGAGCCCGCTACGTTGTCATCTCCGATCCGAACCAATACCGCCGCGACCTGGCCACCAAAGTCGGCGTCACATTAGCCGTGGATCCCCGAGCCACGCCGCTAAAAGAGATTCAGCAGAAGCTCCACATGCACGAAGGCTTCGACGTCGGCCTCGAGATGTCTGGCAACCCCGCCGCCTTCCGCGAGATGCTCACCAACATGAGCCACGGTGCGAAGATCGCCATGCTCGGCATCCCGTCCGAAGACATCTCCATCGACTGGAATCAGGTTGTCTTCAACCAACTCACCATCCGCGGTATCTACGGGCGCGAGATGTACGAGACCTGGTACAAGATGACCGTCATGCTCCAGAGCGGCCTCGATATCTCCGGCGTCATAACCCACCGCCTCAACTGGCGCGACTACGAGCAGGGCTTCGACGCCATGCGTTCCGGAAACTCCGGCAAGGTCATCCTCGACTGGCGCGACGTCGCCTAAGCGGCCATATTCTATCCGCAAAACCTTGGGCTCCGCTCAGGAAGTGTCATCCTGAGCGGAGTCAAAGAAAGTGGTCGAAGGACCCGCCTTACACCTTCAGGTTCTTGATGTAATTCGCGTCGGTCTTCAACGATTCCATGTAAGGCATATCGAAGGCCTCCTGCTCGACGAAGATGTGCCGGATCTTCTGCGTCTTCGCCGCCTGGGCAAAGATGGGACGGTAGTCGATATCGCCCATCCCCAGCTCCGTTACCTTCGGCTCGCCTGCTTCCACCTGCTTCAGCTTGAAGTCCTTCACATGCAGCAGCGAAAAACGATTTGGATGATCGCGCATCAGATCGACGGGGTTATGGCCCGCGACCACCGCCCAGCCGCAATCCAGCTCCAGTGTCACCTTCGCGGGGTCGGTAAGCTTCAGCAGCTCAGCATAGGGAACCCCGCCGTCCAGCTTGTCGAACTCGTGAACGTGGTTGTGATAACCAAAGATGATTCCCGCGGCCTTGGTCTTTTCGCCCAGTTCATTGAACTGACCCGAAATCCACTTCCAGTCGTCCAGAGTCATCGCCTTCTGCTTGCCGTTCGGTCCCGGCGTAGGGTCTTTAGGACCAGGGCTTGAGCAGATCATGTAGCTAACGCCCAGCTCCTTGTTGAAGGCAAGAATCTCGTCAAAGTTCTTGCGAAGGTCGCCAAACGGATGGTGCGAGCTTACGCAGTGCAGCTTCGCCTTCTGCATCGCCTGCTTTACCTCTGCCGCGCTCTTCTTATAGAAGCCTGCAGCCTCCACCTCGGTAAAACCGGCGCTGGCTACCTCCACAAGCGTTGCCTCATAGTTCTTTGCCAGCTGTTCCCGGACCGAATAGAGCTGAATGCCCAGCGGAAGGTTAAGTGGTGTGGCATACGAGGCGGTACCTCCCCAGGCTGCATAAGCTGCGGCGGCGGAAGCGCTGCCAAGAAATTTTCTTCGCGAGATCATCCAAAAAGCTCCTTTTTGCGTGCAAGGGAATTATCTTCGAAAAAACGCCCGATGTCCTCCAGCCACAAAACCCGTGGCAATGTCTTAGCGTTTCTGCTTATGGAGCGTCCCTCCTCGATAACCACCACCTCGTCCCGGCACACCATGCGCTCGAATCCGGCGAATCATTCCGGCGCAGCGACCGTACCTCTCCCGCATGGCCTCTGCCGAAGCAGAAAGCCAGCTTCTGCGCCATCGCTTCATCCCTCGCGCCAACGCATCCTACGAACCTGGCTCCGCATAAAAATCTCGCGGCGTATCCCTCGCGCAGCCGTGTAACGAGAAGCATCCCTCCATACCCTTCATCGGGAGTCAGGGGAAACAGCAGCCTGCCGCCAGGACATAGCGCGTCCAGCCAAAGATCCAGCGGGTGCGTGGCTCCTGCATTCACATAGAGCGCATCGCACATCGGCAGTGGGCCTATCGTTCCCGAACCCGAATGCATCTCCACCCACGGCATCCCGCTCAGGTTCGTGGTCGCGCTGGCGGCAAGATCGTCCTCGATCTCGTAGGCCTCCACCCGGCCCTCATCTCCGGTTAACTGCGCCAGCATCGAGGTGTAGTAGCCCATCCCGGCTCCAACATGCACCACCACCTCACAGGGCTTCACGCGCAACGCGGCAAGGCACAACGCGTGCAGGCTTGGCTGGCCATTGTTGATCGCTGCCTCGCTCTTTATCTGAACCAGCACATCCTGGTACAACAGTGCCGGATCGTCGATCAGCGTGCCTTCGCCGTCGCGGCCAAAGATCCGCCACGGTGGCGCTCCCAAATACGCTTCGCGTGGGGTCGTGGCAAACACCCTGGCAATCACGCTGTCTTCCGCAAGCCCGGCACTGTTAGCCATCTTCCTGCCAAATCTTGTCCTGGACTCCACAAGATCCATCGTGGTCTCCCTTTACTGAGACGCTTTCTACGGTATCTCCATGTGGGTGGAGTGTAAGTAATGTGGATGGAGCGTAAGTAACTTACTGGATGAAACAAAACCGTCATCATGGATGAAAAAAGACTGCCATCCTGAGCGGAGCCTCTCGCAGCCTCATCGCGAGAGGCGAAGTCGAAGGACCTGCGGTTTTGCACCTGGGCCCCGCCACAGAATGTGTCGATAGCTACCCATGCGCGCAAATCAGCTAGTCAGGTCAAAAACGGCCGCTTCCGTGGCTGTAACCAGCGATTTCCACAGATTTTCTTGACACCCCTGATACCCTTAAATCAGAAGAATAAAGCCCGGCCATGAGCCGGGCTTTCTCGCTTAACATCAGACGTGCCGCCATCTCTGAGCTACAGGCGAGAAAGAAAGGGACCATCCATTGAAGGTGGTCCGGACCTAAGATGTGTTGATAGAAGATTTTGCACGCTTTTGGTAGGGGTACCCCGGAACCCTCACCGAAAAGCACGGGAGAAATCATGCAGCATCGAATCGTCGGCACCACCATGCCTGTCCTGGAATTCGCGCTCGACCACAACGACGCCGTCATCTCCGAGGCGGGCGAGCTCTCCTGGATGAGCCAATCCATCCAGATGACCACCCACACCCAGCACGCCGGCGGCGGTGGCCTCCTCGGTGTACTCAAGCGCGTCGCCGGCGGGGGCACCCTCTTCATGACCGAGTACCGTGCCTATGGAGCTCCCGGAACCGTGGCCTTCGCCACCCGCGTCCCCGGTCACATCGTGCCGGTAGAGGTGGCGCCCGGGCACGAATACATGGTGCACCGGCACGGCTTCCTCTGCGCTACCGCAGGTATCGCCCTTGGGGTCGGGTTCCAGCAATCTCTCGGCGCCGGAATCTTCGGCGGCGATGGCTTCCTCCTCCAGAAGGTCTCCGGGCAGGGGCTCGTCTGGCTAGAACTCTCCGGAGAAGTCATTGTGAAAGACCTCGCTCCGGGCGAAGTCCTGCGCGTCCATCCCGGGCACGTCGGAGCCTTCCACGCCAATGTCTCTTTCCAGATCCAGCGCGTTCCCGGCATCCGCAACCTGATCTTCGGGGGCGATGGAATCTTCCTCGCCGCGCTCACCGGTCCCGGCCGCGTCTGGCTCCAGACCCTGCCCATCCAGCGCCTCGCCCACCAGCTTCAGGAATACATGAAGGTCGAACGCGTCGAGCAGAACACCGAATCCGGCGTCATAGGAGGCGTCATCGGCTCCGTCCTCAAAGGACTGTAGCTGAGGCAAAGCTCATTAGCCTTCAACCGTCATTCCGAGCGAGCGCAGCGAGCCGAGGAATCCCTGTATTTCGCCCTGTGCGCCGCAGAGTTTCCTCGGACGGAGAGAATAACAGTCTCATCGTCGCTAACGTGGAATCCTTCGAGCGAAGCTCGAACGCTTTTCCAATGCATGTAAGCAGAGCCGGAGGCAAAATAAACGCTCAAGCCTTGTTCATGCATCCGTCCAACGACCACGAGTTATACCGACGCAAAAACAGCAGCACCGAGAACACCAGCGCGTACATCAACTGGGTTCCCGTAACCGCCCAGTCCTGCACCAGCGCGGTCCCGACGGTTAGCACCAGCATTAGCAGAGAAGCCGCGATCAAAGCCCATCGAGTCTTCAGGCCGATCAGCAGAAGCAAACCGATCACGCCTTCGATCGAAGGCAGCACTGTTCCAAACCCGCGCACCATCCACTCAGGCAAAGGCGAGCGGGCGAACTGCGTCGTGAGATGCATCGCGAATCCCTGCGGACCCGCAAGCAGGCGGCTGACGCCATGCATCAGCAGGTTGACTCCTGCAACTGCACGCAGCAGCGCGTAGGCAATCTTCTCATCGCTGTTCGATCGATCGAAGATCATTTGTCCTCCGCAGTCGAACTGATACCGTCATTCATTCGACGTATAACAACCAGACAGGTTACGCGAACGCGCTATTCTTGGGAGATGGAGTCGCAAGCATCCGAGCCCTTCCTGAAGCTGTCGCACGTAAACGTAGCCCGCGGTGAAAACGTCGTCCTTCACGATATCAATCTCTCCGTCAACGCTGGAGAACACATCGCCATCCTCGGCCCCAACGGCTGCGGCAAATCGACTCTCATCAAGACCATTACCTGCGAGTGCTATCCCATCGTTCGGCCCGAAACGCAGGTCAGCATCTTCGGCCGCGAGCGCTGGGATCTCACCGAGCTCAAGAAGCGCCTCGGCGTCGTCTCCGCCGAGCTGCCCGGAAAGCAGACCCTGACGACCACGGGCCGCGACGCCGTCCTCACCGGCTTCTTCTCGAGCTCGACCCTCTGGCCTAACCTCACGGTGACCGACGCGATGCGCGCGCGCGCCGACGAAATCCTGGCCCTGATCGACGCCGAACCCCTCCGCGACAAGCTCGTCGGCCACATGTCCGCCGGACAGCAGAGACGCATCATGATCGGTCGAGCGTTAGTCGCCTCCTCGCAGATGCTTCTGCTCGATGAGCCATCCAACGCGCTCGACCTCGCGGCCCAGCAGGAACTCCGCAACCTGATGCGCAGGCTCGCGCAGCAGGGAACTGGAATCCTGCTTATCACACACCAGGTCTCCGACATCATTCCCGAGATCGATCGCATCCTGATGATGAAGGACGGCAGTATTTTGGCTGACGGTTCCCGCAAGGCCCTGCTCACAGAGCAATCCTTAAGCGATCTCTTCCATATCGAGGTCCGCCTTACCGAAAAGGATGGCTTCCAGCACGCCTGGTAATTTCCTTCAGTGACCGCATCCCCCGGCGTATTCTGGAACTTTACGAAGCGAGCACCGGTCAGCGGGAGTCGTTTCCTGGATTCGTCAGCGATCCTGCCTGCAGCTTGACCAGCTCAGGTTGAGGAAACTTGCTGGGTCCGAGGACCGCGATCTTTGGGATCGGTCCGCGCGCCATTGCAACCTCATCGCAAGCATATAGACGTGGGCAGGTCTGGCAGTCTTTGTAGATCTTGTCCGGCAGAACCGTGCGATCGACGATGCGGAAGCCGAAGTGAAAGAAGAAGTCGGGAATGCGTGTAAACAGGCTCACGCAGGTGACGCTCTGGTCCTCAGCCTCTTCGAGGAGAGCGCGAAGAAGCTTGCCCCCCGCTCCCTGTCCTTTGGCCTCAGGTTTGACCACGATAGAGCGTACTTCGGCGAGATGCGGCCCATAGAGATGGAGCGCCCCGCAGCCCAGGAAAATGCCGCTCTCGCTCTCGGCTATGGTGAAGTCGCGCACATTCTCGCAGATCTCCGCATAGCTTCGCCGCAGCAGGGTTCCGTCGCCCGAAAGCGAGTTGACCAGCTCAAAGATGTTTACCGCGTCTGGAAGCTTTGCCTTGCGCACCACAGCACCGCCCACGCGCGGACGCGAGGAGGAGGTCGATTCGCTTACCGAAAGCAGAGACGAGTTAGACAAGTGTGGCGGACTCCAAGCCAAGTTTCGCAGACTTTTTTGATGCAAGCGAGGCCATATCGGACGCAATCCTGTGGGAGGCATCTTCGACGGCATCCCTTACGCGGCTCCGTGCGGTCCCCCCGACCACATCGTGGCAGTCAAGCGTAGCCTCCAGGGAGACGGCTTCAAAGAAGTCTGTACCGAACTCCTCGCCGAAGCCGCGCAGCTCCTCCAGCGTCAGCTCCTGGAGCTCGCGTCCGGTCTCGAGCCCAAGCCGAACCGCCTGACCGATCTTCTCGTGCGCCTTGCGGAAGGGAACTCCCTTGTGCGTGAGGTAAGTCGCCGCGGCCATCGCATTCAAATAACCCTTCTCGGCGGCTGTCTGCATGGCATGGGTTCGGAAGCGCAGAGCGCGCGTGAAGCCAGGCAGCAGGGCGAGGATTCCTTGGATGGTATCGGCAGCGTCGAAGACCGGCTCCTGGCCTTCTTGCAGATCTTTGTTGTAGGCGAGTGGCAGCCCTTTGATGATGGTGGATAGCGTCAGCGCCGCTCCCTGTAGACGTCCTGCCTTGCCACGGATCAGCTCAGTCAGGTCAGGGTTCTTCTTCTGCGGCATCGCGCTTGATCCGGTGGAGAAGCGTTCCGGCAGATCGAGAAATCCGAACTCGGCGGTCGAGTGCAGGGTCAGCTCTTCGGCGAACCGCGAGATGTGCAGTCCCAACGTCGAGAGCGCTTGCGTGAACTCGAGCGCAAAGTCGCGGTCGCTGGTCGCGTCCATGCTGTTCGGCGTTGGGCCGTCGAAGCCAAGAGCTTCGGCAGCGATATTGCGGTCCAGCGCCAGCGTCGCGCCAGCGATTGCTCCCGAGCCCAGCGGACAGAGATTGAGGCGGTTGCGGCAGTCCGTCAGGCGGGTAAAGTCGCGCTCGAGCATCGCCACGTAAGCCAGCAGCCAGTGTGCGATCAGAACGGGCTCAGCTCGCTGCAGATGCGTGTAGGAGGGCATGACCGCATCGGCTGCGGAGACTGCCTGTTCGACCAGGGCCTCGCGCCATGTCAGCAAGCCCTCGAGCGCCTGATCGATGGCATCGCGGACGAAGAGGCGCATATCGGTCGCGATCTGCTCGTTGCGGCTGCGCCCAGTATGCAGCTTCAACGCGAGATCGCCGATCAGTTTAGTCAATTGCAGCTCGACAAAATGGTGGATGTCTTCCGCATGCGGGCTCAGCGCGACGATCTCAGCGAAGTGATCCTGCACTGCGACGTTCGCAGTCTGGGCGCCGCGATGGCTCGAGACCTCCTCCACGGAGAGTGGAATCACACGATCCAGTCCATCGAGCATCTTCGAAAGCTCTGCATCCGTAAGAATGCCTGCGGCTGCGACGGCGCGTGCGTGCGCCTTCGAGGCGGCTACTTCCTGGGGAAGCAGCCGCACATCGAAGGGAAACGAACGCTGCCAGGACTCGAATCCGGGATCGAGCGGTTCGCGGAATCGACCTGACCACATCTTGCTCACTGACTGACTCCTTCTTCTCTCTACAGTAAATTTGAACTTCTCGAATGACGTTGTGCGGTTAGACCAACGAGGGCCGTTTGCGGGCCTGGGTTCCGCGGCCGCGTGCGCTCGAGATACGCTTCGCTCCGCCGAGCAACATCAGCAGAAGCGCCTTCTGCGCGTGCTTCCGATTTTCGGCCTGATCGAAGACGATCGACTGTGGCCCGTCGAGCACGGCGTCGGTAACCTCGGCGTTTCTGTGCGCAGGAAGGCAGTGCATGAAGACTGCGTCCGGTTGCGCATTTGCCATCAGGCTCTCGTTTACCTGGTAGGGCTTGAAGATGGGAGCGCGCTTGGTCGCCTCATGTTCGAAGCCCATGCTGGTGCAGACATCGGTGTAGATAGCGTCGGCGCCGGTGGCGGCTTTCACTGGATCGTGCAGCAGCGTGATGCTGCCGCCGGTCGACTCGGCGATCTCAATCGCCTTGTGAATGATCTCCAGCTTCGGCGCAAAGCCCTTCGGCGTCGCGATGCTGCAATGCGCTCCGAGCTGCGCCGCGGTCAGCATTAAAGAATGGCAGACATTGTTGCCGTCTCCGACATAAGCAAACCGAAGTCCCTCCGCCGACCCGAAGCGCTCTTCCAGCGTGAGAAAGTCGGCAATGGCCTGACAGGGATGCTCGAGATCCGACAGAGCATTGATCACGGGAACCTTCGAGAAGGCTGCCATCTCGGTAATAGTCTCGTGCGAGTACGTGCGCAGAACGATCACGTTCATCCAGCGCTCCAGGTTGCGTGCCATATCCCCAAGGGATTCACGCTCGCCCAGCGGAGACTGAGTCTGGTCGACGAAGATCGCGTTGCCTCCGAGCGTGTTGATCGCCGTCTCGAAGGTAAGCCGCGTACGCAGGGATGCCTTCTCGAAGAACATCACCATCTGCTTGGCGTCGAGTGCGTGGCGAAAATCCTCGGGGTGATTCTTCACCGCGTGGGCCAGCTCCATGATGGCGGCCATCTCCTCGACGGTGAGGTCGCCGATCGAACAGAGGTCGCGGCCGCACAGGCGCTTGGCCGCTTCATTAAATGCGGTATCGGACTGGATGCCAAGCGTCGCCGTAGCCTTGCGCGGCGTAATCTCTTCTCCTGGCATATCTGGCTTAGTGTTCATAATCACTGTTTTGCTACCCATGAACTTTTTCTCCAGCCGGCGTTGCGCCGGCAAATTCCGTGTTCGCCTTCAAAATCTCGCTTAGCGCGTCTATGGCCATCTCGACGTGCTTCTTTTCGAGGATGAAAGGTGGAAGAAAGCGAAGCACCGTTTCGCTTGTCCGGTTGATGATGATGTGCCGCTCCATCATTTGCGCGGCTACCTGTTTCGCAAGCTCAGCCGAGTTCAGCTCGATTCCCAGCATCAGTCCCATGCCACGCACCTCGGTGATGCAGTCATGGCGCTGCTTAAGCGCTTCGAGCTCGGATTTGAAATATCCACCGACCTCTTCGATGTGCGCAAGCATATCTTCATTCCGCATCGTGTCGATTACGGCAATCGCAACCGCGCAGGCCAGTGGACCGCCACCAAAAGTCGTTCCATGCATCCCGGGAGTAAACGCAGAGGCCGCGCGCTCCGTGCAGAGCATCGCGCCCATAGGAATGCCTCCGGCGATCGGCTTGGCCAGTGTGGTGATATCAGGCTGAATTCCGTAGTGCTGATACGCAAACCACTTTCCAGTGCGTCCCAGGCCGCTCTGGATCTCGTCAGCAAGCAGCAGCGCTCCGGTCGAGTCGCAAAGCTCGCGCGCAGCGGCGAAGAACTCCTTCGAGACCGGATGGATGCCGCCTTCACCCTGGATAGGTTCAATGCAGATGCCGCAGACCTCGTCAGAGAACTTTGCGCGCAGATCGGCCACATCGTTAAAGCGCACGAACTCCACATCGCCCATGACGGGTGCGAAGGGAAGACGGTATTTGTCCTTATGCGTCGTGGCGACCGATCCCATCGTCCGGCCGTGAAAACTGTGTTCGAGAGCAAGAAATTTTGTGCCGGTCTTCTTGCCATTCTCGCGTTCCTTCGTCGCATAGGCGCGAGCCAGCTTCAGCGCAGCCTCCCACGCCTCGGTTCCGCTATTGCAGAAGAAGACGCGATCCATTCCGCTGATCTCCGTCAGGCGCAGAGCGAGGTTTGCCGCGCCTTCATGGAAGAAGAGGTTCGAGGTGTGCAGCAGACGCGCGCTTTGGTGTGCGATCGCCTGCGCGATGGCCGGATGGCCGTATCCAAGCGCAGAGACGCCGATGCCACTCAGCAGATCGAGGAAGTGGGTTCCGTTATCGTCCTGTAGAAACACGCCTTTGCCGCTGACAAAGAGATAGGGGTTCCGCTCATAGGTATTCAGCAGCAGCTTGCTCTCCGCAGCCTGAATCGATGCCAGGTTCATGCGACCATGACCTCCGTTCCGTCGTTGACTCGAGTTGAGCAGAGATCCGGCAGAAGCGCCGCGGACTCCGCAGGCAGAATGCGTACGCGCTTGACGCCGTGCAACAGCGCCTCGCGGCAGGCATTCAATTTGGGAAGCATGCCGCCGGAGATCACCTGCTGCTTCTCAAGCGCGGGAATCTCTCCAAGCGTCAGCCAGCGCATTACGCTGCCATCGGCACCCTTCACTCCCGGTACATCGGTCAGAAAGACCAGAGCGTCCGCCTTGGTCGAAACTGCGCAAGCAGCTGCCATCTCATCCGCATTAATATTGTAGTACTCCCCATCGAAGCCAAGCGCGATCGAAGAGATCACGGGAACGGCTCCCATGGTCCAGATGGCCTCGAGCCAGCGCGGGTCGGTGGACGCAATCTCCCCGACAAAGCCCAGATCGGGAGTCGTCTTCTTCTTGCGCGCGCGAAAGACATGGCCGTCGCCTCCGGAGAGTCCAACTGCTGACTGTCCGTGGGTTCCAAGCGATGCAACCAGCGATTTATTAACCCGGCCCGCCAGGACCATCAGCGCAGCGTCCCGTGTTTCGGCATCGGTAACGCGCAGGCCCGAGATAAATTCGCTCTTCTTGCCCATCAGCGCCAGCGTGCGCGTCAGCTGCACGCCCCCGCCATGGACCACAGCCACCTGGTTCCCGTCATTGACCAGGTCGGCGATTGCCTTGCCACAGGCGAACAACAGCGCCGGGTTTTCGAGGCCCGCACCGCCAAGTTTTACGACGAATCTCACAGCAAGCCCTCCTCTTCCTTCCATCCACACATCACGTTCATGTTCTGTACCGCCTGCCCCGCGGCACCCTTTAGCAGGTTGTCCAGGCACGAGACGACAATCAGCCGTTTGCCATCCTCTGCAAGCGCGAACCCCACATCGCAGAAGTTCGTGCGGACGACATGCTGAATCTGCGGAAGCTGCGGCGTCGCGTGTAGCCGAACCAGCGGGCTCCCTTCATAGAAGCTGTTGAACAGATGCGCGATCTCATCCGGCTTCATCGGCTGCCTCAGCCGGAGATAGATCGTCGACAAAATCCCGCGGGGAATCGGCAACAGGTGAGGCGTGAACTGGATCTGGTCCGCACCCAGGCAGAGCTGTTCCAGCATCTCCCCCGTGTGCCGATGCCCGAAGACGGAGTAGGCGGAGAGGTTATCGGCCGCGTACATGAAGTGCGTCTTCGAGGTGGGAGCCTTGCCCGCTCCGCTGACGCCTGACTTCGCATCGCAGATGATTCCGGTGTCGAGATCGACAACCCCGGCTCTTACCAGTGGAGAAAGCGCAAGAATGATCGACGTCGAGTAACAGCCCGGATTCGCAACCAGCCGGGCCGTGCGAATTGCATCGCGATGCAGCTCGGGGCAGCCATAAACGGCCTCGGCTTGCAGCTCTGCGGCCAGCGCCGGATTCTTATCGTGCAGCTTGTACACGGCACGGTTGCTGCCTTCCTGCAGTCTCCATGCACCGCTCAGATCGATCACGCGAATCCCGCGCTCGATGGCCTCCGGAGCCCACTCGCGAGATTGCTCGTGCGGAAGTGCGAGAAACATGATCTCGATCCCGGCCTCGGCAAGACGATCCCAGTGAAACGGCTCAACCGGGTGCGAGGCCTTTGCGCCGATCATCGCCAGCTGAGGATGGATCGCTTCAATCGTCGTTGCGCCGGTAGCTGCCGCCTCTGCGGCTCCACCCTCGATTGCGCGTCCAAGAAACAGCGGAGCTGCTCCTTCCATCCCGGGATGACGCAGCAGCAGGCGGGCAAGCTCTCCACCCGCATATCCGCTCACGCCTGCCACCGCAATCCGGGGAGCGCGAGTCTTCGCTCCGCCGGAACCAGTCTCTGTCGTCTTCTCGATCGTCTCCAGGTTAGCCAATGTGTCCTTCAATCCGCTTCTTCAGTTGTGTTGCCTGCTCCACGTCGGGGCAGATGATCAAAACCGTGTCGTCGCCTGCGATCGTCCCGACCACCTCGGGCCAGTCCTCATAGTCCATGCCTGCTGCGATCGGCTGCGCACCGCCGGTCGTCGTGATAACAACCAGCAAATTCGCCGCCTGCCGTACCTCCAGACCAAAGCCTCCAAGCACCTCACGAATCCCGGGAAGAGAGTCCTCCTCAGCATCACCGCCATTGGAAAGCGAATAGCCGTCCGGTCCTTTTGACAATCTCAGCTCATGAATGTCACGAGAGAGCGTTGCTTGTGTAACATGGAAACCACGCCCTGCAAGTTTTCGCCGTAAGTCATCCTGGCTGGGAATTGGTCCCTTGGCCAGCACCTCACGAATTACGGTATGACGTTGTTGTTTCATCTGTGTTTCATTGCCGTTTCTGCCACGGTATCAAACGAGAACTTCCGGGCTGTGTATAAATATACATTCATCGTGTATATTTATACAATGGCGTTCCCCGTGGAGCGTCGCCCATACCTTGACGGAAAGGTTATTCCAGTGAATTTGCCGTTCATTGGACGTATAGTGAATCATGGAAAGGTTTCCCGCACTCGCCCCTGCTGTTGTTGCACCCGTGTCCTCGTTCGACCGTGTGAGCTCCAGGCCATCTCAGGTTCCCTCCCTGATCGATGAACGTTTCGACCATGACTCCTGCGGGGTCGGCTTTGTGGCCTCGGTCGAGGACAAGGCATCGAATCAGATTCTTGCTCAGGCGCTTACGGCTCTTGGACGGCTTGCACACCGTGGTGCGACTGCCGCCGATGGAAAAAGCAGTGACGGAGTGGGCGTACTCGCCGCGATTCCGCGGGATTTTCTGATTAAATCCGAAAACCTTTCGTTTGCGCCGGACAAGACCCTTGGCGTGGGCATGGTCTTTATCCCCAAAGATGAGACCCGTGCGGAGGCCCTTATCGAGCGGGCTTTGCTCTCGCACGACTTTAAGGTGCTTTGTTGGCGCAACGTCCCGATTCGTACGGAATACCTTGGCGAGATGGCTCTTGCCACCATGCCGAAGATCCGGCAGGTGCTCGTAATCGATGCAGACCATGCTGAGTCGTCCACGATGGAGCGACGCCTTTACCTGGCCCGCAAGCAATTCGAGCGCTCCCATGAGCAGGGCGAAGTCGACGGCTACATCTGTTCGATGTCCACCCAGACCATCGTCTACAAGGCCATGTGTACTGGCCAGGACCTGGCTCTCTTCTATCCCGACCTGGCCTGTCATGACTTCGTCACCTCCTTCGCCATCTTCCACCAGCGTTACGCCACCAACACTCTTCCCACCTGGCACCGCGCCCAGCCCGGCCGCACCCTCGGACACAATGGCGAGATCAACACCGTGTGGGGCAACCGCGCCCGCATGGCCGCGCGCGATTCCACGCTTCCGGTTGAGTGCAAGCCTGTCCTGACCCAGGGAGGCACCGACTCCACCAGTCTCGACGAGGCCGTTGAGCTGATCTCGCAGAATGGCCGCACCCTGGCCGAGGCCATGCGGATGCTGATGCCTCCCGCTGCCGCCTCGGGTTTCACTTCTTCTTTTCTTGACTACCACTCCGACTGCACCGAGCCGTGGGATGGACCTGCGGCCATCGCCTTTGCCAATGGTCGTCTGGTGGGAGCTGTGCTCGACCGCAACGGCCTCCGGCCCTGCCGCTTTGCCATCACAACGACCGGGCTGGTTGTTGCCGGATCGGAGATCGGCCTGGTCGATCTGGACCCGAACGAGGTAACCCACAGCGGCCGCCTCGGCCCCGGCCAGATGCTGGTTGTCGATCTCGAGAGGCACAAGGTCTACGAGGACGAGGAACTGCTCGCGCTCCTGGACTCTGACCCGATCTATGCAAAGCTGCTCGAGAATGCTCCTCTCATTCCTGCGCCGGTCGCCCCGTTCGAAACAGCGACGTTGACCGCACTGCAGAAGGGCTTCGGTTACACCCGCGAAGATGTTCGGATGATCCTGCAGCCCATGGCTGCCGACGGCAAGGACGCAGTCTGGTCGATGGGCGACGATACGCCACTGGCCTTCCTGGCCCGCACGCCGCGGCCGGTGTATGCCTACTTCCGCCAGCGCTTCGCCCAGGTAACGAATCCGGCGATCGACCCCTTGCGCGAGGCCTGCGTCGTCTCGCTGCATACCCGTCTCGGCCCCTGGCCCCACCTACTCGACAAGAACGCTCCGCTCCCGGGCATATCGCTGACTTCACCGTTTCTCTCGCTAGGACAGGTCAACGCCCTTCGCGCAGGCAATTACCCGCACGCTGGCGAGCTTCGCTTCGCCGAGTTGGCCTGCGTCTTTGCCCCCGATGTCACGCTGGTGCAGGCGCTCGACGACCTCAGTAACCAGGCGATTGAGCTGGTTCGCAACGGCGCGCGCATCCTTCTGCTGAGCGATCGTGCTGCCAGTTCTGACTCCATCCCGGTCCCAATGGCGATGGCCACAGGCGCAGTCCACCAGGCCCTGGTTGCCGCAGGTCTCCGAACCCTCACAGGCATCGCGGTGGAAGCGGGAGACTGTCGCGACATTCACCACGCCGCCGTCCTGATCGGCTACGGCGCCGGAGCGGTATGTCCCTGGCTCGCGCTTGAGAGCGGCCGCGCCCTTGCTCCTGCCGGAACGGAGCCTGAGGCGGCAGAGAAGAAGATGCTCAAGGCCCTCGACGCCGGGTTGGCGAAAGTCATGTCGAAGATGGGAATCTCCGTCGTCGACAGCTATCGCAGCGCCCGTCAGTTCGACATTCTCGGGCTTCATTCGAGTGTTGTGGATCGATGTTTCCCGAACACGCCGGCGCCTCTCTCCGGCATCGGATTCGTGGAAGTCGACCGCCAGCTTCGCCAGACCTGGCAGCCTGCTGAAGGCGCTGCGGCGTCTGCGGATCTGCCCGACTACGGCTGGGTCCGGTTCCGCAAGGCCGAGGTCGCAGAGCCTCACGCCTGGCAGCCACCTACGGTGAAGGCGCTTCAGTCGGTCGTGGGAAGTGCGCGCAATGTGCCCCAGCCCACCGATCCAACCGCCGCCTTTGCCATATTTACCAAAGACGTCATCGCCCGCGATCCAGCCGTGCTGCGTGATCTGCTGGAGATTCGGCCAGCCGGAGGGGAGCTTCCTCTCGCCGAAGTCGAGAGCCCGTCGAGCATCACAAAGCGTTTCGTCGCTAGCGCCATGTCGCTCGGCTCCTTGAGCCCCGAGGCGCACCAGACCATCACTGCCGCCATGAACATGCTCGGTGCGCGATCGAACACCGGTGAGGGCGGCGAAGATTCCACCGTCTATCGCCAGCATCCGGTCGGCTCGGAGTCGCAGCCTGGCTCAGGCGGAGCAAGCGCGTCCATGCACGCGCAAGGCGGAATTGCCGTCGCTGAACCTGTGATTGAGGCTCCTGCGGTTCATGTCTCCCTTAACAACAAAATCAAGCAGATCGCCTCTGGACGCTTCGGAGTTACGGCCGAGTATCTCGCTCACGCCGAGGAGATCGAGATCAAGGTTGCGCAGGGAGCCAAGCCCGGCGAGGGCGGACAGCTTCCCGGACACAAGGTCAGCGGCCTGATCGCCCGGCTGCGGCACGCACAGCCCGGCGTCTCATTGATCTCGCCGCCGCCCCACCACGATATTTACTCGATCGAGGACCTGGCGCAGCTGATCTACGATCTGAAGCGCGTAAACCCGAAGGCGGCAGTCGGAGTCAAGCTGGTCTCGGGCTGCGGCGTCGGAACCGTCGCCGCCGGAGTCGCCAAGGCCTATGCGGACTACGTCGTGATCGCCGGAAACACTGGTGGAACCGGAGCCGCGGCTCTGTCCAGCATCAAGTATGCCGGCAATCCATGGGAGCTCGGCCTCGCCGAGGCCCAGCAGGTCCTGATGCAGAACGGAATGCGCGGACGGGTTCGCCTGCGCACCGATGGCGGTCTTGCCACCGCACGTGATGTTCTCGTCGCTGCGCTCCTTGGAGCGGACGAGTACGCCTTCGGAACCGCCGTGCTCGTAGTCCTGGGCTGCGACATGGCCCGGCAATGTCACCTCAACACCTGTCCCACCGGCATTGCAACCCAGAAGCCGGAGCTGCGGGCCAAGTTCCGCGGCAAGCCGGAGCACGTGGTTCGGTTCTTCGAAGAGCTTTCATCCGACCTGCAGCACCTGCTGGCGCGTTATGGCCTGCCTTCGCTCGAAGCTGCGGTCGGACGCTCCGACTTGCTGGAGCAGGTCCGCTTCGACGGCAATCTCGACCTCGCGCCGATGCTGGCGCAGGTAACTGACGGTCCCCGCCGCTGGATGGGCGGAAGGAACGATCAGCCGCTTCCGAAGCCTCCGATCGACGAGCAGTGGGTGGCGCCCGCCCTCAAAGCGATTGAGGCAGGGAAGTCCTACCTGGTCGGGACTGAGATCACCAACAGCGATCGTGCCGTGGGTTCGCGCCTGGCTGGAGAATTGGCTCTGCGTCGCGCGCAGGGAGATCTGCATGCCGACGTGACCTTCGACCTGCACGGAACCGCGGGGCAGTCCTTTGGCGCCTTTGCCGTTGAAGGGATGAAGCTGATCCTCGACGGTCAAGCGAACGACTTCGTTGGCAAGGGTCTCTCCGGTGGCGAGATCGTCATCCGTCCTCTCGGGCTTGCCGCCAAAGACAGCGGACAACACGTCATCCTTGGCAACGTGGCCCTCTACGGTGCGACATCAGGCAAGCTCTTCGCTGCAGGCCGGGCGGGCGAGCGTTTCGCAGTTCGAAACTCGGGTGCGATCGCCGTCGTCGAAGGTGTGGGCGATCACGGCTGCGAGTACATGACCGGCGGAACCATCGTTGTTCTCGGCAAGACCGGCATGAACTTCGGTGCTGGGATGACCGGAGGCCTCGCCTGGATCTACGATGAGGATAGAAGCTTCATCTCAAACTCGAAGTTTCATCCTGAATTCATTGATCCGCAGCCATTTAGTGAAACGGATGCCTCTTCGCAGGAAGAATTGAAAGCGTTGATTGAGGAACACGTCGCTCTCTCGGACAGCGGCCTTGCCAAAGCCCTGTTGGCGGATTGGGCGGCGAAAGCAACCTCGTTTGTCCGGCTGACCCCAAAACCGCAAGCCTGACACCACAAGGGCCAGCGCATAATCCACGCATTCCCTTCGTAAAGATTCCAGCCCTCGGCTCGTCCGAGGGCTTTCTTTTGGGGTATGAATCCAAATTCATTCTTGGCAAGAGGAACGGCTTTCTTTAGAGTGGCGAAGACTGGATACTTCGTTCGAGGACCGGATTGGAGCGCGTGAAGCACGTTCAAGAGGGAGCTGGAGTGACCGAGGTGGAAAGAACGATACCGTCCTCTGGACCGGGCAGCGACAAGTATCAGAGAATCCTGGACGCCGCCGTAGAGGTGATCGCCGAGCGGGGCTACTTCAACTCGCCGGTCAGCGCGATCGCCAAACGAGCGGGTGTTGCGGATGGCACGATTTATCTCTACTTCAAAAACAAGGATGAAGTTCTGCGGACGGCGATCGATACGACCTTCGGAAGGTTCTACCGGCAGGTCGAGGAGAGATTCCATACGCTGGAGGGCCCGCGGGAACAGCTGGAGTATATTGCCGAAGTCCATCTTCAAAGCCACCAGGTGAATCGCAGCATGGCGATCCTAATGCAAACGGAGATGCGCCAGAGCGCAAAATTTATTGCCGAGTTCTCACACCATCATCTTGTCAAATACATCCAGATGGTGCGCGAGGTGGTAAGACGTGGACAACAACAAGGAATCTTTAGAGCGGATGTCTCCGATGGCGTAGTGGCGCACTGCATGTTCGGCGCGATCGACGAGCTGTTGAGCTCGGCTGTGTTTACCGGACGTGCGTATGATGCCAAAACGACGGCCCGCCAGGTGATGGACGTGCTTTTGAACGGAATTGGAACAAGAGGGAAAGCAGGGACGGCGGTCTAGACCCACGTTCGAAAATGCAGTCTGGCTCGGGGAAGATATCCGTGAGGATGATTCGTCGTCTTCAATTGAAATCGGCAACTTTATTCCGGTTGGCGTTTTGAAACCTATTGGCTTAGGTTGGTTCGAAGCACTAAACGGTACAGGATGGTGGGACAGGCATGTTTGATCTGAGAACGGTGAATGATGTTCTGGTGCGGGCGACAGGGCGAGGCGATCGCACTGTGATGATGGCGCAGGACACTGCGACGTCATGGTCCCCCATCTCGTCGGTAGAGCTGTATGGCCGGGTGCGAGCTCTCGCTGACGTGTTGCGCGAATGGGGAGTCGGCAAAGGGGATCGAGTGGCGCTCCTGTCGGAGAACCGGTGGGAATGGCCGGTGACCGACTTTGCCGTCCTCGCAATCGGGGGTGTCGACGTCCCGCTTTATCCAACCCTGACCTCCGAACAGGTCGGCTATATGCTCCGGGACTCCGGAGCAAAGGTAGCCGTCGTCTCGACAGCGGAGCAGTACGAGAAGATCCGTCAGGCAGGCGAGCTTCCGGAGCTGAAGTCTGTCGTCGTCATGGAGCAGGGCCAACACGAAGGAGCGGAAAGCTTCACGGCCTTGATGAAGGGTGCAGAGGCCAGGCAGCAGCGCGACGCCGGATTCGACGTCATGCTGAAGACAGCACGGCCCGAGGATCTGGCAACCATCATCTATACCTCGGGCACCACCGGCGAGCCCAAGGGCGTGATGTTGACGCACGGCAATCTCGCCAGCAATCTGAACTACTCCACCGGCCCGCTCGGCCTGGGCGACCAGGACACCGGCATCTCATTTCTTCCTCTTTCCCATGTCACCGCGAGACACCTGGACTATGCCTTGCTGTGTCACGGAACGAAGCTGGCCTACTGCGGGAAGTTCGATCAACTGCCTGTGGCGATGAAGACAGTTCAGCCCACGATCGTCGTGGCCGTGCCCAGGGTCTACGAGAAGATTCGACAAGCTGTGGAGGGCAAGTCCGCCGCATCGCCGTTGAAGCACAGAATTCTGGAATGGGCGCTCAGCGTCGGCAAATCCCATAGGGAAGAGATTCTCACAAGCAGAAAGCCGGCTGGGCTGAGCTGGAAGCTGGCGAATAAGCTCGTCTTCGGGAAGATTGCGGAGGCCTTCGGCGGACATGTACGGATCTTTATCTCCGGTGGAGCCCCGCTTGGAATGGACACGGCCGGATGGTTTGCCGATGCTGGAATTCTGATCCTCGAAGGGTATGGTCTCACCGAGACCTCGCCTGTAATCGCCCTGAACTATCCGGGAGCAAACAGAATTGGCACCGTGGGCCAACCGATGCCGAACGTGGAGTGCCGCTTCGCGTCCGATGGCGAGCTGGAGGTGAAGGGGCCCTCCATCTTCGTAGGCTACTGGAAGAAAAACAAGGAGACCGAGGAGACGTTCACCGAGGATGGCTGGTTCAAAACGGGGGATATCGGGAATCTCGATGACGATGGCTTTCTCTCCATCACCGATCGCAAGAAAGAGCTTCTGAAGACCAGCGGAGGAAAGTTCATTGCACCGCAGCCGATCGAAAACAAGCTCAAAGCCAATACCCTGGTAGGTCACGCGGCGATGGTGGGAGACAAACATAAGTTCGTCTGCGTGCTCATCTCGCCGAATCTGGCTGCATTGAAGGGATGGGCCAAGGGGCAGGGCGTGCAGACCGAAGACGCTGCCTTGCTTGTGAAGCATGCCAAGGTCATCAAGGCATATCAGGAGATCGTGGATCGAGTGAACCAGCAATTGGCGAACTTCGAGAGCATCAAGCGAATCTGTGTCGTTCCCGAGGAGTGGAGCGTGGAGACCGAAGAGCTGACTCCGAGCTTGAAGTTGAAGCGCCGCATCGTTGAGAAGAAGTACGCCAGCCAGATCGCAGATTTCTACACGGACGAGGCTACCTCGAAGGGCTAGCTTCCTGGATCTTCACAAATGTTCTCCAAGCGACCTGACAGCTTCGCCATTCAGGCAGCACTTGCAACAGCATTTTGGCAATGCCGTCTTTGTGGTGGGTTGGTGTAACAAGCTACAACGGTTTGTTTAAGATTTGGGCGGGTAGAAAGATCGAAAAGCAGGTTCCATGCCTGCTTGGACTTGCGTTGCTTCGAGTCAGAATGGAACCGCCGGAGCGGTCTACGATTCCGCTCGCAACCCAGAGACCTAGCCCGGTTCCTTTCTCTCCCTTGGTGGTGAAGAATGGCTCAACGATACGAGGGATGTTGGCCGCAGAAATGCCCATTCCGTTGTCAGAGACGGTTATCCGCAGGCCTTGGATCTCCGGATTGTGCCAGCGAAAGGCCTTCCGAACCCGGACTTCGATAGTCCCGCCCACGTTGATGGCCTCCATCGCATTCAGAAGCAGAGTGGAGAAGACCTGGCGAATCTCGCCGGGATAGGTTTGGATCGTCGCACCACCTGATCGATACCGCCTTGTTACACGAATCCCGTTAGCTTCGATGCGTTTCCCATAAATGCTCAGGACGCCGTCCATCGTCTCTTCTACGTTGACAGGTATGGGGACAATGGATTCCCTGTAAAAGCTGAGGGACTGTTGCGTGAGATGGCTTAAACGGCGTAGCTCGGTTTCCGCCATCGCCGCATATGCCCGGCCTTCTTCATCCAGCCCAGGAGATCGTGCCCAGATGGTTACCAGGTTCGCTACAGCTTGCAATGGATTATTGATTTCATGAGCCAGTGTCGCCGCCAGGCGTCCCGAGGCTGCCATCTTTTCCGATTTGATCAATACGGCTTCCGTGAGTTTTCGGTCGCCGATATCACGTGCGATCTTCGATGCGCCCACAATCTGACCGTGTTCATCGACAATGGGTGAAATAGTTAAGGCGATATTGAGCAACCGCCCGTCCTTGCGCCGACGGACGGCTTCGTAATGATCGATATGCTCCCCACGGCGGAGGCGGCCCAGAATGACTGCTTCCTCTTCGACCCGGTCCGGAGGCATTAGCATTGTTATGGACTGTCCGACTGTTTCCTCCGCCGTATACCCAAAAAGCTTCTGTGCGCCGCGATTCCAGCTCTCGATAATTCCATCGAGGTTCTTGGCGATGATAGCGTCGTCTGAGCACTCGACGATTGCGGCCAGCCTTGCGAGGGCAATCTCTGCGTCCTTGCGCTCGGTGAAGTCTTCGATGGTCAGTAGCATCAGCGGAGCACGTTGCTCGACGATGTCTTCAATTTTCCGGGCGCTGACCAGCATTGTCTTCCGTCCGATCCTCGGAAATTCATGCGTGACAGAGAAGTTCTGCACCAGCTTGTGCTCCGGCAGCACTTTTTTCAGCGATTCGGTCAGCGCTGGAACCTTCCACTGCTCATTTCCGAGGAGGTACAGAAACTGCCCGACCGTCTCCTCGCGGGTGACTTGAAATGTGGCGCAAAAGGTCTCGTTCGCAAACCGGACTCTCAGGTCGGCGTCCAACACCAGCAGCGGAGTCGGGACGTTTTCGATAATCCTCTGCAGATACTGTTGGCTGCGCTTCACCGTGTCGATGTCCTGCAGAGCCAGTACCACGCCATCGATCTTGTTGTCCTGAGTACGGTATGGCAACACGCTCAATTCATGCCAGCAGCCTTCCAGGTCTCGCACCTCGCACTCGACCGGCAGCAGGCTGTCGAGGACCTTTGCGATCTCCGACTCGAGATCGTGAGGTGTTAGGTCCGACTCTTCGATATTGAGCTTGATATCGGCAAATGGTCGCCCAACGTCTGCGGGGACTACCTTGAACAGTTTGGTTGCCGCTGGTGTGATGCGCCGTATGTAGAGCCGTCGGTCCAGCATGACAACAGGAATTCGCGTACTGTTCAGCAAATTCAGAATATCGTTGCTCAGGTCATGGAGTTCGTTGTTCTTGTTGCGCAACTCGGCATTCAGCGTATTCAGTTCCTCATTGGCCGATTGCAGCTCTTCCTTCGAAGTCTCCAGTTCTTCGTTCGTGCTCTGCAGCTCTTCATTCGCGGAAAGTATTTCCTCGTTGGCCGACTGAAATTCTTCTTTGAGCGAGTCTTCCGATTCGATAGCGGAACGCAGGGCATCGCGCGTACTGGTAAGTTCCTGCTTCAGCCGTCCGGTTTCCTGATCGTTTTGATTGCGACCTTTTGATTTGTGTACCGAAATAGCTTCGACAGCAGGGGCTACCGGCGGCGTGATCTCATCGAAGAGGATCAAGAAAAACTGTCTGTTCCGCTCCCCCTTCTCTGCAGGCTCCTTGTCTCCCAGCGGCGCCACGGACAGGTTCAGCATCCGCTTGTACCCGTTCTCGTCAAACGGAATACCGTCTTTTCGGGCGGTCGCGCCCTTTTTCGTCGCGGCGGTGATCAGCGAACGCAGTTCGATAGCCAGGCCGTTTCGCGCGAGTTTCAACACATTCAGGCTGGGTTTGCCCGGTGGAGGCGCGAGATAGGGCGTCGTCTGTCCCCGGAACTGAACCACCTCCATTTCACTGTTGATCACCACTCCGACCGGAGCGTGTTCCCGCAGCACCACGCGGTCAGCCTCAGCCTGCACATCCAGCTCATCCTTGTCCGCGGAGAGGGATCTCAGCGAGTTGCCGGAGACCCTGAGCGTGCTCTGCGGGGGGTAATAGCTCTGCGCAAAGTCGTAGTGCAGGCGTGACAGGATGGCTTTCTTGCTATAAATCTTGTGCTTCTTGTCCACCGTTGAGAACAGTTCGGGAAAAGCGGAGACGCTCTCTGAACTGCCCAAAACCATAAAGCCGGTGGGCTTCAACGCATAGTGCAGGATGGGAATGATCTTCTTTTGCAGCACGGGCTGGATGTAGATGAGCAGGTTGCGGCAGGCAACGACATTCATCTGCGAAAAAGGCGGATCGCTCGCCAGGTCCTGCTGGGCAAAGACGCACATGTCGCGCACCGCCTTGTTGACCCGATAGCCTTCATCCACCTTGACGAAGAAGCGAGCCATGCGCTCCGCCGAGATCTCCTCCGCGATGCTTTCCCGGTAGATCCCGGCACGCGCCTTTTGGATGCCCTTCTCGTTCAGGTCGGTTCCGAAGATCTGCACCTGGAAACTGGAAGCCCGGTCGCCCAGGAACTCCAGTAAAGTCATGGCCAGCGAGTAGGTCTCCTCACCGGTCGAGCAGCCTGGCGCCCACATTCTGATGATGCCTTTGTTGTCCTTCTCCTTCACGATGGCGGGATAAACCTGGGTTTTCAGCGCCTCGAAAGCTTCGAAGTCTCGGAAGAAGCTGGTCACGGGAATGAGAACATCCTCAAATAACTTCTCTCCCTCTTCGGGGTGTTCCTTCAAGTAGGTCGCATAGTCACGCAACGAATCTACTCTAAGCAGCAACATTCGCCGCAATGCTCGGCGATGAATGGTGTTCGGTTTGTATTGGCTGAAATCGACGCCGCTGGCCTTGCGAAGTTGAGCAAGGACCACGCTGAAATCTCTTGCATGGGACGCGGCAGATTCGGCATTCGCCAGTCCCAGGTCTTGAGGCTCGGCACCAGACTCCTCCGGCGCCCGGCTTCTCCGCGCTCGAATCCTCTTCCTCTGATTTTTCCAGGTGCACATAGGGATGATGCTGGATGCGCTGCAACTCCTTTGCCATATCCTTCGGCGCAAGGATGAAGTCCGCGCACCCCGAATCGATGACGCTACGCGGCATTCCGTCGTATTTGGCTGTGGCGGGATCCTGGGCGAAAGTAATTCCGCCTTCTGCCTTGACGGCCTCCATGCCGGCCGTGCCATCCGCTCCCGTGCCGGAAAGGACGATGGCAATTGCGCTGCTTTTACGCTCTTGGGCAAGAGAGTGCATGAAGAAATTCACCACCAGATGCTGGCCTGGCGTTTTGTCGCGAGGTGACAATTGAAAAACGCCGCCGGTCAGGGCCATCAGCGCATTTGGAGGAATTACATAGACGCGGTTTGGCCGGATCGTGACGTCAGATTTAACTTCTTCGACGGGCATCCTTGTCGTCTTGGCGATGATTTCCGTCAACATGCTTTCGTGGCTTGGGTCCAGATGTTGGATCAGCACGAACGCCATTCCGGTGTCCACCGGCAGCGCAAGAAAGAATTCCTTATAGGCTTCGAGGCCACCAGCGGAGGCTCCAATGGCGACCACAGGAAAAGAATCGTTCACGAGAGCGGCATGTCTCTGCTCAGGAGGTTTTTTCGAAGCGGCTGCGGGTTTGGAACTCCGGGATTTCATCTTCGCTTTGCTCCTGTTGCTCTCGCTGCGACTCGCACCAGGCGAAGCTCAGAATCCCCTGGCATAGGAAACCAGGAACTCACAGACTATCGTACAGAAAGGCAACGTCATCAAATTACAGAGTTTGGTTCCTCCGATCGAATGTCTTAGCCGTCAGGCGTGCCGATATTGCACTCCAAACATAGTCTGGAACGTCGATTTACGGTAAGTCGCCTGGTCACTCATTGAGAAGCCAATAAGTCCTCGCAAGTCGGCTTGTGTTGAGCAATCCCGAATACCTCCGCTATGCGCGCGTTTCCCCGTACTGGTACTTATGTTGTCCCGGCCCCCGAAAACGATCTGCTCTGCGAGATACATTTAAGATCTGTGTCTATGGAATTGCTGACCCCGGATGCAAATCATGAGAGACCGACTTTTGCTCTGGCACGCACAATGTGTCAACAGGTTTCTTTAGAGATCAGACCGCTTATTGATCCCCGGTTGGACTCCGTGCTGAGCCAAATATGTGCAACCCACGTCAATGGTGGAGCTCTCTTCGCTTCGTTCCGTGTGGGCCCCAGCAGGGCTTTCGACTGGTTTGCATCGAGGGACCGGTTACTCGAATTCGGCATTCTTAGGCAGCTTCTCGATCGGGTCGAAGTCAATCACGCCCTGCCAGATTTGGAAATTGAACCGTCAAAGCCCGACGATCCTGCGTTTGTAGTTCGCAGACTGGGAGAGGTCGTGAGCTCGGAGCAGCTCGCGGAGATCATGAACTTGGAGATTCCTGGAAATGAACTTCGACGTTACGGAGTCGATGAGGAGTATGAAATTGGAGATGCTGAATATGATGGAAACTTTCGACTGACAAGTTCGTTCCTCTTTGATGGGGAGTTGGCGCGAAAGCTCTACGCTGGCGGTGCTTATACCAGTGCTAGTGCCAGAGGTGACGGGAGAACAGAAAAGGAAACCTCACTTGCATTCTGTGAGGCACTCTTCGGCCTCAGGCTCTCTGAAGTGAGCTACTACTCAACCCACAACGCCTGGACACGATGGTTTGGGGGGATCGCTTGGGATTGGACAGCGATTTTGTTCGATCGGCGCGCTCGCGCACTTTCCATCCTCGCGGTCACAGATACTGACTGAACCTGCATCGAAAGGGCCTGCAATCCTGCCATCCGCAACCTAACCCCGTGAGATGGAGCTATGCCGCTTCCGGGAACGAACTGCATTCACTGAAATGCGGCATTCGTTGGCGTTATGCGCCATGATGGCTTTACGTCGAATAATCCGCATTGATCCGCACGTACTGCTCCGTCAGATCGCAAGTCACAAACCTGCACTCCGCCTCGCCCTCTCCCATATCCATCGCAATCGTGTAATCCCTCTGGAGCATCACCCGATGCGCCGCAGCCTCGTCGAACGCCGAGGAACGCATACCGTTTTCATACACCGGTTCCTCGCCGATCCGTACTGTCACCCGTGCCGGGTCGAACTCCACTCCGCTGTAACCAGCCGCCGCCATCAACCGTCCCCAGTTTGGGTCCGCGCTCGACCACGCTGTCTTGCACAGCGGGGAGTGGGCAATCGACTTCGCCACCTGCTTGGCCTCGTACTCGCTCCGGGCTCCGGTAATATGCAGCGTCACCACGTGAGTCACGCCTTCGCCGTCATCGACGATGGCATAGGCCAACCTGCCGCACACCTCGGCGAGCGCCTCGGCAAAACTCTGCTCCGTCTTTTCGTTCAGGCGAACGCCGCTCGCTCCGCTGGCCAGCAGAAGCACCGTATCGTTCGTCGAAGTATCTCCATCGATGGAGATCGAGTTGAAACTTCGCTCCACCGCATGCGGCAGAAGTTCACGCAGCTGCGAGCCATCCGCTACGATGTCGGTGAACAGGTACACCAGCATCGTCGCGTGAGGAGCTACCGGAGCTCCCAGCCGGGGATGAATCATTCCTGCACCCTTCGCCGCGCCGAAGATCCGCACCTCTTTGCCATCGACCTCGATCTTGGCCTGGGCCACCTTCATGCGGGTGTCGGTGGTCATGATGGCTCGCGCGAAGCTCTCCGCATGCTCCGGCATGTTCCCAAAGGATGACTTCAGTGCAGGCAGGGCGGCGATCACCTTGTCGCCGGGAAAGGGAACGCCGATGATGCCGGTAGAAGAAGGGAAGACCTCGTCGAAGATGCATCCGAAGGTCTCGGCTGCCGCCACGCAGGTGCTCTTGCAGGCATCGATCCCTACCTGTCCCGTAGCGCAATTGGCGTTCCCGGCGTTCACCAGAACCACCCCAACCCGGCCTCTGGTCGTAGCCAGGTGTTCGCGGCCAACCGTGACGGGAGCCGCAACCACCTGGTTGGAGGTATACATCGCCGTCGCCTGCCCCACACCCTCCACCACTGCACCCGCAAGATCAGGGTTTCCGCTCGCCTTGATACCCGCCCTTACCGCTCCCCAGAGAAAGCCTCCAGGAAGATCCTCCGTTACCTTAACCACATCGTTCATAGATTCCAATCTATCAAGCAGATTTCCAGGCGGTTCTCGCCCATGGCATGGCACTTCTGCTCTAGAGAGCCGTGTCAAGTCCCTACAGGGCACAAGTTACTGAATTATCAGAAGATGAACAGTGCCGATAAGTTCGATCTTCTCTGCTACGCTTAAAACGGATCGCGAACAATCCGCGGCTATCCTCAAACAATCAAGGTATAAGCTGTAAGTAAATGATTCCAGATACCTTACAAGTAAGGTATCTGGAATCAAGACTTTGCACTTTAAGTCCACAGCTAAATGCAATAAAAAGAATACTTTGCACAATTTAGAGGGAGTGGGGCGTCAGAAAGAAACTGGCAAGCTGCGCCCTTCCGCGCTGCTCTGCCGCGCCATCTCGAGCAGGCGAATCACACGATAAGCGTCCTCCGGCGTGACCTTGAGGGGCGAGACGCCAAGAATCGCATCCCGAACGTTTGCATAGTAGCCGCGATAGTCTCCCAGCTCCGTCTTCACCGTGGTGCGATTCAGCTCGCCCGGTTCGGCAGGGTCAGGCGCGATAGTGAGCGTCCCCCAGGCCGATTCCGGCTCAGCCAGCCAGACACGGGCATCGCCCATGGGCGGAACCGTGGCGCCCCCTACCAGCGCGGGCTCCTGCGGATCGAGGCCGTACTTGCGGAAACTTCCATTGGTTCCGTGGATCAGGAAGCGCGGAGCCGGCTCGGCGGCCAGCATGGTCGCCCGGCAGAAGGCCTGCAGCTTCGGATAGTGCAGCATGATGTCGAAGGCATCTTCGATGGCGGTCGTGTCACGGTCGCGCCGAACGCTCGCCGTAATCGCCTGCGGAACGCCGAAGAGCGTCAGAACCTGATCCACCAGATGCGGTCCCAGGTCGAACAGCATCCCGTTGGCGTCGTTCCCCTCCTCTTTCCAGGTCGCCTCACGGGGCAGGGGACGAAAGCGGTCGAAGTGAGATTCAAACGTGGCCACGCGGCCCAACTCCCCCGACTCCAGCACTTTGCGGACCGTCAGAAAATCGCCGTCCCAACGGCGATTGTGGAAAGGAGCCAGCACCAGCTTGCGCTCTTCAGCAATCTCTGCCAGTTCCTTGGCCTGGCCGCTCGTCGCCGCGAAGGGTTTGTCGATCACGACATGCTTCCCGGCCAGCAGCGCCCGCTTTGCCAAGTCGTAGTGAGTCTCGTTAGGGGTGCCCACGACGATCAGGGAGACTGCCGGATCGCCGAACGCCTCGTCTACGGAGCGCAGGATACGCGCCTTCGGATACGCCTTGGCGGCCTCATCGCCGCGCCGTTGCACGATCGCTTCGAGCTTCAACCCAGGTACCGCGCTTACGAAAGAGGTGTGAAAGACACGCCCAGCCAGCCCAAAACCGATTACTGCAACTCCAATCTCTGCCATCGATCCTCCTGAAATCTCTTGTTCACGGAATCTTTTCCGGAAAGAAGTCCATTCTATGCGGTTAAGGGCCGAACTCCATGCCGCTCAATCGCCTGCGAAACTTTTTTGAGCCGCCAAAACGATGCCAAGCATCAGAATTCCTATAGAAATCCTAGGCCCAGGCGCTACCCTTCTTCTTGAATACTTGGATAGAAGAGTGTGGCTGGAAAAGACGGAGATACGATTAACATCGAAGCTATGGTTCAATCCAAAAGGAAGGTCGCAGCTAGCGTGGCGATCGATACCGAAGTAGCGCGCCTTCTCCGCGGCGCCGTCGTCATCGCCGGACTGACGCTCGCCGGCTTGCCCGCGCTGGCGCAGACGCAGACAGCACCCTCGGGCAACCAGCCGAGACCGACGCAAACGGGACCCAGCAGCGGGTATGAGAGCTCGCCGGTCGCCGGTGCCCAGCAGCAGCTCTACACCGCTTCTGGACAGAATGGAGCCCAGGTCTCACAGGACTCCTTCAAAGGCAGCCTTGTCGAGGGAAAATCTACCGGTACTCTAATGGATCTGTCGCTGGACGATGCGATTCAGCGCGGCCTGCGGAATAACCTTGGAATCATCCTCCAGGGCGCGGCGCAGAGAAACGCGAACGGGCAGCGACTTGAAGAGCTGCAGGCGCTTCTTCCTACAGTGACGGGTGCGGCCAGCATCAACGTCCAGCAGGTCAACCTGGCGGCCTACGGTTTGAAGTTCCCAGGCTTGAATCCGATCATCGGGCCTTTTCAGGTTGTTGACTTTCGCGCCTACCTTACGCAGAACCTGTTCAACCTTTCCGCGCTGCAGAATTACATTTCGGCCAAGCATAACTTCGCCGCCGCAAAGCTTACCGCCGCGGATGCCCGCGACCTGGTGGTGCTGACGGTCGGAAATTCCTACCTGCTCTGCATCGCGGACAACGCCCGCGTGGAAGCAGTTACGGCGGAGCTGGCAACTTCGAAGGTTTCGCTGGATCAGGCGGTAGCGGCGCACGAGGCCGGCACCAGCCCTAAGCTCGATGCTCTCAGGGCCCAAGTTGATTATCAGAACGAGCAGCAGACGCTGATCTCGGCCAAAAATGAGCTCGCGAAAGACAAGCTCGCCCTGGCTCGAGTCATCGGTCTTCCGCTTGACCAGGAGTACCGTCTGACCGACTTGGTGCCGTATGCGGTCTTCAACGATGTCGATCCCCAGGCGAGTGTGGATCAGGCTCTCAAGACCCGCAAGGATCTCGCAGCATCGGATGAACAGGTGAAGGCGGCCGCCGCGCAGAAGAAGTCGGCGTGGGCCTATCAGCTGCCGGTTGCCAGTTTCGTCGGAGATTTCGGTGACCTTGGCCAGACGCCGGGTCATTCGCATTCCAGCTATACGGCGACAGGACAGATCACGGTGCCGGTTCTTCAGATTGCCAAGACGCGTGGACAGAACGAGGTCGCCGCGGCAAGTTTTGAGCAGGCCCGGGCACGGCTGGGAGACCAGGCGCAACAGGTCAACCAGGATGTCCGCGATGCCATCCTGGATATCCAGGCAGCGGCGAAGCTGGTGGATGCAACGCATTCCAACGTCGAGCTGGCAAATGAAGCTCTTAGCGAAGCACAGCAGAGGTTCAAAGCGGGCGTTTCGGACAATCTGCCGGTCTCGCAGGCGCAATCGCAGACCGAGCAGGCGAACGATCAGTACATCAGTGCGCTTTACCAGCACAACATTGCCAAGCTTTCGCTGGCACGTGCCCTGGGCTCGGCGCAGACAAACTACAAAGATTATCTCGGAGGAAAGTAACCTTGCCAGAGCAAGCAGAGAAGAAGTACGAAGCGAATAAGGACCACGCCCCGGAGCCGGAAGACGAATCTCCAGAGAAGAAGTCCCGCCGCAAGCTGATCGTTATCGCGGTGGTGACACTGCTGGTGATCGGCGCTGCCCTCTTCTATTGGCACTCGACCTTCACAGAGGACACGGACGATGCCCAGGTCGATGGCGATCTGTACCAGGTAAGTTCACGCATCGCGGGCCAGGTCATCAAGGTCTATGTCGAGGACAATCAGGAAGTCAAAGCCGGAGATCTGCTGGCCGAGATCGACCCGAAAGACTTCCAGGTCGCGCTCGAGCAGGCACAGGCAAACCTTGCCAGCGCTGAGGCTGCCGCAATTCAGGCGAACGTGAACGTTCCGATCACCACCATCACGTCGAACACCAGCATCAATACCACTGGCTTTGACGTGCAGGGAGGTGTTGCTGCAGTGGCCCAGGCGCAAAAGCAGGTTGCCGCGGCGCAGGCTCGGGTCGACCAGGCAAAGGCGAATGAGATCAAAACCAATCTCGATGTGGAGCGGTACAAGCCGCTGGTTGAGAAGGACGTTATCTCCAAGCAGCAGTTTGACGGGGCGGTTGCCGCGGCTGCCGCAAATCGCGCCGGGGTACTCGAGGCTGAGTCCACTCTGATCGGGCAGCAGGAGGCGGTGCGGCAGGCGCAGCAGAAGCTGGCGCAGTCCCGCTCGACGGCGATGGAAGCCACCAAGAATGGCCCCAGCCAGATTCGCGCGCAGCAGGCGAAGGCAAATGCTGCTGTTGCCGATGTCAAGCAGGCACAGGCAAAGGTCGATCAGGCAAAGCTTAACCTGGGCTACACCAAGATCACGGCCCCGACCACCGGAATCGTGAACAAGAAGAACGTCAACGTCGGCGCCAACCTGTCAGTCGGGCAAGATCTTCTGACCATCATCCCGTTGACGAACCTGTGGGTAACAGCCAACTTCAAGGAAACCCAGCTCGAGCATATGCGGGATGGTCAAAAGGTAGTAATCAAGGTCGACGCGCTGGGCGGAAAGAAGTTCCACGGCACGATCCGCCAGATTGGTGGAGCGACGGGTTCACGGCTCTCGTTATTCCCACCGGAAAATGCGACCGG
The DNA here is from genome assembly GCF_059115365.1 of Edaphobacter sp. FHG110511_03. Lineage (NCBI taxonomy): Bacteria > Pseudomonadati > Acidobacteriota > Terriglobia > Terriglobales > Acidobacteriaceae > Edaphobacter > Edaphobacter sp. FHG110511_03. The sequence goes on along the minus strand of NZ_JBZYWL010000002.1, from coordinate 162,723 downwards.
CAATTATGTCAAAGTAGTTCAGCGCATTCCAGTGCGAATCGATTTCACCAACTTGGACCAGGAGAACAACGACCACAAACTCCGTCCGGGGTACTCGGTCACGCCGGTTGTATCGGTAAAATAGCGCAATTCACAAACGAGTAACCACCTCATCCACCTCGGCATCTGATAAGAAAAGATGTATTCAAACGAGGTGGATGATGGCTGTTGCAATAAAGAAAGCTGGCGTGGCCGATCCTTCGGCAGCGCCCCATTGGCACGCGCATGCGCGTGAGATACAGAAGTTCGGCACGGTCATCGAGGATCTGCCGCATGCTCTGGATGCGAAGGTAAGAGCGGAGATGGTAGCCCAGCTGAACCAGTTGCTGGCGGATTCGATCACGCTCCGCGATATGTACAAGAAACATCACTGGCAGGTCTCCGGACCCACGTTCTATCAGCTGCATCTTCTGTTCGATAAGCACTTCAACGAGCAGGTCGAGATTGTCGATACGATTGCAGAGCGGGTTCAGCTGCGGGGCGGCGTGACGGTCGCCATGGGAGGCGACGCGGCTGAGATGACAAAGATTGCGAAACCGCCGCGCGGCAAAGAGCAGGTCCCGGTGCAGATTTCGCGTCTGCTCGAGGCGCATAAACTCATTATTCAGAGTTGCCTCGATATCTCCGAAGCCGCCGATAAAGCGGGCGATCAAGGGACCAATGACCTGGTTGTGAGCGATGTCCTGCGTCCGAACGAGCTGCAGTCTTGGTTTCTGAGTGAGCATCTGGTGGAGATGCCGCTGATCCTTGACAAATAACCTCTGACCTTAATAACTTCACAGCCCGGCAACTTTCAGGTCGCCGGGCTGTGTATCTTTAAGATACGTGTGGACATCCAATCCGCATACGTATAAATAATTGGACCGTTTGTTATGCCGATTGCACTCGCCTTTTTCATTCATTACGCCTACCTGATTCTGTTCCTCTGGGTGCTCGTGGAACAGATTGGCGTTCCCGTGCCCAGCATCCCGGTGTTGCTGACGGCGGGTACTCTTTCGGCGACGCATAAGATTCATCATTCTTACGCACTGCTGGCAGTCCTGGCGGCCTGCATGCTCTCGGACTCCATGTGGTTTGCGCTCGGACGGAGATACGGCAACAGCGTTCTGAAACTGCTATGCCAGCTGTCGTTCGAGGCATCCACCTGCGTGAGCAAGACGGAAGGCTACTTTTCACGGCGCGGGCCTGCGACGCTGCTGTTTTCCAAATTTGTGCCTGGCCTGAGCACAGTAGCCCCTCCGATCGCGGGACAGATCGGAATGCCGTACGTACGATTCTTTCTGTGGGATCTCGCGGGTTCTATCGTGTGGGCTGAGACCTTTCTGCTGGCCGGGCGGTTCTTCGGCGACCTTGCGCAGAAGAGCGGGCGGTTCTTCCACTGGCTTGGCCACTTTGCCTTTGCCATCTTTGTCCTGATGGTGATCGGCATAATGGCGTATCGCTTCCTGAAGCAGAGGAAGTTTCTGCAACAGGTTCGGGAACTGCGCTTGGAGCCGGCAGAGCTGAAAGCCATGATCGATCAGGCAACGCTGCAGGGAAATACGCCGCCGTTCATCGTTGATCTGCGGCACCCATTGGACTATCTTCCGGATCCCCGTGTGCTTCCGGGAGCGCTGCGAATTGGCCCCAACGAGATCCGGCAACACAGCGAGATCATCCCGCGCGATCGCGATGTCGTTCTTTACTGCACGTGCCCCAGCGAGGAGACCAGCGCCAAACTTGCGCTGCAACTTCACAAGATGGGAGTGTACCGGGTGCGACCCCTGCGTGGCGGCTTTGACGGATGGAAAGAAGCGGGCTATCCGCTTGTCGACTACATCGTAGATAAGCCCGCTTCCGCGGTACTCCCTGAAGAGATTGCGCCTGCGCCGTCTGGACCCGAATCGAAGACAGTCCAGCCAGCCCTTTAAGCCAATCACCCTCCCAAGGTGAAGTTCACTGTAATCGTGGTCTGGACCTCGGTAGGTTCGCCATTCAACCGGAAGGGTTGATAGCGTGCCGCCCGAATTGCATTCATCGCTGAGGTTCTCAACATCTCAGGTCCGCTGATGACATGAAGACTTTCGATCATTCCGGCCTTGGAGATGATGGCTTCTACAACAACCGTTCCGGAGACTCCTGCCGCAAGCGCGATCGGAGGATATATGGGATGGATCGGCGCGACCAACATTCCGGCGGAGATTCCCCCTGAGATTCGCAGAGGCCTCGTTTGAGCAGGTGGCGAAGCTACAGTGACCGTGGTTCCATGACCGCTAGGGTTTGTCAGAGCGTTGGAGAGCGCCTCTCCCATGCCGAAAGCGGAGCTTGATGGCCCTGTCATCGAAGGTCTCATATTGTCTGGTTCAGGGGTGGGGATCAAAGTGTGTATGAGGGGGTGCATTGCAGCCGGGGGCGAGAATGCGGTCGACATCTGGGGGGATGCCCGTTGTGATTGCGCTACCGGGATCGGTGAGTGGGGTGGTAGCGGAGGCGTAAAAACCAGTGCTGTTTCTCTATGAAAGGCTAGGCCTTCCGGATGGATCAGGGGAAGGACAACCAGAGTTGCCGCCAGCGCAGTTTGAAGCGCAATGGATCCCGCCATCGTCCATTGTTTTGTTGCCGGGAGTTGCGCAATCTGCGACTCGATCATATTTTCCTCGAACATGGACACCTCCGAACCGCCTTGGATTCAGGGGCGCACTTGCGAGGAATGAGTCCGTAAAAGGTTAGACCCCTGTGGGGTGGGATTTGTTCCCGGTAAAAAAACTGCACAAGAGGGCCGCTTGTGAGCGATCATGGATCACCATGGCTGAACTTTCCGCAACCCTAGCCGATCCGGCAAGAGTGTCCAAGACCGTCGTTGCGCCTTCTTCGCGCGTGCTCTCCGTCGATGTCCTGCGAGGCATCACCATAGCCTTCATGATCCTCGTCAACGATGCAGGCGACGGCAAACACGTCTACACGCAGTTGGAACATGCCGCATGGAATGGCTGGACTCTTACGGATCTGGTCTTCCCGACATTCCTCTTCATCGTCGGCATTGCCATCATCTTGTCGATCCATGCGCGACTACAACGGGGGGCCAGCCGGCGAGAGCTCGCGCTGCATACGCTGCGGCGGGCAGCGACGATCTTTGTCGTCGCCATGCTCATCAATCTGGTGCCGTACTTCCGGTTTTCGCATTTGCGTATTTATGGTGTGCTTCCGAGAATCGCACTGTGCTATCTGATTGCTGCGCTCATCTGTTTGATGACACAGAAGGCCCGGAATCTACTGGCGATTACGGCGGCGTTGCTTGTGAGTTATTGGCTGTTGATGCGCTTTGTACCGGTTCCGGGATTCGGAGTTCCGACGCATGAGATTCCCTTGCTCGATCCGGACCGCAACCTGGCAGCCTGGATTGACCGTGGCACCATGGCATTTACGCAAAGCGCGTTCCACACCGGCAGACTTTATGAAGGAACTCGGGACCCGGAGGGGCTGCTAAGCACGATCCCAGCGATTGGAACGACGCTGCTGGGCGCAGTTTCCGCCTTGTGGCTTCGCCGCGCAGGGGGGAAGTCGCCCTCAATTACCAGCGCCCAGTGTGCTTTGGGTCTGCTGCTTGCGGGATTCGTGGGAATTGCTTCGGGCCTGATGTGGAACATCTGGTTTCCAATCAACAAGAAACTTTGGACGAGTTCCTATGTCCTGTTTGCCGCGGGCTGTGCATTGGTGGGCCTGGCCGTTTGTTATTGGCTGATAGATATCCGCCGGTTCCACGAGACGAAGGCTGGCAAGCGGCTTACATGGCCGTGGCTGGTCTTCGGCTCGAATGCGATCGTTGCATACGTGGTGGCGGCAATCGTAGAGAAGACGCTCTCCCTGATTCACATGGCCGGGGTGACTCCCGACGGCAAGCCACTCACGGGATGGGGCTGGGTGTACTGGAATATCTTCGCGAGCCACGGCTCCACGAACAATACGTCTGTGGCCTTTGCCATTGCGTTCGTTCTGGTGTGTTTTATTCCGAATTGGATTCTGTGGCAAAAGAAGATCTTTGTGAAGCTCTGACTCCCATACCGGTGCAGGGTTTTCCCCTCGACTCACGACCCGTTACCATAGACAGCGGACCGCATCGGGATGCGGCAGGAGAGGGAATTGGCTTACAACGATCTGCGCGAATGGATCAACACGCTGCATAAAGCAGGAGAGCTGAAACGAATTACGGTAGAAGTTGATCCTCTTCTGGAGATGGCCGAAATCGCGGATCGTGCCGCCAAGATGGGGCGCGGCACTGCAAAGGCCGGAGGGCCAGCGCTGCTGTTTGAGAATGTTAAGGGCTATCCCGGCGCTCGCGTGCTGATGAACCAGTTCGGAAGTGAGCGCCGGATGAAGCTGGCGCTCGAGACGGAGTCGCTGGACGCCATTGCCGACCGCATCCGAATCCTGCTGAAGCCTGAGACGCCGGTTGGATTTGTTGACAAACTGAAGATGCTGCCAAAGCTGGCCGAGGTTGGCGCTTTTTTCCCGAAGCTTGTCTCCGCCAAGGACGCGGCTTGCAAGCAGGTGATTCTGCGTGGGGCCGATGTCGATCTCAATCGGATCCCGGTGCTAAAGACGTGGCCTCACGATGGAGGCCGCTTCATTACCTTGCCCTGTGTAATTACACGTGATCCCAAAACAGGGAAACGCAACGTAGGGATGTACCGCATGCAGGTTTATGACAGCCGCACCACCGGTATGCACTGGCAGCGTCAAAAGGTAGCGGCAGAGCACATGCGCGAGCGTCTGCGTGCGGCGTCCGGAGATGTTGCCACCGGCGTTGACCTGATGGCTCTGACCGCAGGGGGAACGGCCATGGCGTCGTCCCTGGAAACGATCCCTCATGTCGCTTTGGGGAAGATTCGCAACGAACGCATGGAAGTTGCGGTCGCCATAGGAACCGACCCGGCGACGACTTTCAGTGCAATCGTTCCTGCGCCGCCCGACGTGGAGGAGTACATCATCTCGGGATTTTTGCGGCAGAAGCCTGTTGAACTGGTCAAGGCTGAGACCGTCGATCTCGAGGTGCCTGCGAATGCGGAGTACATCCTCGAGGGCTATGTTGAACTTGGCGAGCTCCGGACAGAGGGCCCTTTCGGCGACCACACAGGTTTTTACACCATGCAGGATGACTACCCGGTATTTCACATCACCTGCATTACGCATCGTCGAGATCCGGTCTACGCGGCGACCATTGTCGGCAAGCCCCCGATGGAAGACGCCTGGATGGGGAAGGCGGTGGAGAGAATCTTCCTGCCGCTGATGCAGCTTACGCTGCCGGAGATCCGCGACGTGAATCTGCCTCCGGAGGGTGTCTTTCACAACCTGATGATCGTTTCGATCCGCAAGTCCTATGCCGGGCATGCGCGCAAGGTGATGAACGGCATCTGGGCGATGGGGCAGGCGATGTTTACCAAGTGCATCATTGTCGTCGATGAAGACTGCGACGTGCACGATATCCCCGAGGTTGTGCTGCGGACGACCAACAATATCGATCCTGAAAGAGACATCCAATTCACGCTGGGGCCGGTTGATTCCCTGGACCATGCCAGCCGTCTGCCAAACTATGGCAGCAAGATGGGGATCGATGCTACGCGGAAGTGGAAGGCGGAGGGCTTTGATCGCCCCTGGCCGCCGATGCTGGAGATGGACCCGGAGGTGAGGGCGCGGGTCGATTCGATCTGGAGGCACCTGGGCATTGAATAATTGAGGCGTTCGCGTTCTTCAACGGTTAACGGGATACTCTAAAAGGTAGACGGGTGCTCACCCGGTTCACTACACAATTCAAGGCTGGCCTAAAAAGTAGGTCATCCAAATACTGTCCTCTCTCGTGACTTAAGGGGCTTCGATGACACTGTGGCGTAGATGGAGAAACCGGCTGATGTTGCTGTTCGCCGTTCTCGGCCCCGGCTTCATCACTGCCAATGTAGACAACGATTCCGGCGGAATCCTGACGTATTCGCAAGCTGGTGCACAGTACGGCTATAAGCTGCTGTGGACAATGATCCCGATCACGCTGGCTCTGATCGTTGTCCAGGAGATGTGCGCCAGAATGGGGGTTGTTACCGGAAAAGGGTTGAGCGACCTGATCCGTGAGGAATTTGGCCTGCGGGTCACATTTTTTGTCATGATCCTGCTGGTGATCGTGAATTTCGGCAATGTTATGGCGGAGTTTTCCGGCATTGCGGGAAGCATGCAGCTCTTCCACGTCAGCAAATACGTCAGTGTGCCTGTCTGCGCCTTTATCGTATGGATTCTGATCGTCAAAGGCGATTACAAAAGCGTCGAGAAGGTCTTTCTTGTCGCCAGTGTGGTCTATATCGCGTATATCTTCACTGGTGTGCTCAGCAGCCCGAACTGGCACGAAGCCCTGGTGCAAACGGTGAAATTTCCGAGCCGGAATGTCTGGCACGACCGAAACTACGTCTATATGACGATCGGCATTATCGGCACGACGATCACTCCCTGGATGCAGTTTTATCTACAGTCTTCGATCGTGGAGAAGGGAATCGAGGTTCGCCAGTATAAAGACTCGCGTCTCGACGTCATTGTGGGCTCTATTTTCACGGATGTTGTGGCATGGTTCATCATCGTAGCCTGTGCAGCCACGCTCTATACCCACGGAATGCGTAATATCACCGAGGCTTCCGACGCGGCCGATGCTATGAAACCGCTGGCGGGGCAGTATGCTTTCATTCTGTTCGCGGCGGGGCTCTTCAATGCTTCACTCTTCGCAGCCTGCATCCTGCCACTCTCTACGGCTTATACCGTATGTGAAGGGTTGGGGTTGGAGAGCGGCCTCGATAAGGGATTCAAAGAAGCGCGATTTTTCTATTGGTTCTACACGCTGTTGCTGGCGCTTGGCGCAGCGGTCGTGTTGATTCCAAACTTTCCTTTGATCCAGGTCATCATCGGCTCCCAGGTGCTCAATGGCATCCTGTTGCCAGTGGTACTGATTTTCATGCTGCGACTGATCAATAAGCATGAGCTGATGGGAAAGTACACGAACTCACGCTGGTTCAACATCGTGGCCTGGCTTACGGCGATCATCGTGACGTGCTTGTCACTGGTGCTGATGTGGAATGGAATTCGTGGAGGAAGCTAGAGAAGCTTGCCTTCGGAGAGATCGCGGATCAGACCAAGGTCGGCGGCAAGGAAGTCGAATTCGGGTAGTCGCTCAAGCGGAGACCAGCGCATATCATTGAATATGCGGTTTTCGAGGATTCCGGTGAATTCGCGCACGACAAAGAACTGAAGATCGATCGTTCCACCGTTGCGGTATTTGTGGCGAACACCGGCAATGCGTTTGCCGATTGTGGCGGTAATCCCTAGCTCTTCGTTGAGTTCGCGCTCCAGAGCGCCTTCAGCGGTCTCGCCAAGCTCAATCTTGCCTCCGGGGAACTCCCATTTGAGGCTCATCGGCTGATCGGGCTTGCGCTGGCAAATCAGTACTTCAACCCCTGAGTCGGTATCGCGGAGAATCAGCGCAGCCACCACAAACCGTACCGGTCTTTGTGCAGCGGCGTTGTCAATCTGTTCTCTCAATTTGCGAATCGGCTCTCTCACCTGTCTTCTTAGTATTAGACGCCAACTCGCGCATGAATGCGCCCGAATAATCCTTAGCTGGCCGCCACAGACGCGGGATAGTAAACAGGCCATCCCTCCTGGGTGCTGCGCTCAAGGAGGCCTGTGGTTGGATTGACGGGAAATGCCCGACGTGCGATTGCGAGCATGGCGGCATCGTGGACGGAGTTTCCGAAGACCGCATCCGGTGCTGTGATGCCCATCCGATTGAGGGAAGCGACCTTGCCCGCATCTGTGGGGATATCAAGCAGAGTGTCGGAGATGATTCCGTTTCTTACCTCTACCCGCGCAGACAGCACACGTTCCGCAGGAATGGCGAAGCGCTGTACACCTTCTTCAATGACCCAGTCATTCGTGGAGCTTACAGCCCAAATCTCGGTCCCGTTGGAACGCAGTTCGTTTACCAGGTCGAGCATCTCGGGAAAGATGTTGCGTTCGATGCGAGTCGCGAAAAACTCGCGGGCTGCACGACGAAGCTCGTCTTCACGCAGGCCCTGATAGAGCTGAACCATTTCGCCGCACATCGCCAGCTCGGAGACCTCATTGCGGTAGTAGGCGCGATATCGCGAATCGATCCAGTCCGCGGCCTCACGTGAGACCAGTCCAGTTTCGATAGACCATTTCATGAACGAGGAGCCGGCATCGCCGGACCAGAGGGTTCCATCGCAATCAAATACTGCAACTTTAGGATGGAGGGAGTGAACAGCGGTGAAGAAATCTTCGGTAGAAAGCGTATTCGAAATGATTGTCGACATTGGAAATCTGCATTTCTGCGCGGCCTGCGGTCACGCGCGACGTTATCTTCTTCGGTTCTTAAAGTCTACTCTCTAAATGCACAGGAAAAAGTGCATAAGTTTATGGTCAGGGTTCCCCATGACAATCAGATGAAACTGCTGGAATTAGACCGGAGGAAGAGCATCTACGACGGTTACACCGTCGGGAGGAGAGAAGACGAAGTCGGCTTCGCGCGTTGGCACATTCTCCTCCACTTGAGTGAAAGCAAACTCGGTGATTGCGCCGTCGATCTCTTCAAGCTTCATGTGCTGGATCTCCCCATCAGGAGTAACGTCCAGCGTAAGGCGTTGGATACGCTGCTCCATCCCTCTCGGAATTCCCGAGATATGAATGCCATGCGTATCTCCGGTTACGGTCAGCTTGACAAGCTCTTTCTTTAGCTGGGTATGGCCAAGGAGAAAACGCAGTGGACTGCGAAGATCGTCAAGCTGCTTTGCAGGGAGACGCTGTACCTGAGCGTCTCCCGGGTTATAGAACCAGGCGAATTTGCCGTCGAGGACAAAGAGCTTGCCCTCGGGCTGGTCGTAGCTCCAGCGCATGCGGCCAGGCTTCTTCAGCAACAGGGTCCCGGACTCAGTGCGGTCGAGCCCCATGCCTGCGTAATGCTCGGTATAGCGCGCTCGCAGGGAGGTGAGACGGTTATAGTGCTGGTCCACGCGATTGAGCAGCGCATCCGTATCCGCCGCAACGGCGATTCCGGGCGCTGCAAACACCATGGCCAGGATCAGAATTTGTTTCAGCATTACTGGATGGGCTGTGTGCAGTTCGTTCCGCCCGCTGGATCGAAGGTGATGCGGTTGTTCTCGTCGGAGCAGAAACCGCGATCGCCCGATTTGCCCACTGAGTTGGGGACAGCCGTTACCTGGTAGGAGGTGTACATGTCCTGATTATTCACTGTCACCTTGTTGCAGTTGGTGATAGAGAACGTGTAACCAGCTTTGTTGCCAGTGGCAAGACCTACATCAATCAGTTGTGCCGCTTGAGCCGATGGAGCACCGGATTTCGGGTCGCCACCCAACTGAGGCAGCGAGCATGAGAATCCATTGCCTGGATACATCGAGTTGTACTGTAGTTGCGCTTGTACGATGGTTCGAACCGACTGAATGGCCGAGGTCTCGTGGGCCTGCTTGGTCAGTTTCAACATCTGGGGAACCGCCAGCGTCATCAGGATCAGCATGACCGACATGACGATGAGGAGTTCGATCAGGGTAAAACCCTCTTCTTTCTCCTGAATGACTTCCTCTTGGTACTGCTCAATGCGTAGCCGGTGCTCTGCCTTCATCCTGTTCCTCGCTGCGTCGTATGCCATGGTAATGCCAACCTCAAAACTCTATCAGCATACGAGGTCACCGCGCTCAACCTTCATCTCGCCAAGGTTCCCAAGCAGGGCGATGGCCATAGCCTCGGGCCGGAAGAGCTCCCGGGCGAGCCGCTGAATGTCGTCTGGCGTGACAGCTTCGATCTCACGAGTGATCTCTTCCACTCCAAAAAAGCGACCGAAATACATCTGCTGCCGTGCAAGGTTAGCCATCCGGCTGGAGCCACTTTCTAATCCCATCACCATGTTGCTCTTCAATTGATCTCTGGCGCGACCAAGCTCGGCTTCACTCACTGCCTCCTGCTTCAGACGGCTCAATTCACGCATTGTGAGCTCAATGGTTTGCATGGTCTTATCGACGGCAACTCCGGCGTAGATGCAAAGCGATCCGGTATCACGGAAAGGGCTCATCTCCGAGAAGATGGAGTAAGCCAGGCCGCGGTCCTCACGAATGGTCTGGAAGAGCCGAGAGCTCATCCCGCCTCCAAGGATGCTGTTCAAAAGATAAATGCCGTAGCGATCGGGGTGGCTTACGGCCGGAGCAGGGACTCCGAGGCACAATTGCACCTGCTCAAGCGACTTTTTGTTCTTCAAGGTGATGTGCGGGTTCGATGATGGTGTTTCGCGATGGGGAAAGGTGTGGCTTGCTCCTGGAGCCAGCGAGCCGAAACGCCGCTCGACCTCGGCGACGAAGCTCTCATGCTCCAGATTTCCCGCTGCCGAAAAGACGATGTTTCGCGGAGTGAAGCGATCGCGATAGAAGTCAAACAGGGTCGTCTGATCGAAGCTGGAGACGGTCTTCTTGGTTCCGAGGATCGGCCGACCAAGAGCATCTCCCTTCCAGAAGTTCTGGGTAAACATCTCGTTGACGAGGTAGTCAGGATTGTCCTCGTCGATTTTGATCTCTTCGAGAATGACGCCCTTTTCGCGGTCCAGGTCCTCTGGGGTGAAGGTAGGATGCAGTACCAGATCTGAGAGCACGTCGAGAGCCGGGCCTACATGCTCGTCGAGTACCTTGATGTTGAAGCAGACGGTCTCCTTGCCGGTAAAGGCGTCAAGATTGCCGCCGATCGTGTCTACCTCGCGTGCGATTTGCCGAGCTGAGCGCGTGGTGGTTCCCTTGAAGACCATGTGCTCCAGAAAATGGGAGAGTCCGTTGATCTCGGGAGCTTCGTCACGTGAGCCTGAGCCGATCCATGCCCCCATGGAGACACTGCGGAGGTGCGGCATGCTCTCTGTCAGGACGATGAGGCCATTGGAGAGGACTGTCTTGCGAATGCTGCGGGGGACACGTGGAGTAAGGCGGATATCTTCAATCAGAGTGGTTGCTGCCATGTCTCTATTGTTTCATAGCAGAAGGATTGGGCGTAAACTATAGAAAGGCAAGGAGATTGCTTGAAGTTGTGACCCCTATATTGAACAAAACAAAGGCATTGCCGCTGGGTGTAAAGGCCACGGGAGGACCGCTTTTCGGCCACCTCCCGGAGGAGCTCGCTGTCCTGATGGAAGGCTTCGGCCATAAAAACTACCGCGCGAAGCAGATCTCGGAAGCTATTTATCGTCAACGAGTTAGCTCTATCGACGAGATTACGGTTCTGCCGCACGAATTGAGAGATGGGTTAACGCAGGCGGGCTACGCGGTAGGCCTGCCTGAGATCGTCCAGACCGCGAGGTCTGTGGACGGCACGGAGCGTTACCTGATGCGCCTGGCGGACGGAGAAACCGTAGAGACAGTCTGGATGCCGGATGGCGATGGTGGAGAGCGCGGAGATGGAAGCGATGCCTCGCTTGAGGAAGAAGCCGCCGATGGCCTGGAGGGCAACCTCTCGGAGTTTTCTGCGCTGTCCAGTCAACAGTTGCACAGACAAGATCGCCGCAACATGGGTGCGCTGGCGGAGAGCGGTTATAGGCGGGCAACGATCTGCATCTCGAGCCAGGTGGGATGCGCGGTGAACTGCCAGTTCTGCCTGACAGCAAAGCTGGGAATCAAGCGGAACCTGACTGCGGGAGAGATCGCTGGCCAGGTTGTGGCGGTACTGAACCGACATGGCATCAAGATGGGCAAGGATAGGATCAACCTCGTCTTCATGGGGATGGGGGAGCCCTTTCTGAACTATGACGAGTTCATTCGTAGCGTCGAACTGCTTGTGAAGCAGATCGGCATCCCTGAATCGCGGATGACGGTTTCGACCAGTGGGATTGAGCCCGCTATAAGGAAATTTGCGCAAGAGCCGCTCAGACCCAAGCTAGCTCTCAGTCTCAATGCCTCCAACGACGAGGTGAGGGAGCAGGTGATGCCGATTACGCGCAAATGGAATATTGGGCAGCTTCTTGAGGCGGTGAAGACGATTCCTCTGGGGAAGCGCGAGTGGGTCACATTTGAGTACGTTCTGCTGGGCGGCGTTAACGATCAGCCTGAACACGCCCGCGAGGTATTAGAGCTACTGAAGAGCATGAGGGCGAAGGTGAACCTGATCGTCTGGAATCCCGGCCCCGGGATCGCTTATACGCAGCCGAAGCCGGAGGACGTCGCGGTCTTCCAGAAGATGCTGATCGATGCAGGAATGCCTGCTTACATTCGTCGCCCACGTGGACGAGATATCTATGCCGCATGCGGCCAGCTTAAGAGGACGGTTGATCTACCCGCAGACGCTCCTCTAGTCGAGATCGCACCTGCGGCCATTCTTCCCGCGTAATCGAAAACCAGACACTGTGACGTAACGACCCATCCGGCATGACATTGTGATTGCGGAATGTTCCCTCGTAGACTGCGCCGAGTTTGCGGATCGCTGCCTGCGATTGGAGGTTTTCATGGTGGGTCTTGAAGGCGACGCGATTTAAGCCCAGCTCTTCGAAGGCATAGCGAAGCTGCAGTTGCTTGGCCTCAGGATTTACGCTTGCGCCGTGCCAGCGAGGCGAGATCCATGTGTGGCCGATCTCTGCCGTGCGGTGACGCATGTCAAGCTCGATCAACCGGGTCGATCCCACGATGCCGTTTTCAGCTTTCAAAATGGTTGCCCAGACAATGTGGCCGTTACCATTTGCTGCAAGGGCGGATTCCATCCACCCCTCAAGCTCGCTTCGATTGCTGACTCGGGTAAGCATGTACCGCCAGATTTTCTCCTCGAAGGCAATCTCTTCGAGGCCGGAGAAATGATTGCGCGAGAGCGGTTCCAGTCGGACCCACTTGCCGTCGAGAATGGGAGTATCCACTACCGTGGTCTGCATACGCTCCGATCATGCATGCTGCGCTGCTGCAGACCGGGTGAGGCATAGCTCCAGCAGGGTTTTCGTTACGAGGTCATAATCGTGGCGTAGGACCTCGCCTTCGTGGAGAAAATTACCGGTCACCGGTTCGACCCCAAGCTGCCGGATGCGATCCAGATCGCTCACAATAGGCTCCTGTCCCTCTCTCGCATATTTCTCCAGGGTATTGGGTGATATGGGGGCGGTATTGATCAGCGCATAATCGAAGAGTTTTTCGGCATTGCCTGCGTGACTCAGAATCTTTTCGATGTGTTGCGATGCCGTAAGTCCCAGGGATTCATTTGCCTGTGTCATGAGATTGCAGAGAAGAACGCGCGTTGCTTTGGAGGCGGCAATGGCTTCCGGTATGCCTTGAACCAACAGGTTCGTGATCAGGGAGGTATAGAGCGAACCGGGACCAAGGGTGATGAGGTCGGCGTTTGCGATTGCCTCCAGGGTCTCGGGCAAGGGATGGACTTCGGCCGGAATGAGGTTCAGCTCTACGATATTTTTTTTGCTTCGCGTGATGTTCGTCTCACCGCTCACTGTAGAGCCGTCGTCCATCTGGGCAGCGAGAGTTACATTTTCAGTGGTGGCGGGGAATATGCGGCCGCGTATGGCAAGAATCTGGGATGAGGTTTGGACAGCCTGGGCGAAGTCTCCGGTCACATGACTAAGTGCCGCCAGGAAGAGGTTGCCGAAGTTGTGGCCGTCCAGTTCCCCCTGGTTGAAGCGATATTTGAACAAGCGCGAAAGCAGGTACTCGTCCTCGGAAAGCGCCACCATGCAGTTTCGAATATCACCGGGGGGTAGCATATTGAGATCTTCCCGGAGGCGTCCGGAGGAACCGCCATCATCTGTAACTGTGACCACTGCGGTCAATTCGCCAATCAGGTGAGAAGAGGTTCCAGGTGGGGCAGTAACGGCTGTCTCCATGCGTGAGCGTCTGCGCCTGTCCTGGACGGGAACGTACTGTTTCAGCCCACGCAAGAGCGTCGACAGCCCCGTCCCGCCACCGATGGCGACCACGCGAAGCGGTCGTTCGATGGGACTATTTGGTTTAAGCAAACTCACGAACACCTCGTCGCTGCATTGCGCTGCTTCCATGGTACCGGAGGAAGCAGCGTGCCAAGCGCAGGGGTGTTGGCAGATCAGAGACGGCTAGATCTCGGGATAGAGAAGTTCTGTAAATCGAGGATCGTCAGCCATGTCCTGAAAGTCAGAGTCTGCGCGCGCCTGAATGCGGTTGCGTGGATTCCGGCGAATCGCCTCCGTCAGGTGTTCGAGACACGTGTGCGAATCGCCGGTCATCGAAGCGAGCACGGCGAGTCCGTAAAAGGCGTAATCTGCATCCGCCTTCTGCTTCAGGATCTCCTGGAACTGTTCTTTCGCGTCCTCATAGTGACCGTCATTGAGCAGGGAGACAGCGTAATCGTAATGCTCCTCATGGTTCGTGAAGCTGGCTTTTTCTCGGGAGAGCTGTGTCGTCGATGCACTGATGTACATCCGGATGCGGTCGGAAAGATTTCCGGCTCCTGCTGCAAGGAGTTTCTCAAACGATGAGCGGGCTTTTTCGAATTTGCCTTCCTGCATCAGCCGGACGGCAACCTCGTAGTTTGCGAGAACTTGCGCCTGCGCTGGATCGTCTGCCGGAGAGACCGCACCAGCAAGGGTGCGGGTAGAGCGCTTGGAAGCAATTGCGGTCTTTGCCATGGTTTTGTTCGTCTTGCCTGTGGGGCGCACTCCTCAGTCTGCTATTGTAGCGGCTAACTGATTTCTATTTATTCCAGTCTCGGATTTATACGCAGCCACAGCCTCGAGGTCAACTACCTGATCGGGTTACCATGCCGTGAGAAGGACTGCTTGCAACTGGCAGAATCTCTCATACCTTGCGTTTATAAATTGCCGGATTCAGGTCCGGGTCGTTATACATCTTCATCTGCCGATAAAGTTTAAAACGTCGGCGACCTTCGGCCAAGTCTTTGAAAAGAGCGTCCAGGGCTCGGGACAAGTCGTCCCGCTGTTCCTCGAGAAAAGCGAGTCGTTCGCGATTACGATCCCGATGCTCCTCTGTCGCGGATTCTCGGATGGATTCTTCGCGGGTATGAAAGATCTTGAGAGCAAGAATAGAAAGACGGTCGATCATCATTCCCGGCGTTTCGGAGTGAAGCGGGGCATCAGGATGTGACCTTACAGCGCCTTCGTAGCTTGCGAGAAGCTTTACGTCGATCTGCTCCACGAGATCGTTGCGGCGTTGGTTCAGGCGATCGATAGAGCGCTTTACGTCTGCGATTTCATGATCCGTTGCCTGGGGATCGCGGGCTTTGTCTTCCTGATGCCAGAGATCGAAGTTGGCTCGGTGTTGCGCACGGATTAGGGAATCGATGTCCTTAAGGTCAGGATCAGGATTCTGTCCAGGGCCCGACCCATGCCAGAATTGCGTGGTCTCGTCGTGTATCTGAGGGATGAAGAAAGCATTAAGCATCTGATAATCCGGAAGTTCCACGGATAGACTTTACCAGTTCGCAGCTCCTGGCTCTTGCAGGGAATGACGAGAACCCGCAGACTAGTAATGAAACATGACCCCAGACTTGACGAGCGAAAATCAGAGTTCCGCCCGCCGCGTGCTTATTTACCGACTTGGCAGTCTTGGAGACACCTTGGTGGCACTCCCCGCGCTGCATCTGGTTGCGCGGAAGTTTCCTAAAGCTGAGCGGCGTATGTTGACGAATCTGCCCGTGAATGCCAAAGCTGCGCCTGTCGCAGCCGTTCTCGAGCACACAGGACTAGTCGACGGTTATTTCAGCTATGGAGTGGGAACACGCAGTCTGGGAAGTCTCGTTCGCCTGTGGTGGACGCTCTTCCGCTGGCGCCCCGATGTTCTTGTCTACCTCGGCTCAGCTCGCGGCGCGGTCTCCGCGCAACGAGACCAGAAGTTTTTTCGATTGTGTGGAATTCGCCAGATTGTAGGCATCCCTGTTACCGAAGCGATGCAGCAGCAGCTATGGAATGATTCAACTCAATCCTTTGAGGCTGAAGCAGCCCGTTTGACCCGCAATATCGCCTCATTGGGCGATGCCCATCTGGAAGACCCCGCGAGCTGGGACCTGCATCTCACGGCCGAGGAGCAGTCTCATGCTGACGAGGCTCTTGGGCCGCTCGCTTCCAGACCATTTGTCGCGGTAAGCGTTGGGACGAAGATACAAGCCAATGATTGGGGCCGCGAGAACTGGCGCGCACTTCTTGGCAGGTTGGCGACGCTCTATCCCGATTATTCCCTCGTTCTCAATGGTGCCCCTGTCGAGAGCGAGACCAGCGAGTTCATCGCGGAAGGATGGCGTCAGGCAGGGGGCGGATCGGTTGTGAATCTCTGCGGTCGCTTGAATCCTCGCGAAAGTGGGGCGGTTTTTCGACGGGCCCGGGTCTTTATCGGCCATGACAGCGGCCCGATGCATCTCGCCGCTGCAGTGCAGACGCCCTGCGTTGGAATCTTCGGGGCACGCAATAAGCCCTATGTATGGTTTCCCTATGGCCGCCAGCATCGTGTGATTTATCACAAGGTCGAATGTTGGGGGTGTGGTTTGGAGACGTGCGTTATCGAGAAGAAGCGTTGCCTTACGTCGATTACGGTTGACGAAGTAGTCGAGCAGGTGCGCTCCATTCTAGGTTGAACGAACGTTTACCTCAATCGTTGTATTCACGCATCTCTCGTACAGAGATGCGATGATGGACAAGAAGGAGTCGACACTTACAGCATGTTGCCGGAACTTCATTCCATTCTGAACCTCCTCGAAGGTGGGTTTTCTCAGCTCAAAATCTTGGTCGTGGGCGATATTATGCTCGATCGGTATATCCATGGAGAAGTGGAGCGTATCTCTCCCGAGGCTCCCGTACCGGTGCTTCGCCACGCCCAGCGTTACGAACGCGCGGGAGGTGCCGCCAACGTAGCCATGAATCTCGCAGGTCTTGGTTGTCAGGCAGTTCTTTCCGGCTTCTGGGGATCCGATACCGAGCAGGGCGAATTGCAGACCATACTTGAACGTGTAGGTGTGGACACGGTAGGAGTCGTTTCAAGCTCGCTGCCAACTATCTCGAAGACTCGGATCGTCGGAAGAACTCAGCAGCTTCTGCGGTTGGACATAGAAAGCCGTGATACTCCGCCCGCGGTGGAGATGGATCGCCTTATCGAGCGCGCAACATCGCTGGTCGACAAGGTCCACGCTGTGGTGCTGTCGGACTACGCCAAGGGAGCACTTTCACGCGAGCTCTGTGAATCCGTGATCCGTGCCGCACGCGAGAAAGGCGTTCCCGTGCTTGCGGATCCCAAGACACCCGATCTCAGCAAATATTCAGGGGCAACGTCGGTCTGTCCTAACCTGGGCGAACTCTCGCTGGCAACGGGGATTCCCTGGCATCAGACCGATGCTTTGCTGAATGCAGGACAGCAGCAGGTTGCCCAGCATGATCTTCAATTCCTCACCGTGACGATGAGCGAGAAGGGAATCGGCGTGTTATGGCCGGAGCGTCGGTATCACTCTCCGGCGCGTGCGCGAGAGGTCTTCGATGTCTCAGGCGCAGGCGACACCGTGATCGCCACGATCGCTGCAAGTCTTGCTGGTGGCCTCAAGGTCGAGACCGCCATCGACCTTGCCAACCTGGCCGCGGGAATTGTCGTCGGCAAAATGGGTACGGTTCCGATTGCGCAACATGAACTGATTGCGGCACTGACGCCGAGCACGAATCTTACCGCTGGCGACAAGATTCTGGATCGCGACCGTGTGTCCAGGCGTGTTGCGGAATGGCGCGCCTCAGGTGAGACGATCGTCTTCACCAATGGCTGTTTCGATCTGCTTCACGTCGGCCATATAACCCTGCTTGAAGACTGCCGCCGTTTCGGCACGAAGCTGGTGCTCGGGCTCAATGCGGATGCCTCCGTCTGCCGCCTCAA
This sequence comes from Edaphobacter sp. FHG110511_03, assembly GCF_059115365.1. NCBI lineage: Bacteria > Pseudomonadati > Acidobacteriota > Terriglobia > Terriglobales > Acidobacteriaceae > Edaphobacter > Edaphobacter sp. FHG110511_03. Next base: position 144,790 of record NZ_JBZYWL010000002.1, on the reverse strand, counting down.
GGGCCCTACACGTCCTATCGTAGGTGAACGGGAGCGCGCGAGAGTTATGGCAGCTCTCGCATCAGTCGATGCTGTAGTCCTTTTTGAGGAGGACACTCCCCTCGAGCTCATTCGTGCCCTTCAGCCCAATGTGCTGGTCAAGGGAGGCGATTATACGATTGAAACTGTCGTGGGCCACGAAGAGGTTCTTGCCTTCGGGGGGCGGGTGGAGATCGTCCCCACGGTCGAAGGGTTCTCAACTACGAACATTGTCAGAAAATTGATCGCAACACAGGAGAAGGAAAATTGATTATCGTCACCGGCGGCGCAGGGTTTATCGGAAGCAATCTTGTCCACGAGCTCAATCGGGCCGGCCATAAGGACATTCTTGTCGTCGACAACCTAGCCCCTGCCCCAAATCTGAGTGGCCCGAAATTCCTCAACCTTGAAGGCGCAGAGTTCGCCGATTTCATGGATAAGAGGGAGTTTCGTGAAGCCGTAAAGTCAGGGGCGATCGACGGTGCGAAGGTTCGCGCGATTCTCCATCAGGGCGCCTGCTCGAATACGCTTGAAGACGATGGCCATTACATGATGGACAACAACTTCACATACTCGAAGGAGCTTCTTCACTTTGCACTCGAGCACAAGATTCCCTTTGTCTATGCTTCGACTGCCGCCGTCTATGGAGCCAGCACCAGCTTTACCGAGATTCCTGCGAATGAGAGACCTCTGAATGTGTACGGTTACTCCAAGCTGGTCTTTGACAATTACGTTCGCCGGCTTATGCCCGAGATCAAGAGTACCGTGGTTGGACTTCGATACTTCAACGTTTATGGCCAACGCGAACAGCACAAGGGCCGTATGGCAAGCGTGATGCATCACTTTACGAAGCAGCTCAAAGACACCGGCACCATTCGCATGTTCGAAGGCTCTGGGGGGTATGTCGATGGAGAGCAGCGTCGCGACTTTGTCTTTGTAGCCGACCTTGCGCGCATCAATATGTTTTTTTCGGGTCTTTTGCCAGACGGGAGTACCCCTGTAGACGTGCGGGCAGTCGTAAATGCCGGTACTGGCGAAGCCCGCACCTTCAAGGCGGTTGCAGAAGCTCTTATGCGCGTCCACGGACCAGCCAAGATCGAATACATCCCATTTCCAGGGGATCTGAAGAATCGGTACCAGCACTTTACCGAGGCCGACGTTCTGGGGCTCCGGGCGGCGGGCTACAGCGATCCCTTCACTACGCTCGAGCAGGGAGTTGAGCAGACGTTTGCGTCTTCTCAATCGTGACGATGAGAAATTCTAAATAGCAGCTTGATGGAGGAAATGGTGAGAGCGCTGGGGCTCGAACCCAGGACCAACGCCTTAAAAGGGCGATGCTCTACCAACTGAGCTACGCTCTCAAACCACATATTCAAGTTAGCACATTTATCCGTGCAAATGGCTTGATGCCGGAGGCAGGATTTACCGACTTGCTTCAAGATACGGCGACGAAGTGTGAGAATTTCCCGTCGGCAAATGGCATACCTTCACTGCGCTATTTGCGTAGTCACATGGAAACGATGTAACCGCGCCTCGTGCGAGCACCATCCAATTCACCCCTGCCGGTCGTAGGGAAGCAATCCTTTCCCTGTCGCTGCGTTCGCTTAGTTTTGTTTGGAGTGCCTGCCCAATCTTCCAGTCTTCCGTGAGTGAGGGCGTAATAGCTGCTTCGCCTCCATCTTTTGAATAATCTGGCAGGGCGCTGCGCTCAGCGATTGCACGGAAGCACTGCGCATCTTCGCCTGGCTTGGTAATGTAATCTGCATCAAGGGCAAACAAGGCGTCTTTGGGAGTGTTGGCGCGTATCCACTCGAAAGCCTGAACCCATGAGTTGCTCTGCCGTTCTGAAGGCAATTCAATATGGGCAGAATCGGGAAACGTCTTGCGTTCGGCCATGAACATGATTGTCGCCAGTACCGCAAACGTTGCGCCCCACCACACCTTCCGGCTTCCCAGCCATGTGGCGAGTTGTGCTCCGACGAACAGGATCATAACGATGTAGATTGTCTGAAAGACCCGCAACGGCTGCAGGCGCGCTACAAGCAGATTCGTTGCTCCTGGCCTTGCAAAGATGAGCGCTACACACACCGCTGCGGTACCGGCTGCGATGCACATTCGAGCTAAAACAACTTTCGCACTCCCGTTCTTCCATCTCTGACGGGTGAAGGCGGCGAAGACTAGAATCCCCAGGGGTCCTGCCAAACCCATCCATTCATACCAGTGCCACCGGCTAAGAAACCAGTAGTAGCGCGACATGGCGACCTGTCTATAGTCGCTGCTCTCTGGCTGCCCCACCTTCTGTAGGATCGCAGCGACTGTAATTGCAGAGATGCAGAGCGCCATTGCTGCAATGAGCCAGTTTCTTCGGCGGCTCGTCATGGCAGTCCCCATAGCCACGATGTAGCCGAAGCCATACGCAGCCATCAACGGGTGCATTAAGCCCGCAAGAAATAATATGAGGCTCATCTTTACCAGAGCCCATCGGTCCGGCTCGCCCATCCGCTGCCAGTGCAAAAGAAAATCGAGTGCAAAAACGAGAGCCAGCATAATGCAGGGCGTCGAAATGCTTCGTGCCGTTACATAAGGATCCATCAGCATCAGAGATGTTCCGGCGATCGGCATGGTGAACCAGGTCGCCAGCAGGGCAACAGCGCCCAGGCGTGCTTTGCCTTGAAAGCATCGCTCCGCCAGTAACCACCCCGCCCACAATGTCATCCAGATGCTGGCAACATAGATCAGCAACAGTACGATTTCCAGCCTTACGCCGGTTATCCGTATCACGGATGCCACAGCGGGAGCGAAGATAGAAAAGCGAAGATGTCCCAGGACAAATCCTGATTCGCGCGGATACATCGCTGGCTCTAACACCCGTTTAATGCCCGCTAGATAGAGCCCACCGTCTTCGGCAAAGGGATGATATCCGTGCACGAGAAGTGCGAGCAGTGTTAGCGCCGTCACCCCATAAAACGCAGATCTGCGTTCCTGCCGCCGCACCTGTGGACCAGTACCATGGGCCTCAGTGCGAGCAGGATTGAGAAGCGAAACCACCGAAGTTGCCAAGTATTGAATACTCCAGGCCTTGATCTTCTTTGCTGAGGTCCATTGCAGGGACTCTCGCCTGCCTACAAAAATCTGACTTCGTCTTTAGAGCACTGTTGTTAAGCGCAATGCTGATAAGACGTATTTATCATCGTTCTGGTCTACTCGATTGGAAAGAATAGTGACGTTACAATAAGAAAGTTTCTATTTTCATTCTGCAGGAGCCGAGGAGACAATTCGTTTACTTTGCAAACCTCGATGACTCAGACGCGCTCTCGTAACCTCTTCAAAACAATCCCCGGCTTTCTCGTCAGCGCTTTTTTCCTCTGGTATACCTTTCGCGGAATTCATCCGTCTGAATTTCGTGCTCTTAGTTTTGCTTACCCAATGTGGATATTGGGCGTTCTGGGGTTTACTTTGGCTGGTTACACCTTGCGGTGTGTCCGCTGGACCCGCATGATGCAATCCACGGGCGCCAGCTTTGGTACCTGTGCGCGAGTTCTCATGACCTCGCTTGCTGCCAACAACATCATGCCATTACGCATCGGCGACATTATGCGTATCTTCACCTACGCACCCGATTTACGCGCTGCACCCTCGGCCATCTTCAGTACCGTCATCCTGGAAAAATTGCTGGATGTCTTCGTCGTGGGACTGATCTTTGTTCGAACCATGGGTGCTGATCTTCCAGTTAAAATTCGCCACGGCGCCGACGCCGCAGTCATCATTTCAACAGTCGGACTTCTTGTGCTCGTCTTTGGAGCGGGCAAGCTTGAGGCTCCGGTGCGCAAGCTCTTCTCAAGGCTTCCACAAAATAAGCTTGTCCAGAAGATCGAACATTGGCTGCTTCTGGCCATCGGCACACTGCGGCAGATGGGCATCACTGGAAATATCGTTCTCCTCCTGCAGAGTATTGCTATCTGGTTCTGCGAGGGTATGATTTTTGTCTCCGCGCTCCATCTTGTCGGCCTCAAAATAGATCGCCTGGCGCCATGGGAAGCAGTTTCCTTTGCGAATCTCTCTTATATGCTGCCTAGTTCTCCTGGTGCGATCGGACCCTTTGAGTGGGCTGTCAAAACCTCCCTCGTCAGTCATAGAGCTCCGCAGGCTCTATCCGCCGTCTTCGGACTTGCTATTCACGTCTGGATGCTCGTCTCCGTGACTGGGGCCGGTGGATTGATCTTTCTTCTTCATCGCATCCGCATGCATAAACACACGCCACTGCTTGAAGAGATCGAAACTCTTCCTACGGAACTTCCTTAGCAGAACCCGGGTATCTTCGCTTTGTCGCGCTGAGAATCAGTAAATTGTAACTTTTCTCGTACTTCGGCTTTTGGCGCATCCAGCGACAACATCGGTTTCAGGCCATCGCGTAACGTAAACTGAAGCAAAGTCAACTACAGTGGCGGTTCCAAAAGCATGTATCGCATCGTTCAACAATCTCTGTTGGCCCGCATTCAGGCCATCCTGGCTCAGAAGTACGATATTACCCTTACGAATCTGGTGGTTGAACAGCCTCCCTCGATTGCCTTTGGCGAATTGGCGCTTCCGGTGGCATTCGAACTCGCCAAGCGTCTCCGCAAGGCCCCGCGTGCGATCGCCACGGAACTGGCTGCGGAACTCTCAGCCTCGCTTCCTGAAGGCGTCAGCTCGATTGAGGTTGCAGGCGCAGGTTACCTCAATGTTCGCCTTGGCCGTGCCAGTGTTGCTCGTGATATCGCCCGGGATCAACATGCAGACATCGGGGGCCCCGGTTTCCGCCTGATCGAACACACCAGCATCAATCCGAACAAGGCAGCGCACATCGGCCACCTCCGCAATGCCATTCTTGGAGATACGTTTCAGCGCCTTCTCCGTTCGGATAGCTATAAGAGTGGATACGAAGTAGGCGTTCAAAACTATATCGATAACACGGGCGTCCAGGTTGCGGACGTAGTGGTCGGTCTTATGCACCTTGAGCGTCTGGATCTTGCGGCTACTCGCAACCTGCTGTCTGATCTCGCCACAAGAAATGAGCGCATCGATTTTTATTGCTGGGACCTCTATGCCCGCGTCTCCCAGTGGTACACCGCCGATGCGGATCAGGCCGCTGCGCGCAAACAGCTGCGTCTCGAGACGCTCCATGCGATCGAGCATGGCGGCAATGAGATTGCCGAGGTGGCTGACCTTATCGCAACTGCCGTCCTTCGCCGTCATCTCGAGACGATGGAGCGACTGTCTATCGAATACGACTTCCTCCCGCGAGAGAGCGAGATTCTCCATCTTCATTTCTGGGATGCTGCTCGACAGCTCATGATTGACAAGGGCGTTCTTTACTTCGAGACCGGAGGAAAGAATAAGGGCTGCTGGGTCATGCGTCGCGCTCCTGTCAACGGAGCCGCTGAGACCGCTCAGGAGGAGGGAAGCGACGGTCCGGATGAGGATGCCAAGGTGATCGTGCGTTCCAATGGAACGGTCACTTACGTCGGCAAGGACATCGCTTATCATTTGTGGAAATTTGGTCTCTTGCCGGGCAAGGACTTCGGCTACAGAAGATTTCACGAATATCCGACGCATACCTGCTGGATTTCGACCGACGGCGAGAGCGAGGGGGATCATCCGGCCTTCGGCCGCGCTGATGCCATCTACAACGTCATCGATTCGCGGCAGAACGATCCTCAGACGCAGGTGGTGCAGGCGTTGCGCGGTATGGGCTTCACCGAGGAGGCCGATCGGTACACGCACTTCTCTTACGAAATGGTAGCGTTGACACCGCGCTGCGCTCTTGACCTCGGCTATACCGTCAGCGAGGAAGATCAGAAGCGCGCTTACATCGAGGTCAGCGGACGCAAGGGCTTCGGCGTGAAGGCCGATGATCTTCTCGATCAGCTCATCACAGCGGCTCGTGCCGAGGTCGATGCGCGTCATCCTGATCTTCCGGAGACAGAACGCGACACGATCGCACGCCAGATTGGTGTGGGAGCGCTGCGGTTTTTCATGCTGCGGTACACACGCAATACCGTGATCGCGTTCGACTTCAAGGATGCGCTCAGCTTCGAAGGCGAGACCGGGCCTTACGTTCAGTACGCCATCGTTCGGGCAGCGAATATCTTTCGCAAGGCCGGGACGACGGCTGAGGCCGCGCTGGCGGAGTTTGCCTCGCTCGACCTGGGTGGCCTGCTCGATAGCGAGGAGGGAACGACGGTCTGGGAGACGTGGCTGCTGGCCTCGAAGCTCACGCTGATGATCGAGCAGTGCATCGCGACCTCGGAGCCTGCTTACCTCGCACGATATGCCTTTCAGCTCGCCCAGCAGTTCAACAACTTCTATCACCGTCACCACATCCTGAACGAGACGGACCCGGTCAAGCGCGGCTTGTATCTGGCAACCGCCGCGGTGGCACAACGGGAGATGGTTCGGGCGCTTGGATATCTCGGCATCGAGGCACCGGAGCGGATGTAAGAGCCGGGGAGGAGAGTGGACTCGCGGCCCCTCCCCCCGTACTATTTTGTGCAAAATCTTGGAAAAGCAGGAGATAGGGGTGGACTTCCTGTTTCTTCCGTTCCCGAGACAGGTTTTCTCTCTCCGTCTATCAAAGCCGTGTTTTGCAGCAGTTCGAATGCGCTCAAGACACGCTCTGCGGGGCAAGTTTTCAAACTGAGGTTCCTAATATTTTTAGGAGAGTTTTCCTGTTTCTATTTTAACGAAACGGATGAAACTGGTCGGCACTTAGATGCGTTTTGTTTTCTTCAGTTTACGGGTTTCCGGTCTTGACAAGTCTGAAACGCTATACCCGATTGCTTACACATGCTGCGATGAGCTGGGTCAATGAATGGGGCACCCGCGCCGTCTCGGTCGAAGGGGCGATTTGGGGAGCCGCGATACAAGGTATCGGATTTCGAGACTGCAAATGGAATGGATGGAATCCGCTCGTAGCGGCAAGCCACGATACTGCAATTTTGTAGATTGATGTGCAAAAAAAATCCGGCCCGGATTTTAGTCCGGGCCGGATTACGGTTGAGACTAGAACGTGTATTGAGCCGATAGCTGCAGCAGGCGCGGTCCTGAGCGAGCGGTGGTAATTTGACCGAAGGTGGCGTTCTGTGCCGTTCGGTCCGGATTACCGTAGCTTGCGATGTTGAATACATTGGAAGCATCCACATGGAAGCTGATCTTCTGCGTCTCAGTGATGGAGAAATCCTTGAACGCGGAAGCGTCGAACTGACGGAATCCGGGTACCCGTTCCGTTCCAGGATGCTGAGGGCTGATCGTGCCATTTGCCGGTTGAATGTAAGCGCAGCTTCCGTTGTCCACTACGTTGACTGTACCTGGAATAAAGGTTGAGCAGGGCGTAGCGGACGCATCGGTTCCAAACCAGTGCTGTACGTTACGTCCCTTGAGGGAGAGCGGACGTGCTTTGATCATGCGTTGCTGCTGCGATCCAACACCGGAGTTATTGTTGTTGCTGACGATGGTGGTTGGGAACCCAGTGTAGGCGAAGCCGGTAACAGCTACTTTCCAGCCGCCCGCGATTTCATCCACAAAACGGTTCATCTGATTGCCAAACTGCTTTCCGCGTCCGAAAGGCAGCTCGTAAGTCATATTGAAGTTGAGGTTGTGTCGAGCATCGGTACCAGCCGGGCCATACTCCAGAGAGTTGTTCCGTGGATTTGCCGCATAGGCACTGTTGTTGCTGACGGTGTTTACACCGAAGAAGCCAATGCTGTTCGTCATCGACTTGCTAAGGGTGTAGTTTGCGGTGAACTGCAGACCGTGGTTGAGGCGTTGCCGGAAGGTAGCCTGCATCGCGTTGTAATTCATCATGCCACTGGAAGCGGTGGTGCGTACCGATCCGCTTTGACCCACTACCTGGTAGTACGGTGCCTTGTTGATGGCAAAGCATTGTGCGCTGTTGTAGGCAAAGACTCCGCCTGTGCCGTTGAAGCAAGGACCGAAGAGTTGGTTGTCCCAGCGTGCCTGGATCAGGTGATACGCATACTCACCAACATATCCAACCTGGAATGAGGCGGTATTGCTCACCTGATATTCGAGCGTCAGGCTTTCTTCCTGTACCGTAGAAGGCTTCAGATTAGGCACCCATGCACGATAGATCTGGCCACAGGATGGAGTCGTTGTGTAGGCGCAAGTCGTACTGTTGCCAAGAAATGCTGTTTCGGCAGTCACGCTCGTTCCAGCATTTCCGGCTGAAGGCGCCGATGACGTGTAGCTCAGCGAGGTCTGGAATGGCGGGTTGATCGTCAGTCGCAGATTCGCTCCGGTACCTTCCAGATAGGTTGTCATACCAAAGCCGCCACGAACGACCAACCGTGGTGTTGGGCTGTATGCGAAGCCGATGCGTGGCATAAGGTTCGTCCACACATTGTTGTAAAGCGCACGGCTGTTGCCGTTTTGTCCGGCGATCTGCGTCGCTCCTGTCTGGAGGTTGAGGTTTGCCTGTTTGTTGTTGACTTCATAGATCGGCTGATCCCACTCCCAACGCAGGCCGAGATTGAGTGTCAGGTTCGGAAGAATCTTCCAGTCGTCCTGGACAAAGAGCGCATCACGCCACTGGCGTTGTCCGGTATGACCAACCAAAGTACCGCGACCGGCATAGGAGACACGATCAAGATAGAAGTCCGCCAGGTTATAGCCGGTTGCAGCAGCGCTGCTAATGGCACCTGCGGTTGCCGCGGTAAAGTTGCCGTTGTATTGCAACTGTCCTTGCGCGCCGTCGTTACCGGTGTAGATGCTATTTTGCTGGTAGCGGATAAACTGTGCACCCATCTTGATAACGTGCCGGCCCTTCTGCATTGTGAGGTTGTCAGCGTAGGTGTAGTTGTTCATGATGTTATCGGAGTAGAGGGCCTGGGTTCCGATGTTCGCATTTGCGGCTGTGGCACCGCCGTCTACTCCGGTTCCTAATGCGAAAGCCTGGGTTGTGAATCCTTGCGTGATGGTACCGCCGCCGATCCCAACCGTATCGTTACCGTTGGCTCCGAATACGCCAGTTGTGTCGCTGGGATTTCCCTGGTGCCAGACCGTACGGAAGAAGCCCAGACGGAATTCATTCTGAATGTTAGGCGAAAAGGTGTGAACGAGTTGGTATGCCACGCCCTTAGTGGGATAGGTTGACGCAATGGGGAAGGTAATTGCGAGAGGGTTGGTGTTTGTGTCGCCCGCCGTGCTCTGACTGTAGCGAACGAACATCATGTCCTTCGTACCCAGGTGGTAGTCGACCTTGACGTCGAACTGGTCGTTAAAGATGCGCTTCTTCGAAACCCCGAGGTAGTTGTTTGCGATGGGAGAGCCGGCAGTGGGTGATTTTGTGGGTAGAGGATATAACTCAGGATGTTGAAAGAGGTAGCGTGCCACGGGGTTGACTGCGGTTGCAGGAAGCCTGTTCCCGGCATACGCTGGTGAACCCGCGGTGAGCGAATCGTAAAGTTGAACCGGCTTGCCAGCCATGATGTTGGTATCAAGAAGCTCAGAGAAATCTCCGGCCCGCATCTTTTGCGTCAGTACAGATGCAGTCGCTGAGCCGCCCTGGTGATAACGGTTGCCTGAGTAGTCGACGAAGAAGAACAGCTTGTCGTGGAGGAGCGGCCCCCCGAACGACCCCCCGAAGATGTTGCTGGTGGAACTTTGCTTTGGCACACGGTTGCGATTGTTCGCCCAGGTATTCGCATTGAGGTTGTAGTTCGAGACATAGTAGAAGGCGCTGCCATGGAAAGTGTTTGTGCCGCTTTTGGTCAGCGCGATGACATCACCGCCATTGACATTCCCATATTCAGCTTGCGCATTGGCTGAGATCACACGAACCTGGGCAAGGGCGTCCGGGCTGGGGTTGTACCCGACCGTGTTGTTGATGGTTTCATTGATTTCAATGCCATCGAGGAGGAAATTATTTGACTGCTGGCGATTGCCGTTGACTGAAACTTGTCCGCCTCCACTAATGTTGCGCTCCAGAGCATTCGCATCCGTGAAGGCTGTAGGGTTTGTCACTACCGCACCAGGTGTGAAGACCGTTAGACTGGAAAAATTTCTTCCAACCATCGGCACATTATTGATAGCGGTCGAGTCAAGAGTAAGGCCAAGTTCTCCGTTCTCTGTATTGATCAACGGAGCGATTTCGGCGTTTACCGAGACCTTCTGCTGCTCCCCGGCGAGACTGAGTTTGGCATCGATTTTCGCGTTCTGGCCGGTTTCGAGGGCAAAAGGGCCATAGGTCGAGGTCGCGAATCCTGGTGTATCGATGGTGACCTTATAGGTACCGATCTGCAGGAATCGGATGTTATAGACGCCGTCGCTGTTAGTCGTGGTTTCAGTGGCAATGCCGGTTTCGGTGTTGGTTGCTGTGACCTTTGCATTGGGAATTACGGCGCCTGAGGGATCGGTGACCGTTCCGTTGACGCTTCCTGTGATGGTCTGGGCTCTGGATACTACGCAACATACAACCAGGAGAATGACGGACAGGATATGTAGGATGATGGGTTTTCGTTGCATCTGTGTCTCCTCGGAAAATTTTCGTGCTTCGTGGTGTTTGCTCTACGGCTGCGCGTCGGGGCTTTGGCTCCCTGACTTTTTATTTGTGTGTCTTCGACCGTGAGATCCTGATTACCGGCTCTGGAGACGTAGTCTGTATCGCTCCAGTGACAGTCTGACTTGGTGAAAGGTCCTCCTTTACAAGTGGCGATGTGCCAAGGACCCTCGACGGCGTTTGTCGAGGAGGATCTCCGGCTGATTTAAGCGAAGACGAATTGTGAGCCCTGTGGCGATGGGATGTCCATCGAAAACGTATGCCCTCCGAGAGGGGGTAGCGGGGGCGGTTACCCGGGTTTGTCAGCGTCGGAGAAGCAAGAGGGGAGTTGGGTGACCACTTCACCGAGGCCGGAGGGATTCGATGCTGCGGTATGAACGCAGCGACTGGCAGGTCGTGTAGTTGTCTGTACAACGCTGCATTCAAAGGTGTGACCAAAGAAGCCTCCGCGCTGAACGTCTGAATCTAAGACCGTGTTGCCAGTTCCTTGAATCAAACCCGTGCCGATCCGCTAAGCGCGGACCGACATGGAATGGTGAAAGATATTGTTTGGATCGTATTGGTGCTTGACCTTCTGGAGGAACGGATAAAGTCCCTGGTCGCCGTAGTAGAGCTGGGGCCAGAAAGGATAGGCGAGCATGTCTACATCCGGGTAGTTGATGTAGCAGCCTTCGTATTGCTGGTTGGGATAAGGAGTCCCTTTGTACGGTGCCTCGACGTCGGGACCAGAGTAGAGATCGGTGAAGAAATCATGCATCCAGCGCAGCCGTCCGGCGTCGTCTGCCGGATTCTCCCAGTAGGTCTGGAACTGCAGCTTCATCACGGAGGCACGCTGCGGAATTGAGGTCTCGTTGGCGAGCTCGGGGCGGTTGATGGCTCCGCCGTAGGAGTCGACGGCAAGGATGCCGCTCAACTTGACGCCGGGAATCTCGCGATGAAGATGCTTGTAAATAGTGCGGGCTTCTGCCGAGGTGAATGTGCGCTTCATGTAGCTGGATTTGTACTTTGCGCGCGTGCCACCGCCTACGCCACCGTGCACGGTGACGTCGTACCAGGAGGCGCGTTCGATATTGTGCGGCCCGGAGCAGGGGAGCGGTGTGCCGTCAGGCTTTGTCAGGATGACCGCCTTGCCTGCCTTGGCGGTGTGGCGAGAGTCCATGGTCTGGGGTTCGGCAGCGACGGGCTTGCAGGGCTGGAAGAGGTCGATGAACTCGTTGAGAACGGTGAGGTCGTCGCAGGTTCCGTCGGGATTGCAGAACTGGGCGGAGATACCGACACGGCCGGAAGAACGGTGAGGCAGACCGAGGAAGGTAAATAGACCCCAGGTGTCGGGATCTTTGCCGCGGGTCTCATGATAGTGGCTGTAGGTTGTCAGGATGGCCTCGAAGCGCTCGGGCGTCATGTCCTCCCAGGGAAAGGACATGCTGACGTTGGCGACTTCCTTCGGGGCCTGCGGCATCTTGTCGAAGTAGTAGGCGGTGATGACTCCGAAGTTGTTGCCGCCGGCTCCGCGACAGGCACGGAAGAGATCCGGCTCATGGTCGCGATCGACTCGCCGGGGAACGACTTTGCCGGAGGCATCGACAGTGAGGATATCGACAGCGGACAGCCAGTCGATGGTCAGACCATGAAGACGGCTAAGGACGCCGTAGCCACCACCGGAGATGTGTCCACCGGCACCGACGCCATAACAGGATCCTCCCGGCAGGGTGACGCCGTATTCCTTGTAGAGGCGGGTGTATGCGTCGCCGAGACGCGTCCCGGGGCCAATTTTGTAGGTGTGGCCGCTGCCGGAGGCATCCATGCCATTGAGCAGGCTTACGTCGAGGAGAACTCCGCCAGGGTTGTTGCAGACGAAGTCTTCGTAGCAGTGACCACCAGAGCGAATTGTGGGACGAAGGCCGGCGCTCACGGTCTTCTGAAGCGCTTCGGCAACATCATCTGGAGTTTGACAGATCTCGATGCGCCCGACGGAATCCGCTTCGGAGGCTGGCCAACGCAGATTGTGGCTCTTCCTCAGAGTCTGAAAACGGGGATCCTGTCGTGAAACGGTGGCCAACATACTGCTCCTTGCATAGGTTCGGGTTTACGTAACAATACCGGCATAGACCGGAGCCGCTGTCCCTGTAAGAAAGAAAAGGTGAATGAATGCAGAGTTCCAGAGTGAATCGCAGCGAAGAAAAACAATTGTTCCAGCTACGTTACAAGTTCTTGAGTGGATTGATTTCATTACAGTGTCATAAAGATGTCAATCGGTCATATGTCCTATCTTATGATTGAGAGACGCAATCCATGCCAAAAGGACAACCGGTTGTCTAAGCAGACAGTCGTCGTTTTCGAGAGATCTTTGCGATGACATAAAGAGGCAGGCCCGCAGCAGCAATGATCAGCGCGAATGTCAGCGCAGGCATTCCGACAACGGTCTCCGAGCGCGATACATACAGCGCGTAGAAGATGAGCGCAGCGGGACTGATCCCCAGGACAATTGGAACCCAGTCGGGGCCCGGAATTCGAAAAGGGCGGGGCAGATGCGGCTCATTTCTTCGGAGCAGAATCAGAGCGACAAACTCGAGGATCATCGATAGGCCCCAGAGGACCAGGTCTATAGTGATCAGGCGTTCGAAGGAGAAGCCGAGCGCGAGTGCCCAGCAGATGCCGCAGGCAATCACCGAGACCCAGGGAGATCCGTTTTTCAGTTTCCGGGTAAATACGGATGGAAGAAAGCCGTCCTCCGCCAGTGCATGCGGCAGCCGAGTGTAGGAAAGCGTGAGATTGCTGAAGGTGCCGAAGTCATCCATCGAACCAGCGAGCACCACAGCGATCGCCAATGCCGGGCCACCGAGAATATGAGCTGCATCGACCCAGGCTCCGGTTGAGAATCTTTCCGCGGGAATTCCAGCCCACGCCACCGCCGCAATCGGGATGATATAGGTCAGCATCACCATAATCACGGCCATCAGAATGACACGCGGATAATTGCGCTGGGGATTTTCTACCTCGTTCGCGATCGTTGTGGCATTGTCCCAGCCCATATAGTTCCACATCGCCACCAGAATCGCCGTTGAGATGCCTTTGTTGGCTGGAGCTGCAAGAGAAGCGTGTCCTCCAAAGGGGTGGTTTGCTATCTGAAACCCGGCAAAGATTGCGGCTCCGACAAGAATCAGAAACGGAGAGATCGACAAGAGCCAAAGCCGCACAGAGCTTTCGCCTACCGCGGCGGCTCCGCGCAGATTCCATAAAACCGCTGCGGTTACGACGGCGAGTTCCAAAGCAATCGCTCGATGCCCGCGAGTCAGTGCGGGGGCGATGTGCTCGAGATACAAGACAAACGTTGTGGGGTAGATGGCCATGTCGAAGACCGATGCCGCAAGGGAGAGCCATGCCTCTTGAAATCCCCAGAAGGGGCCCATTGCTCGCCGCACCCAGGCATAGAAACCTCCCTCGTCTGGCACAGCCGAGGCCAATTCGCCGAGCATCAGTGCCGTCGGAAAGCTCCAGAAGAAGGGAAGCAGGAAGAGCAGAAGCAGAGCGTGCCCGTATCCGCCAAAGCCGATGATGTCTTCGATGTCATAGGGTCCGCCGGAGACCATGAAGTAGGTCGCGGCGAGCAGGGGGAGCAGACGAAGCTTTCGTACGCTGGCGCCCGATACGCCTGTCACTGACTTTGTGCTGGGCATAGATAGTTTGGAATCTATCCTAAACGGGTCTGTTCCCGAAGATTTCGTCCACCCAAGTGATTCGCAGTGACGATCTTGATCTCTATAATTTGTCGTCGGTTGATTTCAGTGGAAAAATTGAAGGGGCATCTCCGCTTACAGGGATAAGTGGAGCATCCTGGAGAAAACGTTTCCGCGGTAAGATTTGCAAAAGGACAAAGCATGCTCGAGCAATTGAAAGAAGCCACACTGGAGGCCAACCTGGAGCTGGTTCGCCGCGGCCTGGTTCTATATACCTTTGGCAACGCCAGTGGAATAAACCGCGACGAAGGGCTGGTGGTGATCAAGCCAAGTGGCGTGGATTACGATGCGCTCAAGCCCAAGCATATGGTGGTAACCGATCTCTCCGGAAAGATCGTGGAGGGCACACTGAATCCCTCGAGCGATCTCAAGACCCACCTGGAACTCTATAAAGCCTTTCCTGCTATCGGTGCGGTCGTTCATACACACAGCGAAAACGCAACCGCCTGGGCGCAGGCGGGACGCGAGATTCCTGCCCTCGGCACCACGCATGCGGACTACTTTCATGGTCCGGTGCCGTGCACGCGCGAGCTTACCGACGAGGAGATCAACGGAGACTATGTGCTGAATACGGGCAAGGCGATCATCGAGCGATTTGCCGGGATCGATCCGCTCGCAGTTCCGGCCGTGCTGGTCGCGGGACATGCGCCGTTTGCCTGGGGCAAGGATCCGCACCATGCGGCACACAACGCAGTGGTATTAGAGGCTGTGGCGAAGATGGCGTTTATGACGGTTCTGCTGAACTCGCAATGTGGGGTATCGCAGACGTTGCTTGACCGTCACTACTTCCGCAAGCATGGCGCGAAGGCGACGTATGGACAGAGCAGTCTAGTTTAACGACAGTGGGTGGAGACAATGGCAGTTGTAGCTGGTGCAGACTTTGGAACGTTGAGCGTTCGTGTGACGCTGCTGGACTCGGAACGTGGCCGCCTTGGAACGGCCGTCGCGGAGTATCCCCTTCATCGCCGTCGCGAAGATCCTGACTTCGCGACTCAATCGCACACCGACCAGATGAATGCTCTGGTGAAAGCGACAAAGGGCGTGCTCGAACAGACCGTTGTACACGGCGAAGATGTTTTAGCCATGGCGCTGGATACGACCGGTTCCAGCGTGGTGATGGTGGATGAGGCTCTCCAGCCACTGGATGAGTATTACCTGTGGTGCGATCATCGTGCCCATCGCGAAGCGCACGAGATCACCACGAAGGCTCACGAGCAGAAGCTTGAGGCTATCGACTGGTGCGGTGGAGTGTATTCCCACGAGTGGGGATGGGCCAAGCTGCTGCACTGGCTGCGTCATGCGGACGATGCGAAGCGTTCCAAATTCGCCACGGCGCTGGAGCATTGCGATATGGTGGCGGCGACGCTCACTGGCGTGCGGCATCCGGCAGACCTGAAGCGCAGCGTCTGCGCCATGGGGCACAAGTGGATGTGGAACCCCAAGTGGGGAGGTCTGCCCTCCGAAGAGTTTCTGGTAGCGGTCGATCCTTTACTTCAAGGCGTTCGAGACAAGATCGGAGGGGAGTACCTCACGTCCGATCACATCTACGGCGGATTGAGCGAGGGGTGGGCGGCAAAGATGGGACTGAAACCGGGAATTCCGATCCCGGTCGGCGCGTTCGATGCTCATTGGGATGCCCTTGGAGCCGGATGCAAGGAGGGAGATGTCGTCAATGTAGTGGGCACGTCGACCTGCATCATCGCCATCGCGCAGAAGACGGAACTTGTTCCAGGTGTGTGTGGCGTTGTTCCCGGCAGCGTCAATCCAGAGCTGACTGGCATTGAAGCAGGCCTGTCGGCGGTTGGAGATATCTTCGAAGGCATCGCCCGCCGGGCAGGCACGACCGTAAAGGAGCTTGCCGGGGGCCTGGACTCCTATCGGGCCGGCCAGACCGGTTTATTGCGCATGAGCTGGGACAACGGGGATCGCACGGTCTTGGTGAACCCCGAACTCGGCGGTGTAACCCTTGGATGGAACCTGTTGCACACGGCCCAGGACGAGTTGTTTGCAGCCATTGAAGGGACGGCTTTTCATACGCGCATCATCCTGGAACGCATGGCGGAACATGCCGTGCCCGTCGAACGCGTGATCAATGGTGGCGGCATTCCACAGAATAATGCGGTGCTGAACCAGGTCTACGCCAACGTTCTGAACAAGCCCGTCCTCGTGCCGGACGGAACGCCTACGAGCCTGGGCTCTGCAATCGTTGCCTTTGTGGCTGCGGGAACTTTCCCTTCGATCGAAGCCGCTCAGCAAAAACTGTGCCTGCCGTTTCGGACATTTCTCCCCGATCCGAAAGCGGTCGAGCGGTACGAGGAACTCTACCAGCTCTATCGCAAGCTTTATTTCGCGCTGGGATCTCGGGAGGCGCAAGCCGTGCCCTTGGGCGACGTCTTACCGCAGCTGCGCGCGATTGCTCAGGAGGCAAGGGAAGAGGCATGAGCCTGCGTGGGGACCAAAGAGGATTTCGCTAAAAGTGATTCATCTTCGCGCAGTTATCCTTTTGGTTCCAGTAGAGCTAAGCTTTATATTTTTGAGATAAACGATTGTTTTTACGATGGTTACAGGAAGGGGTTTCCTTCGCGCTCTTCACCAATAGTCGTGTTCGGCCCATGTCCGGGTACGACCTTGACCTCGTCCGCCAGGGTGAGCAGGTGATCGTGGATGGAGCGGATGAGCTGGCGAGAGTCTCCCCCCGGGAGATCAGTTCTCCCGACCGACCCGGCGAACAGGGTGTCTCCGGCAAGGAGAAGGGAATGTTCGGGAAGATAAAGGCAGATGCTTCCCTGGGTGTGTCCTGGAGTGTGAAGGACCGTACCTGAGATGCCGGCAACGGAGACGTTCTGGCCATCGGTGAGCGGAGCGTCGGGAGGGGCTACCTGGGGAACGGGCATGCGCAGCCACGATGCCTGGACGTCCATCATCTTCACCAGAGGCAGGTCGTTCTCGTTGTAGAAGATCGGGGCTCCGGTAAGCTGCTTGAGTTTCTGGGCTCCGGCGATGTGATCGATATGGGCGTGCGTGATGACGATGGTTTTCACCGTAAGGCCATGTCGGTCGAGAAGAGCCTGAATCGCGGGGATGTCGTCGCCCGGATCGATCACGATGGCTTCACGCGAGGCCTCATCGCCGAGGATGGAGCAGTTGCATTGGAGAAGGCCGACGGGGAGAATCTCGTGGATCATGGATTAAGAGTACATGGCGCAAAAGTAAAAACGCAGGCACGAGGCCTGCGCTTTTAAAAGATAGGAACCGAGCTACTTCTTCGGCGTGTTCTGCTGTTGCTGCTGCGTGGTCGGGTGTCCTGAAAGCACAGAGTGATCGGAGGAACGCGAGAGCAGGATCGTAAGCCCGATCGAGGTCAGCATGAAGACAATCGCCGAGTAGGTGGTCATGCGAGTCAAGAGATTGGCCGCGCCGCGAGGACCGAAGGCGGTCTGTGAACCCTGGCCGCCGAAAGCTGCGGCGAGATCAGCGGATTTTCCCTGCTGAACCAGAATGACTCCAACGATGAAGAGGGAGACCAGGACGTGCAGAACAACGAGAGCAATAATCATCGGAGAAGACTGCCTTCCAGAGAATGTTTTGGATTGGTGCGGAGGAGGGGACTTGAACCCCTATGCCTTGCGGCGCAAGCACCTCAAGCTTGTGCGTCTGCCAATTTCGCCACCTCCGCATTGGCTCTGCACTGCAGGTGCCAGAAATATAGCGGTGAGCAATCCGAAACGTAGTATAGCATCCCATGGGCAGTTTTTGTAGGTAAGTGTCCATGGGTGTTGGTTCACCAACAATCCACCCTATATGTATGTGTAACGGTAGAATCATACTTCTCAAAATTTCTTAGAACTTGTGGTCGACAGAGGGATGCGTATGCTTGCAGCGCTTCGAATGGGTGTCATCGCGTCGTTGATTGTTGCAGGCGGTTCAACTGGCCTGCGAAGTGAAGATGGAATAGCGGCTCCTGTGGGTGCGCAGGCAACGGCGGCGAAGCATAGATGGGCGATCGTTCTGCACGGCGGGGCGGGCGTGATCGAACGGAGATCCATGAGTGCGGAGACGGACGCCGCGTA
The DNA here is from genome assembly GCF_059115365.1 of Edaphobacter sp. FHG110511_03. NCBI lineage: Bacteria > Pseudomonadati > Acidobacteriota > Terriglobia > Terriglobales > Acidobacteriaceae > Edaphobacter > Edaphobacter sp. FHG110511_03. The sequence continues at coordinate 126,410 of NZ_JBZYWL010000002.1, read as the reverse complement.
CCGCGCAGCACTGAAGACAGCGATACAGGCAGCAGCCGATGTTCTGGAGAAGGGTGGCACCTCCATGGATGCGGTCGAAGCTGCGATCAAGCTAATGGAAGACAATCCACTGTTCAACGCCGGCAGGGGCGCCGTCTTTACTGCCGAGGGCAGGAATGAGCTGGACTCAGCCGTGATGGATGGGGCGACGATGAACGCGGGAGCAGTCGCCGGGGTCACGAGAACACGACATCCGATTTCGCTGGCGCGCGCTGTGATGGAAAAGTCTCCGCACGTGATGTTGATTGGCACGGGCGCGGACCAGTTTGCCGCCAGTGTGGGGTTGGAGCAGGTGGACCCGAGCTACTTTTTTACCGAGCGGAGATGGCAGAGTCTGGTCCGTCAATTGAAGAAAGAAAATGCTCCGATCCCGCCGAGGCCGAAGGGAGCGCCAGCGGCTCCAGCTGGAGGGCTTGCGGAGATTGAGCCGCCGGACGCGCATAAGTACGGGACGGTGGGAGTCGTTGCGCTCGACCAGAACGGCAATATTGCCGCGGGGACATCGACAGGTGGAACCCAGGCCAAGCGTTGGGGAAGAGTAGGGGATTCGCCGATCATCGGAGCCGGGACTTATGCGTCGAACCAGTCCTGCGCCGTATCGGCGACGGGAACGGGAGAGTACTTCATCCGGCTCACGGTGGCTCGCACGATCTGCTCGCTGGTTCAGTACAAGGGCATGAAGCTTCAGGACGCTGCCGATGAGGTGATCCAGAAGGAGCTCGGAGCGATCCACGGAGACGGAGGCGTGATCGCGATTACTCCCGATGGGCAGCTGGCATGGAGCTTCAATACTCCCGGGATGTATCGCGGACGCGTCGTTCAGGGCGGAGCGATTGAGGTGAAGATCTACGCCGACGAGAGATAGATCGTCGGCGCGACGATAACGATTGGCAGCAATTCAGGCGGCGGGCCATTCAAGCGGATTTACAAGACGCCGTTCGACCACCTTGAGCGCGGGATCGAAGTCCGGGATCTTTGCGATCCACTCGGCGCCGTCTTCGAATGCGGCTTCGGGGATGAGTCCGATGAGCTCGCTGTCATCCAGTTCGGCTCCGTAGCGGATGGCAAGCTCCTTGAGACGCGCATAGAGCTTGGGCATAGGGGTCACGATATGGTCGGTGATGTTCATGCTGACCTGGGCGCGGTCATTGGCGAGCACTCCCAGAGCCTTGACGCCGTGCAGACCTCCGTTGGAAGCGCGAATGTCGCGTGCGATGGCTCGAGCGGAGGTGACATCGGGTTGACGCAGATGAACGTTGTAGGCGATCAAAAAGCTGCGGGCGCCGACGACTGAGGCTCCTGCGGTCGGGTGCAGATCCGGTCCGCCTATGTCGGGCCGGCGAGCGGTTTCCCGCCGAACCGCATCGCGAAGGCCTTCGAACTGACCGCGGCGAACATCTTCCAGATGGACGCGATCGGGCCGGGCGGCAGAGGCTCCGTAGAAATAAACCGGCACACCATGACGGCGCCACAGATTGAGGCCTGCCTGGCGGGCAAGCATGGCGCATTCTGCCAGCGACGCTCCACGGACGGGAATAAATGGAATTACATCGGCAGCGCCGATGCGCGGATGGACACCGTTCTGCCGAGTGAGGTCGATGATCTCCGCGGCCTTGCCTGCGCCGCGAATGGCCGATTCAACGACGGCCTCCGCCGGCCCGGCGATGGTAACGACGGAGCGATTGTGAGCGAGGTCGAGCGACCAGTCGAGGAGACTGACGCCCGGGACCTGCATAGCCAGGACGATGCGGCTGACCTTGGAGAGGTCGGTCCCTTCGGAGAAGTTTGGAACGCATTCGATGATTGCTTCAGAGTTCATGATTTGAAGACCTGGAGCCTAAAGACTCGCTGTTGTTACTTCCACCAGGTATAGCCCGCGGAGAATTGTATGCTCGCGTTGACGCCGGGGTTTTTATCTCCAAGCGAGGCCGAGGAGATGTGGACGGCGTTGGCTCCAAAGTCGATGGAGCGGCGCGGCGTGATGAAGTAGTGCATGCCTACGCCAAACTGGGGGGTGAAGTTCCAAACGCTGGTGTTGGCGGCGTACCCGTCATTGAACTCGTTGTAGGGCGGGCCGCCGACGCCGGGGTACTTGTGGTTGGTCCAGATCATTCCTCCGCCACCCTGAGCCCAAGGAGTGATTTTGCGGTGCCCGGAGCCGGTGAAGTTCCAGCGAAGAAGGATTGGCGTGATGGAGATACCCGTATAGGTTCCCCCGGTCATATACGGAGCGGAGCAGACTCCCGGGGCGGTGCAGGTGCGGCGCTCAAACTCCGGAGTGTAGGACTGCCAGAAAGGGAAGACCTCGATGGCGTATTCGAAGTTGCCGTGAACAAGGCCGGGGCCGATATTGGGAGTGAGAACCTTTCCTGCGTGGCCGCCGAGCATGAAGAACTTGTAGTCGCTGCGATCATCCGTGACGCCCAGGCCGCCCTGAGCGATTACGCCGAGTTCCAGTGGGCGATGTGTCGCGGTGAACGGGGTCGGCGAGGCAGGCGCTGCCTGCGCGTGAGCCGGAGATGTGGAGAGCAGGGCGGCGAGAGGCAGTGTGCAGAGGGCTGAAATGCGGCGAATGATCCTGGTCACTCCGGAGGCTCCGTTCAAGTTGATGTTGCGAATACAGAAGAAAGGCCGCCATCGGATGGCGGCCTTGGAAACAGGTAGACCGCGTGAGTTAGCTGGCGACGGGAGCCTCGTCCATATCAAAGTTCGAGTAGACGTTTTGGGTGTCGTCGAGGTCTTCGAGAGTTTCGAGGAGCCGGATCATGGCGTTGGCCTGAGAGCCTTCGAGCTTGGTATAGGTCGAGGCGATCTTGGTGACCTCGGCATGCTCCGGAGTGATCGCGGCGGCTTTGAGGGCAGTGGTGACTGCCTCGAAGTCCTTGGGGTCGGTGAGGATCTCCCAGTTCTCGCCTTCATCGGAGAGGTCTTCGGCTCCGGCCTCGAGAACGATCTCGGTAAGCTTCTCTTCGCCGGCTGCCGATTTGGCGATGGAGATGACTCCCTTGGTGGTGAACATCCAAGAGACGGCGCCATCGGCTCCGAGATTGCCGCCATTCTTCGAGAAGGCATGGCGAATCTCGCTGACAGCGCGATTCTTGTTGTCGGTGAGAACGTCGACGATGACGGCGACGCCACCGGGGCCGTAGCCCTCGTAGGTGATCTCCTCGTAGGAGACGCCTTCGAGCTCGCCGGTTCCGCGCTGGATGGCGCGCTTGATATTTTCCGACGGCATGTTTTCAGCCTTGGCCGCAGCGATAGCTCCGCGCAGGCGGGGGTTTCCGTCAGCGTCGCCTCCGCCGAGCTTGGCGGCGATGGTGATTTCCTTGATCAGGCGGGTGAAGATCTTTCCGCGCTTGGCGTCGAGGGCGCCCTTCTTGTGCTTGATTGTCGCCCATTTTGAGTGGCCGGACATGTACAACCTCAGTTTGATTTGTTTCGCCTGCGGGTTGGCAGGGGTGATACGACTTCGAGATTTTAGCACACTGACGGTGGGACCCGCCCCCGTCTGTTTTTGTGCAAAGTCTTCGATATAAAAGAGTTAGGTCTGGACCTCGTTTTCGGAGCCCCAAAGGAGGGCTTCGGAAGGGAGGGCACTTTCCTGCTCTCTTTCATTATAGCGGTCCGGGGCAAGGGAATCGGCAGATAGAACTGATGGAACAAGAGTGAGATAGACGGTCCCGGGCTTGACACGTTCCTGGGGCGTCCCGCGCCTTGCGAAAAAGAGAGAAAGATCTGTACCGGTTTGCCATGATGTGCCGTCCAACGACAAACAGTTGACGGCGCGGGCGGTGACAGTTGCGAATCGGACGATGGAGTGGATTCCTGTTTCTGGTGTCGGGGTTGTTCTGTCAGTCTGTGGCCATGGGCTGCCAGGAGAGAGGGTCATTTTCGAGGGGGCCGGGAGGTGGGGAGGTCGCCCATTCCGAGAGCTTCACCACGGGCGGAGCGACGATCGAGGTAGACTTCGCTCCCGGAAGCCTGGACCTTGAGACGGCTGCCGTAATGGGATGGGTCGAGAATGCGGCACGGGCTGTGACTGTTTACTACGGCCGATTTCCGGTGGCGAGAGCGAAGGTGCGGGTAGTCCCAGTACCGGGACGTCACGGGGTGTTGCAGGGGACGACCTGGGGGAATATGGGCGGGAATCCAGGATTCACCCGAATGCGGCTGGGCGAGCATACGACCCAGAGTGAGTTGACGGACGACTGGACCATGACGCATGAGCTTTCGCACATGGCGTTCCCGGGCCTTCCGGATGATCAGCACTGGATGGAAGAGGGTCTCGCAACCTACGTCGAGCCCATCGCACGGGTACAGGCGGGGCAGCTTGCGGCGAAGAGGATATGGCAGGACATGGCGGAGGGAATGCCGAAGGGCGAGCCGGGCGAAGGCGACCAGGGGTTGAACAGAACGCATACCTGGGGCCGTACCTATTGGGGTGGGGCCTTGTTCTGCCTGATGGCGGATGTGGAGATTCGCAAGGAGACGAAGAGTCGCAAGGGACTGCAGGATGCACTGCGGGCGATCGTCGCCGCAGGCGGGAATATCGATGAGAACTGGCCGATTGAACGAGCGTTTTCGATTGGAGATAAGGCGACCGGGACCCGTGTGCTGACGGAGATGTACGCGAAGTGGGGGAGTACGCCGGTGGAGGTGGATCTGCCGGCGTTGTGGAAGGAGCTGGGGGTCAGGCAAGGGGCTGCGGGGTTTGAACTGGATTCGCGGGCGCCGCTGGTTTCGGTTCGGGAAGCGATTACAACCGTGAGGTAGGTGAGATTTGTGGAGGCCAGGAAGACGCCCGAGCTTCGCTCTATGTCCGACTCATGCGATCAGACTGCATGAATGGGGCATCCGGCGCTCCCAAGTCACGAGACAGCCGCTTCACTATAGAAGCATCGAGCTCTGTGGCGAAGCTGGAGGAACTTTCTCAGCTGATGAGCCATCCTGCAAAGCGACGCCATGCTGCGCTTGGGCCGATGACAACCGCACAGAGATTGTCGATTACAAAGAGCACGATCCCAAGCCAAAGAGAAACAGGATGAATCCGGCGAAACCGGATGCGATCGTAGATAGCGCTCGCCGCAAGTGAGATTGCGATTGGAAGGATGACGATCACGCCATGAGTGCGGAGCAAGGGGCTATGGCCGATGAAGTGGGCGAAGGGTGCCGGCAACATGACAACTACGGCAAATAGCATCAGCCTCTTGTGAATGTCTGCGCGGCGCCGATACCAGTATCCCGCGGCCACGAGAATTCCAAATTCGAAGACATCCAGAAGCGGAAAGATCATCTGGGCGACAGGACCCAGCGGGTCAGACTTCAGTCCGAGGTCGCCACTGAGATCAAATCCTCTACGCGTCATCTCGATGGTGGTCACATAACCCAACACGACCATACCGGCAGCAAGAAGCATGGATGCTGTTCCAAGGCTTCGGTGGGTGGCTGTTCTTCCTGTTTGCACCAGGAGTGTCTGCATTAAAAACACCAGAAGCCACGCGAAGAAGACGATGCCGTGTGCCGCTACAATCCAAGTGAACGACCCCAGGCGATTCGCAGGATTCAAGATGGAAGGTGTGAACGACGCGATTGCAACGAGAATGCAGGCGGCTCCCATGGCCGCATAAAACCAGCGCCCGACGGACGTATCGGTCCAACGTCCCGTAGCCCGTGTCGCAGTGACATTCATGCGGCCTCCAGGTGTTCGATAGGGATGTATTCACATCTAGGCCCAAGGCCCATCCATCTGAAGTACCGCGTGTCTTGTTTGAGACCCGTTCCGCCGCGAATCGTTGGCCGCCTAATACTACTCCTGCAATCCACCCATCTTTCCGTTTTAGAGAAAATTCTGAAGCGAGGATGTCGCACATGGCCTCGCAGCAGAGGGCGAAGACGGAACCTACGATATCGGCGGCGATGGTGGCTGGGGCTCCACTAGCAGCTGTGCGGCAGGGAATTCTTAAGGGACAGTAGGAGTGATGGATCGATCATGTTGCTCGAGTCTGGCATCCGATAAGCGCGTTTTGTCAGGAGTAATCCCGGGAATTGCGCCTGAATTGCAACTCAATGAGCGTATTCCCGTGAATTCATCGGTCTCACAAAACTATTCCGCCGCCAGACCGAACAGACGCTCAGCCAGCCTACTTCGCTGTGATCTTTAGGTTAGCGAAATAACCCTCAGAGGAAGGCTCTATCCATAATGCAACTCCGCCTTGCTGCGGCTTGAGCTTAAGATCGTTGACGATGAGAGAAGGTTGATCCGCTCCGTTCACGTAAAGCCTCGCCTTGTGACCTTCCACTTCAATCTTGTACTTTGTCCAGACACCGGGCTCAAGGTCGACGTACGATTCGTATTGTCCAGGGGCCTCCTTCCGCAATCGCGCCCAGTCAAAATCCGGGTAGGATGCGTATTGCGTTGAGTGATTGCGTCTGCGCTGGTCGTCGGCTCGGCCATTCGTGGGTCGGAGATAGATGTACTCGTAGCTTCCATCAGCCTGGACACGGAAGGCGATGCCAATGAATCCACGTGCGTCACCCGTAGCCCCTGCGGCGGGCTTGCCAGCCAGATCTACTTCAATTGTTCCATCTCGAAACGTTGCGTCCTTGATCACCGCATACGAGGTCGCGTCTACGGCACCGGGCGTTGCTATTACCTGAATGGCACTGCGACCTTTATAGTCGGTCTGTCGAATCGACACATTTTTGCCTACGAGCTGATTGGTACTTTGGCCCCTGAGTGGCAGATCAAAACAAACGAAAAGAGAGACAATGATCAAAGTCGGCGCTGAAAAAAAGTGTTTGTTCATCGTAGTACTCCTTAAGCAGGTGGCCAGCAAACTGGAGCATTTGGCGCAGGGTTCTGCGCAGGTGGCCCATACTCTGTCTCATAGACAGCATGCCGGTAGCCAATTCTGAGATTTTCAGTACCAGCCATGTGATAACACCAATCTATTGCTATGGTGCAGGTTACGCTGAACGTGCACAAACCTCTGCCTCGAGTCGGCCGAGACACCCGCCTGGGATATGCGCACGGATGTTCGGATACGGACAGGGTTGCTCCGAATACGGACATCGGCGCTATGTTGGTTCATCCAGTTCATCGAACCAGGTTGACCGATGCACTCGTCGAGCACTGATCCGTGTCGATAAGTCGGCTACTCGGAATTGATTGACTTCACTGACGAGAACCGCGTTCACAGGACTGAACCGGAGCTACGATGACGAGGCGGCCTTCTCAATCTGCTTCAGCCTTTCCGTCAGCAATTCCTGTTCCCGCAGATTCTGCGTCATTGTGATGGCGCGCTGGATTTCCTCACGCGCCTCAGTGAACCTTCCCATCTTCATGAGCAGGTCTCCGCGAACGCTGGGGAGTAGATGGTAGCCAGTCAGGGCTGGGTCAGCGGTGAGCTTATCGACCTCATCGAGTCCAGCGGCAGGACCTTGCGCCATACCAACGGCGACGGCTCGATTCAATGCCACTATGGGAGACGGGCTGATCTGCAGCAGAGCGTCGTAGAGAAGAACGATTCGCTCCCAGTCGGTCTCTTTGGCTGTTCGAGCCCGCATGTGACAGGCGGCAATCGCTGCCTGCAAGGCATAGTTTCCTGCGCCACCACCGAGTCTTTGCGCTTGTTCGAGCGCGGACATCCCTCGCTGGATCTGCGCGCCGTCCCACAAAGTGCGATCCTGATCCGGCAGCAAAACCGCCTCACCGTTGTTTCCGCGGCGAGCCGCAGTGCGCGATGCATTGAGTTCCATCAGAGCCAGAAGGGCCTGAACTTCAGACTCGCCGGAAAGAAGCTGCACCAGCATGCGTCCAAGGCGGAGTGCCTCGTCGCAGAGCGCAGCCCGCATCCATTCCTCTCCCGAAGTCGCGGTATATCCCTCATTGAAGATCAGGTAGACGACCGAAAGCACGGATTCCATTCTGCGGCGCAACTCATCTCCGCGTGGCGTCTCAAAGGGAATATGCGCCTCAGAGAGAGTCTTCTTGGCGCGAAAGATTCGCTGTCCCAGCGTCTTTTCAGGCACAAGGAAGGCGCGTGCGATCTCCACGGTAGTGAGGCCGCAGATGAGACGCAACGTAAGCGCGATGCGTCCTTCCACCGCGAGGACCGGATGGCACGCGGTAAAGATAAGCCGCAGGACGTCATCGTCTATTACCTGATCCAGTGCCTGGTCCATAGCCTCTGCGAGTTGCTGCTGTTGCCATTCAAGTTCCCGAGCAAGTTGTTCGTGCTTTTGTACGAGCATCTGCCCACGACGCAACGAATCAAGCGCGCGGTTCTTTGCCGCCGTCATCAGCCACGCCCCGGGATTTTCCGGGATACCTTCTTCGGGCCATCGCTCAAGGGCCGAGACGAGTGCGTCCTGGGCGAGTTCTTCTGCAATGCCGATATCGCGGGTGACGCGTGCAATCGCGGCGATGAGGCGTGTGGATTCGATCTTCCACACGGTCTCAATCGTGTTGGGGACATCACTCATGAGCCTTTGATGGCGATTACACCAGTGGTCGTTGAAGTCCGATGATCAGTTGCTGGCCGGTGCCGGATTGTAGAAGATCTCGCGTACCTCGCCCTGCCCTCGAGTAGCGACGACGCTTTTGCGTGCCCATGCCACCGCCTCGTCCATGTCAGCGCATTCCAATATCCAAAAACCGCCGATGTGTTCCTTGGTCTCAAGGTACGGCCCGTCAGTGATGAGGACTTCGCCATTGGTCTGCGACCGCAGCGACTTCGTGGCCCCGAGGCCGCAAGCGAACTTCGTGACACCGGCGGCATCCATCTCTTCGTTAAGCGCGTGGATGGCTTGGCCAATCGATTCGTCCATTTGGGACGGGTCAAAGTCGTCGGGGAGGTATCCTGCAACCAAATATTGCGGCATTGTCTTCTCCTGTAATGGTGTGTCGGCGGGCCGATTGTCTCGCCCTTCACTATAACGACGAACGGCCGGAGCGGATTTCGACAAGCCATCGAGAAAATTTTAGGTTTCTTTGTTCGGAGGGAGGAGTTGCACTCCTCACCTCTCTATTACCAGCCGCAATGCCGGTCCTAAATTTGGCTTACGCGGAAGTCGAATCGGTCATGATGAGTCGACTTATGACGAGCGATCTTAAACGAACGCAGTCATCAAGCGTTCTTGCCCATCATCTTAATGAAGTAGAAAGTCATTCGCGTCTTGCCGGTGTTCAGCACTCCGTGCAGCACATTCGATTCGGCAAACACCATGTCGCCTTCCTTTACCGGAGTTGCGACATTGTTGATGGAAAACTCCCCAGTTCCTTCTCCCACGATCATGATTTCTTCTTCGGGATGACGATGCGGCGGATGGGGCTTCGCTCCCGGTTCCAGCGTCACAAAGCCAGAGGCAAGCGCAGCAAGTTGCTGGGTTGGCCCATTGAAGTGTACGTAGGCTTTTGCTCCAGGAGCGGCGCCTTCTGGCTTGAGGGTCTCCGCCTTTACGACACTGCTCTGAAGCTGAGCGCCATCGGTTTTCGTGTCCACATGCGTAACCTGCTGCCCCGATTGAGCGAGCGCTTCTGGTAGCAGAGCCGCACCTGACAGGCTCGTGACGGACGTCAGAAATCTTCTTCGATTCATCGTTCACTCTCCGCAGCAAGTGTATAGGGCATGTGAGTTGCGGTTACAGGACTTCGGGGGCGAGGAGGTCGAGCATGGTTTCGCGACGACGGGCAAGGGTGACTGTGGTGCCTTCGATGAGGACTTCGGCTGGACGTGGGCGGGAGTTGTAGTTCGAGGCCTGGGTCATGCCGTAGGCTCCTGCGTCGAGGAGGGCTACGAGGTCGCCGGGCTCGACGGGGGGGAGTACGCGGTCGCGGGCGAAAAAGTCACCGGATTCGCAGACGGGACCGACGATGTCGGCTGTGACTGTGGTTGAGTTCTTGGGCTGCCGGACGGGGACGATCTCGTGATGGGCGTGATAGAGCGCCGGGCGGATGAGATCGTTCATGGCGGCGTCGGTGATGACGAAGGTCTTGCTGCCGTTCTTCTTGACTACGAGGACGCGGGTGAGCAGGGCACCGGCCTGAGCGACGATGAAGCGTCCAGGCTCGAGGAGGAGATGGGCGCGGTCGTCGGCGAGGCCCTTGTTCAGGGCGGCGGCGTAGCGGTCGACCTGATGAGCGGCGTCGAAGGGCGCGTCGCTGTAGTCGATGCCGAGACCTCCTCCGGCGTCGATGGTGCGGATGTCGTGGCCGTCGTGGCGAAGCTGCGCGACAAGCGAAGTGACGCGTGCGAGTGCGGCGGCGAAGGGGTCGACCTTGCGGATCTGCGAGCCGATGTGGACGCTGACACCGTAGGGCTCTAGCCATTTGGATTTGGCAGCGCGGCGGTAGATGGCACGGGCGGCTTTGATGTCGATGCCGAATTTATGTTCGCTGAGCCCGGTGGAGATGTAGGGGTGTGTCTCGGCGAAGACGTCGGGATTTACGCGGAGGGCGAAGCGGGCGCGGATGCCGAGGGCCTGCGCTCGAGCGGCGAGGAGGTCGAGCTCCTGCTCGGACTCGACGTTGAACTGGAGGATGTTGGCTTTGAGGGCGGCGTCAATCTCCCAGACCTGCTTGCCTACGCCAGAGAAGACGACTTTTTTGAGGGCGGGTTTGTGAGCCTTGCGGACGCGTTCGAGTTCGCCACCGGAGACGATGTCGAAGCCTGCCCCCTGGCGGGCGAGGAGGCGAAGGATGGCCAGCGAGGAGTTGGCCTTGACCGCGTAGCAGACGGTGTGGGCACGATCCTTGAAGGCTTGCTGAAAGAGCTGGAAGCGTTGGGAGATCTGAGTAGCGGAGTAGACGTAGAGAGGGGTGCCGTGATCTTCAGCGAGAGAGACCAGGCTGACGCCGTCGCAGAAGAGGGTGCGGTTGCGGTAGACGAAGGGACGGGCAGGGGCTGGCGGTGCGGCGGTCTTCTTCAAAACGAGGGGCTCTCTCCTTGGTGCGGCTGTTTGACTCGTGGCGTCCGGGATGAACGCAGGTCCCTTCGACTTCGCTCAGGGTAGGCTCTTCGACTTCGCTGCGCTTCGCTCAGGATGACACAGTTTGAGGGGACCGCGCAGCGGGTGAATTGGAGACGATATTTGCGGTGTGCCTACGGCTAAACAATATTGGTCGGCATGGCGTAGGGCTCTTCGGGGATGATGATCCAGGCGATGAGGTAGGCGAGGGCACCGGCTCCGCTGAGGCAGATGAGGGCGGTGATGATGCGGACGACGGTGACGTCCCAGTTGTAGCGCTGGGCAAAGGCGGCACAGACGCCGGCGATCATGCGGTTGTTGCGGGGGCGGAAGAGATGATCGCCGATGGTAAAGGGCGAGGTGTAAGGGGGCGGCGCGCCTACGCCGGTTGCGACTCCGCAGGAGGGGCAGAAACGAGAGGATGATTCCAGCTTCGATCCACAGCGAGTACAGAACATGGGAGATTCTCCGAAGAAGATAATTTTACATAACCGGTCTGGTGTTTTTGGCAGCCGGTTTCTCTTTGGATACGGAGAGATGGGTGAGATGGTTCCTTTTGGGATTCCCGGGGGATGTTTAGGGGCAGAAAAGCGGAATCCTCCGCAGTTCGGGGTCAGGTTCCCATGTAGGGAGTCTTGAGATACTTGCGGGCGGTATCGGCCTGGGACTGATCGCCTCCGCCGGCAGATGCTTCCTTATATTGCTCGATGGCTTTGTCGCGTTGATGGAGGAGGTCGAACATCTGGCCGGCATTGAGCTGGGCGCGGCGGCGGAGCCAATCGGTGCATTTGGGCTGAGAGGCGGCATTGATGTAGTTCTGGGCGGCGGCGGCGATCTGGTTCTGTCCGCGCTGGGTGTCGGCGAGGCCAAAGTAGGTCATCTGCAGGCGGGGATCGATGAAGAAGTCAGGCTTGCGGGCGTCCTCGAGAAGGCGCTTGTAGGCGGCGATAGCACCGGGGCCGTCCCCTTTGTCCTTGGTAAGGTTGGCCTCTTCGAGGCGGAAGAGATAGTCGCGAGGAAACTCCTGGGCGAGGCCGCGCTGGACGGCGAGAGCTTCAGGGTATCGAGCGTCGTGGCGGAGAAAGAGAGAGAGTGCGGTGCGGCACTCGACGCGGTTGACGACACCCTGAGCAGCGCACTGGCGGAGGAGATCGAGGCCTTTCTCCTTGTTGCCGGTGACACCGGTGATTCCAATCATGATGCGGAGGATGCGGGGGAGAGAAGCGACGGCGAACTGCTGAATTCCGACGGCCATCTTGGCGTCGGCGTAGTTGGGATCGATGCGGAGGGCCTGTTCGCTGTCCTGGCGGGAGTTGAGGCCCTGCCGAGCGGCGCCGACGTAGCTATGATCGACGAGGGTGATGAAGGCCGCGTGCATGCCCCGGGCATAGCCGCGGGCGAAGTACGCATTGGCGTCGTTGGGATTGGCTTTGGTCTGTCGATCGCAGATTGCAATGACGGAGTTGGTGAGCTGCTCGATGCGATCGCGGGTGGCCTGGGGGACGGGGACGTCGCGCTTGGAGGAGAGGAAAGAATCGTGGGCGTAGTAGGTGGTGTCGAGGAGGTCCTGATGGTAGAGCTCGCGGAAGATGAGAGTCATCAGGATATAGTTGGTCGCCATGGGATTTTGCGGGTTGGCGCGCTGAATGGCTTCGAAGCGGGAGAGGGCTCCGTCGTAGTCGAGGTTATAGAAGTGGACGTGAGCTTCGCGGACCTCGGGCGAAAGATTGATGGGATCGGTATGCAGGTTGGCGGGTTGCGCGGCGGCAGAGAGCGTGAGCGCCACAAGCGACAGGAAGATGCAGGCGAGCAGGGAAGTGCGATATGGTTTTGAGGTCATCGTAAGCGGGGTGCGGCGAGTGTGCATTCCGGGTTCTTTGGGGCCGTTGTAAAGACGCATCCTGGTATTAGACGCACATCACCGTAGACTATAACCCTGCCGCGTGGACGACCGTGGCGACCAAACGTCTGCGTTGAGATGGAAGGGCGTATATGACACGGTTTGAACTGCTCCAAGTGCTGGTGGGCCAGGCGCGGGTAAATGGATTCCCATTCAAGAAGTGGTATGTATCGCGCATGGGTTTGCCGTGGACGAGCACGCAGGAAGCTCTCGAGAGGCTGGCGGAGGAGAGACGCTACTATGCGTTGTTGTTCTCGCATGAGTTCGCGTCGAGCTTCTGGAAGGCAGGGGAACTGATGACGTTTCAGGTTCCGACGCAGACGTTTTCACGAGCCATGGCCGATGGCACAGTGCGTGAGATCACACGGAAGGCATATACGCGGCGCACGGCGCGCGAAGATGTGTGGCGATATCATCTGCGCGAGATGGCTGTGACCGAGGAGCCGCTGAAGTATATCCGGCGCTTTGTGCGGGTGGAGGATGACCTGGACGAAGAAGAGGCGAGCTGAAGGTAGTGGCTCTTGCCTGAGCTGAGAACCTGTATTCGCGGCGAATGGCGGCAATCTGACGAATATGATGTCGCCCATGCACGAGATGAAAGCGTCGCCATTGAGGGATGCTGAGCGGCCCGAGGACGAAGTGGGAGAGGCAGGGAGTGGAGCTGAAGAGGCCCTCGGCCTGGGTCAGTACGGAGTCCATGCTGGTAAGGCTGACGATGATTGCAGAGGTGAGGTCGTCTCCGCTGGGGTGAGGAGCGGGCGAACAGGCGGGCGGCGTGACGATGGCAGGAGCTTCGCGGCGTACAGGGATAAAGCCTAACCGGATCACAAAGAACCGCGGGAGAAGTTGGGATGGAGTAGGACGCGAGCGGGTGGGAGTTCCTTTTGCGAGGCGATCTTTGATGGAAGAAGTCGTGGAGGCGAAAGCCATCAAGAGGTGCTGGGCGATCTGACAGATATTCCAGCGATCCGGATCGTGTTTCGGGTGGAGTTGCGCCTGAACAGCGTTGAGGCCATGGAGGGAGCCGGAGAGTTCGCTTTGGAGTTGTTGCAAGGCGGGATCCATGTTGGACTCTTTGACGGCACCCCCAAAGGTACACTGGAGGCATGGTAGAGGGGATACGGTTCTTATGGCATGCGACTCGAGGGTATCGTCTGCGGCCGTGGCGTAGTCCCTACCTGCGGTGGCGGCTGGAGACCTATTCCGGGAAGAAGGCCGATGCGGTGGAAGCAAAGGACTTCTGGGCGCTGATGTGGGACGAGCGAAGCCAGGTGTTGCGATTTTCGCGTTGGCTGGGCGAGATGCGCGGATACGCAGAGGAAAGCGAGAAGTAGAACGAGCCGGAGCCATTGCAACGGGAAATGTACCTTGCGGATGCCTGAAGGCGATCCTCAATTGCCCCTCCGGGACGGCAATGCTATCCTTATGGGGACACTAAGAGTGGACTAGAAGAATCAGGAGTATACGAAAGCTGTGCTAGCACCTGCTAAGAAGACAGATATTATTGCGAAGTTTCGCACCCACGATTCCGATACCGGAAGCCCCGAGGTTCAGATCGCGATTCTGAGCGAGCGCATCGGAGATCTGACCGAGCACTTCAAGGCTCACAAGAAGGATCACGGATCGCGCCGCGGGCTATTGATGCTCGTAAGCAAGCGCCGTCGCCTGCTGGATTACCTGAAGAAGTGCGACGCCGACCGTTACCGCGATGTGATTGGCAAACTGGGCATCCGCAAGTAACCGCATCCCGGAGACACCTTCATTCAAACCATGGAAGCATGCTCGGCCCGTTCGATTCCGGCTGCAGACCTTGTGCAGGACCGCAAAGGGTCTTGCAGCGGGAGCCGATAACGATGGCACTCGTGGCAAGCGCACTGATTGCCATGAACGCTGGACGCTTTGAGCCGGCCGGGCGGAACTATTCCATGAATCATTCGACACAGGGCAGCGTGCTGACGGTCTAGAGGATCGGCGGCTCGCTGCGCTTTTTCGCGTCTGCACAAACGCACGGGCGGAAGACGCGACCAAGTTCCAGATAAACGATAGAGACGAGAGAAAAGAGAGCACACATATGAAGCAGGACGTGATTGTAGAGCTTGCCGGCGGCAAGCAGATCAAATTTGAGACGGGCCGCATGGCCAAGCAGGCCTCAGGCGCCGCGCTGACATCGAGCGGAGACAATGTGATCTTGGCGACAGCGGTCGCCTCGCCGGACCCGAAGGAAGGCATCGACTTCTTTCCGCTGACGGTGGAATATCGCGAGTTTACCTATGCCGGTGGACGCATTCCCGGTGGATTCATCAAGCGTGAGGGGCGTCCGAGCGAGAAGGAGATTCTGACCAGCCGCCAGATCGACCGTCCGATCCGCCCGCTGTTTCCCGAGGCATTCCGCAACGAGACGCAGGTGGTCGCGTTTGTCTACTCCGCGGATAAGGAGAATGATCCGGATGTACTTGGCATCAACGGAGCCAGCTGCGCGCTGGCGTTGAGCGATATTCCGTTTCACGGTCCTGTGGGCGCGGTTCGCATCGGCATCGTCGAGGATCAGTTCATCGTGAATCCGACGTATGCGGAGCGCGAGAAGAGCAAGCTGAACATCATGGTCGTCGGCACGAAGGACGGCATCGTGATGATCGAGTCCGGCGCGAAGGAGATTCCGGAAGAGCGCGTCGTCGACGCGATCGAGTTTGCACACGGCGAGATCAAGAAGATCTGCGCGGCCATTGAAGATCTAGTCAAGCGCGCGGGCAAGCAGAAGCGGCTGGTGACGGCTGTGGAGACCGACAGCGAGTACCTGAATGCGCTGAAGGCAAAGATCGGCGCTCGTCTGGCGGATGCGCTCGACACCAAGAAGCACCCGAAGTTCGAAAGCTACGCTCTGGTGAAAGCAATCAAGGACGAGCTCAAGAAGGAGCTTCCCGAGGGAGATTCGGATGCCGCCAAGAAGCTTGGCAAGTACTATGAACTGCTGCGCGAAAATATCTTCCGCGAGCAGGTTCTGAACGACCGGATTCGTCCAGACCATCGGGCCTTCGATGAGATCCGGGAGATCACGATTGAGGTGGGCGTTCTTCCCCGCGTTCACGGCTCGGCGCTGTTTACGCGCGGTGAGACGCAGGCACTGGTCTCGGCTACATTGGGAACGACCGACGATGCACAGCGCCTGGAGAGCTACGAAGGCGAGCAAAAGCGGCGCTTCATGCTGCACTACAACTTCCCGCCGTTCTCGGTAGGAGAGGTAGGGAGGATGTCTGGTGTTGGCCGGCGAGAGATCGGTCACGGCGCCCTGGCTTCGCGTGCGATTGAAGCCGTGTTGCCGGGCGAGGATGAATCGCCCTATACGCTACGCGTGGTGTCGGACATTCTGGAATCGAACGGCTCGTCGTCCATGGCTACGGTCTGCGGCGCATCGCTTTCGCTGATGCAGGCTGGCATTTCGCTGAAGGGATCAGTTGCCGGTGTGGCGATGGGCCTGGTGAAGGAGGGCGATAAGTACGCCATCCTGACCGACATTGCCGGAGCCGAGGACCACTATGGCGACATGGACTTCAAGGTAGCCGGAACGCGCAATGGTATTACCGCACTGCAGATGGATATCAAGATCATGGGAATCACGTCGCAGATTATGCGTGAAGCCCTGGAGCAGGCTCGTCATGGAAGACTCTTCCTTCTAGACAAGATGGACGCAGTGATTGCCGGCGCAAATCAGGAGAAGTCGAAGTTCGCACCGCGTATCCACACGATGCAGATTCCGACAGACAAGATTCGCGATCTGATTGGACCGGGAGGCAAGGTGATTCGCGGAATCATTGACGCGACCGGCGTGAAGATCGATGTCGACGACACGGGCCGCGTGAACGTAGCCTCGAGCGATGCGGATGGCCTGGAGCGTGCGATCCAGATGATCAGCGATCTGACGGCAGTGCCTGAGGTGGGGAAGACCTATCTTGGCAAAGTCGTACGAATTGCGGAGTTCGGCGCGTTTGTCGAGATCTTCCCTGGAACGGATGGCCTGCTGCACGTCTCGGAGATTGCGGAGCATCGCGTAAAGGATGTGAAGGACGAACTGCGCGAGGGCGACCAGATCCTGGTGAAGGTTCTCGCAATTGAAGGAAATCGCATCAAGCTTTCCCGCAAGGCGGTGTTGCGTGAACAGCGTGCCAAGCTGGGATTGCCGGATCCGGCTCCCCAGGGTGGAGACGGTGAAGAACGCGGTCGCGCTCAGCAGGCGGCAGCCACCGATCCCGAAGGACTCGAAGATGAGGACGACTTCGAAGACGGCGGCGAAGAGGAAGGTGAGGAAGAACCAAACTTCAATCGCGCCGATGCGGTACCGCAAGGAGCATCCCGTCCAAGTGGTCCCGGCGCTCCAGCTGGACAACGTCGGCCGGGTGGACGTCGTCGTCGAGGCGGACGTCGAGGCGGTCCTGGCGGCGGATCGCCACAAGGCGGCAATCAGTAGCTAGATGAAATAAAAGAGATGAAACATCGGCTGCGCAAGTGTGCGCAGCCGATGTTTTTTGTCCGCGACACTTACGGCGGTTCAGAGTGCGATGGGCTGTTATTTGATTATTACGGCTGTCCGTTCTGGAGCTCTTTACTAGGAAGAGAAGGCGGGAGGCCGGAGCGATTAGAGCGCGGTAAACGGTATCGTGAAATCCACCAAACGACTCCTTGGTAGAGCGTAGCGATTGTGGCAATGCTATGCGTTCCGGATCTTGATACGAGATAGGCAAGATACTGGCGCACGGGGCCCGCATTAGATTGCAGGGATCTTTTATTCCTAACTCGAACGATTGGGGAGTCCAGAGATGCAATACGGGGCGGAATCAGGATTCGTCTAAATATCTTCCATTTGTCTTCCCTTGATGAAAGAAGACTGAGATGCAGCCAGAGAACGTCTTTATTCTGGTGGAACATATTTTCGAGGGACGAACCCGAGAAGCGTTCAAGCCATCCGAGCTGTGATGCGGGAAGACGTGCTATCTCTTGTTCAACGTAGGAATGGAGGCGACAGCCAAACCAGGCGCGAGCATGGTAAAAGGAAAGTGCCTCGAGCGATCGGAGGGATGGCGAATGCGAGACAAGCCAGTCGCTCCAGAACGCATCTTCTTCAGCCTGAGAGTGAAGGAATACTGCCAGTTCATAGACATGGTGAATAATCCAGTCACAAAGAAGTAGATTGCGAAGGATGTGAAGCGCGAGATGTCCCAGGTGGTCTACCGGACTGAGACAGGAGAAGGAGAATTCATCGATCTTCCGTCGAATTCTCCTATTCCAAAAAGATTCAATCTCAGGAATTGAAAACCTGGAGACGGTCGAATTCCAGAGGCAAAAGTGGAGCTCGATTCCGAGAGGCATGACCGGATCGTAGGGATTTCCTCTCCACTGCCAGTCTCCCAGGCGCGTCAACGCATCGTCATGGTCAGCCAATGCGGTGTTGGTGCTTTTATGAGATCGATAACCTATCTCTTCCAAGGCGGCTCGAGCTGCTGGGATCTGGTTTGGCGGACAGACGAAATCTAGATCGGACTGAGATCTGAGTTCGGGGCGCGCAACATATCCCGGAGCCTGGGTGAAACCCTTGATGATGATATGCGGAATTCCAGCGCGATCGAGAGCAGTGTCGGCTTCCTGGTAGATGGATCGGATATTTTCGTATCGCAGAGCATTGTCGGCAAGATTCCTTTTAAGGCGATCCGCTAGCCATACCGGGAAGTTTTCCGTGGGAAGCTGTGCTAGGACAAGCGTGAGATGAGCGGTGTCGCAAAATTCGAGCAGGCTGCGCCACTGATCCTCCTTGAGTGCTCGCAGCGGCTCCATATTGCGCTTGCCCACTTGGAGAGCAGAGAGCAGAGCCGCGATTTCCGAAGGAATCTTTAGCCTACGAACTTTCTCCATATTTAGAGCCCCTGTTGGGCAAGTCGATCTAGTCGCTCGATGGCCCAATTGAGATCTGTATAACGCAGTTCGTAGACAGGAAGCTGAAGCAGTCTGTCGATTGCGGCTGACTGTCTAGCTGCTGATGTGGTTTTGATAAATTGCGATTGTTGAAACCCACGGCGGGCGTGGTCCTTTGAGAAAGGGACTAATTCCGGGACCGTGATCTCGCGACGGTTGAGAAATATGATCGCTTGTACACGTGTAGATTCCGCTATGGCAATGCCTGCCAATTCCGCGGTAGGAATTTCAAGAGAAGGTTTTCCCGCCGCGCGAGGAGTAATGGGACGACCTTCGAGTTCAGGGAAGAGTTGCGCTCCGGAGTCTCGCAAACGGAACTGATGACAGTTTCCTACGACTGTCGGCTCCTCTCTATCGAGGAGAAGATAGCTTGCGTCATCGCAGGTGTAGGTCCAGCCAGAGCGAACCCCTGCAAATGCAAGCGAAGATTTGCCTGCTCCGGAATCTCCGCAGAGCAGCATGCCGAATCCATGGGAGCTAACACAAGCTGCATGCAGCGCGGACGCCCGGACAGTGGCCAGCATGGTGAGAGCGCCTGCTTCGAGGAAGTGATATCGCAGATATGAAGTGGATTTGGCCGTCTGGTCCGTTATCCATCCATAAGTAAGACCGGTATTGAGATCAGAGTTTACGAAGTTATATTGATTCGCGATGAGTGAGAGCAGATGTCCGTGAATTCGGCAAAGGGGAGCTGGAGGTAGAGATAGAGACTCCTGCGGATTTGAAGTAACACCAAGTTTGAAAAGAAGGGGATCCGCATCGAATCGTTGTTGGAATTTGCCCCAACTTTGTGCCGCCGCTTCAAGGACATCCGATGAATTGGTCGCAACTTCAAAGGGAAAACCCAGCGGAAAAAAAATAGAACGATACGGCATGATCGCATCGAATAAAGGCTGATCGTCGGGCGAAGGCGTGAGGTAAACAGTTTCCATGTGGGATGTGGATGTCATCTCGTTTGTTCCCATCATTTTTCGTATTCATCGCCGGTGTAGGTCCGCGGCTCGCCGAGGCTGCCGGCAGGAGGTAGATGACGCAGGAAGACGACGATCGCCCACATATCGCTATCGCTGAGGATTCCTTTCGACCCCGGCATTCCTGACGGCCCTATACCGTTTTCGATAATCCATTTGAGCTGTCCATCGGTATAGTCCTGCACATGGGAAGATGCAAGGGAGGGTACTGGAGGCGATAACTTATCCGCAAACGGTACGCCCGTATTCTGGCCGTCACGACCGTGACATACGACACAATAAGAGCTGAAGGCCTGTTTGCCAGCTTCTATATTTTCTTTCGTCGCAGGGATGGGATTACTGTTATCCCGTCCCTGCACTGTGAGATGGTGTTTCGTCCAGTTGATCGTCGAAGTTTCCAAGTGACCGGGGGGATCCGCTCTGCACCCGCTTAGTGTTATTACGATTGCCATACAGGCTGGGACGAAAAGCCATACACGCATATAGCTACTCCTTTACGTGAACGACAAATAGCATCGAGCCATGACCACTCCCACAAAAATGTCCGCATTGACCATGGAAGTCACCATCCGTGCTGGGCGTGACTGTAATCTCAACCGGTTTTCCTTTTTTAATCTCCTGATTGATTCCAAGATCGGGAACAAGAAGGGCGTGTGTGACATCGTCCGAGATGAGCCGTAACTGAACAGTTTCGTTACGCTTCAGGGTTATCTCAGAGGGTTCAAAACTGAATCGGTGCGCATGAATTTCGATCGTGTGCTCAGTCTGCTGCGCTTGAATTGTGGGTCCCGGCTGGACGGGCGCGACCATCAGCAAAGTAAATAATGTGCAGGGAATCAGCTTCACTTTGTAGAATTCCTCTCATAAGGGGTTATGTAAAACATTCAAGGGAGATTGGATCAAGGTGCGAGGTATTTGAGGAGCAGTTCCTGATCCTTTTGGGATAGCCGTGCGCGTGTTCGCATATGCATGATGACTGTGCCGGTTATCCGCGGACTGATCGCCATTGGAGGCGTGTGGCAACGGGAACAATTGTCATTGAAGACCTGTTCACCGGTTCTGGCTGGCTTAGCTTGCTGAGACGATACTTTGGGTGCCGCAGTGTTCTGTTGCTGTATTGCAAGAACTCCTGCAGAGCAGGACACAAGCCAGAGGAGCAAGATTCCATTGAGCAGATGACGGTTCATTTTTTCCTCCCCGGCCAGAGCGGAAATAGAAATCTGTAAGATGCACCTACGTTCCAGACGTTGGCATTCCCCTGACTGGAGAAGGTGCGCGCATAGCTGGAAACGAAGCGGATGTCGTCACGAAGGTAGTAGTTGATCCCGAAGTCGATTCGATGGGTATCGACCCTAGGCAGACTGTTGCCGCCTCCATGCAAAGGGAAGAACTGTTGCATGCGTGTGACGACCTGGGCTCGGCGAAAGAAGGAGGGTATTGCAAGTTGCTGAAGGCGATAGGCGCCTTCAATCCAATAACCTCGGCCGTTATAACTGAAATCTCCTTCCGCCTTTAAATCAAGCGGTGTGGTACGAGGCTGCCAGGATATGTAAGTGGCAACGCTGTTGATATTCTGCTGTTGGAGAAAACGTTGATAAGAAACCCCGGCTTCGAGGCGAAGGCGAGTCAGATAGATGCTCGTATCTCCCCCGGCAGTTCTCGCCGCCTGAAGTTGATTAATGTCGCTGCGGGCAGAGAAGTAGCTTGAGTATTGCACTGAGTATGCCGGCCGCTGAAGGACTACTCCCCGAAGCATTATGCCGTCGCCGGCTCCGCTGTTTCGGGTGCCTATTGCTGCAGTAATCGGTGAATCCGCGAGATTGCGAATCCATATGGGCACGAGGCGCTCGTTGTAGAGACCGAAGGGGAGCAGATACTTTCCAGCGGTAACGATGACATGCGTGTTCGCCAGCCAGTCAATCTGCGCATAATCTACGGTCTTAAAGACCTTTCCCTTGAAGGGTCCCTCGGTCTGATTTTCACGTTGAAAGAATCCGGTAAAGTCCGTTCTGGACTCCAGCAAAACATGAGATCCAAACGGCACTAGAAGGACAGGGTTGATTTGAGGTATGAGTGACGGGACCCCGCCGTTCACATTGTGAATATAAGCCGCGCCTCCAGAGATGGTAGGTATGTGTCCGGCGTGCGTCTCGATAGCACGAATCGCAGGTGTGTCCTGAGAGAGTGCACGATGTTCCAAGGCGAAGAAAATTCCACAGGTTGCGATAGCCCATCGGTATAGTTTGCGATGTCGCCGTTGCACAAGGCCCTTCCTATTTTTTCAGACTTGAATGCGCGCGAGTGAGCGGCCGCATCCTCGAACAAAATCGAGTATAGGAAGCTGAAGGAAGGCAATTGTCATGTTCGTATCTTTGTAATGTCAAACTCTTCTGGCAGACAGAGATTGCGCATGGCGCTGACATTTCGATGACAAACCGCGATATTTCAGAGACGAATCCCCGTTTGGCAACTCAGTGAATTCAACGGAGCATTTAGGAAGTCCAGTGGCTGGCTATTCGTCTGTTTAGGCTCCGAAGCATTCCCTCGTGTAAAGTTGATGCCATGAAAGCTCTCATGCTATCGGAGTACCGGCAACTTGAATTGGTGGATGCCCCTTTACCCGATCTCGCAACGGACGAGATCCTGCTACGAGTGGAGGCGTGCGGCATCTGCGGAAGCGACGTACATGGCTATGATGGCTCGTCGGGACGAAGGATTCCGCCCCTAATTATGGGACATGAGGCTGCAGGAGTTATAGACAAGGTCGGTTCAGGAGTAACAGACTGGAAGGTCGGCGACCGAGTTACCTTCGATTCGACCCTTTATTGCGGCAGATGCAAATATTGCATACGTGGAGACATTAATCTCTGCGACAACCGACAGGTCTTTGGCGTCTCCTGCACGGATTATCGGAGAAATGGGGCTTTCGCCGAATATCTTGCGATTCCAACCAGAGTGCTCCATCGGCTCCCTGCCGAGTTGTCGTTTACCGAAGCCGCAATGATTGAGGCGGTGTCGGTTGCGCTTCATGCAGTTTCCGTCTCGAAGTTTCAGCCAGGAGAGACTGCGCTCGTGCTCGGCGCCGGGATGATTGGAACGCTGATCGTACAGGCTCTCCGCGTGGCAGGCGCCTCCCATATCTTCGTCGCAGATCCGGACGAAAGCAGGGTGGAAGCGGCCAAACGCTCTGGGGCACATACCGCAATCCATTTGCCTGCCAAGGGTAAGGGGCCTGATTCCAAGGAAATTATCTTTCGGAGCTACCCAGACGGAGTGGATCATGTCTTCGAAGCCGTGGGCTTTGGAGCGACCGTTCAGGCCGCAATCGATGCAGTGCGCAAGGGAGGAACAGTGACCCTGGTGGGAAACATCGATGCCAAGGTTGAGCTGCCGTTGCAGGCTGTGGTGACGCGGCAGATCCGATTACAAGGCTCAGCGGCATCGGCAGGAGAGTACCCGAAGGCGATCGAGCTAATGGCGACGAAACAGATTGATGTCTCTTCTCTTATTTCGGCTGTGGAACCGCTGTCGCAGGGTGCGGCTGCCTTTGATCGCCTTTACAAGAGAGAGCCCAACATTATTAAAATTATTCTCGCGCCAAATACGGTTTAAACGGGAGATCGATGAGTTCAGCGTTGCCCACTTCCTCACCCACAGCAAAATCGTCATTTTTTGATCTCACTGGCCGTGTCGCTCTGGTCACCGGTACAAGCCGAGGACTTGGCCAATATTTTGCCAGAGCTCTTGCACGGGCTGGCGCAGACCTGATTCTCACTAGTCGCAACCGCGAGTCGCTTGCGGAGTTTGAAAAAGAGATCTCCGCGCTGGGCCGTCGTTGTGCCTCCGTATCGCTCGACGTCTGCGACGAACAGTCCATACAGTCCGGGATCGCTGAGGCTTATTCGGCATTCGGCACGATCGACATTCTGGTAAACAATGCGGGCATGAATATCCGAAAGCCTGCCGTAGATGTGACCTGGGATGATTGGAACCGTATTCTGGATACGAATCTACGCGGTTCATTTTTCGTTGCGCAAGCGGTGGCAAGAGGAATGATCGAGCGCGGTTACGGTCGCATTATCAATATTGGTTCCGTTACTTCGGTCGCTGGCTATGCGGGTCTTGGTCCTTATGGGGCCAGTCGAGGAGGCATTCGCCAATTGACGATGAGCCTTGCGGATGACTGGGGACCCCATGGCATTACCGTAAACTGCCTTGCGCCAGGCTGGTTCAAAACAGCCCAGAATCAGATTATGTATGAGAACAAAGAATGGGTTGAGTATCTCTGTGACCGTATTCCTTTGAAACGTCCGGGGAGCCCCGATGATCTCGATGGTCCGGTGGTATTTCTTGCGTCGGAAGAGAGCCGGTACGTGACCGGACAAACTCTGCTTGTGGACGGTGGCATATCGACCGGGGCAACACGGGCGCTTCCGGCTGGGGGCGCTAAGACTACGCCGTCAGGCCGTCTTTGACGGGTGCCGGTGATATGGATTCGATTCTCCCAAGAAGAAATATGTAACTCGCAATTCCCAGCGAAAGGATGGCGCCTGCAACAAGGAATGCCGCCGCAAAAGAATGAGTCCAGGTGCTGATATAGCCTGTCGCGATGGGCGCGACAATCGCTGCGATTTGATTCGACTGGTTCATGATGGCTCCCACTCGCCCGGTGCTTTCGGGCGGGGCCAAAAGGGAAGGAAGCGACCAGAGAACCGGCGATGCAGCTGCCAGACCACTGAGAGCCAGGGAGAGACATACCAGGACGGTTTGAGGCTGTTGAAAGAATGCAGGCGCCAGTACAAATAAACCCATTCCTGTGCCGATGACCAATATGCTCTTTCGCACCTTGCTCGCATCGTAGCCACGACTCACGAGCGCATCCGTCAGGATTCCCCCCACGGCAAATCCAACGACCGCCGCAACCAGCCAGGGAACGGCAGACCAAAGAACAGCCTGTCGACTAGACATCTTCAGACCTTTCTGCAGATAGAAGGGCATCCAGGTCAAGAGCAGATAAAAGCAATAGTTGTATGCACCCGACCCTATAGCAATAGCGAGAACTTTGCGCTGCCGCAATAAGTCGGACAAAGTAAGGCCGATGGCCTTCTCCGCGCGAGGAGAATCACTATGAAAGACTTCTCCGGTTGCGGGATCTCGATAGATAAGCGCAAATAGCAATGCGTAAAGGGCACTGAGAACGGCTGTTGCAGCGAAGTTGGCACGCATTCCAAAATGCAGAAGTATGAGCCCGAGAATGGGAGTTCCAAGCCCTATCGCGAGCTTTGCGGCTGCATCAAAGGTAGCCGTCGGGACTCCTCGCTCGGCTGGCGGAAACCACAGCCCGATGGCTTTGGCGCAGGCCGGGAAGGTAGGCGCTTCGCCAATCCCTAACAAGAAGCGTGCCGCAAACAGGAAAAGGATCGTTGGTGCTACCGCCGCCAGACCGGAGGCAAGCGCCCATAAAAGGATCGCCACAAGCATGACTCGGCGTACGCCGAAGCGATCGAGTAGAGTCCCACTTGGCAGCTGCATCGCGGCGTAGGTCCAGCTATACGCGCCCAAGAGATATCCAAAAACGATATCGGAGATTCCGAAGGCTTTTTGTAGAGCATCATGCGCGATGGACAGATTAACGCGATCGAAGTAGTTGACAAGAATGCCAAGACCGAGGAGCACTGCGATCGTTACGCGTTTGCTTTTGTTCATCATTGGGAATTCGATTCAATTGCTGCAGGCGAGGTAAACTTTGACTGCATTCCAATAGGGAACGTAGCATGGATCGGACGATCGAAGGCTATAACCATTCAAAGCAGTTTCTGCGACGGAAGAGCGAAATGCAAATGTTTTATCCCTGGTTTCACGGGATGGGTTTGGTAGATAGGATCTCATCCGATCTGTTGTGAAGGAGAATCGTTTTGCGAGCTCCAGTACCTTTTCTGGGCGGAGAACAAGTCTGTTCTATCGATCGCATGGCTAACTGCAAAAACGCGTCTAGCTTGAACGTCGAAATCGAACAGCTTGGTAGGGAACTCCGGGAAGGCGAAGTTTAGCCTTACCTCGAAATTTACCCGAAACCGGATGGATCGTCATCGCCCATGGATCGATGATCTCCGCATCGAAGTCAGCCTCAGGCAAAGGGAATTCGTACCAGATGGGCTGATGGAAATCGAAGTAATAGAGGATGTAGTCCGGAGATTTACTGTCATCACCGACCGCCGAGACATTCAGGTAGTAGGGTGAGTCGGTTGCCTCCAACCCGGCGCGCGCGAAGGTCGGGTGAGAGGCTGGAACCGATTCTTCGACCAGCCGGCGTAGAAAGCCGATTCTCTCCGGACTGGTTCCATTGAGTTTGCCGCCATGCGCCCACCACAGCGTAGGAGTGGTGTTCTCGTCCATTGCTTCGGTAGGCTTCAATAATGTCTCTCCATGAGTGACATATCCGCCTGCCATAATCCCCAGCCAAAAGCGCCGTGCCATCTCTTCGCCGGAGATATTGCCCCAGCGTCGATTCAGATTCCCTTCATACATCACCTCATCGAAGAGGACCGGTTTTTTCCATGATCGAAGATACCCCGCTCCTGCTTCAAATTGAGAACTCTGAAGACTGGCATGGGTGATCCATGGATGCGAGTAGTCGTACATCGTCTTTGAGTAGTGAATAGAACGAAGATGCGAGACCGGATCATATTGCTCGATGATGTGAAACAGACGGTCGAAGTCCTGAACCGTCTTCGCCTTCATCAAATCAAACTCGTTTGCCATCGACCACCAGACGTTTCGGTGTGCGGAGAGTCGAGCAAGGACGTAGCGCAGATAGCGATCATCCTGTTCGGCAGACATCGTCGCGTAGCCCCATCGATCGTAGGGATGGAAGAGAATAAGGTCCGCTTCGATTCCGAGCGCACGCAGATCGCCGATCCGCTCCTCCAGGTGACGGAAGAACACTGGATTCGGACGATCGAAGTCAGATTTTCCCGCACTATCACGCGCGAAGGGGTAGAGTTCCGGCTCGTTGTGGTTGTACTCATAGCTCTTAGGAAAAACGCACATACGGAGCTTATTGAAAGGCGCTGTCTTTAGTGTCGCCAACGTCTGCTGTTGCAACGATTCTGGCTGGTGCGTCCATGCATAACATGTCGTCCCAAAAGGGAAAAAGGCTGTGCCATCGGCATGGGCGAAATGCAGTGTGTTGCGTACGGAAACCGGCCCATGCGAATTTTCGAGAGGAGCAGTACAGCGAACACGGCCGCGCTTTCCATTCAGTGAGGCAGCGGTGCCTTTTGTCTGATAGCTCCACTCACCCTCAGTGTCGGGCATAAAGTGGATCTTGTATTTTCCCTCGCCATCGTAAAAACCTTCGACTTCTACCGTCCGGTTTCCCAAGGAAAAGATCGCGGAAAGTTGTACCTCGCGAAAGGGATTTCCCTGCGAGGGGCCGTCCAGCGAGATCTTGAAGATCTCCCACTTAGCCACTGCCTCGTGCTGCGGCTCTGCGATCATCTGGCCATCGACGATAAGGCTGGCAAGACTTCCAGCGGAGGCCAGCTTCAGCATGGAACGGCGAGTTATTTTATTCACCGATGGAGTATAGCAATTGGTCTCTGTCATTTATGTGAGGGTTCTCTTCAAACGAAATCAGTCCATAGAAGTAAGACGATTTTAAGGAAATTGCGTGCATTCTATGAAGTGCGGTGCAGACCCCTACATAAGGGTGAAGGAGCCTGCAGTTTGCTACCCCTTATTTAGAAGTGAGCTTCAAGCGCGAATTGCAGAATGCGGGCCTGATTTCCTGGTCCGCTGATACGGCCGAAGCTGCCGCTTGATGGATCTGTTGTGGGGTTGGTGTAAACCTGATGATTAAGCGCATTGATCGCTTCTGCTCTCAGGTTCATGTTGACTCGATCTTTGTAGACGGTGAACTTCTTTATTGCGCCAACGTTCAGCAGATTCTGGTAATCCTGACGAACGTTATTGAAGCGCAGCGGAAAGACACGAAGGTTGGAGGCTAAAGCTTCCGTGCTGGCATAACTCGGATCTCCGCCGAGATCCTTATTGGCATGATAGAAAGCATCCGTATTGAACCACTGAAGATAGTTGTGGCGTGATGGACCTGCGATATCCGCGTAAGTGGCACCCGGCTTGAGAATCGTACCTGGGCTGGTGAACGTGAGAGGCTGACCGCTGCTGATTCTGTAGGTGCCCTCAACTTGAAAGCCTCTGATCACTGTATCTACCCAGGTTGGCGTATCGGCCAGGAAAGCCTTGTTCCGGCCAAAGGGCAGCTCGTAGATTGCGGCGACGGAGAGAATCTGCGGATAGTCGGTGTTGGAGACTCCATACCACGGCTTGGCATCTGCTCCATTGAGGAACGTGAGTGCATCCAAAGTACGAGACAGCTGGTAGGACACGCTCATGTTGTATCCGTGCGAGAACCGTTTCTGCGCCGAGATCTGCAGACCGTTGTAGTTGCTGTAGCCTGCCGTATCCCGGCTGGTAAGACCGGTGAACTGGGGAAAGGGTTTAACGAGCTGGTTTCCGCTGATATTAGCGGTGTTCAGGGTCGTGCCGGGAACCACAATTCCCTGGAATGGGTTTGGATAGTTTGCGGTCAGGCGACCGTTGGCGGCGTTATCGCGTGTAGGCAATGTGCTCAGATATCGGTTCGGAATCGCATTCCAATCGCGGGTAACGATGAGATGGCGGCCAAGGTTTCCAACGTAGTTGGCCTCCACGATAATGTCGCCGGGAAGTGCATATTGAAAGCCTAACGAATACCGCTCGCCATAGGGTGTCTTCGGATGCTGAATGTAAAACTGGGAGATGGTTTGACCGACATTCTGCAGGAGTCCATTTGCATTGCCGGATGGCTGAACCAAGCCATTGGGAAAGGGATTTTGAAGGCTAGCGGAATAGGTGATGCCATTGTCCGTTGTCGCGACCGTATTCGTCGTCTGCGTGAACCCCAGTGGATTTCCATATTGAACATACTCGGCAAAGTGCTCGTAGAAGATTCCAAAGCCGCCACGCACAACGAGTTTAGGAGTAGGACTGTAGGAGAATCCGATACGCGGTGAGAAGTTTGTGGTCTGCGCATCCCAGTTATCCTTCCCCTTCTCGACGTACCGCACACCGCCATTGACGCTAAAGCTTCCTACCGGAACGAGTGCCTGCTCCGCAGCATTGGAGTGAGCTGCGTAATTCGCCTGAGCCTGACCAGCGATCGGATTCGGTGTGGTCATGTCGAAGTACGATATGCTCTTGCCGTTTCGTTCACTGATCGGGCCGCCATACTCATATCGCAGGCCAAGATTGAGCGTGAGGTTAGAACGCACCTTCCAGTCGTCCTGAAGGTAGCTCGACCAGTAGGTGGTGTTATTCGAGGTGGCGGCATTCAGGCGTTGGTTCGTGCCCTCTGCGATGCCGAATTGTAGGGATGCGAGCGACTGTCCCAATGGTGAGTTCGATAGCGCGCTCGAAGGACCGGCAGTGTAGGTTCCACTGCTGTTGATGAAGAGCTTTTCATTGGTAAGGTCAGCCTGATTGGCCTGATACATGCGCCACTCCGCGCCAAACTTCAGACTGTGCCGATTGAGCGCTTTGGTCAGATTTACCTGCGCATCATGGATCGTGTCATATTCAAAACTTGGATCTGCATTGCCAAGTTCGGCATAGCCATTAAGGGAGACATAGGGGAAACCCTGTGCCGTCGCAGGAGTTCCTTCGATTGCATTCGGATTGATTCCGAGATCCGTTGCCGTCGTCTTTGCGTCGATCCCAGCGGAGGTGGTGAAGCGGGTCAACGAGTAGCGAACATTCAGAATCGTAGTGTCGGTGAGGGTGTTCGTGTAGTCGAGCACGCCGGCTTTGTTACGAAGGATGTTTGTCTTACCGCTGGCGCCGGGGAAGAAGAGATTTTTACCCGGTTGCGTGCGATCGCTGATGATGTAGTGGCCGAATAGCTTCTGGCGATCGGAGAGGTTGTAGTCAATACGTGTCGCTACGTTCCAATAATGATCTACATTCGCTGCGGCAGAGGCGAAGTTGTTCTGTCCGTTAACCTGGCCTGGAGTATTCGGATCGGGATAAAAGGCCATGATGTTCTTTGCGACTGGATCGATCGGACGCACACTTGTAATGATGTTGCCGGGCACGGCGTCACGGAACATGAGCGCCGGACAGTTTGGATCGACGTGCGTCGAATAAGGATTCCATATCTGGTAGGGATCGTAGGGAGCGGTGGTTAGCTTCGCGCCGTTGGTTGGACAAGTGTAGGTAGAGGTTACCGGTTTACTTAGGCCAAGAAGGGCAGAGAAGTCACCATTTTTTTCCGCCACCGTAGGCACCGTCTGTGTAGTCGTGCTGGCCGCCTGCTTGTTGTACTGCTTCTCATATCCGGCGAAGAAGAACAGTTTCTTTCGAAGAATCGGTCCGTCTACTTCGGCGCTTTCGCGATTGAACTTTGCAGCCGGGGGAGATGCAAGCGTCTGAGAAAACTGCGGAGCGTTTACGTTCGGTATTTGCGCGAAGACTGCTGCGCCTCCGTGGTATTGGCTCGAACCGGCCTTCAGGCTGGTATCGATCGATCCACCCGAGGTATGTGCGAGCGAAGCGTCATAGGGCGAGGTAATCAAGCGAAATTCGCCGATAAAATCTCGCGATGGGACGTAGGCGGTTGTGACGGCGCCGCCATTCCGAGTATCGGGCGCGCCGTCGAGCGTGAATTCCGTGCGCCCACTCTGCGAACCGTTCACCGTGCTACTCTCGGGGCCGCCTTCGTAGGTGTGAGCGCCTGTGCTCAGAGTGGTACTGGAGACGCCTGGAGCAAGCAACTGGAGCTCGAAGGGATTGCTATAGAGGAGCGGGAGATCATTGGCGGAACGAGCTTCTACGGTAAAGCCCAGCGTGGCATCTTCCGTATGCAGCCGGGCGCCCCCGGAGTCTGTCACCGTTACCACCTCTGTCTGCTCGCCCACTTGTAGCCTGGCATTTACGCCGACCCTGCTGGCAACCTCTACGCGAACGTGCTGCGCCCGAAACTGCTTGAACCCAGGCGACTCCACCTGAATGGTGTACAAACCGGGGTTGAGGAGGTCAAACAGGTAACCTCCTGCGGCGCCTGTCTTCGTCGACAGGGCGACACCAGTCCCCTCGCTGCGCAAGATCACGATTGCGTTCGGCACAATAGCATCCGTGGGATCCGTAACAAGGCCACTGATGCGTCCACGATCCTCCTGTCCCTGGAGTACTCCTGTAAGGCAAAAAACAAGCAAAATGAAAATTAACTTCCTAGCGGACATGACAATCTCCAAACCTCGCGTGATTAAGCGAACGCAACCTTAAACGGAACGCGGATAAAGCTATCGAAGCTAAATGATGGTTGTCAATAATTATGGAAGTTATATTGGATTTACTTCCATATATAGTCGAATGCAATCGTCGCCATCCGTAATGAAGCGCCGGAAAGCGTGGACGCCTCACAGGACGAGAAATCTCGATGTGCCGTCAGTGAAGGTTCATGTAATCTTCGTTTATTGGGAGCTATACCAGCACTGTTGCTCGCATTGGCCAGATCCCAGTTGTCGTTCTATCCAGGTCTCAGGAAGAGAGGACCGCGAGAGAACTCCATTTTGCGAGCAGGGGACTGTAGCCAATGACCGATATCTTTGGTCTCGATACTTTCAGGGATATGTGCCGAGAAATCGTGGCATGGTTTAGAGGAATTCCCGAACGTTACCGTATAACAATCAAGTCAGAGCGATGGCTTTTATGGATCGCACTCTCTTTTCTGGGCCTTGTATACGCGTTCGCGTGGTTGAGTTGACCGAAATAAAATGCGGGCGGAGAGACGGGCTCGGGATCGAAGCATGTCTCAGCCCGTGGACACATGCAAGCTGGAGTTGTCGAATTCGTCTTCGAGAAACGATATGGGCCTCGAGTAATGATCCCCGCGCGTCGATCCGAGGTCTTTATATGGAAGTCCAAACTCTCCGACCTATGTCATGCCCCAAGGGATGCGGTAACCTTGATTAAGCGGGTTCATAGTCGCCTTATCACACGAGAAAGACGATCGAGGAATGATTGCATGACGGAGCTTCGAAGAGACTGGTGGCAGTAGCGCAGATGACGACTTCAAATGAGCCAGACCCGTTGCCAGTACCTCAGCCAGTACTCGGACCGCTCACGCGTGCCGCGATCTTCCTGGTTGTCACTGTAAATCCCGACGCAGAGAGCTACGCGACGATGCGCTCCTTTTGCGGCGACCTGGCAGGGCTCATCCGCGCCGTCGAGTTCCGCGATATTGACGCCGGTCTCACCTGCATAGTGGGCTTCGGCTCGGATGCGTGGGGCAAGCTCTTCGGCAATCCTCGACCAGCAGAGCTCCACCCATTCCGGGAGTTCCATGCAGGCAACAGACATGCGGTTGCCACGCCGGGCGACGTGTTGTTCCATATTCGCGCCGGGCGTATGGACATCTGTTTCGAGCTGGCTACGCAGATCATGGATCGCATCCGAGGAGCGGTTGCGATCGCTGACGAGGTCCAGGGCTTTCGTTACTTCGAGGACCGCGACCTCATCGGTTTCGTCGATGGCACGGAGAATCCCCGGGGCTCCCTCGCGCTTCAGGCGGCGCTGGTGGGCGACGAAGACGCGAACTTCGCAGGTGGCAGCTATGTCCTGGTTCAGAAGTACCTTCATGATATGAAAGGATGGAATGCCTTATCCACCGAGGCGCAGGAGCTTATCATCGGTCGCAAAAAGCTGTCGGATATCGAGCTTGACGACACAACGAAGCCAACCTCAGCTCACAGCGCGCTCACTGTGATCGAGGAAGACGGCAAGGAGTTGAAGATCCTGCGCGATAATATGCCGTTTGGGCAACCGGGCCGTGGCGAATTCGGTACCTATTTCATCGGTTACAGCCGGACCCCGCGCGTCACCGAATTGATGCTGGAGAATATGTTCATAGGCCGTCCTCCTGGAAACTACGATCGCCTTCTGGACTTTAGTCGAGCGGTTACCGGGGGTCTATTTTTCGCTCCATCGCTGACATTCCTTGAAGGCGCAGGTGAGGAGCAGCCTGCGGCCGCGGCAATCGCGACTCCGGCCGTTACATCGGATGCACCTTCCGTGTCGTCGTCCACGCGCGACACATCACTCGGGATAGGATCCCTAAGAGGAGAACGACATGAATAACCTCCACCGTGAGCTAGCTCCCATCTCTGAGGCGGCATGGGATCAGATTGAAGAGGAGACTACTCGGACGCTCAAGCGATACCTGGCTGGTCGGCGTGTTGTTGATGTGCCGACTCCCGGAGGCGTTGGTTTGCCAGCAGTGGGGACCGGTCACCTAGTCTCGATAGCCCCGCCAGCCGAGGACATTATCTCGAGGCAACGCGAGGTAAAAGCTCTCGTGGAACTGAGAGTGCCCTTCGAGTTGACGCGAGATGCAATCGACGATGTTGAACGAGGCTCAGGCGACTCGGACTGGCAACCCGCCAAGGAAGCTGCCAAGAAAATCGCGTTCGCGGAAGACCGAGCTATCTTCAATGGCTACGCTGAAGCGAACATCCAGGGCATCCGCGAAGCAAGCAGCAATCCCGCAATGGCTCTTCCTGCCAACGTGCAGGACTACCCTGATGCCGTGGCTCAAGCTTTGAGCCAGTTACGTCTGGTTGGTGTGAACGGTCCCTATTCGGTGCTGCTTGGAGCCAATGCCTATACGGAACTCGCGGAGACGCGGGACCACGGGTATCCTGTGCTGGAACACGTCAAACGCCTAGTTGACGGCAATATCATTTGGGCCCCTGCAATCGACGGTGCCTTTGTGCTCACGACGCGCGGCGGTGACTTCGAGCTCACGATCGGGCAGGATGTCTCCCTTGGCTATCTTAGCCATACTGACACCGTGGTTCGTCTTTATCTCCAGGAGACGTTTACGTTTCGAGCCCTGACGAGCGAGGCATCCGTTGTTCTCAATGCGGCGGGGAAGACGTCCGCCTGAACACTTTTCTCGAGATGACTGAAAAATCGCACTCCGCGATGGTGGCGCTGCCCTATACAGCTATCGCGGGAGTGATTAGCGAATTCGCTAGTCACCTCGTGAACTCAATCTTCCCTGGGGATGCTGGGGCATGTTCTGCACCAGCATGGAAGTATCAATGGACGGTGAGAACAACGGGAGTTGTGAGTGCGAGCCCGCCTGCTCCTGTGGCCACGACATTGATGGTGTAGGTACCGGAAGGTGTTGTTGTTGGTGACGAGGGCGGTGTTGGTGACGAGGTCGATGTTGTGGAGCTGCTTCCGCCACAGGCACTGACCATGGTAACGCTGGCCAGCAGCAACATCGCAGGCAGGATCAGGTTACGCAGCGGAGTTCTACGGCGACGAAGGTACAAGAACGAAAACAACGCGGGCGCACCCACCACCGCGGCGAGTTGCGGTGCATGGTTGCCGGCCAAGGCCGCATTTGCTGTGCTACCGGTGGTTATCGTGACAGTCGACTGCATTCGTGCGCTTGAGCCGAAGGTTACACTCGGTGGGCTAAAGGTGCAGGTGGCATTTGCAGGAAGCCCGGTACAGGAGAGTTGCACAGCTCCGCTATATCCCGGAATGGTTCCCAGAGCAAGCATATCGGTGACGGTGCCCGACGTTGATGTTGTCAGCGTCCCGTTTGCGGGTGTCACTGCAAATGGGAAGATAGGCGGGGCCGAGGACTGTGTGAAGTTAGCGTCGCCGCTGTACTGCGCGCTGATGACGGCATCCCGTGAGAAAATGTTGACTCCGCTCAATGTTGCGGTTCCGTTGCTGATGGCTGCCTTGCCAAGAGTGGTTTGTCCTGCAAGGAAGGTAACCGTGCCGGTTGGAGTACCGCTGGTGAGCGATACGACATTCGCGGTGAGCGATGCGTTGTTGTTGGAAAGCGAGAAGGTAGTTGCGCTCCCTGCCTGGCTGACGACGAGCGTGCCGTTTCCAGCATTTATAGAGTAGTTTCCAATCGCAGCGCCGGTGACCGAGGGAATAATGGAATAGCTACCAACGGGACTCGCGGCGTTTGCAGTGGTGGAGAAGCTTTCCGCCAAGATGCTGCCATCATTAAAGCGAGCACCGTTGATTGTTCCGGTAAAGACAGGATTAGCTCCGCCATAGACACGCACTGCGTTGTTCGCTGTGATTGCGAGATTAGCCGTGGCCACCGTAAACGTTGCCGCTTGCGTAGCAGCAGGATATTGGCCTGAGGCTGCGAGCGAGGCCTGCAGCGTGACTTGCCCCAAACCAGTGGCAGTAACGGTCGTGCCGTTCAATGTAGCCGGACCACTGATATTGGAATAGCTGATCGTACCAGGCGAAGGCGAAGTCGCTGAAAGAGTAAATGTATCTCCATAGTTGTGGTTTGGGATGGAAAACGCTAGCAGGGAAGGGCCTGATTGTACTGTGACGGCGGTGGATGGGGAGAGTGCTGAAGCGAAATGAGTGTCTCCAGCGAAACTTGCTCGGCAACTAATCCCTCCGGAAGGAAGTGAAGACGTAGTGACGGCGGCAACTCCTGAATGCAAAGTAGCGGTTGATGTTAAAACTTCACCGCAATTGAAGGAGACGGCCTCTCCATCGGTTGAAAACCCTGCGCCGGAGTAGGGTGTCAGAGTAGCTGTAAGCGTAATCGACTAGCCGGGAAAGGGGTTGGGATTATCGACAGTCAGATTGAGAGTTGAAATGGGGTAGCTTGATGAGTCTACGCTTACATTGCTGCCTGGTTCATAGAATGCATCGCCAGAATATTTTGCATATAGATCAGAAGAAGACGGAACTGAGACGATTCCAGGGAGAATGGCTGAAGAGGAAGAGCTAGTGACAGTTGCAAAAGACTCATATTCCAATCCAGCGGTGAGATCGGGCGCACCCGATCTTGATAGGCCGTTTACCTTTAGGCCCATGTAGAGGTCCGCGATGCCATCTCCATTCATGTCCATCGTTGTAGCTACATTTGGCACATAATTGAAAGCATAATCGCCATATTGATAAGTCGGAAAAAGGATTGCATTACCCAGAGTCGCTACGTCGTACGATCCGGGACATGCAAACGTTCCATCGCCAAGACCGGGACACACTGTGCCGAATAACACAGTATTGCTGGTGTTTAATCCTCCGTACAGGAATGCCAAATCCGTTTTACCGTCTCCATTGAAGTCCCCTACATAGGACGTGGATGTGCCGCCGTTGGGAATCGTTATTGTCTGCGAGCTAAAAGTCCCGTCCCCTTTACTGAGCAGAACGATGTTTGTCCCCGTAGCCAGATCGGACTTGCCGTCGTTATTAAAATCCGCGGCGAGCATCGTTTGAAAGGATCCCTGCGTCGACACGCCGGGAGAGCCAAATGTTCCAGTTCCTTGATTCAAGAAGATATTCACCGTAGAAGCGGACGCAACGGCAAGGTCAGGAATACCATCTCCGTCGAAGTCGCCGACTTGAATATACTGTGCTGCCGAAGTGGATAGTGCAGGACCCGCGGCAAAGGTACCGTTCGGGGCCCCAAACCAGATATCGACTTCGTTCGTATTCAAAACAGCCACGTCTGGCTGGCCATCCATATTGAAGTCGCTAGTGAGGATAGGATTGCAGGCGGCCCCTGCAGTAAAGCTTGGACCGGAGAAGGTCCCGTCACCGTGTCCGGTGAGTAAACCGGGACCGGTAGCGCCGTTGACGAAAACGGCAATATCGGTCTTGCCATCGCTATTGAAATCGGCAGTCGCAGCGCTGATACAGCCATTTGGAATACCTGCCGTCAGAGATGAATAAGAAGAGCCACTAAGATACACCCGTGATGGAGACGCTCCTGTGTTCAGGGTGCTCGGAATAAAGGAAGCTAACAGATCGGCTTCGCCGTCGTTATTAAAGTCTGCCGTTTTGAAGAGAACTGGGACATCCAACGAGGAGAGGTCTCTTTCAGAGGAGTCTATTCGCTGAGTCAGGGAGCCGCCGTTCAAGGTTACGCTTCCACCTAAAGAAGGGCTAAGCGAGTTTGAGAGAGTCACCGTGCCTGTTGGAACCGCCGGACCGGTGCCACTGACGGTTGCAAGAAGCGGACTGCCTGAGGATCCTGTGACAGTTAGACTCGCGGAATAAAGAGGAGAGGGAGGGTCTACCGCGAGAGGGACAGAAGAGGAAGAATGCGTTACACCGTCAAGAGTGGCTACAGCCTTGTAAAGGTGAGATCCTCGAGAAGGAATCAATTTCAAAGTCGCTGTTCCATCCGGTTGTATCTGAGCAGTTCCCAGAATGTGAATGTCAGTACAAGCGGCTGCGTTGGCATCACAAAAAGCGACTTGACCTGAGGTTGCGGGAGCGCCCGCAGTAGTCACAGTTGCTGTAAGTGTGATGACCGTGGATGGATTGACAGTCGTTACCGTATTGCCGCTGGCTGTGATTGCCAAATTCGTTGTTGTGATAGGAACCGCATGAACAGAGGCGACAGTTATTAAAGTAAAAACTGCAAACGCGAGGCAGAAGCGAGGCGAACGAGTCATAGAACCTCTCAGTAAACTCGGGGGAGTTCGTCAAAGAACGCACGTATGGGGAACGGCCCTAAGTTTATCGAGTGTTTAGGAAAGAAGCCAGAGGAGATTGGACGGTGGATGGGCCGATAAGGCTTCTCAACGCTCCTTCACTGAACGGGAAGCGCCTTCTGGTGCCGTTCTGTACGGGTTGCTGGGATGAGCTTAGAGACCGGCGCGCTTACAAGGTGATGGGGCTGCACAAACAGCAGCAGTTTGTGCTGATATGCTCATCGCGGAGGATCACGTGGACTCGTCCAACCGGGGGGCTTCATCGAATACGTTTAATCGTGTGGTTTGGTCTGAGAATCTGGCCCGATATGATCTGACGCGGCCCGAGGAATGCAAGCTCGTCAAGAGATACGTTTGAGTCAGTCTAGCGGGAGGGAAATTAGACAAAGATATGGCGGAGTGACAGGGATCACTGACCATTGGCCGGGTCTTTCCATGCGTCCCACAGGCCAGCGAACGCCATCATGTGACCGTTGCTGAGATCGAACGCGAAAGGCTTGTTGTCTTTGTCGTGCGTCCATTCGTAGAAGCTTGATGCCGGAACAAGACAGCGACCTTTCTTGAACGGTTGAGCCCACCAACCACGGGTGATGGTTTCTGCCCTGGCATTGATGGTGCTTTTTGCCCTTGAGGTCAGCAAGGCTCTTTTGGGAGAAGGGAACCAGACCCCAACGAAGCTTAACTAGTTCTCGTTCACCTGTATCGCGGTTGGCACGGATGACAGGCTGCATAGTGCTGGGAGCTACGTTGTAGTCCCACGAAGGCAAAGGAAAGTCGCCGACGTGCTTCATGTGGAAGGCATCGGCGATCTTATGTTTGTCTGATTTACGGTAGTAGCGGCCACACATTGGCGCACTCGCAGGAAACCCATTGAGGAATTTATACGCGCATCGCGTGTTATTTAATCAGGCAACACACATTCCGGTACCTCGCAAAGCCTCGGGTGGGCCTGCCTGGGGCTTCTTTTTCCTCGTCACGGCCCGTACACCCTGGATAGAGATTTACTGCACGAGCCGATGGTGTGCGCAGGTGCAGTGCGACACCACGACGCCCTGGCTTACGACCTCAGGGCAGTTTACGCAGCCCATGTAGCTGCAATGGTCGAAGGGGACCTCTCTCACCTTGGGATTCTTGGGTGTTGCCTGGAAATTCCTTAGCCAAAAGAGATTTACATGCTGACCGGTGGGCCCACAACGAAACAGCCATAACTTGCCGCTGTCTCGAGGATCTTATCCGCGGGGCTGTCGCGTATGGTCTGGATACATTTCTCAAAGCCTCCAGGCGTCAAAACTACCAGGAGACGACTAGGCTCATTGGATATATTCCGCCAACTATGCCGTGCGTTTTTTGGAACCGTAACGCTGGTACCGGCCGGTGCGTTGAACACTTTGTCTTCGATCTGGATCCGATAGAGACCATCGACAACCACAAAATGTTCCTCTTCGTTGCGATGAAGGTGCAATGGCACGCTGCAATCAGGAGTTGCAACGGATTCCACAATTGCATATGCCCCATTCGTTTCTGTGCTGGGAATCCGCACAGCAATACGTTCCCCGGTAGTCCCTTCATACCAGGGAACCTTATCGAGCGCATTTTGGTTGTCAGCAAGCAAAGATGATGTTTGATTGTTCACGGTATACTCCATTTTCACAGTGCACCACAGCGCATAAATTTGTGGTTAGTACTGACGCGGAACTGCGAAGAAGGTGCGCACGTCGTACGCTCAGTCCTTCCAATTACCACCGAAACGTCCTTGCACTTCTCTCAGTTCATAACGGTTGGGGAACTCGACCGTTTTTCCTGCCCGTAGCTTCTCCACAACGTGCCGCGCCATCTCCGGTGACACGACCTTGCGGAAGTCACTCTCAAATGTGCCCACGTTCACTGCCCACCACTTGTGGGTCCGCTCTTCATTGGCGGCGACAAACGTGACGGTCTCAAGGTGACCCTTGAAATCACCCTCGGGAAGCAGGAACGGCACGGCAACAAGTTTGTAGGTTGTCATCATCTGTTATCTCCTCCGGAGATTTCCAATTGGTCAACTGTCATCTTGAGGAATAACCCTTCAGGGGCGCAATCTATTCCCATTCACCTTGTGCTCATGTCTTATTGAAGCGTTCGGGTACCCGCCGAGATACGCGGTTGTAGACCTCGTGGGCGAGATCCACGGAATTCCTCAATAGCTTGAATCGTAGGAATCACCCGAACGTTCACCTGCTTCTGACGCGCTAGACGCATTCCGGCTATCAGGCAGGCACCGAGGTAGACCATGTTCCGGTTGAGCCTTGCGAGGTTTGCGTCGGGGTCGAACATGGAAGAGTATAGCGAATTAAAAGCGAAGATAAGAGCTGTGAATTATTGACCTGTTGAGAACACAAAACGACGTTCTCAAGTGCGCACGCTTTGGGATATTTTAGAATTTAGTCGGGAACTGGTTGCTCGACCTAACTTATTGATTCGATTTATGGCGGAGAGACAGGGATTCGAGGTAAGGTGCCCTTTGATCCTCAATGTATTCAATACATTGACACCAACTCTATGCTCGTGTATCCATCGTGTATCCATTTGAAGGGTAAAAGCTCATTCGAACCATGGATACACAGGGGTCTAGATGAGCAGAGCAACGTCGGTGAACCTGAAGCGACGAGTGAAACTTGAAAATGGGTGGACCTTCCTACCGGTGGCTAAACGTAACGGCGTTTACGTCGCCGACAAGGTGATCATCGGTGGTGTAGCAACGAAGATGTCCGGCGGCACCTTCTACATAGAGTGGCGTGAGGGCGGGAAGCGCATTCAGAGGCCGGTGGGAGAGAACGGTCATGAGGCCATCGACGCCCATCGTATCCAGTCGAAGATTCATTCTGTAAGGGCAGATGGTGTAGAGGTCGAAAACGATGCGCCCCAGATCAAGGTGGAGGGGGAGCTTCTGGAAACAGCCATCAAAGGATACCTGGCAGATGAGGGGGCACGTCTACGGCCCAAGAGCTTCGCTAAGTACAAAGAGTGCTTGGAGGCTTTCGATAAATTCATACCCAAAAAGCTCCTTGTCGATGTCAACCGCGACGACCTTCGTGCCTTCATGAAGAAGCTGTCTGACAAACTTGGGCGTAAGACGGTTAGGGTGAAAGCCCGGATCGTTCACGGGGTTCTACGTCAGCTCGGAGTCAAGATTGAGATGAAGGCAGGGGACTGGCCGAAGGCTACGAAGAAATCCAGCCGCCGCACCTACCCGATCGACACCTTGAAGCATCTGCTCTCCACTGTGAGCCGTGAACACTTCATACTCTGGTCCTTCTTCCTGCACACCGGTTTCCGAGAACAGGAGGTTGCTTTCTGCTCCTGGGCCGACGTGAATTTTCGGCGCAATGAAATCTCAGTCACGAAGAAGACGATGGCGGAGCACGGGTTCGACTTCACACCGAAGACCCACGAGGAGCGCACCGTGGTCGTAGTACCGGAGCTGTTTGAGTTGTTGCGCGAACACCGCGTGACGCTCCCCAAAGGAAGCTCCCTCGTGTTTCCGACGAAGCCCGCCAAAGGCATCGCAGGTCTCAAGAAACCAGGTGGGAAGAACAGGACCAATATGCTCGACCTCCTCAAGCTGGATTACTTCCGCGCTGGACTCAACTGTAGCGATTGCATAGTTAAAACGAAGGATAAGATCACGAACTGCGCCAATGTACCCCAGTGCCGAAAGGTGGGTCTGCATATCTGCAGGCACACGTTCGCGACGAACCATCTGAGAGCTGGCGTAAATATCGTCGACATATCCCGGCAGCTTGGCCATAAGGATGTTGCGACAACACATATCTATCTGCACGAGCTGATCAATGACGACCTTCACGAGAAGATCGCCGAGACCGGGCTCGGAACAATGTACCTGCCCGACAAGTTCGAGCCGGTGGTGCATAAAAGGGTGCACGTGATCAGCGACGAGGCCCGAAGGAAGATGTCCGAGGGAGGCAAGCGAAGCGCTGAAAGTAAGCGGGCATCCTCCTGAAGTTAATGACGTAGGGTAGGGAAGACACCCCACTGATTGGGTGGCTTTTTCTTTATCTCACGGCCTGGGCAAGGGTCGGATCTTTCCTGCGAAGCCAGAATGCTAGGGTTTTCGGGTCGAATCTGCGCTGCTTGGCGATTGTGAAGGACGGGATTCCACCTTGGGCGGCGAGGTCATAAACACAGTCTTCGGACACGCGGAGAATCTGAGCGAGCTCCTTCACCTTGAGAACACTTTTCCGGCCTTCGAGATCTTCGATGATGCTGTACACGTCCTGCTCCTGGTGGGCTATAAGCGACCCGGTGATCGCTAATACCCACAGAAGGCTCCCGGACCCATATATCTTTAAAAATAGTTGCGGCGAAATTTTAGTATTGTTCGGAACATGCGATCTCGTATGCTGCTGGCCGTCGCTATCCTTCTTTGCTGCGCCCCCACCCACGCTCTCTCCAAAGTCACCGGTACAAGACTCCTTCACGACTGCCGGGCTGCCATCAAAAGCACCGACGTGTCCCCCAAGCTCACCCTTGAGGAAGATCGAGCAAGTGACCGCTGCATCTCGTACATCCAAGGTGTAATGGACTCCAACGAATTCTGGCATACCATCGATATTCGAGATCACAACCCCATGAAGCATTACTGTATTGAGCACAACGCCAACCTCGAGGAGGTGATTAGAATTCTGGTCAAGTATCTAGAGGCTAATCCCAAGGAACTCAGCGAGAACGGTTGGATCTGTATGCAAGGGGCAATGCTGAGGAGCTTCCCATGCGGGGGATGATGAAAGTCTGGGTCTCCATGGCCACGCTGTTCGTCGTAAGTGTTGCCGCATCTGCCCAAACAGCTAGAAATTATTATGACGAGCTTTACAAGGCGGGCGGTCTGGACCGGATGGCCGACGAGTATGTCTGCTTCGACGAAGATTCCAACAGTCATAACTTCTTTATTTTTGGTCGGAGCGAAACGTACAAACAATTTCTCATCAGCATCGGTGGCTACGCAAAGTTGTCACCGGCCACGAAGGCGAGTTTGACTAGGGGTTGGATCAACGTTCGCGGCTATGTGAAGGGCATACCGTTTTCGCATGAGGAGATGTATGACAAAGACGGGGACTCGTGGTTAACTGAAACGGGGTTGGCAGGAGGGACGCCGGTACGTCTACGTCTGTCGATCTCCTTTGAGACTCTTCGCTATAAACGGACGGTCGAGGTGATGGGTCCGCACTCGATCAAGAAATACGAAACATCAACCTTTGGAAGGTGTGAACAGGTCCCAGATTCTGTGCGCAGAAGGCAGACTGACAGTTGATTTTTGGGGGCACCAACCCCTCGAAGAGACTGCTGTGAATCGAAGAGCCTTGAAGCGGAGTTGTCGGAGTACTTCTGCCGGTGCGGTCGGCGGCGCGACGGCGTTGGGTGGATGAAAAACACGCTGCATCTCATTGTAAGTAGGTTGTTTACCCTCCTAATTATCTTTGGGGTCGGGAATGTATATTTGTGCATCAATTATGCATAGGAGTATCGCGACGATTCCAGGAGATCAGCGTCACCGGATCGGCCAAGGCCTTCGGCGACGTAAACAATCCTCCGTATCTGTCTGTAAAATGTCGCTTATGCACCAACCGAATGCCAGCTGAACTTGCCAGTTGCCATAAAGTGGTCTAGTGGTCTGAAGTGGTCTTCGCTTTTTCTGGTTGGTTCCCTTGAGATCGCTGGTAGACGTTCCCTGTGCACTTCCCGGTACGCCCTGGTGCACTTGGCGGTACGCTCTAATGCGTGGATGGGTCTTATGCGTGAAGAGCTTCAAAATCCCAGCAAAGGGTGGGTTCAACCTAATCAGTTCTGATGAGTGAAAAACGCACCGACTTGGAAAGTCATTAGCGATCTGGGGCATGGATGAGAACGCCAACTCTCATTAGTCATTGCATGGCAAACTAGTTCAGGGATCGGTAGTTCGCTGCCACTGTCAGCTGGCAACGGCTGGGTCGCCTTCGAGGCGGAGCGGCTATCTTTGGGGCGACGCGGGACTAACCGCATCGTGAGGGAGCCACCGTGCAACCGGTGGCTCCCTTATTTCTTGCTACTTCGCCTTCAGGTGCGGGAACCAAACGCCCGGCTCCTTCTTCTTCATCTCCGTCATCATGATGGCGGTGTCATTCTTGTCATCGCCGACCAACATACCCGCTGCAACGTTGACCTAGACGAAGCCCTACCGGTCCGAGTTGACGCCAGCTTCCCGTCCTTCGGGCGGACCAGCAACCCGAAGTGTTAAAGACCTTATGGTCGGTGGATAATAGGAGAACAAAAATGATGAAGCGCACCAACGGATCTCCCAATTCCGGCATTTGGCTACTTGCGGACTCGAATCCCTTAGATTGGCAAGAGGACCTCGACGGGCCGCTGGATCCACGATTCCCGACACGCCACAACATCTGGACGCCGATTGAAAAAGCGATTCAGCACCATCTGTTTTTAGTATCTAGGAGTCGACTTGATGATCAGTTTTACATCCAAAACGCGGTAGAAAACCCTTGCGACAAAGTACAAAAGGAGCGGCTTGCCGACGAGATCGCTGCTTTTCGCCGTCTCCTGAACGAGCACCGACCGCTTCTAGTGCTGTGCTTTGGCCAGTTCGCTTTCGAGTTTGCGCGTCGGGCGCGGCAGGAAAAGGAGCATCATTTCGACTATTGGACGGTTGAGAGGTTGGCGGAACAGTTCAGCGACAGGGTATCTACGGTTCGTGGGGACGCGGTGAACGTGCTGCCGCTACTGCATGCCGTCGTGGCACGGAAGTTTTTGTATGCTCACGAGAAGTTTTCCGGTGGTAATAAGAACTATTTCGAATATGTCGGGGAAAAACTCGCGGGGGTGTTGATCGAACACCGCACCGACCAGAGGCTTCGTGGTTTTTGGATGTGACCGCTCGACTGATAATCCACTT
Source organism: Edaphobacter sp. FHG110511_03 (assembly GCF_059115365.1). NCBI lineage: Bacteria > Pseudomonadati > Acidobacteriota > Terriglobia > Terriglobales > Acidobacteriaceae > Edaphobacter > Edaphobacter sp. FHG110511_03. Next base: position 82,070 of record NZ_JBZYWL010000002.1, on the reverse strand, counting down.
GTCCGACATATGCCCTACACTGGCCAAAATCATTTCAGCACCTGAGGAAGTATGCCGTTATCTTTAGTATTTCAGGCAGTCGCCCCACCATCCACACTTCCGCCTACCACCAATTGGTTGAGTGCAGCCGTAATGGCAGCATTCATAACGTCGATATTTACTATCAGCGGAATTGTTTTGAAGGATTACGTTCTCAAGATCCTTGAGGAAAAACGGACAGAGCAAAAGAGCCAGATCGCAATCTATGAGAGGTATGCCCATCCCTTAGTCAATTCCGCGATCTCGCTCCTGAACCGCTTGCATGAAATTCTTTATCAGGAGCATCGTCCCGTATACCTTTTGGGAAAGGGCATATCATCCGGCTCAAACCCTGGCAGTGCGTATAGGTCGTACAAGAAAATCAGTGTTCTTTATAGACTAGCTGCGATGTTGGGTTGGATTCGAGCATGCCGCCGAGAGTTCTCTTATCTTCGCGTTGCTGAAATTGGTCAGGCCGACAAGATTCAGCAGGCAATCGATGATTTCGAAAATTCTCTTGCCGATGGTAGCTGGGTTGAATGGGAGCGTGTCCGCCGTTTATGTGACTTGTGGCGCTTGTGTGACTTAGAGACCCTCGAAGCGACCCCGGCGACGAAAGGTCTTGCTATTCAACTCGACAACTTGATATGGGATCAACTTGAAAAAGAACGCCTTGAAGACCTCTCTCTGCTCGAAGAATCCGCACGTCGCACTTTATGCAGAACTGTGTCGAATCGTCTAACTTCACATCTACGAACGAATGAGATTACCGAGGATTCGCTGGAGCGATCATGGCCGGACGCCTTCGCCATCCTGAGCATGCGAGAGGCCTGGATTTACAGAGACTGGCAAAGCGCTATCGGTGATTTGATGATCCGTCCCTGCGAAGGACAGGAACGTAAGTTTGAAGTGATCGGATTTGGTGAATTCGAGCAACTCGTTCTAGGTACCGGTGAAAGGTGGCCTGCATCTCTGACACGTTTACTTGACGTCTTTGATGATCTCAATCTCGAGATCGAAGATCGATTCGATGCTCGCCCTACGCAACTGCGGAGCCTCGCAAAGGCAACTGCGCAGCTCATTTTGGCGATCGACAGGACCCAGGGCCAGCATTCCATAGTGTCACTTCGTTCCAGGGAGCTAGCAACCGGAGTTCTCGAGATCTGCGTAGCGTAGGTAACGATAAGTCGGCTTGTGGGAAGTGATCCCGTGATCCACTTATCCCTAAAACGGGCATCTCGGACCCTGAATCTCCGGGGCTGTCTTCTTTACAAGTGGCCGTGTGCGTCTACGAGTGCAGGCGCCGCACCAAGGATCTCGTCGAACAGGTCTTCCGACACTGATGCAGGCTTCAACGGAACCTGAGGCTTGGCAGGGGCACCACACATCCAGTTGTCGTACGCTGATTCTTCCGGTGTTGGAAGAGGCCGCCAGCTAGGCCATGCATCGTCAGGGTCAATACCACAGAGGAAGTCGCACTCGTCTTCCTGTCTCGGGTGGATTCTCTTGTAGCGCCCGTCGTCCTCAGCCCCGCCATCATCAGGTCGACTGTCTTTCCTCGCCAATAAGAAGAGCCTCCGCCTGCCTAGGTACTCTCCGACCGCCTCGTAGTCGTCAAGCCACATCGTCTGAAGCTTGCGGTACCGGCGGACCTGCGCATCACCCGTCGACTCTCGTCTGCCATGACCGAGGCAGACATCAAATCGGAAGGCCTATAATCGAATACCCATGGAGATCGTCTGGAGTTGTTCAAGATCGCCGCTATCGCGGTAGGTTCCGCCGCCATTGCGGGAGCCGTTGTCGTTGCGGCAATGGCAGCGCTTCGAGCCTTTCAAATGAGGTCTCGTCCTACTCATTAATTCTCCAGAACTATCTATCGTCGAAAAAGGATGGCCCAGGGTATAACCAGCGGGGTGCTCTCCGTTAAGAGATAGGCTCAACCGGAATCCAGTCAACCCCATCAAAGTACTCGACTGAGACCCATTCTTCGCGTCCCACCGGCGTGAAGGTACCACGCCAGTTTTCGGGACAGGCGTCCACAGTCAATCCGCTCTGTTCCAAACGACGTGCGGTCTTCTTGGACATTCCGCTCAGCTTCCTTAAAGTTTTCCAGCTATGCGGTGCAACCTGATTATCTACTCCGAAGCGCACGGGCAGAATCATCATCTGGAGGAGCGATTGCAATTTGTGGCGCCGGGCAGCGCGATCCATGTTTCGCAAGAGGAACATCTGAACCGTGGGCTCCCAAAGACAATCGGCTGAAAACCAGACGATAGGCCTCTCATGGGCAGGGACAAAAGCCATAGACGGCCGGATCAGTCCTTCGTTTTTGATCTGTTTGTATATAAGGGATGTCGTGTAGTGGTAGAGCATGTGTCTTCCTTTTTGAGTTATCAGAGTTAGAAGGCGCCTATCGGGCGCTCTTTACTCCTCAATACTCAAACGAAGGTCCGTATCCCGATTATTAAAAACATTTTCTCGAAGAAATTATCGGGATGGGATTATTCACAATCCAGATTTCTGCCTAGTCAACCGGGTCGCGATGTAGAGCAGTCTATGGACGCGAGTGTGCGGTACTCCGGTCTTTGCGCACAAATATCCGAACAGACATACGCTGATTTCGCTCGGAGATAAACAATCTGGATGGTCGTCGTTTCGATCTCGCAAGGGAAGGGGCGTATGGAACCACCTTGGTGCTAGCGTAAACCGCTTCGCTTTCCGCCTTTGCCGACTTGGCCAATCCCTAGCGCGAGAGGTTTACTCCTTCGACGCATGATGAGAACAGGTCGATCGTATCGGATGATCTTATTCAGAGGCGATAGGTTTGCTTCGCGGCTTAGTTTTTCTTTTTACGCGACGCCCTCCAGTCATCCATGCGAGCAATGCCGGTGGACTCATCAAACCTGCTGCCGTAAATCTTAAGCGTATGCTCGATATTGCGATGCCAGAGCAGCTTCGACAGAGTTAGATAGTCTTCGGGATGGTTCTTGAGCCACTCGAAAGCTACGATGTCGCGGAAGAGGTGCGGGTTGACGGCTCTTCCGCTAAAGCGTGAGGTCAGTTCCTGGACCCGCAGATATAGATAATGTTTGTTCATCTGTTTGCCTTTACTAGTCAGAAATAACGTTCCCGGGTCTGGCTCGCCTGGAGGAATGAGATCTTGCCTGTGGACCAGATATTGCTCCAACTTCGCTACAAGCTCAGCTGGGAGGAATGCCGTGACCCCGTTTTTGGCTTTGGTTTCATCTTTAGTAAAACGAATTTGCCATACCGGGTTGCCGGGATCTACCTCTTCTTGTTTCACAAGCCAGCCTGGGCGGGTTGCAGTAGATTGACCGCGAACCGGCGCCAAGAAAAGATTAGGATGTGTGCCACCTGTAAGCCTACATTCACGAAGGTTTTTTTGGCGCCAAGGAAGAATTACTAGCCAAGACATCAACAGTTCGTCGCGGAGGCCGATCGCGTTATCCAAACAATTCAAGTTTTTGGCCCGACTCTGATGATCCCGAATCTTCCCAGGGATGGCATCTGCCGCCTCGAAGGCAATGTACTTCCGTTCTTTACGTCCATCAACTTCGGATTGTGCCTGCTTCGGAAGCCTGGCCATTATCCCTGCGATCCAACTTAGGTCGAGGTCAGGATAGCCAGGGTGATCCTTGAAGGAGGCTCGAATCTCGGACAGTGCACCGATAAAGGTCTCACTCTGAACTTTACGCTCCTTGTGTGCCCACGAGACGTAACCGACAACGTTATCGCGGGTGAGGAGGTTCGACAATGTTTCGACTACGGCCCCCCTTCGAATGTTCTGCACATAGCCAGTCAACCTGACTAAGCTTCCCGACAACCTCTGAGCAGTCACATGCCGGATGGCCGGACCAGGACGCTCGAGTTCGAACTCGTCGGTCCGGTATGCCAGGAGTTTCTCAACTTCTGCTCGTAAAGTCGGATGCATCTGCGACAGTGACACACCATAATTCTTTGGCTGCAGCTTCACTAAGGGTTTCAGATGAGCAACTTCAGTCATGGAGATAACCTTGCGAAACTTAGAGGCATAGGTCTTCGCAGTAGCCAGTGTGCGCCCTTTTTGGACGAACTCCTGACACCACGTTGAGAGATGCTCTTCACTGAACGTGGACGGCTTCACTCCAAGACGCACCGCAAACCGAACGATGGACTTGACTTCCGACGCGTTCTCCATTGATAAAACAAGAGTCCAGTCAGGTGGCATTACTTCGGGTGGATTGTCCCAGCCATACTCTCTCGCTAACTTGAGTAGTATCCCGATGCAGTGAATGTACGATTTAACCGTATTGCGCGTATAGCGCGTCTGGTGAAGGTAGGTCCGGAAACCTTCTAACTCGGTTTCCAAGCGATGCACAGGAGTTTCACTCGCTGAAGTACTGAGGAACGAAAGAAAGGCTGAGGCAGCCGAACGCACTGCCGGTCCCTTTGTAGAAGTGGGTTTTTCGATGAGAGCGAGCAGATCGAAAACGGTCGACGAGCTGCTGAGGCAGCCCTTCACCGCGATCTCAGTGAGAGCAATTGAAAGACCGATCTTTTGCATCTTCTTCAAAATGTCTACTTTCTTTGGCATTGATAACCTACATACCAATGCTGGAAAACGTGGGTAAAATGCGAACTAACGCGAAGCCATCTGATGCCTTCCGAAGGACGGCGCAAATTTGTGTAAAGAGGTGCTCGCCAGCGTGATACTTCGTCGCAGAGTGAAGAATTCCGCGGGCAAGCGAAGCTATTGGGAAGGCTGTCCGGCGTCGCGGAGATAATCTTCAAGATCCTTAGGGAGGAACCGGCCGCGCCCAATAAGCTTCCTGCTGGGAAGCGTGCCATCCGCCACCCTGCTCTGGACCGTGCGGGCCGTCACTCCGAACAGGGTCGCGACGTCTTGGCATGTGTAGGAGGCCTTGAGCGCCAGTCCCATCGTCCGCAACATGGTTTCAAAAAGCGGATAGAGGGCGTGGTCGCGGTTTTGGGTGGTCTCGGTCTCGTAATTAGGCGTGCTTATGATTTTGGCGGTGTTGTCGAGCAACCGCTGAGGGTATGTATGTGCGATCGGGGCTTTGGCGGACGAAACCTCGGACATTGTGTTGCTCCTATTGCGGGTGGCTTATAACGCCCCCGACATAAGCTCAATACCCAGGCAAAGCAGCCGAGAGTGATTATGGCTGCATTTTTTTGAAAAAAATTTGACTGATGCTGTACATGACCCCGCCGGATCATGTGGACCGCAGAGTCCTATCCTTTAACTGTCAAAGTTGGCTGGCCATAATGGGAATTTATAGGGACGGAGCGGTATTTGACGTGAGGGCGTTCGCGCTTTGCACATATATTGAGGACTGGAGTAACAGATGTCCGTAGAAGTCAGCCCCCGCCAGTAAGCCTACCCCTGGGATGTTAGCCAAGAAGACCGCCAAGTCCAATCAGGCATCCACCCACTTTACCTCTGTCAAGGTTGGATCTTTGTTTGCCGCCGGAACGAAGAACCCTACCCGTTGGGAGCGCCAGCAGGCGAAGTGGGAAATAAAATGCCGGGAAATCCAGGGGCAGCGGGAAGCGGAACATGAAGAGCAAATCTCTGCTGCCGTCACTGAGGACATGGCTGTTTCGGATGGCGATCTTTCCTAGGCGCGGTCGTTTGGCTTATCGCTCGGCTAAAAAACGAGAGAAGGGGATAGGTCAGGCCACTGATCCTTCATGGGATCGGGTTTGTGATCGTGTATGTGACCCCAGCAAAATCCACCGTTCCTGTCGCGGCGTTCCGCTGGTGTTGGGATCAGCACTGAAGTGCATCGTCGTACACAGGTCCTGACCACTGATCTTGATCCAGCTGTTCGAGCACGCTCAGCCTCACCAAAGAGGACAAAACGCAAAAATCAATGCGAAATTCAACATTCGGCCGACAGCTTTGTAGGTTGTATCCGAGGGAGACAGAGATCCCAAAGGAGAAACCTACTAATGTTTATCAACGGCAAGTGGAAAAACCCAGCTGCAGATCGGTGCGATCGCAAGCAAGCCTATCGAACATGGAGGCAAGCCGAAAAAATTGCGGAGAAGCAAAGCAACAAGACCGGCGAACTGATTATTGCGTATCAGTGTTTTGACTGCTCATGGTTTCACATTGGCCATGCGGACAAGTCACAAAAAATTATCCGTGAGCTGCCAGACCTACCGTCACTTCCGACGACGTGTCCGCGTTGTAAGCAGCCGATCAATGAGAGCCGCCGCGAAGCGGCGAGACGAACTGGTTCTCCGACTGTATTTTGCTCAGTAGAGTGCCAACAAAAGTGGAGCAGGAAGCTTAGGCATGCTCGTAGAATCATCCGCAAGCCATGAAACTCATAGCTAAAAGCGGCGCACTCGGCCCCCATCGAACGCGGCGGCACGTTCACTGCTTCAGTGAAACAAGGCCAAGATTTTAAGCGGTACTGCGGATAAGTATCCTAAGAAGTCTGCGGTTCTTCAGCAGACTCTCCAAGGAAAGTTCCTCACTGAGGCGTTTACCTGCTAAGGCCTGTTAGCACCAGTCGAGAATTATTTGCGGTTTTGCTCAGTGACCGTCCAGAATCCCAGAATTTGCCATCAACTGTTCGAAGAGTGCATTGGCGATTCCTCGCTAATCGATTGCGCTTATATTGCGGTTTTGAAAGCCTAGCGTCTCGTATAGAGGTTGCGCATTAGTGATGAAGCGGATAACCCGAATCATTACTTTTCTATGAGATCAGACGATTTTTTAAGAATGCCGTCAGGGCGAGCTTGTACTCACTTTCGCCGAAAACTGGCCTCTTCCTCCGCCCACGAATTTGCTCATCGTTTTCGATTATGCGCTCTGGTCATCGGCTATCGCGATGATCTGGAAGAGAATCGTCATCATCCAGAAAGCCACTTAGTCAATAAATTTAATAAAGAAGCGCTTGATGTTTCCGCGCATCTTAAGTTGTGTTTTGAATCTGGAAACCATGAAGAAGCTAGCTGCGATAGTTTTTGTCCTCACCCTGTCTGTATTGCCCCTTCGAGCACAACATCATCACCACGGCGCAGAAGGCGGTGATGCCAACGCCGCGATAGAGAAATTTGGTGCGGTACACATGCCAATATCGTGTGCCCCTGCAGTACAAGCTCCCTTCGAGAGGGGCATCGCCCTGATGCACTCGTTCTGGTACGAAGAGGCACAGAAGCAGTTTCAGACAGTCGCCGCCGATGATCCAACATGTGCCATGGTTCATTGGGCTCTCGCGATGACTGAGTGGCGTCCATTCTGGGATGGAATGCCCGACGATCGCCGCAAAGCCGGTATCGTCGAGATCGACAAAGCAACTGCTCTCAACGCAAAGACCGGCCGCGAGCGGCGTTACATCGCAGCTCTCAGTGGCTATCTCCATGCCGAACCTGCACAGAATCAACAGGCACTGCACACCTACGACGAAGCCATGAGCGCTTTGCATACTGCTGATCCCGAGGATGTCGAAGCCACTGCGTTTTACGGTTTAGCCCTTGCGGCTAGTGTCGGCACAGAAGACCCGGTCGGCGATGCCCGCAAAGCTCTCGTCGTCCTGGAACCCGCCTTTAAAGCACATCCCGATCATCCTGGTTTCGCCCACTACATCATTCATACTTGCGATACCCCACAGCTCGCTCGTGAAGCTTTACCGGCTGCGGAGAAGTATGCATCAATCGCGCCTTCGTCTGCTCACGCCCTTCATATGCCAGGTCACATCTTCGCTCGCCTCGGCATGTGGCAGGAAGATATCGACTCCAATGAAGCTTCGATGCGCGCTTCTGAGCTGGCTGAAAAGAATCATCAAAGCGGCGTGACCCACGAGATCCATGCCGCCGAGTTTTTGCTCTATGCATACCTGCAGGAAGCTGACGATGCAAATGCAAGGCGCATCGTCGACAACATGGAGCCTATGGCTGCGCACCTTCGTTCCATTCCTGATGTTGTTAGCGATGGTATGGCACCTTTTATTACATATATCGAAGTTGAAGTCCCCGGAATCTACGATCTCGAAACGAACGACTGGAGGGCTGCCCTCACCATCCCCGAGCCGCAGAACTCGATCGTCTCCACGAAATACATGCGAGCCTGGATCCAGGCCATCGCCGCCGGACATCTACGGGATGCGCAAGCTGCAGACCAAGCATTTGCCGTTGCGCAACAGTTTGCCGATGCGACGGCAAAAGAAGGCGGCCCGATTGGCAATGAGATCGCCGTGACACAGGGCAGTATCAAAGCGTGGCAAAGTTTTGCTCAGCATGAAGACGCTGAGGCGCTCAAGGAGATAAGCGCTGCTGCGGATATGCAGGACCGTGTCGGTCAGGCCGAGGTGGATATCCCAGCGCGTGAGATGTACGCTGACATGCTGCTTGCTGACAATCGCCCCGTGGAGGCTCTGGCGCAGTATAAAACGGCACTGAAACTCAGCCCGAACCGATTAAATGCGCTTTATAACGCAGGCCGAGCAGCAGAACAAGCGGATCTATCTCGGGAGGCTATCGGCTACTACCAACAACTTATCAAGGTCGCGAACGGTGGCCGCCAGTCGCAACGTTTTCAGGTAACATACGCCCTAAACTTTCTTCAAAAGAGCCACGCCAACGCTTTGTGGATTGCACCTGCTTCTGCATTGGTTGCTAGCAAGGGAAATTGATGCAACTCAGTAAGAATTCAATACCCGCTTCTAGCAGAAAAGCAGTGTGCAAGGAGCGCACCGCCACGCTAACCGATTAATCTGACTTCTGTCATCCGTCCCAGGCTGGACAAAATTCAGGAGCAGCTCATTGGACAATTGGCTCGAACGGCTTAGCGCTCTTCGGACGCTAGTTGTCGCAAGCACCTTGCCAAAGCGATTGGTGACTACGTATCTTCCCATTGCGGTTGCGAGCAGACGCCTTTTAGCGATCGCTCTGGACCGGGCATTGTCTTCTATTTCTACGCGCTAGAGTGCTTCACTGTGATTTTCTGACATCCGACCGATCGTCGCCTCTGACGAGCTCTGATGCTTACAAAATCTGAGTGCAGATAGGTTGCGAGCTCAGCGTCCAACTCATCATAGAAATGCCACCTGTCCTCGGGCTTCAAAAATCCAGTGCCTTTGCGAAGCTAGAACTAGAGAGAGGGCTTCTCACCCATTTCGCTGAGCCTCTGATTCCCCTCGCGTAGTCACCCTTAGCTACCCGTTTATCGGTGCATCGGGTGTAGTCTCCAGTGATGTCTAAAGTGCCCAGCCGTGGTGTTGACCCTGAATTGGACTCGTCAGAATCACTCGCACTACTAACGAGATAGTCAGTCGCCTTTGGCTAGCCAGAAGCAGTGGTAAAGAAGCACACTGAGGAGACATCCAATGGACCGCAACATGCGAATTGAGTTATATGGTCTAGCGCGAACGTAAAGCAGTCGCGAGGACAGAGACGCCACGTCGCAGCTCTGCTGGGTTGCAGCTTGCGAATCCGAGCATGAGGGCCGGAGGCTGTTCGTATTTCGTAGTGAACATCGACAACGGAGTTACTTCGAGACTGAACTTCTGCGCTTGTTGGGCAGCTTCGTGATCTGACGTCCATGTTTTGAGCCAACCGAGTGTGCGTATGCCAGCGCCGGCGTGCACGACGTTGAGCAAGCCATCGAGATGCTTGTCGGCGGCTATCTTGAGAACGTCGATTCGTTCCGAGTAGGTCTGGCGCATACGTCGGAGATGATGTCCGAAGTGGCCTTCGGTAATAAATTCCGCGAGGATGGCTTGATCGAGCGTAGGAGGATGGAGGTCGACGAGAGTGCGGGCTGATGTGAAAGCATCTACGAGGCGTTCGGGCAAGATCATGAAGCCAAGACGCAAGGCGTTGAAGAGCATCTTCGTAAACGTGCCAACGTAAATAACGCAACCGCAACTGTCGAGCGTTTGCAAAGCAGCAACAGGGCGGCCGGAGTATCGATACTCCGCGTCGTATTCGTCTTCAATGATCCACGCGTTCGCGCTCGCGGCCCAGCGAAGAAGTTCCAGGCGGCGGTCGGCCGACATTGTGACGCCCATCGGAAATTGATTTGCAGGCGTGACGTATGCGAGCTTTGCATTGGGAGCAAGCTTGCGGCCTGCCTTTACGACGAGGCCATCTCCGTCTACCGGTACTGGCACGATACGCGCACCTGTAGCGCGGAGTGTTTGAAGAGCGCGGGAATAGCCAGGATCCTCCATCCAGACCTGATCGCCGGTGGAGAGGAGGAAACGGCCTATGAAGTCGAGGGCCTGTTGCGCGCCTGAGGTGATGATGATTTGTTCAGGAGAGCAGTGCACTCCACGTGACGCGCCGACGTACTCTGCAATGGCGCGACGGAGTGGTTGGTAGCCTGCAGCATTGCCGTGACCATATAGGGAGCGTGGAGCTCGGCGTAAGACACGCGAGGCAACGCGGGCCCAGAGGTCTACGGGGAAGAGATCTATAGCCGGTTCGTAGGAACGAAAAGCCTTGCCGATGGAGTGAGATACCGGCATTACTTCAACATCCTTCAGAAACTGTTGCGCACCTCTCGAGAGTGTAGCCCTCGATGTTGGAAGAGCGAGAGCCGCAGGTTTGCGAGCTGTGGGTAGCAAGACATCAGGAACGCCTGAGGCGACATAGGTTCCTGACCCAACTTCAGTGCGCGTATATCCCTCGGCCTGTAGCTGGTCGAAGGCCACGACGACGGTTCCTCGCGAGAGCGAGTACTGCTTCGCGAGGCTGCGTGTAGAAGGCATGCGAGTGCCGGACCTCAAACGTCCGTCGAGAATGGCGCCGCGCAGTTCTATGTAGAGCCAACGCCAGAGGTCTTGCTCGCCAGACGGCGGGTCAAGTGAGAGATCTTGAAATGTTTCTTCTTTAGACATCGCTTGTCACTGGACATCCTTGAAATTGGGGAGTGGACCAGTTCCTCTGTTCATTATGGACCTTCTCTCTAATCCACATAAAGTCTAGTGTTGGCTGTAAGGAGATAAACCGATGCGAACAACACTGGAAACGCGGCGCAAAACAGGCTCAAAACCAATATTACTGCTGGCATCTCTCATAACCGGCGCCCTGATCCCAACGAGCACGCTAATGGCGCAGAAGGTAGCCACGCCGTCGTCGGCGCAGGAGACAATTACACCTCTCATAACGAAAGATCTGGCAGTACTTCCTGGCGAGCAAGTTCTCATGTACACCGTAGATTTTCCCCCTGGATTTTCGAGCCCCATCCACCGCCACGATGCCCAGGTGTCCGTTTACGTGCTAGAGGGCTCCGTCGTGATGCAGGTAAGAGGGCAAAAAGAGCTCACTCTGGGGCCAGGTCAGAGCTTTTATGAGGATCCCAGCGACATTCACATCGTTAGCAGGAACGCTAGTAGTACGAAGCCAGCAAAATTCCTCGTGTTCCTAATCAACAAGAAGGGCGCTCCGCTGGTGATACCCGCAAAGTAACCCTACAATCGCGAGCGGTTCTGTCCACAGACATTCAAGTCAGGAGGAAACATATGAACACGATTACAGCGAACGAATCGAAATTCGCAGATTACGCAACCCTGTTGCTAAGAATTGGGCTCGGCGTTGGTTTCTTATCAGCCGTAGCGGACCGATTGGGTCTGTGGGGGCCGGTCGGGCAACCCAATGTCGAGTGGGGAAATTTCTCACGGTTCTTGGACTATACCCACACCCTCAACTGGTATTTGCCGGCGAAAATGATCCTCCCGTTGGGGATCATCGCCACTGCCGCTGAAATTGTTTTCGGTCTTCTTCTCCTAGTCGGCTGGCGCACACGCGTTGCCGCTCTGCTAAGTGGACTTCTCTTATTTACGTTCGGAGTGTCAATGACGCTTGCATTAGGGATCAAGGCACCCCTGAATTTTGCGGTCCTCACGGGAATAGGAGGGGCCTTGCTTCTCGCAAGCCGCGAAAGCTTCCCATTCAGTGTGGATGAGTTGCTGTCTCGACGAACCATCCCTCCGTTCACCGACCGTTGATCGCAAGTCATGACCTGCCTCAGCCGGAATCCGCCATCTGGCAGCTGTTGGGCCACCGAGTGTTTATTTCAGGAGATAGAACAATGCAAGCACGATTAGAAGCACAGAAGGTATCCCCGAGCGCGTATCAGGCCATGCTTGGGCTGGAGATGTTTGTTCGCAAGCAATCCAGACTTGAGCCTGCTCTACTTCAACTGGTGAAGATGCGGGCGTCGCAGATCAACGGATGCGCGTACTGCCTCGACATGCACTCGAAGGATGCGCGTGCGGACGGTGAGACAGAGCAGCGGCTCTATGCACTCGCAGCATGGGAGGAGACACCGTTCTTTACCGAACGCGAGCGTGTGGCGCTGGCGCTGACAGAAGCCATCACTTTAGTCAGGGAAGGACATGTTCCCGACGCTATCTATGAAAAAGCCAAATCGAACTTTTCAGAGGAAGAGTTGGTGAACCTTACGCTGGCGATCATCACGATCAATGGGTGGAACCGGCTTGCGATCACATTCCGCATGGTGCCGGGTGAGTATCGGCCTGGAAGGAAGTAACGCTCTTCGACCAGATGGGACGGTTCTATAAGAGTCCGGAAAATGTGCACGCCGTGGGTTGCAATGGGAGCCCAACGAAGCCTACAAATTACTGTGCAAAACAACGAGTGCCGTCTCACGTTCCGGCGAAATAAAGAGGAGAGAGTGATGAAAGTATTTGTTGCAGGAGCGAGTGGAGCGATCGGTCAGCGGCTGATAGCGGAGTTGATTCGCAAAGGCCACACGGTGGCGGGAATGACGCACTCCGAGGCTGGGGCGAAGAGGCTTCGAGAGTATGGCGTGGAGGTTGCGATAGCGAATGCGTTTGATAAAGGTGCTGTGGAGGCGGCGCTGCGGGCCTCGAATGCGGAGGCGGTAATCGATGAACTGACATTGATTCCGAAGGCTCCATCAGAGCTTCCTTCGTATGCGGAACGTGACAAAAAATTGCGCATAGAGGGCGGAGGCATTCTGCACCGGGCTGCTCTCGCATGCGGTGTCCGCCGTTACATCCAGCAGTCGAGTGGATTCTTTCTTGAGGCCGAGGGTGCCTTGGCAAATGAGAGTTCGCCGTTTGCTGTGAATGCAAGCCCGCTCATCGCTGGCTATGCACAAATGTATGCACATCTGGAGCAGAGAGTGCTGGAATCGTCGATTGAGGGCGTCGCGTTGCGATACGGATTTTTTTATGGGCCGAACACCTGGTATGCCCCGGACGGCGGGACGGCGGATCAGGTTCGACAGCAGCAGTTTCCATTGATTGAAGGGGGCGAAGCGAAATGGTCGTTCGTTCATATCGAAGATGCGGCGCACGCAACGGTGGCGGCTCTCACGGCGGATCCGGGTAAATATGTTGTCGTGGACGACGATCCCTCGACCGTGAGTGTTTGGCTGCCCAGGTTTGCCAGTTTCATTGGTGCTCCGGCTCCGCCGTTCATCACTGCGGAGCTGGCGCAAGAGGTTGCTGGAGAAGATGCGGTTTACTACCAGACGAGGTTGAGCGCAGCTTCGAATGCGAAGGCGAGGCGAGAGCTTGACTTTGCTCCCCGGAGACTGGAATGGCTCATCAAGTGAATCAAGAAGGGTGCGAGCATCGCACCCCTCCTCAAGGTAGACATTGAATCGACATCCATGGCGCGGAGCTAGTCCAGCTCGTTCGTTTAGAACGTTTTCGAATAATTCGGTCGATCGCGGCACTGTTAACCGAAATGCGGCATCCCAAACGATACGGAATTTCCTAATCGTCTGAAAGGACACAATGATCGCAGTCACCGGAGCAAATGGACTTTTAGGTCAACTCGTAATTGAGGGACTCATCGAGCGAGTGCCTGCAAGTCAGATCATTGCAGCCGTGCGCAATCCCGAGAAAGCTTCCCACTTTGCAACACTTGGTGTGCAGGTGCGTGAAGCTGACTACACCCGCCCGGAAACCATAGGTACCGCGTTTCATGGTGCTAAGAGAGTCCTACTCATTTCGGTTGCCGAAGTCAGTCAGAGATTCAAGCTCCACAGAGTAGTAATCGACGCGGCGAAGGAAGCGGGAGCGGAGTTGCTGGTTTATACCAGTCTGCTTCGCGCTAACACTTCGGGGCTCTTTCTCGCTCGAGAACATAAACAGACGGAGGAATATATCCGGATTTCCGGTCTGCCGTTCGTGATTCTTCGAAACGGCTGGTATTTGGAGAATCACACATCGGTACTTGGAGACGCTGTAGAGCACGGTGCCCTCATCGGAAGCTCCGGCGACGGAAGATTTGCATCGGCATCACGCGCCGACTACGCCGCGGCTGCGGTTGCCGTCCTTACGCAGCCCGTTTCAAGAAGCACGACATACGAGTTAGCTGGAGACCTATCCTTTTCGATGGCTGAGCTCGCTTCCGAGGTATCGAAGCAAATTGGTCGAGATATTCCCTACCAAGACCTATCCGCCGAGGATTACGCGCCCATCCTGCTAGGTTTCGGACTGCCTCAGATGACCGTCGATGTGATTATCGATGCGGATACAAGGGCAAATCTGGGAGACCTGGACAGCACGTTTCGTGATCTCAGCGGGCTCATAGGAAGGCCTACGACAAGGCTTTCCGACGCAGTAAGAAGTGTTTTGCGGACGCAGTAGAAGCAGTCCGAAGACAGGCAAGTCTGTAAGACGAAGTTCAAGGAGAAAGCAATGAAACCGTATGCGTGGGCGATCCTTGTGATTGCCGGTGTGTTTGAGACAGGATTTTCGGTCGGGCTGAAATACTCGGAAGGATTTACTCGGCTGTGGCCGTCGGTAGCGACTGCGATCATGATTGTGCTGAGCCTGGGCCTGGTAGGGGTTGCGACGCGGAGTCTGCCGCTGGGTACGGCGTACGCGGTATGGACCGGAATTGGCGCGGTGGGTACAGTAGGGCTGGGCATCGTGCTGTTTGGGGAGTCGGCGGCTTTAAGCAGACTAGCTTGCCTGGGGCTGATCGTTACGGGGATTCTCGGACTGAAGTTTATTGGCAACTAGCGCGGCATCCTGCCGCGATAAACGTGAAAGTCACAGAAGGCATCATGAAACAAGCCCTCCTCATCGTCGATGTTCAGTCTAGCTTCCCTGTACCGATAGAAATTCTGCATGGGATCAGAGAATTAAGCGCCTTACTCCCCAGCGTGGCCACCGTCGAGAGGCATGATGAATCAGTGACGCCGTTTGAAGGACAGCTGCGATGGAAACCCGGAAAAGCTGACGAGACTCTCATACCCGCCAACCGCGTTTACATAAAACGTGGCTATCTCCCGCCGCCGGCCGCTATCGAATATCTTCGAGGTATGCGAATGGATCGTATATTGGTTTGCGGCGTCCAAGCGGACACCTGCGTTCTTGCCGCAGGCTTCGCACTGTTCGATGCTGGTTTACATCCGACCCTTCTGAAATGGCTCACGGTCGGGTCGTCCTTGGATCGCTCTGGTAACCTCGGGGCACGCTTGTGGGAACACCACTTTGGAAGCGTTTTGGATCATTCCGATCAGCTCCGCCTTCCTGAGTTTGGTAATTCACACCGAGAGGGTATTAGGTGTAAATGAGCTGAGTCTAACGCCCTATGCTGCTCTTCTTCCGATGGTAGTCTCACGCAGCCGGATTGTAAGCTAGGTGGCCTCCCTATTTTTTGATTGTTATTTTCTTTGCCAAGAGTGGACCACTAACCCTGTGCAATATGGACCAGTTTGATAATTCAAAGCAGGCTAAAGTTGGAGATGTGACGAGAAATAAACATGAGAACTAACTGGTATTCAAACTCATACAAAACGCAAAAGCGATCAGGGTACTGAGATTTCTCATAGTGAGCGCCCTGATCACAGCAAGCTCATTGATGGCGCAGGAAGATGCCACGCTGCCGACGGTGCGGGAGATTGCTAAAGCGCTTCAAATCGATAAATCTTGTGGATCCCGACAAGGCACGGAACCCCGAAATTCTCGCAGTCAGCGAAATCCCTCCAATCCATCGGTGTTGCTTCACGAGATGTCGGGCCACGGTTTCGCATGTTAGACGAAAGAGTGAGGGTGAGGGGATGATGAATCGGCGGAGTTTTTTAACATCGGCAACGGCCGCGGGTCTAACTCGTGCTACTTCTCTTTCTGCAGCCACACTCACTCCAGTTGTGCCGTCTCAGCAGAAGGTGATTATCGCGGGTGGTGGGCTGGCAGGCCTCTCCTGCGCCTATGAGTTGAAGAAGCGCGGTTTTCAGGTTGTTGTTCTTGAAGGCCAGGGACGGGTGGGAGGCAGAGTTCAAACTCTTCGCGAGGGTCTATATTCGGGGCTCACAGCTGAAACCGGAGCGACCCGCATTCCGGATACTCACGAGTTGACGCTATCCTACGTACGTGAGTTCGGACTGCAGCTGGAGGTTCTCACCGGCGGCGACCTCGCGGAGGTCGTTCGCGTGCGAGGGCACAACTACGTTGTGGGGAAGGGTTCGGAACCGGATTGGCCCTTCAAACTGCGCACCGAGGAGCGCCGCCTCGGCCGCTCGGGTTTGTTGAAGCAATATCTGGCCGGCCCACTGGCGCAGTTGATGGTGAGCGAAGACGCAAGACAGATTCCAGAATCAATTCTGGCTTTGGATCACTTCACAATTCAGGAGTATTTGGCGAAACAGGGTCTCTCTTCCGAGGCCATTGAGCTCATGATGCCGAGTACGGACACATCCGTCAGTTACGCTCTGCTGCTTACGGTTATGCTCAATGGCCAGGCATCGAAGAATTATTTCCACATTCGTGGTGGCAACGATCAGCTTCCGGCTGCGCTGGCTGAAAAGCTGGGAGGAACCGTTCGCTTTGGATGCCGCATTCTCAGCATCGGGCAGGACGATCGGAGTGCCTGGGCAGTGATTGAGCGTGGCGGCGAATGCGAGACAGTTCGAGGCGACTACGTGGTGTCCGCTCTTCCGTTTTCGGTTTCGAGGAACCTGTTCGTCGAGGCCCGCCTTTCACCTGAAAAACAACATGTGGTCCGGAATCTGAATTATGCTCCCGTGCATAAGGTCTTTCTCCAGATGCGGGAGCAGTTCTGGAGATCGCGAGGGCAGAGTGGGAGCGCTCAGGCCGATGATTTGATGTCGGACCGTTTCTCCGCGCTGGGACTCGGCTCCGCCAAGGAACGTGGATTGATACGGAGCGAGGTCTTTCGCAATGCGGTAAAGCTCGACGAGATGGACGAGGAGGCACGGGTGCAGACGACGCTTGCGGAGGCCGAAGTTTTGTTCCCCGGATCGCGAGAACACTTTGAGGCAGCGCGATCCAAGAGCTGGCGCCTCGACCCTTGGCAGCAAGGCGCCCTACCGTTGTTCGGTCCTGGCCAGCTCAGCTTCATTGCTGCAGGAGCACGCAGGGAGGGTCGAATTCTATTTGCAGGAGAGCATACGTCACGCTGGCATGGCTGGATGCAGGGCGCGTTTGAATCAGCCCAGCGAGTGGTGGGGGAGATCTGGGACGACATGGACCAGGATTTTGCTTCGGCCGGGTTGAGGTGATTGCGCTGTGGCTGTTTCCGTCTGATAGGGAACGCCAGCTTTCGACAGAATGTACCAGTTCCTTCAAAGATTGGATTGGCATCTGACAGTCCGCAATGAATCTCTCAAACACGACGACAGTAACTTTCTTCCGACAATCGCTTCTTGCAATTTGTCATGCCGGTACTGGCTGTCCGGCTTGTTGTTGAGCCCAAGTGCAAGATGCACCTCGCGAAATGACAAGGTCCCGCCGCCCTCCTCTCGCACGAGGAGGGGTCGGGTTCTCCGTGACCAAACATCTCCATCCTAAACCTGGTACGCGGTACCTTGTCTGTTCGCAAGTGGGACGGTGAGGCATACAAAGAGATAGGCCCACTCGACTCGGAAGCACGATAAAAGTCGATTAAGGTCTAACTTGGTAGATTGGTAGATCCCAGTGATTAGTGGTTAGGTTCCATCGGCGTTCTTCCTCACGACGAAATGCTTGTTGATCAGGAAACAGTTGTTTGGCCAGATCAGATTCAGATTGTCCGGACGGAGCATCGTGTGATGTGCGTGTGACCACGATACGATAGTCCCACCGAGAGTCTTCACTTGTGTGCAAACCAGGAGACCAGATGGAGTAATCCTTGACGTAGCCAAGCTGCTTCTGTCGCTCGAGTATAGCGACCTGATATTTCCGGAAGATTCGAAACCACTCGTCATGAAAACCGTAACGAACTCGGAACACCCATTCGATCGTCTCCGCCTTTGATGAGGAATCAGTAGTAGGACCTACCGCCTGGGCAGTTGTTACGGGCGTGTTGAAGATGAGTGCGCTCAAAAGCGACACTACGACCAATGATCGACGCATGGGAATAAAAAAACGCATTGTGTTTCTCCAAGATAGCTCTGAAAGCAGCGTGCATGAGCGCAGGCTTCCGATATACGTTAGGCCTTATCTTCAATCTGAGTTGGAAGAATCGGTGCCATTGTGTATTGGCCGCCCTGAGGCGGCACCGCCAACGAATTCTGAGTTGATAGTATCTATTTGATCTCGCCCCTCATCTCCCCACGAACGACATTAAACTGTATTTAGAAGACGACAAAGGTCCATAATCCAAATCAAGACTAGTCCATTCGGTCCTTCGAGAAAGGCTTTCTCAGTATCCCGCGTCAATCTTGTACTAGATACTTACAAGAGGTAGTGTGAGCACTAACAAGTCAACACACGTGAATGATCCCTTCGCAGCCAGTGATCCGATACGGATCGAAGATGTCTTAATGGGGATCAGCTGTTTGGGCAAGACGGCTTGCTGTGCGGGGTTCGCCCAGCAAGCCCAGAAGAGTGACATTGCATTGTCGATGAGGAAGCCATCGATCAGAAGCAATATTCAGAGATAAATTGGAAGAGCCTTAAACCCCCGAAACGCGTTATTTGCTACCCGCGAAGGCGCCTGATTAGTTAGTTGCATTCCAGGAAACTTCTGAACCATTCTGAGAATAGAAGTCTGGCCCTGAAGCCGAGCTAGCTGATTGCCGATACAGAAGTGCGGTCCACCGCCAAACGCGAGATGCGGATTATTCACGCGCTTCAAATCGAGACGATCCGGATTTTCGAATCGATCTGGATCGCGATTCGCCGCTGCCAGCATGATCATAATCGTGTTTCCCGGTTCTATACGCACACCGCAAATCTCGATCTCCTCTTTGGCAGTGCGAGCCAGATATTGCACAGGGCTTTCATAGCGCAGCAGTTCTTCCACGCTGCTTCGGATCAGGTCAAGATCCTGACGGAGTGTTTCGCGCTGATACGGATGCTGAAGCAGACTATAGATTCCGTTTCCTATTAGATTTCGAGTGGTTTCGTGTCCCGCGAACAGAAGCATAATGCACTGGGCGTAAAGTTCATCTTCACTGAGTACCTCTCCATCCGCTTCGATGTCGAGCAGAAAACTGATCAGATCACTTCCCTTGTCCCGGCGCCTCTTCGCGACAATCTGACGAAAATGCTGGGTAAGGTTAAAAACTGCATCTTGCGCGGCAGCAGTCTGACCTATCGTGCGTCTTGGGTTTCCGAAAAACTGGGCAATCGCATCCGACCACTCACAAAGTTGACTGTAGGTTGTCTCCGCCCCGCCCAAGAGTTCCCCTATGACGATTACGGGCAACGGGTGTGCAATCGCTGACATGATATCAATTTCGGAAGCATTGCCGATGGAGTCTATAACGCGATCGACAATAGCATTAACCTGAGGACGTAAAAGCTCGATGGCCGCAGGAGAAAAACCCTGGTTCATCAGCTTACGAAGGCGGGAATGTTCTGGAGCATCCATGAAGAGGAGCCAAAGGGACAACATGCGTGTCAATTCGGAAAACTGTGCACGATCTTCTTCCGAAAAGACCGCGAGCAAGGCCGATACACGTTTAGCAGACAGCCTCTGATCCTTTAGTGCCAAAAGACAATCTTCATAGTTGAAAACCGTCCATAGCTTCCGGTTGCCCCAATCGAGTTCATGAATACTACCTGCTGCCTGAAACTCTCGGTAGGTGGGATAGGGATCCTGGATGAACTCAGGATGAAACAATGTTTTTGCAATCGTCAAAATTCGCTCCTCATCTTCGAACATTCGAAGAGATTATGTGACAGGTTAAAGCGTCTTTATGCGCCCTGTTTTTTGAGATTGCCTGCCTACACGACTATGTCGTGGGCACAACATCTAAGTTTGGCCATGGGTCAAGGAAGCATCAACGAGTTAACAAAGGTAAAAGCTTGCGCCGCGGATGTGAGTGTTGAAGCTCCAGCACCCGAATAGGTGTATCAACGGCCTTCCTTAGGTGGCGATAAATGACAAAGATATGATCGATGTCCTAGTCATTCAGCTCGGTAACGAACTTATAGGTGTATCTAAAGCCTTTAGTCGCGTCAGAGTAAGCAAGCAGTAAGGAAAACTGAACTTCGCTGAAATGAAAGTACCGCGTTTGATGAGCATAAGCGTATTATGGTGTATATGCAACATCGTGTCCAGAGAGCATTGTGTTGTTTGTACGTTCGTATAAGAGTTTGGCCGTGAGGGCGGAGTGTAGGAGGTTGCTCTTTCGGGAGATAGAGTCCAACATCGCTTGGAAGAAAGGATATTAGTATGACAGGTTTGAAGCCCATCTTGATCACAGGAGCAAGCGGGAATATCGGAGGAGTTGGTAACACCGTAACGCGATTGTTGCTTAAGAGAGGAAAGCAAATACGAGCGATGGTTCGGCGTGAAGATGAACGATCTGAATCCCTCCGTTTGCTGGGAGCAGAGATAGTGGTTGGCGATCTGCTTAGCCTCTCTGACATGCACCGCGCTATCGAGGGGTGCGGCTCGTTGTATTTCAGTATGACTGTGTCGCCTGAATATCTGGCTGCAACGGTAAATGTTGCAGCGGTCGCCAAGCATCATGGCATTGAAGCATTCGTGAATATGTCGCAGTTGACTGTTTCTCAGATGAGTATCACGGAAACGACAAGCAGTCCTCAACACAAACTTCACTGGTTGGCAGAACAGACGTTGAATTGGTCGGGGCTGCCGATTGTTCACGTCAGACCAACGATGTTTATGGACGGATTCTTCCTAAAGTTTTCAGCTCATAACATAAAGAATTTTAACGAGATTCGAGTACCATTTGGTTTGGGAAAGACATCTCCAATTGCAGCGCGAGACGTGGCGCTGGCGCTGTCTGTCATCTTGGAAGATCCCCAACTCCATATAGGGACCACAATCGAGTTGACGGGTCCACAATCGGAAAACATGACCTTCTATGCAGACGAAGTTAGTAATGTGCTTGGGCGCACAATTAAGTATGTTGATGTGCCTCAGGGCCCTTGGCGTGAAGACATGGTTAAAAGCGGTTTGTCCGAGCATGTGCTCGATCACCTATCCACGATGGGAGAACTGCATAGGGAAGGGCGCTATGACCGAATGACTGACCAGTTCGCCCGTTTGACTGGGAAACGGCCGATCTGTCTTCGGGACTTCATCCATGAACATGCATCAGTCTTAGAACGTGAGAACGGGTGATGGCGCACCAGGAATCCGCAACGGGCTCCGGTTGGGAAGCGTCACAAAAACACATCCAACGGCTTGCTACGCACGTGGATTTTGACGGTTATCCCTTTTCGCCGAATTGCGACGATTGTAGGAGTGGATATGTATCTGCGTCTTCGCTCCAACGCAACGCACCAACTCGGCGGCGTCCAACTTGTATTTACTATCGATGTGCATTGTCGATTGTTGACAAAGGCCCAACATGACATCCGTTTTGCTTGAAAATGAACCACGCTATGCCTGGGTGTTCCGAATGATTCGAGCCGTTACGCTAATAGGTGCCAATACACCGCCATAGCGAGCACGACCGCCGCAAGCGACAGTAGGCGGCAGCTTTCAGTCTATTGTCGTCGCCGATTTGACCTAAACGCTGATCTAACCCAGGCGTCGACCAAAGGCAAAACGAAAAAACGCTGAGTCGCTTTTCCGGGCACAAAAGGGGGTGTGTTCAGCACGGCAATGGATAGGAGACGCGCAGTGACCGCATCAGATTTGTCGTACGCTACAGCAACCGAACTGGTAGTGGCAATGGCAACACGAAAGGCTTCGTCTGTGGAACTCACACAAACCGCAATTGAGCGGATAGAACGTCACGACATAGATATCAATGCAATCTGTGTGCCTGATTTCGAGCGGGCGCTCGCTGCGGCGCGTGCTGCAGACGTGGCACGTGGACGCGGAGACCTGCGGCCGCTTCTTGGCGTCCCGATGACAGTTAAGGAATCGTTCAATGTCGCCGGCTTACCCACTACATGGGGTATTCCACCGTTCAAGGATCACACAGCCACAGAAGATGCTGTAGTCGTCGACCGAGTAAAGGCGGCCGGTGCTGTGGTTCTTGGTAAGACTAACGTTCCCTTTGCATTGAGCGACCTCCAAAGCTACAACTCCATCTACGGATCGACGAATAATCCATGGGATCTTAGCCGCACGCCGGGCGGTTCCTCTGGCGGATCGGCGGCGGCGTTGGCCGCCGGTTATGGACCTTTGTCCATTGGCTCCGACATCGCAGGCTCGCTACGGGCTCCGGCGCACTATTGTGGAATCTACGCGCATAAGCCGACCTTCGGACTCTTGCCGGGAAGAGGCCACACGCCACCGTCAACCCGGCCACTGGCATATGAACGCGATTTAGCCGTTGTCGGCCCTATGGCGCGTAGCGCCATGGACCTCTCCCTGATGCTTCAACTGCTAACCGATCCAGATGAGACTACCCTTGGGATTGCCTACAGGACTGCCCTACTGCCGGCGCGGCATGAGAATCTGACAAGCTATCGTGTTCTTGTCTTGGACACGCACCCACTGATCCCAACCGCTTCGAGTGTACGTACTGCAATCGACCGATTGGCCAACATACTGACTAAGGCAGGCGTCAAGGTGCAACGCAAGAGTTCGCTACTGCCTGAACAGGTTGAGGCGGCGCGGCTCTATATGCGCTTGTTGAGGTCCTCACTGTCAATAAGTTTACCGGCCGAGGTATATGAGCGCCTGCGTGTAGAAGCCGCTGCGCTTGATGCCTCTGATCTGAGCCTTGCAGCCGAACGCACACGCGGCTCCGTGCTGAGTCACCGAGATTGGCTTGTCGCGGATAATGAGCGCGTGCAGCTCCGTCAACGCTGGCGAGAACTATTCGCCGAGTTCGACATAGTCCTTTGTCCGGTGATGCCCACCCCCGCGTTCCCTCATGACCAGACTCCGGATCTGTGGAACCGCCAAATCGTAATCGATGGAGCGAGCTATAACTATGCCGATCAACTTGTCTGGGCGGGCCTAGCGACAACTCCGGGCTTGCCGGCGACAGTGGCCCCCATCGGTCTTTCTAACGAAGGTTTGCCGATTGGTGCTCAGTTTCTCGGCCCGATGTACGAGGACCTTACCCCAATCCGTTTTGCCGAGATCATCGAACGGGAATTTGGAGGATTCATACCACCTCTACTTCCTTGATTGATCACGACGGGAAAGCCTCCTGCAGAGCATCAGAAGTAGTTGAATCTTCGACAAGCTATTTGATTTGAATCTGGCGCAGGCGATGTTTGACAATATGTTGTATCTACATCATCATAATCCGTATGACCAAAAAGACGAGCTCGGAGCACCAGGATGATGTGATCCATGAGATTTCAAGTAACTGCCTAGTTACGCGAACGCGCCGAATTTCTCGAGTTATCACTGGAATTTACGATAACGAGCTTCGACCTTTTGGAATCAATTCCCCTCAGTTCACATTGCTTGTAGTTATCTGCAGACTGAGATCCGCCAGCCGCGCGGAGATTGGGCGGTACAATTATCAGGAGCGATCGACGCTAAGTCGAAATCTCCAACTCCTACTCTCCGAAGGCTGGGTTGAAGAAATGGAGCAAGAAGCAGATGGACGAAGCAGACCTATCGTCCTCACGAGGTCCGGCAAGGCTCTGTTGCATAAAGCTGCACCTGCGTGGAGAGTGGCGCAAGCTCAGGCCGCGACCGTGTTGGGGAAGGGTGGCATTGCAGCGATCACGAACATAGCTGATGATCTTTAAGCGCACAACGCGAGACATAAGTCATTTACGCTTCGTGATGCAGTGTATACGCCATTGTTTTCGAAGAACGAAATGCGAGACGATGAGGTAGCATGAATTGGTGTAATGATTGCGTCGGCCTCAGCCAGACACACGTGGATACCTTGTGCACGGAGCTCTAAACGCAGTGCAGCAGTCATGGAAAACGAATGCTGCTTTCGAACCAGCAGAGCGTCCGCTAAAGGTGGTGTAATGTGATCGCCGACCGCGCCCATCTTAATGATCCGTCCCTTGGCACGCCGCACAAGCGGCGGGAACGTTTGGATGACCGCTACCTGACCGAACAGATTGATCTCAAAGATTTCACGAGTTTTGTCCAAGGGAGTGTGCTCGACAGGAGATGTCATTCCAATCCCGGCATCATTAAATAGAGCATCGAGGCCACGATCACCCAGCCGTTCCGCAACGTCTTTTGCTGCCGCGCGGAGATTGACTGCTGATCTTCGACATCGATTCTAAGCGGCTCAACAATGCCTCGTGCTGCGCTAACAAGTGCGTCTGCATCTTCATCTTTACGAACGCGGCGAAAACTTTTCATCCATGCCGTGCCAAAGGTAGGCAAGTAGCTCGGCCAATGTCGCTTGAGGTGCCCGTCACCGACGATCGTGCACCGATTGGTGGGAACTGGAGACGATGTAAGTCTTCCCACGGCTTCACCTGTTGATGCAAACAAATGTTTGCATGAGTCAGTAAATGATCGTGACATTGTGCCTTGGCCGATTCTGTTGTGTCCGAAATCTAGGTCGGGTTCCCGGCATCGACGGGATAAAATTATTGGGCTATAGTAGATATCCTGATTATTCTTGGTTATTGATTCAGAAGGCGATCAGCAAGCGACTCCAGGCTTCGTCTAAACTCCCCTTTGCTTGCCTGGGCTCGAGAAACGATTAGAGCACCCTCAATGGCGGCGACTGCACCTTCAGCGCGTATCCGCGCCTCTTTTGTCGGGAAACCTGCTTCCACGGATAACTGCGTGAACTTATCGATCCAAAAGCTAAGTGTGTTCTTCACATGAGCTCGCACGGATTCGGGTGTACTAGCGATACTCAAGGTCTCAAGGAGACAAGCTTGAGCTCCACCCTCGTAGAACTCGTCCAATCGCTCTCTTATGAGTTTCAATCTCCGAGAAGGCTCACCGTCGGCATCGACCGGAGCCAATACATACGTCGCGAAGATACGATCTGTTTCGGTGAGGGCCGCAAGCGCCATCTCTTTCTTCCCTCCGGGAAAGCGATGGTACAAGCTCGCTTTGATGAGGCCCGACGATTCAGTGAGCAAGCTCAGGCTCGCCGCCTCAAATCCATGATCGCGAAAAACGGAGATGAGTGAGCTGACAACCTGGGTTGCTCCCGCCTTCCTGACTCTTACCATCGACTGATCTCTCCCAATTGCACTTTCATGATTAGATCGATTTCCGAGTGACCGATCGGGCTAAAGAAAAACGTCACGAATACTGAACTCCAAATACTAAGCCCGGTTTTGAGTCGTTCTATTCTTCTCACAAGGTAAGTCACAAATAAAAGGACCAAAACAACAAACCAGTGTATAAACTCCATGACTCGGTCAGGTAACCGACACGCCTACGCTAGTTCTCTCCACACGAGCCGGTCCAACCAACGCGGCGGATTCGCAGATCAGCTGAGAAACTCGCCGACCATAACAATGGAACGCGGTGACTGTTAGAGTTCTATCCATTCCGTAAAGAAATCGGCGAGTTTGCTGCGCCGCGCAGTTAGCTCGTCATAGTATTCTGACCACTCGCCGATTCGGCCGTCCGTCATTCTCACGGTAGAAACACCTCGGAGGGATCTTGACACTCGGCCTTCGCGCCCGGGCCAAGCGAACTCAGTATGTGTCGCAGTGAAAGTCCATTCTGCAACGATCTGATTCTTGCTTGCGATTACATTTGTCACGTCCAAGTGAGCATCGGGGAAGAGCTCTCTAACCTTTCGGAAAAACTCCTCCAGCCGTGCTTTGCCATTGAATTCGAGCCCGAGTGCATGGTCGGTGAATTTCACATCCCGACCAAACAGGTCGAGAGCATGGGTAACGTTCCCCTGGTTGAGGGCAGCCACGACGGAGGACACAATCGCTACGCCTAGGTCCATTTGACTTGGTTGCATTTTCAGAGTGCTGGTTGTTGTTGTCATTGAAATTTTCCCCAATTCAGTTGTTGTGCGGTTCGGGTGATCGGCTCAGTGAGTTGTCGTCACTTATTGCGATCCGTAAACATGAGAAGGCTTCCGCAATATTGCGCGTGTCGACTCCTTTCACTTTGATCCCGTTATCGTCGCGGCAGTCGTACTCACATATCGCTGAAATAGGGAGGATCCGCTCAGCCCCCCATCCAGCAAAATGCAATGGTGGCAGTCCTCCCGTCTCGATTGGTTGATAGGTTCTCGTACGTCTCAGATCTTGCTTCCATCGAAGTTTCTGCCTAAATCAACACTAGGCCACCTGTGGAGGGGAGAGAAGGGCCATAATGACCAAATGGACTGGTCCAGTTATCTCAAGCAGAAAGGTCGATGAACCGCTTACATAGCGCCGCAGTAGGCATTCGTATGCCTGACAAATACGTATCTACGCAGCCACCGCGAACATAGAAGTTGGGACCTCGAGGTGAAGCGTGTCGATGGCAACAACCAACAAGAGAGACCAGAAGGGAGGTTCGTTTGATCAACACGCACACGTCCTGCAAACTCCGGCGCACCAGTCTCAACTCTTTGCTTGCTTGGCCGGTGTTCAAGGCGAGTAGATACTTCATCCATCGACTGATTCATATATCCAACGTAAAGCGCCTATCTGGCGCAAACTTGGCATCGATCGCCTTTCTTTACGGAAAATAATCTATTTAAAATAACCAATTCTTGGACGGTGATACCGGCTTCTCCGTCGGAGAAATACCGCACCGCTAAACCGGCGCCACCAGATTTTCTGTTCTTTTGCATCGGTAGGCCATTCAGTGGCCGAGAAATGGCTACTGATACATTACTGAGCAAGGAGGCTGCCGAGCGGCTCTGGCGAGCTGAGTACAACTTGTCCCTCTGCTGTGCTTAATCGGCGAAGGACCCTGCATCTACCGGGATTGTATGGCCGGTGATCATGCGCGACTCTTCAGATGCTAAAAAGACAGCCGTATATGCGATGTCATCGGGCTCGATGAGGCCAAATTGTTGAGATGCTAGGGCGGCCATGGCCTCAGGTCGGTCCGCAAGCATTTTCTTGACCCGATCGGTGCCGACTGCAGCGGGCGCGACCGCGTTGACCCGGACGCGATCCTTGGCAAAGGTGTGCGCCGTAGTTCTAGTCAGATTCATCACTGCCGCCTTCGAAGAGGCATATGCAGACCGTCCGCCGGTCAAATTTCCAAAACCTGCCATAGATACCATGTTGATTACTGAGCCACCTCCGCTTTTGACTAGTTCGGGGATTGCGAAACGAAGGGCGAGAAACGTTCCGAAATAATCCACACGGATCTTATTCCAAAATTCGTCAAGAGCTGCGGTTGTCGCTGGGCCATCCGTGTTGCCCGAGCCGCCTGCATTATTGAGGAGGATATCAAGTCGGCCCAACCGGCCGACAGCGCATTGGACCGCCTCCTCGACCGAAGCTGGTTCGGTGACATCACACCTCTGAAACATCGCATCGCCGCCCGCTTCGATAATGCTCCGTGCTACCGCTTCACCTTGGGCGACCCGCCGACCCGTCAACACGATGCGAGCTCCTTCCCGAGCGAACATCACGGCGCAATGTTGGCCTATCCCACTTGTAGCTCCCATCAGAAGAGCACATTTGTTTTTCAGTCTGTCCATTGTTAATACCTCATCGAACGTTCTTTTGGGACATCTTGCGTCAATTGTGTCAACGCGGCCTTTGACGATGTCGTTTCGGTGGGGAGCCCACCAACGGGTCAACGTTTTCGGTCCATCAGCGGGGCCTGCATTTGTGAATCAGGACACAAGGAGGTTTGTAGGGTTTGTATAATTTAATTCCCATTAACGACCTGAATGTAGTCAGTATTTTATGAAGCTGTGGTCCTCACTAACCTGTTTCTTTCGGCCTTGGTCTCCATCACGATGGAGACCTCCGACATGTAAATAGAAGCCTGGGGCCCGGGCGGGTGTAATCAGCTTCGCACACCTGGAAGTCAAGCGCTCCAAAGCTCGGAGGCTTCTCAGGGCTAAATACCGCCGCAATTACCTGCTTCGCAGGCACCCGCTCTACTAGTCCCTCGATTACAAGTTGCCTTGAATATCCATTCGCTTCAGTAACCGCGATCATTGTGTGCCCTCTTATGAGAGATCACTCTCAGCTCCCCGAAAACAGCTTGAGTCCGATAACGCCTGTCACAATAAAGGCAATGCAGAGCACCCTCATCGGCGCTGCTGATTCGCCGAGCATCGCCATTCCGAGAATCGCAGTGCCCGCCGCGCCGATGCCGGTCCAGACCGCGTAGGCCGTCCCCACGGGAAGAGTACGTAGCGAACGTGAAAGAAGAATCACACTCGACAAGCCAGTAGCAACCGTGAAGAGTGCAGGGATCAAGCGCGTGAAACCTTGAGACCACTTCATTCCGAAAGCGAACGCGATTTCGAAAATACCAGCAATGCTAAGTAGTACCCATGCCATGCGACAGCTCCGTCTGTTGATTCGTCAAGGGTTTGCGTCCATGCACGGTTCGGTGGAACTCTTCGATTGGCAAGAAACTCAGCATTGCGGAACATTTCATAACTCTTGGGTACCCCTTGTAACTAACGTTAGGCCAAATATGGATTGGAAAAAGGTCCATAATACGAATAGCAACTGGTCCACTTCCACCAGAGTGCGAATCGCTCCGATGTGATGGCGGAATACGGTCCCATTGCGATGGGAGATAAAGTCCACATGGTTCCCCTGCGGAGCATATCCATCCATCGATGGCCCAACAATGCTCGCGCAGAAGCAGGAAGATTGGAACACGAGCTTTCAGATCTGGGGTCCATTTGATACGCAAATTAGCGAGTTCACCTTCGATCACTACCACCTCTTCCAAGGCGAAATGCGCATCCTCCCGGGGTTCACACTCGTGCCGGAGAACGATATGGCAGACCCGTCATCCTCCGGCAACCCGAAGCGTCGGAAACATTAGTCCGCGAGACCCTCTATAACCCCATTCAGACGCTCGAACCTCCAACAAAACGAGGCTAGCGTCGAGAAGGAAGTCGGCCTGAAATATCGCTTGATATTGGAACGGAAGACGAAGGAGTAGTAAGCCCGAAGAGGGATCCTGATACACGTTAGCCTCTGTGAGGCCGGTGGGGCATATTGATGCCGGTAGTCGAGGCAACTCGGCAAGACCGAATTTGTATCTCCCAAGTGGCTTATCAGCGCCGTTGGCTCTCTTCGAAAACGGCGTTTATGAGAAGTTACCGACGCTAAAACGGGATATCGTCATCCGTGGTCTCGGCGTCGGGCTCCTCAAATCGCAGATCAACAAGAATTCTTGCTGACTGGTCCAGAAACTCTTCACGGTTCATGAAGATAATATGGCGGCGTTGAACTAAGAATCAACTCAAAAAGTGCTTCAATTGTTGCTGTCGGCACATATATGTGGACCGCGGATTGTAAGGGCCTCCCGTCGCATCAACCCTTGCGCGACACTAACAATCTCAGTGGTACAAAATGACGGGCAGGCCAGTTCCATGCTGCGTATCTTCCAAACCGTACGCGGCGGAGGCAATGCGAAGGTCGATGCTGGCGATCCCCGAAGAGGATGTATCTAGTCCGGGTAATCTGGTACTAAGCTACGAGATCTCATCGGGCGCCGCCCCGCACGCGGAATTTTCTAACCTGGGGCGCCGCAGACACTAGTTCGTTAGCGACTTCTGTTACGAAAAAGCCTTGAGTTGATGGATCCGTTCTGATGAAACTTCTGTCGATGTGACTCATCTAACAAGCGGATTTGGAAACAACTCACAAAAGTAGTTCAGCAGGAGGAGCTTTACGCATGAAGGGTTTGATTCAACAGCACAGCATCGTTACATCGCACGGCACGCTCGCAGTCGAGGAGCGAGGTGAAGGCAAGGTTTCTCTGCTACTGATCCATGGCAATTCCTCCTGCCGCGGTGTCTTCCGCCATCAACTAGAGTCTTCGCTCACGGAGAAGTACCGGTTGATCGCCTTCGACCTTCCAGGTCATGGCGAGTCTACCAACGCGCCCGATCCTCAGCGAAGCTATACGCTACCCGGCTTCGCCGATGCTTCCGTGGAGTTGCTCGGTAAGCTTGGCCTCTCTGAGGCGGTCGTCTTCGGCTGGTCGCTCGGCGGACACGTCGCCATTGAGATGCTGTCCCGTTTTACTGGTATGCGCAGTCTGCTGCTCTCCGGCTCTCCGCCTGTCGCGAAGGTGAACGGGGTGAACAACATGGTGCAGGGTTTCAATACTTCGCCGAATGGCAGCCTCGCAGGGAAGGAAGTGCTCTCCGAGGCGGAGATCCAGTCCTTCATTGGCGGTCTCTTCGGCCACTCTGCTGAGCCATTTCTCTTCGAAGCCGCGGCACGTGCGGACGGCCGCTTTCGCAAGCGACTCTTCGAGGCTGCACGTGAGGGTGCCGGAACCGACCAGCGGCGTGCCGTCGAGGGAGCTACCATCCCCATCGCCGTGATCAACGGTGCAGCTGACCCCGTAATCAAGCTCGACTACTTCGATACGGTCGCGTTCCGCAACCTATGGGGAGGACGCTCCCACCGACTCCAGGGATTGGGGCATGTTCCGTTCTGGCAGGGACCAGACACTTTCAACCCTCTTCTGGAACGTTTCCTGAGCCAGGTGGAAGGCCGCGAGAAAGACAATCCGAACATTCCCGCAGACGCGTAGCAAAAAGTTCGCCCTCGTCAATTCAATTCACCTATCTATGCGTTACAGTCGTCTAGCACTGAGTGGCCGTTTGGCGATTACCAATAACTCCATTTCGCGATCTATCCCTCGACGTCTATAAGCGGCTGCGGTCGGTAGGGCCTGACCTCCAGTACATAGCAGGCACTGACCCCGAAAAGCCTCACCCTGCGCCAAACCATTTCAAAGCTACGACAAATAATGTCACAAACCACACCGTGCCCTCTTTTCACTGCGAAGCGGTGAAGTCTTCAATACAAGTAAATTCGGCAAAGGCTCAGAAAATTTGAGAAAACTCTATGCGACACGAGGGTATGTCAACTGTGTTGTAACTCCTATGGCGTCGATTGATGAGTCACACCGCACTATCGATTTGGTTCTGGATGTGGACGAGAGGCGACCATTCGACTTCGGCAAATTGAATCTGGAGTTGAGCTTTATCCCAGCGCCAGCAAGACACTGTTGAATTCGTGGAAGTCGTTGGAAGGCAAACGGTTACAAATCGATCGAGTTGGAGCATTGGCTCCAGGCAAATCACTCCGATTGGAGGGTTGGCCCACGAACTTCAGACTCAATAAAGATGGTCCAGGATGCGTTCTCCCTTGTAGTCAATGTGACACTGACACAGTGGGTCAACCGAATGAATCGGTAGGCAGACTCTTTTTTACCCCGCGCAAATTTGCCTACATTAACTCCCGACAAAGTCGGTTTTTCGACAAGTTCGCGGCCAACGTCTCTGGTTATACACAACCCATCACACGCCGCCTCTGGACGTGGTGCAACCATATCGCAAGATGTCAACTCGGTTCATGGTGTTGGTCTGATCGTCGTCCAGCGCGTCCGCAACTTTTGCAGTGTCACTGGCGCCAGACTTGTAAGCTGTCCGGGGCCGTGTTCTCACTCGCTATCTAATGACCAAAGCCTATGCATCGTCGCGAACAGGAAGGCTACGCTCAGCCCGAATAAGAGCCACCCGTTCAGCGCCTCCATTGCGCCCATGAGGTGCCAACGGTCTTCCAGCTGCAGGTTCGCGTGGCCATAGCTTGTAATCGCGTTCAGCGAGTAAAGCATTGCTACCTGATAATCGGGCAAGGCTTTGAGAAATTGATACACAAGCGCCCAGAGAGCGGCCTCCATTCCGTGCAGGGCCGCCGCCGACAAGGTCATGCCAGAGGTGATCGTGAGGATTATGGTCCGTGGTGGCGCCGAAGAACGGGATGGCTGAGAGCCCGAGGCGCCGTCTGCCTTACCATCCATAGGCCCGACTGTGGATGAGGACAGTCAGCACGATCAATAGCAGCCCCCATGCCCATTCGGCCACCCACGTAGAGTGCTCTGTTATAAAAAAGCTGGAAACGCATCGGACGATCATGATTAGCGCCCTTCCCGTCAATCGAGTTCTCGACGACCGCCCTATGGCAGCTAACTCTGGCTGCGTCTCTTGGAATTGCCGCTTGGGTGAGCAGCTTCGTTCGTCGAACGTCAGCTTCATCATTGGCGTCCTAAATTCACCCTTCCATATGCGCTGCCAGTCTACCTCCCTGAAAGTCGGGTTTACGATTTGAAGTTGCCCTAACTCCGTTTTCCAGCATCAATGATCGATTCGTCCGAGATCACTACCGACAAGCCGACTTCCCGGTACTAATTGGAAGTCATGTCCGGATTAGTGTCGATATACGCCGACAACTCAAATCGCTCTAAGAGGGGGGCCGCAGGATGCGAAAAGTGGACCACGTGTCTGTATAGTCGGCATTTCGGACACGTGGCTCAGGTATCTGCCGAAAAACGGGGTCTTTGGCAGATTCAGCATCGAAGTTGCGATAACGCGCTTTTGCGGGAGTGATACTAGCCCATTAGGCATGGGCATGATGATGTAGCGGTACTTGTAAACGTCGGGTCCATCTTTCTGGGCGCATCTGACGTATCGACTGCGCGTCTTTTGAATTCTTCAGGCGTACCTCACCCAATTGGACCCAACCACCAAACGGTATCTCAATCAGGTCCTTTGACTCGCCCGAATTCCTGGTCAAGCATGCGACCGCCGCCTTCAGTAGGCGGAATATTTGCCTAGTAGGCAAATCTATTGTTCAGTAGGCGGATTAATTATTTGCCTCCAGCACGAGAGCCCGCGACCGACTACTTATCTCGAGTGCACAGAACCCGTCGGAGTTCCTGGAAGATATACGGAGCAAGGATACGAACGAAGATCTGCATTAGCCACTTCCGCAACGTCATCGTGAGCTTCGGTGACCGTTGACTTATTGCCGGATGGCCGCTCCCGCTTCAGTTCGGCGCTGGCCTTGCGAGGGCTCTTTGGTGTGTTCTGCGAACAGGTTCTGCCCGGCTGTACGGTAGCAGTGAATCATTCCGGATGTGATTGTTGGAGCGCCAACGCCAACGTGTTCATGAACACGTTGCTACAGAGTCTGGAGTTGGCAATACGCGGGCCAGCTTCGGCTTCAACTTGTCCACCATT
Organism: Edaphobacter sp. FHG110511_03; assembly: GCF_059115365.1. Taxonomy (NCBI): domain Bacteria; kingdom Pseudomonadati; phylum Acidobacteriota; class Terriglobia; order Terriglobales; family Acidobacteriaceae; genus Edaphobacter; species Edaphobacter sp. FHG110511_03. The sequence goes on along the minus strand of NZ_JBZYWL010000002.1, from coordinate 48,592 downwards.
CGAGTGATCTCCTCGGAAGTTGGCGCCGAAAATGCCGCGGTGAGGCGTTTTCCGGCAACCGTCCTAATGGCGCACCGGGAACATACGGTTACGTCACTGAACATCCGCCTGTGCCGTGATGCGGACGCTGTCGATGGTGAGATCCAGTGGGCGCCTGTCTAGGTGCAGCATATGTGCCTTGGCTGTGTTCGTCCAAACAATCATCTACGAGGCAACTCGTGCGATGCGTTGCCGACGCGTTCATCGAGTGCACGTCCAATGTCTTCGTGCGATGTGACACGACCCGCATCGGCATCGGCGATGCCTTGCTCGATCAGACGGCCATGGTGTTCGTTCAGGTCGAGGTACAGATCGATAGCCTCGTTCAGAACGAAGGAGCGGTCTCTTTCCTTCGTCGACGCCAAAGCATCGAGCCTTCCAACCTTCTCGGAGGAAACCATGAAGCTGACAGACTTTCTACTCATGTCGCAACCCCCGTTATTATTTGATTTTACGCGAGTAGCAGAGAGAATGGCCAAACAAGTCGGCTTGCCGCCGGGTAGTAAGGTGTAGCCAACAAACCGGTGCCAAGTGACAAGACTCGGGAAAAACGTCCTAGTTTTGGATCTGGCCGTGGCGATGATAGAGGTTCTGGTCGCGGAGTTCGATAGGCAGCGGACGGTTGGGCAGACGGAACGCGTTCAAGAGAAACTGCCGACTGTTGGAGTATTTAAAGGCTGCATGGAGGGGAGACTGCCAGTTGTCGCCGGAGTGGTTGAACAACATCCAGGAAAACGCGCATGTCGCGCTGGTGAGCCATTGTGACGAGGTCGATGAGACCCTGCGTCGTGCCGAAGCGTGGGTCGACGTTCATGTAGTTCTGGATGGAGTAGCCATGGTAGTTGCCGGAGGCGGGCGAAGGGCATCATTATTCTCGAAGATGGGCGAGAGCCAGATAGCGGAGCAGCCGAGGCCGTTCACGTAATCGAGGTGGTTGATGACGCCCCGTATTTTGCCGCCGCAGAATTGGCCGAGCTGCGCTGCCGTGCCATTTCCAGACGCGCGGGCGGTGCGCCAGCGGACCGACGGGGCGTGGCATCGTCGAATCGGTCGACAAGCAGGAAATGGATGAACTCTTCACGCCATTCCGGCTTGCAGTTAAAATATTTGCGACCGGGGTGGACGCTGACGTCGAGATCATATACGGAATCGCTCGCTGCAGACCTCCGAATAAAAAGCATCGTTCATTGCCAGCCCTAAACGTATATCGCGCTAAACCTTGTTATCTTCTGTGCTTTCGTTCGATCAATTTCTCTTTGTTGTAGTGGCGTAATCTTGGCGAAGGCAGGCACTTATCACAGCCACACCGACGTGAAATGAGGTAGGGAGTCGGTGAAAAAATCTGTTCCTTAGCTGAAATACAGATGAAACAGGCAACACCGATGTGGCGTCTTCCAGGGTCACCGGCCAATCATTCTGCGCAAGGGCAAAATTATCTCCAGCAAAAATGATGTGGCGCTCATGGCATAAGTCACGAAACCGTCGACCACGTTCGAGAGTCGATACACATGGTCTTGGCTGCTTCACAACAAACCTAACGGCAGAGAAGTTGTATCGAATCGGTGAGCAGGGAACGCTAACGAGAGGGTATGAGATGCGGCCACCAACAAAGGCTACTCCGTTGGCCGAGTTCGTGATCCAGAAGAAGACGCCCTCTGCATAGCGTAACTAGCCCGCCACGCCACTTAGCAATAACGGCCCGCACATCTAGTTCTTCTCTGCACGCAGAGAGCTGACTGTGCGCTCCAACCCCTCTACCCAGGTCATCCGTTTCCTCTTGGCTTCTCCCATGCACCGTTCAAATGCTGAGTGGTCTCCGCTGTTCTGGATCGAAAGGCGTAGCGCGTCGTTGAGAAGGGAATTGGCTCGCAGAGTGAGCTGCTCTGGCGTTTCGCTTACAGGTACCTATTTACTATTCAGAGCTCGGCGGAGTTGTTCTTTACGTTCCCGACGTCTTTAGAGACCTCGAAGGTCTCGATTTCCTCAGCAGGGAACGGTCTCAGCAGGTCGATAGGAAGTCGCTCGGTCTCCTGCCGGTCGAGCCAACGATCAAAGTCAGCGGGGTGCAGGATAACTGGCATCCTATCGTGCACAGGAGCCATAAGCTCATTCGCGTCGGTGGTGATGATGGTGTAACTCTGTAACCATTGCCCGTTGGCCGGATCCTTCCATGCGTCCCACAGTCCGGCGAAGCCCATCATCTGGCCATTGGTAAGGTCGAAGGCGAAGGGCTGCTTATTCTTGGCGTCAAGCTTCTTCCACTCGTAGTGGCCGGAGGCGGGGATAACGCAGCGGCGTTTCTGGAATGGCTGGCGGTAGGTTTGAGATTTCGTGACCGTCTCAGCGCGAGCATTGATAGTGGAGAAGCCCTTGAAATCGGCTAGGCTCTTCGCGAAGAACGGCACGAGCCCCCAGCGCAGCGAGACGAGTTCGCGTTCGCCGGTGTCCCGGCTCTGACGGATGATCGGCTGCACGGAGGTGGGGGCGACGTTATAGTCCCACGGGGGCAGCGGGACGCCATCTACCTGGGTGGCGTGGAAGGCTTCAGCGATCTTTTGCTTATCGGCGCGTCGGTAGTAACGGCCACACATATGCTTCCTAGCTTACTTTTCTCGAAGCTTGCGATACTGCTCCGTCGTCAGGTCGAGTGCCACATCGCCGAAGTTGCGTCTCATTACCATCTCAAGAATGTTGCGATCTTCAAGGGTCTTCGCACCGCCAGCCCGGCTAATGAACTCTACCATCGCCTCGTCGCTATTGAAGAAGGCGGTTCGCGGTAACAAGGTTCGTCTTCGGTCGGCGTCGAAGAAGGTCGCTTTCCAGCCCTTTGAGTAGGCGAAAGACATGATGACCTGGTGTCCCCTCATGGGAGAAGAATAGGCGAAAATGCTGTGGATACTCAATATCACGCGCAAGCCCCCTGTTACGCCAGGGGTTTTGCTGTTTTTAGCCGCTCTGGGAGATGACCCGGCGTTATCAATACTTTAGTCCACTTGCCTCATGTGATGCTTTGACCATTGACTAACGAGGATTTATGGATTGTCCAATTCCGCATCAAACAGGCTCAGGTTCTCTTGCCGTTTTGTTCTGGAATAAGCAGTGTTGATACGTTGAATATGTGCGATGAACGCCTCTGTGTCCAAGAAGTAGTTCGGATACGCCTTCCTTAGCGCGTCAACAGGACCTGCCGACACGAGCACGGCTTCGAGAGGCGCACCTTTCTTGGCCTGTTCTTCGATCGCCGCATACTCTTTATTCGCCTCGTCAAGTCGAGTTGTTGCAAAGGGTCTCAAAGTCACCGATTTATCTTTAGAGTTGAGCACGATCAGGTGATATGAGCCTGCTCCCGTTTCCGTTTTGATTCGATCTGCTGCTACTGCAAAACCTCGAAGCTTATTGAGAACATTTAGACTCTGCTCTAATCGGTAGACCTCTTCGTATATTTCGGTTCTTGATTTGTCCTCAAATCCGGGTACGGGCGCAGTTTTCTCCATAATTGCAAATGCTGCGCTTGCGGCTTTGAAGAACTCCCTCCATTCCATTTCTCCCTGCCCAGATTTGAGCGCTTGCCCGAGGAACGTACCCATAGTCTCAACCCCCGTTGCCCAAGCGTGTTGAAGTTTCGTGCGTATCTGAAGTTCAACTGATAAGCCGTTGTACTCCTTCGCTAGATCGTTGGAATAGCGATAAATAAGATGGACGCTTCGATAGCCGTCAGGCTTCGGCGATGAAATATAGTCTTTTGCCGGTTGTTGTGTGTGGCTGAACCGCGAATTTTGATAGGCAGAGAGAAGGCCGCGTAGTTTGGACATATCAGACACTACTGCTCTCAGACCGCCGATGTCCTGCATCCGGGCCAGTTCCATACCCCCGAAGCGTCGTAATTTCGCAATGATCGACGGGGTTCGTTTGAGCCGCTGCGCTACGAGGGCTTCGGAATCGATAGTTTTCAACTTTGATCGCAGCGTGGACTGAAACGTGTTGATGGGGTAAGCATGAGCGCCTCTCCAGTTTGCGAGAACCTCAATCGCGTCAAAATATTCAATTCCGAAATCGGGCTCCAAAGAAGCCAGTCGAGCCACTGCGCGATTTACTTACCCTTGGAATACGCGGGTTTTACGAAAGCCATTTCTCTAGCATAAGACGACAGTCGACATGGACCCTAGGAATCTCGATGGCGCGTCCGTCCTTACCGTCCGCGTTGGGCTGAACCCGGGGCTTGTAAGGCGTTGTTAGGCGGGAAGCGAGGTCGGTGAGTTTGTATCCACCCCGTGTATCCATGTATCCAAAACGGGGTCCAATTCAACCAAAATTACCGACTAGGGCGAAATCTGCCGCAAGTTGGCTCATGCCGCAAGTGAAGTAACGACGCCACTTACAGGCTATAGTGTTGTTTTTTTGGGGTCCTTAAAGACAAATGGCGGAGAGACAGGGATTCGAACCCTGGATACCTTGCGGTATACACGCTTTCCAAGCGTGCGCCTTCAGCCACTCGGCCATCTCTCCGCGTTAGGCGGCTTACTTGACTCTAACACATCGTTTGGGTGGAATTCACGGTTCCTGGGCTGAGATGTCCTGCTTGATCTTCATGTCTGCGTGAAGATCAAGAGGAATGCCCTGGGTTAGATACCGCTGAAGCGTAGTGGCGTCTTTCCAGTTGCTTTTCCAGCCCTGGTCAATCGCGATCAATATATATTGACCCGGGATAATGTTGTTCAGATCAAAGCTCCCGTCCGTATTGCTCTGGTCTTGAACCATCCGTGTGAAAGAGCCAGGATCATTCAGTCCTGCCGGAACGAGAAGCACCATCGCTCCCACCACCGGCTTGCCTGCTATTGAAGCAATGCCGCTAGCCGAGGCATGTCCTTTGGCGGTGTGCAGGATCAAGGTTGTGTCTCCCGGGCGCACCGTAATAAATCGTCCTGAGACTTCTGCTCTTTTAGCTGCGATTCCGGTCAGATAAGCCTCTCCTCTCCCCATAAGGCTGACTTCATAGTGGCCGGGAGGAACATCAAGGCTGATGTTTCGTGGTGTTTGCTGAGAATCACCACGCGTCCGGGCTAACAAGAACATGTTCGTCTGAAAAGAAGTGAAGCGCCGATCGTTTTCCGTGTTTCTCAACTCAACCCCCACGGGGCGTTCCTCCCCATCGCTAAGGTCGACAGCAATATGGGCCATCTCGGCCGATGCGGCTGCGGCATCGACCACTCGCGACGATCCTGGAGCGATTTCGATAACGGTTGCATGAGCCTGCTGTTCCTGTCCCGGAAGGCGCATCCGATAAACTCCCGGAGCAAGCCCTCCGATATCAATCTGACCTGACCCGGTTCTGCCAAAGGTCGATTGCCCGAGGCCAGGCCCATTCCCGCCATTGTCAATTCGCTCAAGAACAGGAAAGAAGGGAATGGAACGGCCCGCGACCGGCTCTGACGATGCAGGAACGGTGAGTTGCAGATGGACTGCCGGGATCGGCACCATATGGAAATCGGTTCTCCGGATGTCTGCGGGGCGCAGGAATAGTATCTCGGCCTGCGCGGGATCGTCGACACCCGGAAACCATGTCAGCTGGTAGGTCAAGTCAAGCGCAGGGTCGGAGGGAGTATTGCCTTGCGAGCGCGCCTGGTTAGTGGAGCTGTACCAGGGTTTCGCATCTACCAGAACCCGGTAATCTCCAGCAGTGAGGCCTACAAACTCAAAGACGCCTCTATCATCGGTCTGCGTGTTCATGCGGTTTCGAAACGGCTGATCCTCCTGATCCGGCAGGGTAGATCCGCGACGCTGCAATGTGACGAGGGCAGCCCTCACGGCTTCGCCGGCTTCATCAAGCACCGTCCCTGTAATCTCTGCCTCGGGCGAGAGTTTGAACCGGAGATCGATCGATGGTTCCGACGCACGGAGCACGACGGCAGAGGAATAGTTATCGTGTTCCTCATAGGCTTCGGTTACGAAGCCCGTGGCGCTCGCCGTCAGATGCCAAGATCCTGGAGAGGGAAGTGTCAGCACAAATCTTCCATGCTCGTCCGCGTCAATGCTTACTCCTGAGGCTGGCCCGTTTCCTGAAAACCGAGACGATCGGTCGCGCGGCGCAATGGTGGCGTTGAGATGCGCATGGGCAACAGGGGATTCATCCACGCTGCTGACTACAGTCCCCGTAATTCGATAGACCGAAGCGGAAGCTGGCGCCGGCTCACCCGCTCGCGCAACCCAGCACGGAGCTGCTATTAAAAACAGCGATAAATGAATAATGAAGCGAATCACGGATTCAGCTCCGCGTCTGGAACTGCGTCAAGGTCAAGAGTCGCCTTGTTCCCAGAGGTAATCGTTGCGCTGCGAACGTAAGTACTGAAAGGGGCAAGCGCCTTCGGATCGCGATAATCCAATGAGTGACGGCTTTCAAACGAAATGACCTGATAGGTGCCGGGCGGCAGGAAAGAGAAATTAAAACTCCCGTCCGTATTGCTACGCATGTTGTAGAAGGGAACTGCGCTTGCCGCAGCAGGAACCACACTAATCCAGGATGGCCCGGGAATACCGTTTCGTTTGGTCGTTCCGAGTAAGCTTCCGGTCTGATTGCTTATCGTCACAATTACAGAAGAGCTTCCTGCACCTGCGGCAACGGTCATGTTCTGTTGCAACAGGTCGGTTGTGCCATACGTTGCCGATTTTACGAACCATTGGCCAGTGTTGCGAGCGCTGAACCGATAGACTCCAGGCGTCGGCCTGATAGAAGGGTCTTTATCTCCTCCACTTGTAACCGCAAACATAGGGAATCCAATATGAACGTCCTGGACATTCTGCATCATCAGGCCAAGTTGCTGTGCGGTTGGGGGAGTTTTATCAGACGTAGACTCCGAATCGGTAATGATCTGGATCGAGATCGGAGCGACAGGCGCCAGCCGTAAGGTTCCTCCGGTGAGATCCCGGTCTGTGACCGTCACTGTCGTCTCGCCATATTCCATAGTTTCTCCCCGGTTTGAAGTGCCTGTGAGGGTATATGTCCCACTCGGAAGTGCGATTCGCACGTCGTCCATACCGCCTCCACCAGGGCCGCTACGAATGACACTTACAGGAAGAACAGATCCATCACTCGATCGTGCCAACAGCATCGGGAACCCATGTTCCTGAGAAGACTCCAACCGAAGCGTGACCATGTAGGTCGGACTGACGGCAGGATGGAGGTCGAACCGTTCCTCGGAGCCGCTGCTCATGTGAATTGTTCCGTCCGCCCCTGCAGAGCCGGGCGCAGGAATCACCAGAGGTAGCACGGCTTTGGAGAATCCTCCTGATTGAAGAGAAAAGTTTGTCTCGATGCGATAGTCGCCAGGCGAGACTGCCAAGCGAAACTCGCCTCGAGAGTTGGTCATGCTATGGGCGGTTGGGAGCCACTGATGTCCTGTCTCGTTAAAGCTGCTCCGCTGCGCGGTCACAAAGACCCGAGGGAGCGGCGTTCCGTCAGAGGCGATGAGAGTCCCGGTCATCAGCGCTTCCGGGTAGAGCCTGACCACAATGGGATCCGCAAGCTGTTCGCCGCGGAGCGTCATGGTGTTTATTCCTGTCTCCGGGCTGAAGTAGAAGCCAGGCTTACGTGCCTCAAGCACGGCTGAACCTGTGGCGGGAAATTGATCGAACTCAAACTTGCCTTCGTGATCAGTAAGCATTGCCCGATCATTCAATCGAACCAGAGCACGCGAGACAGGCATCCCCGTGGTCGCGCTCAGAACCGTTCCTCGCACAATGGAAGGAGCGGACGAGGAACTCGTCATCGTTGACGAACCTGAGGGAGAGCCCGTCTGCGCCGCCAACGGCAGGAAAATCCCGGCGAGGGACAGAGCCAGAAGAGACTTCGCGAAGGCAGTCCGGTTAGGCAGCAAAAGAGGCACTCTCGCGAGTGAGACGGTTCAGAGGCATAAATAGTGAGATACCAAACGTTGGACAAAAGTGCCAGCGGAGAGCGGTCAGGAGTTAGATAGGCTATGTCCGATAACACATATTATGTATAGTTAACTTGTAGCTGCAAAGTAGAAGTGTCCGGTTTCTGCAAAGTTGAAATGTCCAAACTACCCTTCCGCCATCTGGCGGAGGCGAAGATTGGTGTTTTTGACGATGAGGGAAACGAGCTCCAACGCATTGAGGTTCTTGCCGAGGTTTTGTCCGGCAGACGCACCGAGGTCTCTGCGGCTGCGATTCTGGGTCTGAGCACGAGACAGACACGTCGCCTGATCGTGGCTTACCGAACCGGTGGCGGCGCGAGCGTTATTCATAAGGGCCGTGGCCGCGCGTCGAACAACAAGACGCTGGAAGGCATCCGGGAGTACGCCATTGAACTGGTGCGATCCAACTACGCTGATTTCGGCCCGTCTCTCGCTGCGGAGATGCTCTTGTCGAAGCACGACGTCAAGATCTCGCGTGAGACGTTGCGCAAGTGGATGATGGCCGATGGGCTATGGCGATCCCGCAAGCAGCGCCGCAGCTTCCATCAGCCTCGACTGCGCCGTGAAGCGTTCGGAGAGCTGATCCAGATTGATGGCAGCGACCACCGTTGGTTCGAGGATCGAGGTTATGCCTGCACGCTGCTGGTCTTCATCGATGATGCGACCAGTCGGCTGGTGCATCTGCAATTCGTCCGAAGCGAGAGCACGGACAGTTATCTCAGCGCGGTCCATGCCTACGTCACCGCCTACGGGTGCCCAGTGGCCCTTTTATTCGGACAAGCACACGGTCTTTCGTATCAACCGATCGTGCGCTCCAGGAGGCACTGGTATGACTCAGTTCGGTCGCGCCTTGGCTGAGCTGAACATCGAAATCATCTGTGCGAACTCAAGCCAGGCGAAGGGCCGCGTGGAACGAGTAAATCGCACGCTTCAGGACCGCTTAGTCAAAGAACTCAGACTTGCAAATATCTCAGACATTGACGCCGGTAACGCCTTCCTGCCGAGCTTCATGCTGGCTCACAACGAGCGGTTTTCAGTCACTCCCCTCCGCTCCGATGACATGCACCGCCCCCTCTCGATCACCGTCGCCAAGCTTACCGATATCCTGTGCCATCGCGAGCGGCGCTACGTAGGTAGCCAACTGACTTTGATCTATGACCGAAAGCGAATCATCCTGGAACAGAACGCCTCGTCGGAGGATCTGAGCGGCAAGTACGTCGACGTGTACGACTTCCCGGATGGCAGGTTGGAGGTGCGCTCAAACAGCCTTCTGCTTCCCTACCGCATTTTCAGCAAGGATCAAAGGGGCAGCCACACAGCGATTGTCGAGAACAAGCGTCTCGGACACGCGCTGGCCCTGATTAAGGCACGGCAAGACAGCCATTTTGAAGCGAAGGTGAAGACCAACAGCGAGAAGGGCGAGTATCAGAAACGCGGGCGCCAGATATACGGGCCGGACTATGTTCCCAAAGTCCCCGCCCAAGCAGAAACAGCGTCCGAAACAACCGCTAAGGAAGCATAACGTTCGATTCGCGCCCTCTTGCAAATGTATTCGTTGACAAGACTGGCGCTGGATGAGTGGATTGGTCTGTTATCGCCAATCCACGCTTCACAAGTCTTTACCGATAGCCAGGTCGGTTGCGCTTTAATCCCGGAAGTTCTTCACATAGGCATCCGAGTGGAGTATACTCGTCTCCCATAGGCATCCGAGTGGAGCAAGCATATGGCCAAGAACAGACAACCGGACGCCGCCGATATTCTCCAAGGAACGCTTGATCTGCTCATACTGCGCACGCTGATCCTAGGTCCTGCGCACGGGCACACCATTTCGCACTCTATCGAAAGAACATCGGAAAACGCTCTTGACGTTGAGCAGGGTTCGCTCTACCCGGCGCTGCACCGGCTTGAGGATCGCGGGCTGCTCTCTTCTGAGTGGGGCGTAAGCGACAACAACCGAAGAGCGAAGTTCTACCGGCTGACGACGAAGGGCCGTAAAGAACTAGTGGCCGCGACCAGTCGCTGGCGTCGGATGACGCACGCCATCGGGCTCATTCTCGGGGAATCCAGCAGATAACAGGGGGTTATGACGATGGGCTTCCAGCGCTTCCTCAACCGCGAAAGCAAAGACAAAGACCTGTCCGACGAGATCCAGTCGCACCTGGCCCATGAAACGGATGCCAACCTTGCGCGGGGTCTCTCGGATGCCGAGTCACGGCGGCAGGCACGGTTGAAGTTCGGCAACCCTGTGGTTGTGCGGGAGCGCGTATGGAGCTATCGTTCGTTCCCGATGTTGGAAAGCATCTGGCGCGACCTGCGCTATGCTTGGCGTTCGCTTCGGAAGACACCCGGATTCACGATCGTCGCTGTTCTTGTCATCGCGCTTGGTATCGGAGTGAATACGGCGGTGTTCTCGGTGGTGAACACTGTACTGCTGCAGCCGCTGCCCTATGCCGATCCGCAGTCCCTGGTGAGGCTGGTTTTGTTTACTCCGCAGCGAACGGGCGATGTCGCGAGCGTGCCCGAGTTCAATCTCTGGCGTCAGCAGACCGGGGTGCTTCGCGACGTGGCAGGTTTTGATACCGGCGGGGCGGGAATGAATCTGACCGGCGGCGACCATCCCATACAGGTGCAGGCGGTCCACGTTACGCATGACTACTTCCCTCTCTTCGGTGCGCCGGTGATTGCGGGGCGAACCTTCACGGAGCAGGAGGATCGTCTTCATGGCGAAAACGTGGTGGTGCTTAGCTACGGCCTCTGGAAACAGCGCTTCGGTGGCGACGTCCACATTGTGGGGCGGACCATTCCGCTGGACAACACGCCTTATCTTGTCGTGGGAGTCCTCGGCCGAAACTTTGTGACCGACAATCCGGCGGACCTGTGGATTCCATATCAATTCGATTTGAGTTCTCGGGACTTGGCGCACTATTTCTGGGTGTCGGCGCGTCTACAGCCGGGCGTTACCTTGGAAAAGGCGAACGCGCAGCTCAAACTTGCCTCCGATGAGTTTCGGCATACGTTTCCTAATGCCATCGGACCAAACAATTATTATGGGGCCGTTCCGCTGAAAGAATGGATGATCGGCGATACGCGCAAACCGCTGATGGTGTTGCTGAGTGCGGTTGGTTTCGTCCTGCTGATTGCGTGTGCGAATGTGGCCAATCTGCTGCTGGCAAGGGCTTCAGTCCGCAAACGCGAGTTTGCGACGCGTGCGGCACTCGGCGCGGGCCGCACGCAGATCGTCCGCCAGCTTCTGTCGGAGAGCCTGCTTCTGTCGGTCTCGGGCGGCCTGCTTGGACTGCTGCTCGGCTATGCCAGCGTTCGACTTTTGCTGACCGTGAATCTTGGTGGCCTTCCCCGGTTGGGTGAGAATGGGTCGGCAGTCTCCCTGGATATGCGTGTCCTGCTCTTCACTCTCGGCCTTTCGATGCTGACGGGGATTCTCTTCGGCCTTGTTCCTGCCGTAGGCGCGTCACGGTCCAACTTGTTGGCGAGTCTGAATGAGAGCGGCAGTCGCACGGGTACTGGTTTTCGCAGCGCAAACTTCCGGTCAGTTCTCGTCGTCACGGAGATCGCGTTGGCGCTGGTTCTGGTGATTGGCTCAACGCTGCTGATCCGCACCTATCTCAAATTGCAGGCGGTTAATCCCGGGTTTGATACGCACAACACGCTGACCATGGCCATGTCGATCAGCGGCAACCGCTTCCAGACCAGCGCTCCCGTGGCTCAGATTATTCGCCAGGGCACGGAACGTCTCAAGACCATCCCTGGTGTAGTCGAAGCCGCCGCGGGTAATGGACTGCCGCTTCAAGGCGCCTTCGGAATGCCGTTCGATATTGTGGGACGGCCCAAAGGCAACGCTCCATTCACCGGAGGTGCTCAATATTACTCGGTCTCATGGAGCTACTTCGAAGCCTTAAAGATTCCGCTTCTTCGCGGCCGCGCGTTTACTGATCGCGACGATGCCTCCGCTCCCGGAGTCATTCTGATTAATGAGGCCATGGCGAAGCAGTACTGGCCAAAGGGAGACCCGCTGCGGGACCGATTGCAGAAGGCGCCGGGCGTCGGTGGGCCTTTCGCTGAGCCGCCTCGTGAGATCGTCGGTGTCGTCGGCGACACTCGCGATGCGCCGAATCGCGATCCCTTTCCTACCATGTATATCCCGCTGGCACAGATGCCGGATGGCGAGACCGCGCTCAATTCTCGAGTCGCTCCGCTCTGGTGGGTTGTGCGCACTCAAAGCGCACCGCACACGGTGGTCACACAAGTCACATCCGCATTGCGAGAGACTACTGGTGGACTCCCCGTGGCGCACATCCGAACCATGGACGAGATTGACCGCCTGAACCTTTCGCGACAGCGGTTCAACATGCTGCTCCTGACGGTCTTCGGCGCATCGGGTTTGTTGCTGGCTGCGGTGGGTATTTACGGGCTGATGGCTTTTTCTGTGGAGCAGCGGACGCAGGAACTAGGGATACGGATGGCGATGGGAGCGCAGGCATCGCACCTTCGCAATATGGTTCTCGGCCATGGAATGGTGCTTACTGCTATCGGTGTGGTGATTGGTGTCGTTTCAGCCTTCTTACTGACTCGATTCCTCACCAGCTTCCTCTTCGGGGTCAAGGCATGGGATCCTCTCGCATTTGTACTGACGCCGTTGTTGCTCAGCATTGTTGCTTTGGCAGCCACATGGATTCCGGCCCTACGCGCCACCAGGGTGGACCCGATGACGGCGCTGCGTTTCGAATAGCCGACGGACGTTTGCATTCATAGAGTGAAGCTATTCGCTGACTCATGGGTGCGAGAATGCAAAATCGCCGAGTCATTCTTTGTGGCCCTATTAGTATCGGGTCGCCTTATGGGTAGTAATCGTCGTCGCGGCGCAAAAACTTTCGCGGCGGCACGCGGCGGATGGAAATGTGGAAATCGCCAGAGAATGGCGATTTCGCACATTCCCACCGCACGACGACTACGGCGTTATACTGACATTTCTACTTTGCAAGCTCAACGACATTTCAACTTTGTCCCAACACGGGTTGCAATGCTACAGAAGTCAACGTTCTTCCTCTTCCAACCTGAATCTATCTACGTACTCTTGGGCGAAGCTAATCTGGCCTTGTGCCCACCGCCTGACAGCCTCTATTGGGAAATGGAGAAATGGCTTCGCGCGATCAGCTTGAGATTCAGTGTGGTCGGCAATCGATCCTGTAAAAACACGCCCATGATGCATCCCAGCATGCCAATTCCCGAATACACGTTCATCGTTCCCATGATGTTCGAGAATGTAGCGTGTTACTCGATGCAGGTCTGGCCCCTTATCGCTGATGAAGGGCCCAGGGACGTGGCGGGCCAACATTCGGGCACCCTCTAGGCCATGTTTCTCAATCCAGCGAATGATTACGTCTTCCGGCAAAGAGATGACCGGATATTTCCTAAATAGGAAGTTGTAGTTCGTGCAGCCGGACAGCATCAAAGCGCCGATACCGTCCATCAGTTCCTGGGGCCGCACCGACGCAACGGTCGAAAACAGCCCGGCAGCAGCCTCGGCAACATCGTAATCCTCGACTTTCATCATCTCGATCAGTATCGAAACTGCGCGGTCCAGATTTGCAGGCATCACACGCGCAAAAATTTGTGAGAACCAGTGGGAAAGTTTTTTTGTTCTTGTTGTGGCCTTTTCCAGGAGACCGAAGGGAACATCCAGAGTCTCGTCCTCATAGATTGCCTGAAGCCACTTCAGCTTATCGATAGACTTGTTCGCCCGGATTAACAGGAACACAAGAAACTCAATGCCGACATCCGCTGCATCCTCATCGTCATCTTTGGCAGCATTCAGGAGCACTTGAGTGGCTATACGTGCTTCGTCAGGCAAGGTATGGCGGGGACCATTCCATGCGGTGAAGGTACGCATGAATCGAGCCGGAATTTTCTTTTCATTGACGGCAACAACGCTGCGTGCAAATGAGCGAACAAAGTCGCCAGATGGCGCCATGATATTGAACGCGAGTGCGGGATTTTGCTCCCAGAGTTCGTCAAGCAAACGATTCAACTTCACCTGGGCTTGAGCAGCATCCTCGGATGGCAGTCGAGGTCCCAAAGTTTCGCTAACGCCCGCGAAATAACCCCGTCCCAAGTTGGAAATCTGGTTTGTACGGCTCGCCTCAAACAACCGGTCCACGATTATTAGCGATTCATCTAATCGCCCCAGTTGAGTTCCAAACTCGAACGACGAACGGGCCTTGCTGCTGTTCAGCCATGGCAATTCCCTATCGAGTTCTTCGGTATGCTGGAGCAGGTGGGTCGCAAGATCCCGAGTACGACCTTCCCATTCTTTTTGCTCTAAATGGTAGTCCCATGACTCAGCCCCTACTTCTTCGACGAGGCGATCGTGAATATTGTTCGACTTGAGTTCTTCGATCCATTCGTAGACAATCGTCGCGCGCTGTGATTTCTCCTCTGCGGTATGGGGGTTATATTCCGAGTTGTTCAACAGCACGAATTCTCGCAATTCCGCACGTAGAACGGGCCGTAACTCTCGGGGAAGCCCCGCCGTTCCCTCTCTGGCCTGCGCTGCATATCCCTGAAATACCAAGCTACGGACCGATCCCGTCAAAGCCTCGGCGGCCTTTTCTTGAACGCCGTGATCGATGTCTGAGCTTAGAACACACAACTCCGAAAGACAGGACCTGATGTGCTGATGTAGCTCGCTGTATGTCTCAGGGAGCCAGCAGTTTGGAGGGATTCTATTTCCATATGGCCGTCCACTCATCATGTGGATCGCTTGACCAGCCAGAGCACACCTGAGCGCCTCCACACAGAGTGTCCTCGTGGCTGGATCGTCAGTTCTGGATCTATGTTGAATGATCTTCAACCGATCCGGAAACGGTGTAGCGACATAGGAAACGATTGGAAACAATCCGGCCCACACCTTGGTCGCATTATTGCCTAGGTCTGGCTCGGTCTCATGGAGCGCCAATACAAATAGGATTTCTTCGGCGAAGGAGAACCACTGCGGGTAGGCTCCTAGCTCGCCCGCTTCTACCACCAGGTTACGGCGTCCACCACCGTAAGCTTGTGCGATTTGCTCCCGCGTAGCTGCGCGCACCAGATAGTGCAGCTGCGAGACCATCTCGTCTGGAGAGGCTCGAACAAGAAGCAGGAAACGCTTCGTTTCATCGGCGTCCTGAAAAATCTCGGGACCTCTGGATTGCTCCCTGTTACGAAAATAGGCGCTTACGACCTTACCAATGTGTTTCGGTCCTTGGGCCGTACGAGCAAGGAACGACGGGATCAGACTCGGAGGAAACTTCTCGAGAAACGGTCTTTGGTCCAACTCCGCCCACTCAGACCATGCATCTTGGAGACAGACCAAAGCGATTGGAGTGGGCGTCACATAAAAATATCTACCGCTTCGGGCGACGAGCCCATTTCTCTTCTGCATGGCGTGTAATCGCTGCCTTACATCCTTCGGAACGAGACGGACATGAGCACAAAGTTGTTCTAGCTCGTGGTAGACGCTGTCAACAACGCCGCAACGTTCTACAAGAGAAATCAACATTAGAGCTTGGTAATCCTCTTTATCGAATGAACCAGCAGGTCCGAAAAGCGTGGCCAGATAGCTTTTGACAAGACTCAAAACCTCGCCAAGATGTCCTTGCGCGACGATCAGCGCATCATTCTCACACAACGAAATCGCAAAACGAAGGTATCCGTCCGCGACTAGACAATATCGATATCTGCGGGTTGGATCGATACTTGGGAAGTTCATCGCTGTTACTTTTTCGACGTCGGCTGTGGACATTCGGCTAAGTCTTAGCTCAGATCTACCTGTTCGATCCAAGGCGTTGTCGATCGTGATAACGCGTATTCTGTTCAACTCTCCTTGCAGCCGTTTCTCCAGCTGAAACGCGATTCCATCTTGACATTCGTCAGCGACAATAACGGCATAAAGACCCTTATGGTTAGCCATTGCCTTAGCAACCTCAAGGGCGCTCTGCTCCTCCTCTATATAAAGAACCAATGGTGAGATTTCTGGGAGAGCAGCGATCGCCTCGAAGACAGTCCTGCTCTTGCCAACTCCGGCATCGCCGGAGATTGTGAGCTTCACAGATGCAGGTTTGTGGTTCCAATCGAGATGGCTCCGAACCGCTTCGAAGATCACCCTGGACTCCGGAGTTTCGACGTACTCTTTCGTAAATGCTCGTTCTTGGCTCCCCCAAGTCGAGAAATGCGAAAAGTCCTTCATCGAAGAACCCAACAGTTCCGCAGCTATCGTCGGGAATCTGTTGACCCAGTCCGCGATGTCGGAGGCGAACAAAACGATACTCTTCGGTGCTTCTGGATTTACCTTCGCGATCTCATCATCCAGCCAACTCTTGAGCTGACTTTTTTTTCCGGAGACTCATCGTCGGCAATGCACATCCGGTAGGCATAGCCTTCACTCAGGAGGCTGCGAACATACGTCTTTGATGCGCCGCTGATCTCCTCTCTCACTTTGCTCTCGGGTAGGCCAGTTACCGGGCTCGCCTTGTACTGCCACGCAGAACGAAATGTGAAATATTCCCAGACATCGGACGTTGCCCCCACGGTGACCTGAGCATCGACGCCCCCATCTCGCAGATTCACGCGACTATTGTCGAGCACGGCTGTTGTCGGAATACCAAGGATGGGCGCGGTTGCACGAATAAGACGATTCAGCAAATCGTTAAAGGGCTTCCCTGTAGAATCTCGCAACCATCGAACATGTTGAGCGTCGATCCGAATCATTGAGTCTTTCTTCTGAGGCGTATCGCCTAATTCTATTTTTCAAACTAAAGAGAACAGCTCAGTCACTGAAAGACCCTGCATCAAAATCAATGCACTGTCAGCACACATACACGCTTCATCTCTATCCTCCATTTCTATTTGCATACCATTCGATCTTCAGGAAAGAGAGGAATGAGCTTCATTGCAACCGGTTTTACCAGAAAATTCAAGATAGTCTCATGTGCTTCTGGATGCTGTTCGCGCCATAGTACACGAAGTAGCTCCGGCCATTCCTTACGCAACATCTGCGTTCGGGTCACCATAGCATGATGCCCCAGGCATAGCGTAATCATCAGATCGGGATTATTGTTTCCCGGTACGCGATGATGCACCGCCAAGGACCGCTTGCCGCGCTTGAGGCTCATACAACCGGGGATTCTACATAGATGGCCATCTCGCGACAGAACGGTCTCGCGATGGCCGGCGAAGTATTCTTCATCCTGCCTTTTCAGGGTGTAGCAAGTCGCGCAGAGTCCCAAGGCCAGAATCTTCTCGCACCCACAGGGACAACAGATCGCACGTTGAATAGGCTTCTTCTTCATCGGTTACATGACCCAAGTACGTCGGGATTCAACTGCCTCAACCTCAACCATCCAACCGTGGACCTGGAACAATGCTCCATCATCGCAGCGGACAGTGAAAGTTGAAACAAGATCGCACATCCCGGTGATTGGGTCGAAGTCTTCCCCGCCAATAACTTCTCCCTCAACGTCGAACCCACACCCAGTGCAAATTACTCGCATCACTTCCCTCCCCTAGCCCTGATTGATGTTCTTTTCGACTTCCTCGCTTTCGCGGTAATTTTTAGCTTCACCGGTCCCGGCCTAACGATGCGGTCAATGGTGGACTTCGACACATTAAACATCGCTCCGAGTTCGTGTTTCGAATACTGATTACCGTCCCACAGTGAGCGAATCTTATTCATCTGCTCCTTTGCCAGCTTTGGCTTCCGTCCACCCAGACGCCCGCGAGCTTTAGCGGCGGACAGCCCCGCTATAGTCCGCTCTCGGATCAGTTCCCTCTCAAACTCGGCCAGCGATGCGAAGACGTGAAAGATCAAACGTCCTGCAGCATGGCTCGTATCGAACTTTTCTTTCAGAGAGACGAAAGCGACCTTGCGTCCCTGAAGAGTATTCACAATCTCTAATAAATCGGCTAACGATCTCCCCAGACGGTCAAGACGCCACACAACGAGCGTGTCTCCTTCATCCAGCCGGTCAAGGCACCGGGTCAGCTCAGGTCGATCGACATTCCGGCCGCTGATCTTCTCCTCGTAGATTCTTTTGCAACCGGCCTTCATCAGCTCTTTGAGCTGGGCCGCGTTCGTCTGGTCGTCCGTCGAGACGCGAGCGTATCCAATAACCATGAGAAAAAGATATCACAAATCATGTCATATTCTATTTGGTTGTGACGTGAGTTGTGGTATGATTTTAGAGGATTCAGAACTCGCGTCAAAAGATGGTTCTCAAACGTTCCACAAACCGTCGTCTTTGACGTCCTAAAGCTGAAGGCTAAGGCTTTCACGTAGCAAAATTCAGTCAAGACTTGTTCTGATTGAAGAAAGCCTCGCAGTCCTTGGCGGATTGCTCGTCATCGAACCAGAAGATGTACGAAGCAGTCGACGTCACAACTCGAACACCCCAGTTCTGGTTAATTGTGCTTCCAATGTGACCATCACCATCCGAGTTGATCGAGCTTATTGACGTAGTTTTAGGTTGTACGGATCGGATCTCCTTGAATACGAGGGTTGTTTTCTCGGTCTCCGTTCCGTTATCGTTGTCTTGCTTTGTCACCGTCTCTACTACAACCCCCCCAGAAAAGGGGGTGACATTGCGTGTTCCACCGTCGTCATATTCCGTGTGCATCCATGGGGCTCTCTTCTCTATGGACGCGGCAACGGGAGCGGCATTCGTTTTCTTTCCACGGCCTTCCTCTATAGCCTTTTGATAGATACGGGTAATTTCCAAAGCATACTTGCTTTCTTGCAGCTCTTCATTTTGCACTTTCAACCCAATTTGATCCAATAGTTCTCCTAGATTAACGCTGGATCTGTCGGTCAATTGAGCGAGTGTGCCATCCAAGTCCTTCACTGCTTTCACACTATGTTCAAGTTGTTTGCCATATTCGAGTACCAGTTTCCCAGCTCCAGCGAATGGGTTTCGCACATTTTCTTTTGTGTAAGGAGCGGAGCTGAATTGTTGCTCTAACGTGGCCCGAAGATCCATAAGCTGTTTGAACTTCTCTTTGAGATCGCGAACTTGTTCTTCTATTTCAATAATTCTTGGTAAGTAACGCACGGGTTGCGGGTATGTGATAGCGATGGGTCCAAGGGGGTTGAAGTAGGTCATGTTTTGTTCACAGTCGTCCGGTTTGCCAATAAAATGACAATAGTCAACCTCAAACGTCTGAGCATCCTTTAGTTTCCGTTTTACGTCGTCGGAAGTTTTTCCCGAAATTTGGCCCCACCGATCAGCCGGTGATCGCGTAGCCCTTGGGAAGAAACCCTGCAAAGCAGTCGATGGGTCTCGCCGATATAACCAGATTTGCCATTCATCTGGATGTAGTTTGGACGGGTCTGCAGAAACTCTGTGGAGCGTCGTTCCATCTGAGACATATGGTCTCTCATTGAAAAACCCTGCACCCAAATGAACCTGGTGATCGTCTTGTGCTGTTACAGTGGCACACTGAAAAACGATGAAAGTTGACCAGAGTATTCCAAACAAGCGGGTTTTCACGGGTGCATTCTCCGAGTGAGCGGCGGGGTGCCGGTTAGTATCTTCCCGTTTGAGGCACATGTCTAGATAATTTTTGAGATCGTTGCACGTCGCCAGACCGCAGCGTGATTTCAAGATGTCTGGATGTGTGACCGGGCTTCACGCTTACCTTCGGCCATTCGGGCGCGGCACAATGATGGAACGCGCTTCTGCGAAGATGGCTGTTTTTCCTTATCGGCACCCTCCACCGCATTGATCCTCTCGTCACGTGGACCAGCAGAATCATCACAAGACAAAGATTCTGTCGGGGTTCCGGCGTTCGCTACCATTTGAATGTTTTTGAATAATCGATAGCCACCTTATCGGAGACGTAGACAACAGTGTCGTCTGCCGCCGTCCCGCGTAATTTCGCTGAGACAACGCCTCTCCACCATGTGATGGGAACATCTAGATCACTATTCGGTCCGAGCTCTCCGAGATTTGTCGTCGATCCAACACCCCACGTCAACCACCACATGTTCATCTTGTTCCGGCCGTCACGAGTGCGAATGGCAAGATGAACTTTGCCTGTGACATTTACTCCGAACCAGATATCCATGGTTTGGCCCTTGGGGATTTTGATCATCTGCGGCGCTTGCCCGTTAGCGTTCGCGTCGCCGATGAAGCAAAGAGCGAATATCAGAGCTACGAGCCGAGAAGCTTTTCGCAAGGTCACTCCTCACCACGCCGGAACATTGAGCCTAAAGGCAACGCGGGGATCTGCTTTAGAGGATGGATCGACAGTGATGCCAGGATGGGTAGATTCCGTATTTCCATCAATCAACGTGTAGTTCTGTCCATTGAACATGTGGACTGCCAGAGTATAGGCCTTATGATCAGGCGCCAAATCAGCTACATACTTTTCGTTGAACTGAAGCCAGCAAACTTGTGGACCGTTTCCGACGACCTCTCCGTTGATTGGGCCAAGAACGTTTAGTGCATTCCTTGCCGAGTTTGTGGTGCATTTGGGATCTTCAGCTTTACCGGCCACTACTGGCTTGACAATAATCGCCTGACGGTCCGGTTGCTTCTTGCCCGGATGGTACATTACATCAAAATGCACTAGCCGAGCGACATTGTGCGAATGTTGCCAGTAAGTCCGGCATATACGTCCGACGTCTCCAGTAGCCGGTGTCCCCGCGGTCGCGAAGCCACCCCAACCACCGGTAAAAGAGTCATAATCGTTCACCGTTGATATGAACGTGGCATTGAACGGCATTGGAGTGCAGACGTTCCAGTATGCGTTGCAGCCCGATTCGCCACAGCCGGGAATGAGCATTCCGGGACCGTCCTGCTTCGCAGGAGTGCTTGTCGGGTCTGGAACGTCTTTATCTACCGTCTGATCCATTTGGTAGTAGGCGACATACCTGGGAAATAGTTCTAGCGGAATTGTGAGCGTAAGGCTCTTACCCTTCTTCTTTGGGTTTGGAGCGACGACAGTAAGCGAAATGATCTTAGTGTTGAAGTCGTCGAACTGCAGCATGTTGTTCGGAATCGCAAGGCGACCGGAGTAGTCGACGGTCCTGATGACTTGCAGACTTTTCCCGTTCAGGGAGACGTGCGTGTTGGGGTCATAAGGCGAGAATACATTCGAAGTGATCTCAACTTGGTAATCGCCGTCCGTCTTATAATACTGCGAAGAACCTTCGACCTTACGAATGCGTGGTATCTTCTCCGCAAACGGCAGTCTTGAGACTAGGTTATCTGTATCGAGATACGCTTTGTCCTCAAGCGTGCCGAAACCGTTCGAGATGTTCTGAATCGTGTCGAGCTGCGTGTTTATCGACCGAAGGACATCGATTTTCTCCTTGTCGAGCTGATTCCACTGTTTATCAAGCTCGCCGTCCAGGCTTTGCTTCGTGGCGTCTAAGAGCATTTGAGCATCCCGGGCCATCTTTGACGTCAGGAGTGAACCTGAGGCGGCAGCGTTCTGCACAACATGCGTCGCCTTGTCATCCAAATTATCGAGCAGTAGTTTGGTACCAACACCAGCGCCGATCAGACCAATTGCTGCGGGCGGGGAACAGGAGCAAAGAGGAAGTACCGAAGCTGAGATTAAGACCAGAGAAAGAAACTGACGCTGTTTCGCAAATACCTTGCGCGACGCTGTGGTCATAGTGGTGGACCTCAAATGCATTTTGGGGATCGAGAAGCACCAAGATCGGGTAGGCGATCAATTTAGCATGAGACCGAGCGTTATTACCAAACACATTCTCGATAGATCAACTCCGAAGGAGAACCAGATTGATCAGTTGCATCATCGGGAGGCCGACAAGCTCAGCTGTTTGCTTGGTCTTCCATACTCATTCAACGACAGTTTCCTCTATGGTTGATGATCCGCTGAAGAACGCGCTGGTTACACTCCTAATCGATGTGGTCAAAATGGTTGCCATTTGGACGCCGAGTCGGCATTGTCAGACAAGATGCGGTTTGGTAACGATAAACGATAGGATCCTATCAGGGCTGCCCCGGCCAGAGAGGCGAGGGGAGATCCGAGGTCGTATCTTCCGGGGCAGTTTTGATAGGGCCGTTTGAAGGAAGCCGCTCGTGTGGTGGATGCGGTGGGTTATGGAATTTGGAAGGGTGTGAGCCGGTTCTGTGTTGGTTTGGCCGGGGTGATGCAGGCTTCTGGAACTGGTAACAAGTGGTGAAGGTGGTCAATCGCGTTGTCTGGAGATAGCCGGAGATCACGAAATCTGCCTTCGGCAGGCTCGAATGAGCATGAGTCTGCGTAGCGTCTGTGAAGGCATTCGACTCTCACTCTGTTTGTTTGTGACATAGCTTATGGAGCGATTAAGAGGAACTCATAAACCGTCGTTTTTGACGCAAGGCCATTGATAATTACTTTCCGGCGAACCGCAGTGTCTCGGGGCAACACCTGGCTGGCGTGCTGGTTGGGCTGAAGCTGACGCTAGGCAGATGAATATGAATGGCAGCCACGTGAAACACTGCGTCGCACCTTCGATATCAATCACTCGACCCCCAAAATCACCGATTTCCGTTTAGTAATATGAGGCTGAACCAGGCTTCTCCTCTGATATGGAGGAGACAAAGGATCTGATGATGCTATTTGCACATCTGTTTCTTCAGCAGTGCAGGCTTGCTTGCCGAAGCTTGCAACGATTGGCTGTTTTGTTCGCAGTTCTGTTGCTCTTCCCGCCCGGCGCGTTCGCCAGTGGCAGACCCAAGACAGATGTTATCTATATGAAAAATGGCGATAAGATCACCTGTGAGATTAAGTCTCTCGAAAAAGGGCAGCTCACTGTCAAGCCTGACTATAGCAACGCGAATATCGTCCTTGACTGGACACAAGTTGACCATATTGAGAGCTCGCAGGGCTTCGTGGTCAGCGATACAGCGGGAACCCTCTATAGCGGGAACATTCAGCATGATCCCAGAACGAAAGACCTCACGATCGTCAGTTCGGATACAACACGATTACCCAATCTGTCCGTAGTTCAAATCGAGGAACTCGGTGACAACTTTTGGAAGCGGCTGCGCGGCAATATTGATTTCGGCACCAACTTCGCTCAATCCAATAGTCAAAAAAATATCTCCGTACAAGGAGGACTAGACTATCAGTCGAAAGAATATCTTTTCTCTCTTACCTCGAATTCACAGTTCACCAGTCAGCAAGCGACAAATGACACCAATGAAACTAATGTAAAGACTGATTTCTATAAGGAACTGCATCGGTCTAACTGGTACTACGGCGGCATAGGCAACTTCCTCTCTTCCACGGAACAGCAGATTGCTCTCCGCTCCACCTTGGGTGGTACCTTAAACAAACGCCTTATCTTCACAAACCGTACCAATCTCAACGCGGTAGGCGGCTTAGCGATGACGATCGAGCGAGACGCCGAGGGTTCCCAAAGCACGGCGCGGACAAAGGCCCTCGACTCTGCATTTGCTGTCAACTACTCCACTTTTCGTTTCGACTCCACGACCTTCGATACGACGTTCTGGCTCTATCCCAGCCTTACGTCGCCGGGTAGAGTTCGCTTTACGCTAAACCAGGACATCTATTACAAGTTTCTCGGCGACTTCTATATCCGCATGAGCTTCTATGACAACTACGACAACCAGCCCGCCGTAGGTGCACCTACGAACAATGTTGGAGGATCGACAACAGTTGGGTGGTCGTTTCACTAAGCTACCGGGTTCATAATCGCTTAACAAATTAACTCCGCTCCTCCTTTGCCCAGAAATTTCACTTCGAAATCTCGGGCCGAAATAGAATCCCACCCCGGACCTCTTTGCCCGGCCCCATCACGAACATCGTAAGAGATACAGAAGAAACGATGCGACACGCTAAACGTAATCCTCCTTTCCACTCTCTCCCTTCGCGGAAGTGGATATGTTCCCACGTACCGCCTGCTGTGAAACGCTTCCACTGAGCGCTCATATGGTTTCCATCGGCGATGAACGGCGCAACCGACATAAGATGTTCGGATTCTTGAGGGCGGAAGTTAGTGCGCAATAATCCTTGGAGAAGGAGGCCCTCGCTTATAAACCAATCATGCTCGTACTCCCATCGCAGCCCCAGCGCAGGCATTGTTCTATATCCACTATCGCCAAAATTAACACCAACGCTTGGGATAAGCTTCCAATGTTCGTGCACAAAGCTCCAACTGGCTGCCGTATAGCCCACATTGTTCTCGCTGCCTCCGAAGTAATGACCTTCGAAATTCATATGGCCATGAAGATTTTGGATCAAGCTCCCTGCGCGGAACGAAGGAGAGGCCACGAACTCGATTTCGGGTAACTTTGTAATCTCCTTGAACTGACTTGAATTGTTATCGGCAAGGGATGCCCCTTGGCTCCACATGACACGCGCGGATATCAGGCTAATGAAGAAGACCGCACCGATTGTTAGGTTTTTTAGCATAGTAGATAGACCGTTTGTCTTTAGCATTTGGGGCACTGGAGTTGCGGTCCAATGCTTGCAGTCAGGGGAAAACGATATTGTTTCGGACCGCATAGAGGATCAATTCCGCAAGTGAGCCAAGCCTCAACCTTTTCATGATCTCCGCCCGATGCCCTTCAACGGTTCTTGTGGCGATGCAGAGACGATCTGCAATCTCCTTGTTGCTTTTCCCGAGGGCTAAGAGTTGAATTACCTCTTTTTCTCGAGTTGTAAGGGCGACTTGAGTGTCGGCATGATGTATCGCCCCATTTTTCTTCGAAAAACAGGCGTTCACCACGGTCTCTGTGACGTGAGAAGAAAAAAACCGATGCCCCTTGACTATGCTTTCCACGGCACACACTATATTCTCGCCCGCGTCCGATTTGAGAACGATACCGCTGACGCCCGCATTTAGTGCGTCCACGATTATCCTTTCCGTTTCGTGCATCGTATAGATCAAAATCTTTATACGAGGTGATTGTTTCAAAATATGCCGCGCGGCTTCGATACCATTCAACTCAGGCATACTCATATCGAGAATGACTATGTCAGGTGCGCACTCTTCCGTTAGTCGCACGGCCATGTTCCCGTTGGCCGCCTCCCCGCAGATGTTCCAACCTTGCTGTTTTTCCAATAAGTAACGGAGTCCCGCGCGGGTCAGGTCGTGATCATCTGCCAGCAGAATGCGCAACATAGTGCTCCTCATGGAAGCGGCACGAACACCAATACTCGTGTTCCGCTACGGGTCGAATCGATTGTGATCGTTCCGTCGAACTGACGTACGCGTTCTTTCATTCCCGCGATCCCGACTCCTATCGAGACTGGGTCGTCGGGTTGTTGCGACCGCAGGATATCCATGCCACGCCCGTTGTCTTCTACCTGGAGATGAATACCGTCGAAACAGTCATACAGTTTCACTTTCAAGGTAGAACCGCCTGAATGACGGAGTGCATTTGCAACGCTTTCCTGTATGATGCGAAACAGCGTTCTCTCTACGTCAGGCGGAGTTTTTATCCGTGTTTCCGAAATATCTAGATCAATGCTGAATTCCGTACGTTTCTGCAATCCGTCCAAGTACCATTGCAACGCGGGCAGTAGCCCTACGCCATCCAGGATAGGCGGATGCAGAGCATAAGATACCGCTCGGATCTCCTCAAGTGCTTGTCGAGTTGCTATATGGGAATCCTGAAGCAGTTGTCGGAGACGGTCATGACCTTGCGGAAAATCGGCGAGGACCTGACCAACGCTAAGTGCAATGCCGGAAAGCTGCTGGCCGGTTCCATCGTGAAGATCCCGCGCAATACGGCGACGTTCGTCGTCCTGTGATTGAAGTAATCGTCCCGTCATGTCGCGGAGCGACTGTTCCGCCTGCTTCCTTCTATATCGATGAATGAGTAGAGCGACAATTAGCAGTGATTGAAGGACGATCACTGCCGCGATCCCAATGATTCGCCAACGATATTGTTCCCAAATCGATAAAGTCTTATATTCGACGATGCTGTCAGCCGGTAGGTCGTTCTCAGAAAAGCCCCATCTTTTTAATTGGCGCCAATCGAAGATATACATCCCTGTACCAGAGGCCTTTAAAACCACTTCTTGGGCAGGTTTACCTTCCAGAAGCTGCGAAGCAGCATCTGCCGATAAGTGACCAGTTTTGACCCAACTCACAACGTAACCGCCAAGGAGTCCTTTTCCGATATAGGTATCCGATACGGCGTACATTGGAACGGTAGAGACAGCTGCGAGCCGCCCCAATACCTCTCGAGGAACATAGCTTTGGCCTTGTGGATCTGTGAAGTATGAAATGGGTAACACCATGACGTCCCGAGGCAGATGGGAAACAACAGCAATTAGCTCTGGGATCGATGCGTTGTCCATAGCTTCTATAACGAGATTTGAGCTTGTTGTCAGTCGATCGTGAAACTGTTTGAGGTAGATACGGTCGGCCTCCGAAGCTCCGCTAATCAGAAGTACCTTCCGTACTTCTGGTTGCAATCGCTTGGCTACTTCGACAATTCTTAGAGGGTCAATGTCGAATCTTACGTGGACTGAATTATCCCCGTAGACGCTTTGTAAGGTTGGCTCGGGCAATCCATTGTCTATCTGAACAACAGGGACTCCGGCAACAATCGCCGTGGGAACATTTCCCGAGAAAATGACGACATCGATCTTGAGGTCAGCATATTTGGAACGAAGTCTTGCGATTTTTTCTGCCATGCGCCCGGGAAAACGATCCGAATCAAGTTGTTCTCGATAGAAGTCCAGGGTCGGGCCGAACTTCTCTCGAAGGTCCTCCGTCAATACCTGTTCGAAGGCCATATTGGATGGAATGGCTCCATTGGTGTGATAGATCAGGAGGACTCGTTTGCGAGGACCAATCGTGTCGGCACATGCGCTATACAGCGACACGAATGCCAGCAGGAGGATTACATCTGGCCGTTTTAACACGCGCCGACGAAGCATAGCGATCACCCGAAGATTGCCGAGCCCCAAAATGTCCAATGATTGTAGTTCGCCTGAGGGTCAGCCGCAAATGATCGGCTTGATTTGTGAACTCGGCACTTCTACTTCTCAGGCGATCGACCGGTATTCTCAACAAACCTTGCAAAGCTGGCGTGAAGCACTATCGAGCTGTACCCGGCCAATACCGGCAAGGCTAAATGAGCTTCTTGCAAGACAGCAAGAATCGCGGAATTCCCGGGGCGGAGCACAGCGGCAGCGTCTCGAATGAAATTATCGTTAAAGGACTTGTCCCTAAGCCAGTTGCTCCCCTCAGTATGAATCCTGCGGACCTGGAACGCCGTTTCGGGGGTACTCTCCGAAGGCATGTGAGGTAGTGGAACGATCACGTTCAAGATAGCCTTCCATTGGAACGATTCATCCAAGCCATTGGCCGGATCCAGGAGCTGGCTATGATGCAAACGTAAGCGTCCATCTTTCTCAACTTGTACTGCTATCGCCTTCCGCAGATCCACACTCCAGTCGAATTTCAGCCGTTGCAGCTGTGGCAGGACCTCAACTGCGCGAAGATGATCGGCGAATCCAATGATTACGAGCTCTTCCACGTGAGCCTCTTGTCGGGTGAGACTTTTTTATTCTCTAGCCGATTAGCTGCATGTTCGAAGCGCAATAACCTTGAGAAAACTATTGTCAATTTCAGTCCCTGTGTAGCAGGCCATCTACAGCCTACGTTTCCGTCGTTACACGTTCGCTATGGCCGGCTTCCGAACGAACAATTTTGTCAATTAATGATCCTCCCGATCATCGCGGTCTACACGTATTTCTACTTGTTTTTCGCCAGTAGTCTCTTGGTCTTACTTTAAAGCGACTACCTTCCGTAAAGTGCTGATAAATATTTGTTTTGATTGGCAATTTCTAAAGACTTTCTTTCGCAGAGTCCTGATCTGCCGAAATCCCGCACCACATCGTTCAGTAATTTGTATGACTTGGAACGTCGGAAGACGAAGCAGGTAGATTCTCATACGGAATCAGGTATTTCTACGTATTCCCTCAATCAATATCGATATCTATGCTTACAGCGAATCATGTCTCTGACCCGGCGGAATCTCAAGCCGCGGAGACCGGGCCCATATCAAATCTTACGAGCGTAAATCGCTACGATTGGAGATTCCTGTGAATTTGCGTTTGAATCAAAATCGCTTGATAAAACTCATTTTGCCGACAAGCCTTGCTCTCCTCCCTTGCTTTCTAATGGCGCCATTAGGACGGGCAGCAGACACCAATGCTGAGGAAGAGAGGGTTAAGGCATCCGGCGACGTGCTGAAAGAGCTACTCAATGGACCCAATGGGATTCCGTTGAATCTTTTGAACAAATCGGAATGCGTTATTGTTCTTCCGTCAGTTAAGAAAGCCGGTTTTCTCATTGCCGCACAATACGGCCGTGGGATCATGACATGCCGGAGTGGCCAGAACTTCGACGGATCATGGAGCGCGCCGATTATGATGCAGTCGAGCGGCGGTAGCTTCGGCCTTCAGGCGGGTGGACAAGCAACGGATTTTGTCATCCTGGTCATGAACGACAAGGGGGCACGGGCTGTCCTTCATGGAAAGGCGAAACTAGGTGCCGACGCTAGTGTCGCGGCCGGCCCTGTAGGCCGAGATGCCGAGGCTTCCACTAATGCAGGTATGAGCGCCGAGATGCTCTCTTATTCGCGAGCCCAAGGCGTTTTCGGAGGAGTTTCACTTTCGGGGACCTCACTAGGCCCGGATTCCGGAGCGAACGAGAAGATATATGGGAAGAAAGCTTCTGGCGAGCAGATTTTTTCCGGCAGCGTAAAACCTCCCGCATCGGCCGAAGAACTGCTTTCTACGTTGCAGGAAAAGTCCCCATCGAACGTCTCACGTGGAAAGTCTTAGTCATTAAACGGCTCAATTGTGCCTTGAATCGAAGCATTGCGGCCATCTCCGTCGAATCATTCTTCCGCGATAGAGAAAAGACGCCAGAGGAGAACTGACCTAGCCATTAGGTACGCGATGGATCATTGAGTGCAACGTTGGGATGCTAACCAGTTGTTCGTCACAAACGGAGGAAAACCACCGTGACATATTCAGCCCAAAGGCTCAGAGGCCCATTAGCCTGGCAATTTGTCTGCATCCTTGCGGATTATTGCCGATCACTCCGGCAACAATCCGGACCCGCAATGGACGGTGAAAAGTCAGCTACGCAGCTCGCAGATCCAGTCGCCAGTGTCATTAGCTTAAGCTCAGCGATTCAAATAGACGATGATTTTTCTATTAGAGAAACAGGCAAGGGATTTCGATTCATGACGAGTATTTCCAGAGAAACGGAAGTAGCATCTCGAATTGGAGACCAGGATAGACGCGATGGAACAGGTTAATTCCAGCGACGACCAGTCGAAGATCAGCACTGAACTATCGGCTCGCCGAACCGGCCTTTCGTTTCAGCGGACTCGAATGAGTGCGGACCGTACGCTGATGTCGGTTATGCGTACTTCGCTCTCCTTGATCGGTTTTGGCTTTACGATCTTCCAGTTCTTTGAGAAGTTGAAAGGCGATTTAGTCATATCGCACGACAAGGCCCCGCGGAATTTTGGCCTCAGCCTTGTACTTCTTGGCGTAGGCATACTGATCGTCGGGATCATATACCACGTCCAGTTCATGCTGGGCCTTCGTAACGAGAGAAAGGATCTAGCCGACGCTGGGCTGATTCATGGAGAGAGTGGGTTTCCAGTTTCCTTCACTCTGATCATTGCAATACTTCTCCTGATTCTGGGTGGCACGGCGATCATGAGCATGGCATTTCACGTTGGGCCATTTAGCTAATTTCATCTCATTGCAGCCTGTTGCCCGGGAGCCGGAACGAATGACCATCAACAACCTAGTTCCGTTAGCAATTGCAATAAGCATCTTCTTAACCGTTTTTGCGCTTGGCCTGCATTCAAGCCTCAAGGATGCTGTCTGGCTATTTCGAAAGCCGCGCTTGCTCGCCAAATCGATCCTTTCCTTGAACGTGCTCATGGTCGTAATGGCGATTGCCGCCGCCAAGCTATTCAATCTGAATCCCGCGATTGAGACGGCGATCATCGCTTTGGCCATTTCACCTGTCCCTCCCTTCTTCCCGAAAAAACAAAGTAAGGTGGGTGCAACAGACTCGTATGCGGTCGCACTACTGGTCGCAGCTTCGATATTCTCACTTGTTTTAATTCCGGCGTGGCTTGGGGTGCTCGGCGCTCTCTTCGGATTTGAGGCTAACCTCGCGCTCAGCAAAATTCTGAGGGTCGTGTTCATTAAGATTCTTCTTCCACTTTTCATTGGCATTCTTGTCCATCGTCTTGCGCCACGTCTTGCGAACCGTTGGGCACACCCCGTATCCCTCATCGCGACATTGTTACTGGTGATTGGCGTCCTTCCTATTCTCTTCATCAGTTCGGGTGCGATGTGGGCAATGGTAGGCAATGGAGTTCTCGTAACAATCGTTCTATTTGCGTTGGTCGGTATCACAGTAGGACATCTGCTAGGAGGGCCCGACCCAGATGACCGCAGTGTTCTGGCTCTCGCGACGAGCACACGTCACCCCGGGATAGCAATTGCGATAGCAGGGCTGAATTTTCCCGATCGTAAAGGTTCGGTATTGATCGTGGTTTTATTCCATCTCATTGCCGGCACGATCGTCGCCATCCCTTACATGAAATGGCGCAGGAAGCTGCACTCAAATTGAGGTCTGAAGTGGATCGGATGACTTGCCCGAACAGGAATGTAGATCACTGAGGCGAAGAGTATGGAAGAGTCGCTGACTTACATTACGAAGATTGCAATTCTCGTTATTGATGGAATTGCAACAACGTTCCTGTTTATAGGGGCGGTTCAGGTCTTTATCAACGGCCTCAGAGTCATGCTTATTCCATCGACTCCCAATCACAAGAAGCGTGAAGTCTGGATTCAGTTTTCGCAGTGGCTGATTGCAGGTCTCACCATTCAACTTGCCGCCGACATCCTTGAGACTTCCATAGCGCCCAGCTGGGAAGAAATTGGAAAACTTGGTGCCATTGCAGTGATCAGGACATTCTTGAATTACTTTCTCGACAACGATGTGGACGAGATTAGAGAGCGGGATAGGAAAGCGAAGGAAATAACTGAAGCGGACTTAGTACGCGAATAGCTGGAAGAAAAGTTCGATCAACACCCACATCTAATTTCCGGAGATCTTCATGAGCAACGTATCCAAAAGAACCAGCAAAACACGCTTCTCGACCAAAGACTATCTGGGCGTCTTACCTAACATGCTTTATGCAGGATTGCATGTTGTCAAATCTCCTAATTTTTTCTCCGGATAAGCTCCGAGAGCTACCGGACACTGACGACAATCGCACACCGATTACGCATTCGAAAACGGACGGATAACAACACTATAGGAGAATTGTCATGGCAAAATCCACCGAACAGCAGAAGAGTAACAACAGCAAACCAAACATCGTCTTCATCATGTCAGACGATTTCGGCTACGGAGATGCGGGTGCATATGGCGGAGGCGAAAATCGCGGTATGCCGACCCCTAATCTCGACCGAATGGCGGCAGAAGGCTTGCAGTTTTTTTCCTTCTATGGGCAGCCAAGCTGCACACCTGGTCGTGCCGCCATGCTCACGGGCCGCATTCCAAATCGCAGCGGCATGACGACTGTCGCCTTCCAGGGACAGGGCGGTGGTCTACCTGCTGCAGAGTGGACACTTGCGTCGGTACTTAAGACGGGCGGCTATAAAACGTTCTTCACTGGCAAGTGGCATCTCGGCGAATCCGACTACGCCCTTCCCACAGCTCATGGCTTCGACGAGATGAGATATTGTGGCCTCTATCACCTTAACGCCTACACCTATGCCGACCCGACCTGGTTTCCAGACATGAGCGACGACCTCCGGAAGATGTTCGAAAAGGTGACCAAGGGCGCACTCTCTGGCAAAGCGGGCGGAGAAGTGACGGAGGACTTCAAGATCAACGGGCAGTACGTGGACACACCGGAAAAGGGTGTTGTCGGTATTCCGTTCTTCGACCAGTACGTCGAAAACGCTGCGCTTAAATTCCTCGACGACAATGCCAAATCGACGGAACCGTTCTTTGGATGCTTCAGCTTTATGAAGGTGCATCAACCGAACATGCCTGCACCGGAGTTTCAGGGCAAATCGCTTTCAAAGAGCAAATTTGCGGATTCGATCTGCGAGGCAGATACGCGCATCGGCCGCATCATGGACAAGATACGTTCGCTGGGCCTAGACAAGAATACCTATGTGTTTTGGACGACGGACAATGGTGCCTGGCAAGACGTCTACCCTGATGCTGGTTATACGCCCTACCGAGGAACCAAAGGGACGGTGCGCGAGGGTGGAAACCGTGTTCCTTCACTTGCGTGGGGACCTGGCATCAAAGGCGGATCCAAAAACTCAGATATCCTCGGCGGTCTCGACTACATGGCCACCTTCGCGTCGCTTGCTGGCGTCAAGCTGCCCGAGAACGATCGTGAGGGTAAACCCATCATCTTCGATAGCCACGATATGTCTCCGGTCTTGTTCGGCAAGGGCAAATCTGAACGTAAGAGTTGGTTTTACTTCACTGAGAACGAACTCACTCCAGGCGCCGCCCGGGTTGGCAACTACAAGGCCGTCTTCAATCTGCGAGGTGACGATGGCGCCACCACCGGTGGTCTGGCGGTCGACTCGAACCTAGGCTGGAAAGGTCCAGAGTCCTACGTCGCAATGGTTCCCCAAGTCTTCGATCTCTGGCAGGATCCGCAGGAACGTTACGACATCTTCATGAATAACTATACCGAGCGCACCTGGACGCTGGTCACCATCAACGGCGCGATCAAGGAACTGATGAAGACCTACATGGACCACCCACCCCGCAAGATGCAGGGCGAAGGTTACAACGGCCCGATTACTCTCACGCAATTCCAGCGATTCAGCTATTTAAGAGATCAACTACACAAGGAGGGCTTCCACATCGGGCTACCCACGGGCAACTAGGCACGCCTCCACACAGATCCGTAAGAGTCCTAAGATATCCCGGACTCTTACGGATACCCTGCTGTCCTGTTTGATCAGGCCAATCGTGAAGTAATGAACTAGCACTTGAAGATTCCAATGGAGGGGAAAATGGCGAGCTTGCCTGAAGTAAAGGTCATCCATCAAACCACATCGAACATGGTTCTCATTCCGGGCGGCACGTTTCGCATGGGCTCGGACAACCATTATCCCGAGGAGGCGCCAGCGCATCGCGTCACTGTCTCGGCATTCTGGATGGATCGCACACCGGTAACAAACCGCGAGTTTCGCGAGTTTGTCGAAGCCACCGGCCATGTAACCTTCGCGGAGATCCCTCCTAATCCCAAGGACTACCCTGGCGCGTTGCCTCACATGCTCTACGCGGGATCGCTCGTCTTCAAGTCCCCTGACCGCCCTGTGGCCTTGAACGATTGGTCACAGTGGTGGAGTTTTCTTAAAGGAGCAAGCTGGCGACATCCATATGGCCCGGCGAGTACCATAGCCAATCTCGATAATCATCCAGTCGTGCATATCGCATATTCCGATGCGCTTGCATATGCTCACTGGGCCGGAAAGGATCTTCCGACTGAGGCGCAGTGGGAGTTCGCAGCACGAGGCGGGCTTGATGGCTTGGAATTTGCGTGGGGAGAAGAGTTCGCACCTAAGGGGAGACAGATGGCCAATACATGGCAGGGTAACTTCCCTCACAAGAATGAGCTTCTAGACGGCTACGAACGCACATCGCCGGTGACAGCATTTCCGGCAAATGCTTATGGTCTCCACGACATGATCGGCAATGTCTGGGAGTGGACTTCGGACTGGTATTCCGAGAAGCATACGGTTGATGCCAAAAAAGCTTGTTGCATTCCTCAGAACCCACGTGGAGGGTCAGAAATGGCAAGCTATGACCCAAGTGATCCCAGTATTCGAATTCCTCGCAAGGTCTTGAAGGGAGGCTCGCATCTTTGTGCACCAAACTACTGCCAGCGCTATCGTCCTGCGGCGCGTCATGCAGAGCCCATCGATACTTCGACAAGCCACGTGGGGTTTAGGTGCGTCACCGCGCTGAATGACATAGAGTCCGACTGAGAAGGACTACGGCAGGAACGCAGATGGAAGGAGAAGAGATGTTGAATTTTCCCCTTGTATTTTTTCTATGTTCCTTATTGGTACTTTGGTTGGCAGGGCGAATCGGACTGTATATACGTTCAAGTCGTCCGCTCAAGGACGAGGAGCGTGATGATTTTGCTATCGTCCAGGGAGCCACACTCACGTTACTGGGCCTCATCATCGGGTTTAGCTTTTCAATGGCAATCAGTCGTTACGATCAACGCAAGACATATGAAGAGGAGGAAGCAAATGCGATCGGGACAGAATATGTCCGAACGGATCTGATACCTACGATCTCAGCATCCGTCAAAGGCGATCTCAAGCGATACACCGATCTCCGCATAATCTTCTATCAAACCAGGAGTCAGGAGAAGCTACGCGGTGTTGATGCAGAGACCGCAGCGCTTCAAACGAAGATGTGGGCAACGGTGAGCAAACAAGGTCTACTTGAGCCCACGCCTTTGGCTTCGCTGGTTGCGTCCGGGATGAACGATGTATTGAACTCACAAGGATACACACAGGCATCCTGGTGGAACAGCATTCCAGTTTCTGCCTGGTGCTTATTGGTGGTCATCGCGATTGCAGCAAACATACTGGTCGGATATAGTGTCCGAACTGAAAGAGCGAAGGCAGGATTGCTCTTTGTTTTGCCGCTCATCGTCTCCATCTCATTTTTTCTCATCGCTGACATTGACAGCCCTCGTGGCGGACTTATACGCCTGAATCCCCAAAATCTCCTCAGCCTATCCAAGTCCCTTGCTCGATGAAGTGGTAAGCGCACGCCTTCTGAGACAAACAGTTGAACATATCTAGTCCAGGGCAATGATGAAGGAGACGTGATGACGATTGAGATCGGGCCCGTAGTGCCAGGTAAGTTCTGGTCGAAATGCGGTCAAGCGATTGCCGGGGCGTTCCGAGACGTCAAATGCCTGTACCTTGCTCTGAGACATCCTGATACTCCATGGTGCGCAAGGGCGGTGCTGTTTTTACCAGTCGCCTATATATGCTCACCGATTCAGTTTCTTCCTAGCTTCATTCCGTTCATTGGTCAGCTGGATGATCTATTTGTGCTGTGGATCGCGAACCGGCTTTTGAAACGTCTTGTCAGCGAAGAAATAATTCGAGAGTGCCGCGAAGCCGCGGGGTTGCCTAAGGGCAATCCTCTTAGCGATAAATTCTTGGCGAGCAAACCAGCCGCATGAAGTCTAGTTGCCGACGCTGCCTTATCGATCTAGGGATACTATGCGCGTTATAAACAAAAACTCTCTTTCCATGCTTGGCTGTCTCTTTGTTTGGGCAAGCTATCTGAACGTTAATGCACGGGCGCAGACTGTAACGGCACCCTCAAATAATTCTTCTCAACCAAACCCGGTAGTCTTCGGAACTAATACAAATCTTCTCGATGCACGGAGTACAAACGGCTCGGAAATTGGTGTCGTGACGGCAAAAAAAGAGAAGCCTTCGAAAAAGAAGCATAAGGGCGAGTTCGCATTTGCACCCATTCCTCTCGTGAACCCTTCGATCGGCAATGGTGGTGGTCTGACAGTTATGTATGCCCGCCACCTGGGAGGAGACGAAGATACGTCTCCCCCCTCAACTTTCGGCGCCGGCGGATTTATGACCGGAAGCGGGAGTTGGGCATTGGGGCTCGGCGCTCGGCTGAACCTTAGGAATGATCGGTATCGCATAACGATAGGGGGAGGCGGAGGCAAGTTTAACTACAGCTATTTCGGCACCGGGAATGCTGCTGGAAATGCAGGTCTCAGCATTCCACTGTCGCAGCGGTCGAAGGCCTTTTTGTTCGAACCCAAGATTCGTATCTTCGGAGCCTGGTATCTTGGCCCGCGCTACCACATCGTTTCGAATGATGTCTCTCTGAACAGTCCAAGGCTCAATCTTGCGCAACTGCCGGTGCCTCTTCCCGGCGATTTGAAGCTTCGCACCGCAGCCGTTGGAATTCGAACTCTCCGCGATTCCAGTGATAATCCTTTCTATCCCAAGGCTGGATCAATCTTCGATACGCTCGTCGACTTCTATGGCTCGGCTGTCGGGGGCCAGAAAACGTATCAGAACGTAACGGTCAGCTATGACAAATACCTAGGTGTCGGAAGTAAGAACATTTTTGCTATTCATGGGTCGATCTGTTTTGTTACGGAAGAGGCACCCTTCTATGACAACTGTGAACTTGGCCGGTCTAAGGATCTTCGCGGTTATCCCCTGGGACGCTATCGAGACAACCGCATGATCGTCGGTCAGGCTGAATATCGTCGTGAATTCTTCTGGCGACTTGGAGCCGTTGCCTTCGCGGGGGCTGGAGCGGTCGCCCATACATGGAGCGATTTTGGAAACAGTGATCCTCAACCTGGAGGCGGTTTTGGTTTACGCTTCGTTCTAGCCAAACGGAACCATATTAATTTACGCGCTGACTATGCATGGGGCAATGGAAGCAGGGCCACCTATATCAGTCTCGGTGAGGCATTTTGACTACCACTGGGTCCAGATTCGATGTCGTAAGAAAAGAGCGATCGCGATGAGACGCGAACGAGTTTGACACAACAGTTATAGACTTCCCGCTACATCCAACACGGAGATCGAGCTGACCTTGAACATTTGGTAGCAAATTTGACATTTAGAGCTTGTGGGCGTCTCATTATGTTCTTTCGAGGACGCAATTATGTCATGAGGAGTGAACCGTGCACCGAATAATGCGTAGTTCTACGGCTTCTCTTACAGCGTTTCTGCTTGTCCTGACAGTCACAGCAGACGGGTGCAAATCAGGTTCCTCTCCTCAGACTCTACCACCTGCTTCGACGACGCAACCGGCTACGGCTCCGGATCAACCTGCAACGCAGATGAACGTTGACGATCTTGTCGCACCGATCGCTCTTTATCCCGACCAACTACTGGGTCAACTGTTGCTCGCCGCGGTTAACTCGCAGGAGGTTCTTGATCTTGGGAACTGGCTTATCCAGAACCAGAACATCAAGCCGGACGCGGCACCTGCAGCGGCGAAGGCAGCGGGATTCAGCACAAGCGCACAGTATCTAGCGGCGTTCCCTCAAGTAGTCGACAACATGTGCCAGCAGCTGGACTGGACGAAAGAGCTTGGGGAGGCATTCAAGGCCGATCAAAAAGGGGTGATGGATGCCATTCAGCGCAAGCGTATGCAGGCGCAACAGGTGGGGAATCTGAAATCGAGCCCACAGATGACGGTCGATACCAAGACCGACAACGGAAAGCAGGTTGTAGAGATTGCGCCTGCAAATCCGCAAGTCGTCTATGTTCCGCAGTACAACACTACGACTGTGTACACGACACCGCCTCCTGCTCAGACTACGGTCGTAGAAGAAAAATCCGGCGTGAGCACGGGAGCGGCTATCGGTATCGGATTGCTTTCCTTCGGCGTTGGCATGGCTGTAGGGTCGGCGTTCAACAATAACAACTACTATCCCTATCCTGGCTGGGGTGGCGGGGGTATGTATTACGGAGGGCGGCCCTACTATCCTCCACCCTATCGCCCGCCTGTTTATGGAGGCTACAGGCCTGCGTATGGTTACAATCCGCCGGGAAACTATCACTGGAACCAAGTCAACCGGCAGGTCAACGTCAACGTAAACAACAACAACTATTACAACAAATTCAATAACAACAATCGCACGACCATTGCTGGCAACAATAACAACGCTTACCTAGGAGCTCGCAACAACAACAATCGCCCGGCTGTGACCAATCGGCCAGGTGCCGGAGGGTCGTCGACTTATCTTGGTGCTCGTCCGCAGACGGGACAGAGGCCCGGCGCCTCGATGGCAAGTGCGAATCCTCGCATCGCGAACGGAGGAGCGAATGCCGCTCGTCAAAACACCGGCAACCTGTCAGCGAGGAATGTTTCGCCCGGTGCAAATAGACCTGGCGGTGCAGGGGGATACAACACCGCGAACAGAGCTGGAGCTGCACCTGGCGGCGACCGGGGATTCGGCAACGCAGGAGCCGGACAAAACCGGGCAGCGGTGCAAAGCAGGCCGACGATGCCGAATCAACCAGCCATGCAGACTCGTTCCCTGGCACCAGATCGCCCGAGCAGCGGCGGAGGAGCGTTTGGCGGTGGCAATAGCGGAGGAGCCGACAGGGCGGCAAGCAGTCGTGGCCGATCCAGCATGGGAGTTTCCGCACCCGGGAGGGGCGGTGGCGGCGGCGGTGGGGGTCGCGGCGGCGGGAGACGTGGCCACTAGCTTTGAAAAATATCTTTGTCAGGAATTGTTGCTTCGATAGGAGACGCAATGAAGATTCGGACAATCGTTCGTGCTGAACATTTCAAGGGTGCAGCATTTTTTGTCGCAATCGCGACCCTGACCACTGCGGGCATCGTGGCACAGGTTCCCGACCAAAAGACTTTTCCCTCATCGAAGGATGCAGTCACCGTTTTTATCCAGGCAGTTCGCGCCGGGGACACTGCTGCATTGCAGAGCATTCTTGGCGCAGGGAGCGAGGCCATCCTCTCCTCTGGGGATAGCGTGGCGGACAAAGCAGCGCGTGAGGGCTTTGTGGCGAAGTACGACGCGAAGCATTCCCTTACGAGTTCAGGGCCGCATCAGATGACGCTCAATGTTGGGGAGGACGACTGGCCGACGCCAATTCCGCTGGTCGAGAAGGATGGCAAGTGGTTCTTTGACACCGCGGCTGGGGAGCAGGAGATTCTTTATAGACGCATTGGCAGTAACGAACTGTCAGCGATCGAGGTTTGCAAAGGCGTTGTGTCGGCCCAGCGCGATTATGCTGCGACATCGCATGACGGTCGTCCGACGGGAACCTATGCGGAACGCATCGTAAGCCAACCCGGAAAGCAGAATGGAATTTACTGGGCGACTAAGCCTGGTGAGCCGACCAGTCCGGCTGGAGGGATGCTAGCCCAAGCGAGCAGCGAAGGGTACGATACCTCGGGCAAAGAGACGCCCTACCATGGTTATTACTACCGGATGCTCAGAAATCCCGGCGGATTCGCGTTCATCGCGTATCCAGCGCAGTATCGTGCGAGCGGCGTGATGACGTTTGTCGTGACTCAGGATGGAGTGATCCTCGAAAAGGATCTAGGCTCACA
Organism: Edaphobacter sp. FHG110511_03; assembly: GCF_059115365.1. Classification (NCBI taxonomy): domain Bacteria; kingdom Pseudomonadati; phylum Acidobacteriota; class Terriglobia; order Terriglobales; family Acidobacteriaceae; genus Edaphobacter; species Edaphobacter sp. FHG110511_03. The sequence continues at coordinate 9,442 of NZ_JBZYWL010000002.1, read as the reverse complement.
AACCGGTGAGATTGTGAAGCGAATAGGGCAATACCAGATAGACGATACCTGGAAACAGGTTGCTTGAAAGCTCGAACCAGGCTCCTCGTCCGAATCTAATAGAATCGATGACCACTCTGGCCAACGCGATCGGAGCGGAACTTTGATTGGTCAGGTTTGCCAACCTAGCAACGGCGCCCCTCAGAACGACTACCAAAACGGTATTGGGCAAAGCGAAGCGGACCCTAATGAACCGTCTGCTCAGGCGCCAGCAACGTTCAGTTTGTTCTCTGTAACCTTTGAATAACGTCAATCGCCGCACCAAAGAACGCCTCCGTACGTGACCGAACTCTTTCCTCCGCTCATGGACACGTCCCAGGGTGAAGGTCCATTGCCAAGTTTTCCGCGGCGGACGCTTTGGAGAAACAAGAGCCGTTCATCAACAACTTCTTGGCCACAAGCGCGCTTGCGATGATCATTCGGCAGCTTCGGTACGGAACTCTGGACCATCACGGAACTTTCTACAATGCTCAGTCCGGTCGTTCCGTTCCCCTTCCCATCGATCCCGAGATATGGCAGAAATCGGACCGCCTTTGCCGGAATCAAGATCTGACCGAGACAAGAAAAGGTCGCGTAAGTGGCCGTATACATTGATTTCCGACTTTTGGCATTACAGTTCCGTCTAATTATCTATTCATCTATATATGCAAGTTGAATATACAAGTTGACACGGTCCCAATTCAGGATGAGTATGTCAAACCCTGGAGATAATTTTGTCCCTAAGAAATCCTTCTAAGCCTAAGAGAGTGAGCGGGTTAGCGAGGTCAATCAAGAATGGTTCCAAAATAAGTCTCGACGAGCTAGCTCTTCTGGAGGAAGAGAAGATCGCATTTGTACAAAGGTTGAGGAATCAGTTCGGACCTCGGCTGAAGAAGTATCATTCAGTCCACGTTCAAGTGAGAGATTTTGATGGTAAGAGAATCGTGTCCTTCTCGGTCAATGGTCCGGACAATAAAGGCGTGGTCGTCTATCTTGATGAAGACCTGGCTGGAGCAATTCGCACCGACGTCCACGCTGGTGAGCTTCGTAGATTGAAAGTCGATTGGATATCTCTCCTCCTCCCATTTGGCCAACAATGGGCCAACCTTAATCTGATATTCAAACGAATCGAACAAAAAGCTCCATCAACAGAGCCGAGGCCTTTTGCTCAGCCAACCCTAAACTCACGCCACGATAATTAACGTCGTCGACGCGACCAGATGTGTGGGCGGGTTTCTTACCGGTCATCGGTCAGAATGTCCGAAGTGCAACGAAATCGACGCGCCCGTCCATCCACTGATGTGAGGAACTGAAATGGACGAACTGGAAACAGCAATCATCACGAAGACCGGTCATGGCTTTGAAGTGACAGATAACTTTGGCGACATCCTTGGCAGCTTTAAGAACTGGGATCAGGTCGCGGACATGTTCCGGAAGCAGGATTTCTCTGAAGAGTACATCGCCAAGCGCCGAGCTGACCTTAACCGGAACACCACAATCAAGATCGACGAGACCAACGAGTAATGTGCGGCCGCTACGGAAGACGCTCTGACAAACAGAAGATCGCTGAGGCCTTTCACGTGAAGGCCAATCTCGATGAGATCGACTTCATGCCTAACGACGACATCACGCCTGGAACCATGCAGCCTGTCGTCTTCTCGAACGACGAAGGAGAGCGCGACCTCGAGCTGATGTATTGGGGCTTCACCTTTCCGAAGCGACTCACTTTCAATACTCGCTCGGATAGCATTTTGAAGCCCGGCCTTTGGAAAAAGTCTTTCGAAGATCGTCGCTGCATCGTGCCGGCGGACAGCTTCTTTGAATGGAAGCGCCTGCACGAGAAGAACAATCCGAAATACGAGATCACCATCAAAGGCCGTCATCCCTTTGCCCTCGCGGGAATCTGGAGCATGTGGAATAACAAGACGGGCGATTCCCTGCCCACAGTATCAGTCATCACCTCTGAGCCAAACGAGGCAATGGCGGAGATCCACGACAGGCAGCCGGTCATTCTTGAGCCGAGAGATTATGCCGAGTGCCTTATGCCGTCCGACAGGCCGCCCGTGCATTTGCTTCGCATCGTGCCGGCAGATGAGATGAAGATTGAGCTGATGCAGACGCATAGTATGCAGCTGCCACTGAACAGCGCCTAGAGGGCAGCCAGTTGCGATACACGGCGAAGAAACTCCTCAGGTGGGAATGGACCGTTCAATTCCAGAACCTCAATATGCCGCTCTCGGGCGCGCACCGCGCTCACCTTTCGATCCTCTTCCGACAGCGTGTGACAGAGGACGACAAGGCGGTAATGGATCCAATCCGACATAAGGAACGCATCGTAGTCCGCCCAATCCTGAGCAGCGTCAACAATGTAACCTGCATGATTCAGGAGGAGTTTTCTCGTAAGTTCGAGGTCTGCATCGAGACCGAATACGAGGATCCGAGCTGATTTTGATTGAGGCATGACCGCTCTCTTCCTACTCTAAAATAAGAGGCGGCAACCCGTAAATACCCTACCTTCATCACATAGGCCAAGAACCCTGAACGCCCTATTTTATTTCGAGAAGGCCCCGTTTTGGATGACCGAAACACTATTGAGCAACTGCAGCTAAGGCTGCAGGCTGCGGAGGAAGCGCTGAAGAGGTGCGAACGGCTTGCCGTTGCGAGCCGCTACGCCGGTGCCATCATGCACGAGGTGAACAATCCCCTCGAAGCGCTCATCAATCTAGTATTTCTGACGCGCGAAGTCGCCGATGACCCCGAATTGGTTCGCGAGAATATGGCGATCGCGGACAAACAGCTTGCAAATCTGGGAAATATCACTCGAAAGACTCTCAGCTTTTATCGAAATCAATCCGAACTCAAGGACTTCGATCTTGTCGACATCGCCGAATCCGCCTTGAAAATACACGCCGAACGCGCACGAAAGCAGCACATCAGTGTCCACATGAAGACTGATGGGCCCGCATTCGCGCCTGTCTTTGCTAGCGAAATCCTGCAAATACTCTCCAACTTCATCCTGAACTCGTTCGATGCTGCCCCCTCAGAGGGCGGAGTATTATGTGTCCGAGTCAAAAATGTGGGTAACCGGATTCACGTCACAATCGCAGACAATGGTCGCGGGATGGAAGATAGCGTTTACAAGAACATCTTTACTCCGCACAACACTTCGAAGGCTCATGGAACAGGGCTTGGGCTTTGGCTCTCGCGCGGAATAGCGGAGAAGCACGGAGGCTGTATTGGCTGTCGCAGTTCTGCGGTCCCAGGAAAGAGTGGCACCACGTTCAGGTTGACTCTTCCGGCCTCCAAGACGGCTGACAGCGGGTTGAAGCTCGTGAAGAACTAATGGCACGCTGACATCTACAAGTCCCAAAAGCTCAGAAGTTTTTGTCCGTTCAGGTGCACAATTATGTCTCCTTAACCACCTTGCGAGGATCTTTGTCATCACGGAGGGCGACGAATTTGGTGTGTCGCAAATGGTCCGCTCCCGTCCACTCGAGGAAATCAATTCTTGCTACTGTCTCAGGACATAGCCAAACGCAATCCTTCATCTTTGTCGCGGTTAGACCTTGCCCCCACCGCCCCGCTGTTGCCTCGGGCAAATTGGCAAATGGACAGGTCGATGTCTTCAGATGCTTGATTTTGGAGAAAGTCTCTCGCCGAGTCGCTGGGACAAAACCAGCACGAACACGGGCTGCATAGATGAGTTCTTTGCCTCGATAGAAGCCAATGATTAAGGCGTCGATGCCATGGGTGCCCGGCGTATATCCGCCGATCACAAATTCCTGGCCAAGATTGATGCGATGCTTTCTCCATAAGCCTGTGCGCTTCCCTGGCTGATAGACGCTATCGGCTCGCTTCCCGACAACACCCTCAAGTCCGTGCTTTTTACAAAGTCGAGGATATCGGGCGCGGAGCCAGGCGAAACGGCAGATAGGCTCACATGATCATTCACAGGAGCTATTTTGTTGAGAATCACTCGGCGCTCCGCGAGCGGAAGCTGAGTCAGATCCTTGCCTTTCAGGGCGAGAATGTCGAAGGCGAAATAGTGGATTTGAGCCTCTGCTGAGCGAAAATTTTGCAACAGATTGAAGACGGAACGTCCCTTCGAATCGAAGGCGACCAGTTCCCCATCCAGAATGGTCTCGTCTGGCAGTTCTTTTAGCGCGGTGGCGATGTACGGAAACTTCGTGTTCAGGATATTCCCACGCCGCGAGTAGAGAGTCACTTTTCCGTGCTGCTTGACGGCTTCCACGCGCAAGCCATCAAGTTTGATTTCATACGTCCATTCCGGACCCTCGGGGATCTTCGGAACCGCCAAACAATCCATTGTCTCTATGAAACCAACCGCTTTCGTCGTTTTCGCCATGATCCACCCTAGTTATCCATGACAACCTTAGCCCGTCTTTGTGTGCTCTCATCCTTTGACGCTCAACTATGAGCGCAGGGAGACTTACACATGGCAGATGACAAGTCGAATCATGGGCCTGCGGATCGCGCCCGAATCAATGTCAACGAGGATTATGAGGTCGTCTACTGGACCAAGGAACTGGGCATCAGCGCCAATCGGCTCAAAGAGCTTGTCGCCAAACATGGCGTCATGGCCGCAGTTGTTCGGAGAGCCCTGGACAACACTGATTAGGAGGAATTCCTATGCCATTCAAAAGCGAAGCGCAGCGTCGTTATTTCGAAGCAAACAAGGCAAAACTCGAGAAGCAGGGTGTCGATGTAAAGGAATGGGAGCAATCCAGCAAGGGTCTAAAACTACCGGAACGCACACCAAAATTGAAAAACAACAAAAGCCATTAGCAATTGCATCGCTTAGGCTTGGCGCATAGAAGCCTCGGAAAGAATAGGGACCTCACCGAGGTTCGTTTCTTGTGTAAATAGATGATTCCGGGAATCACCTTATTTGGTGCATGCGTCTAGGCGAACTTCCTCGACAAAGTTGTGACCTTCATCAATCAGGAACGCCAATCGGGGAAAGATTCACACACGATCGCCCATCTATGTGCAATGCATGTTTCCGTATGGGCACTCTCGTCTAACTTCGATTCCCCCCGGCGAAGAGATCGACGCCCTCCCTAACGAAGGAAGGATCGCCACGACGCGGGCACTCACAGTACGACATCTTGTCGAGCAATCCTGCACGGATATTCTGCGCAGATTGCCGCGCGCCTATGGTCCACGGGCATCAGTGTGTCGACGGTATCAGGAGCTAGAATATACCTGAGACAATCCCACGCGGAACGAGATCTGGAGGCTCTAGGTCGTTCGATTTCATCGTTCTAATCAGGAGACTTCCAAGCCTCCCGTTGCGCCATAGACCTCTCCCGTGACATAACTCGACTCCTGAGACGCGAGCAGAACATAGAGGGGTGCCATCTCCACTGGCTGACCGGGGCGTTTCATCGCCGTCTCCGATCCAAACTCAGGAATCTTCTTGTCGGGCTGGCCGCCGCTGGTTTGCAGGGGAGTCCACACCGGGCCCGGTGCAACACAATTAATACGGATCCCTTTTTCGGCGACCTGCCTCGCGAGTGCGCGCGTGAAAGCCAAAATTGCGGCTTTTGTCGGCGCGTAGTCCAAAAGCGACGGGCTTGGATGCGTCGCTTGAATCGACGCGGTAGTAATGATCGATCCGCCGGCGGGCATGAGGGGCAGGGCGGCCTTACAGAGCCAGTACAAAGAGAAGACATTCACTCGATACGTCTGTTCCATCTGCTGAGTCGTAATGTCTTCGATTTTATCGACGGCGTGTTGCTTGCCTGCTACCAACGCCAGTACATCCAGGCCGCCGAGCTTCTTGTGAGCTTGCTTGATCAGTCTTTGGCAGAACTTCTCATTAGTCAAATCGCCCGGAATCGCAAAGGCCTTGCGACCCTCTTTTTCGATCAGCGCGATGACCTCTTTGGCATCGGCTTCTTCGCTCGGAAGATAATTGATGGCAACATCCGCGCCCTCTCTCGCGAAAGCGATGGCCGCGGCTCGGCCGATTCCGGAGTCTCCGCCCGTTACCAGCGCCTTACGATTCGGAAGACGGCCGCTGCCCCGATAGCTCTCTTCCCCATGGTCAGGTCGAGGCACCATCTTCCTGGCCAGACCTGGAACGGGTTGCGGCTGATGTTTAAATTTTGGGCGTGGATACTGTTTGGTTGGATCCTGTAACGTGTATAAATCCGGCATAAAACTCTCCTCAGAGCCAAGCGGTTAGGCGGCTTTCTTTCTACGGGTCATCTTTTTGATGTTTGATTTCTTAGGTCTTTTGCCTTCTGCAAGGCTGTTGCGCAGGGCATCCATAATATTGACGACCTTGCTCTCGACCGTTGCCGGCTCTGGTTCCGGCAACGGCTTGCCTTTCCGCTTCGCATCAACCAGCTTCCTCACGGCGGCTTCATAGTCATTCGTGTACAAAGACAGATCGAACTTGGAGGTGCTCCCTCTGATCAACTGCTTCGCCAATGAGAGTTCGCCAGCATCGACAGAAGCCTCCTTTATGCCCGAGAGAGCCGACTTAGAATCGCGAAGTTCGTCCGCGTAGCGAAGCATGTAGAGCATCAGCCCTTTCTGTTTGGGGTCAAGAGGGGCTCCGATTGCCACGAGGTGCTCTCGTCCACTGAAGGCGATCTCTCCTATACCCAAGGTCTCGGTCTGCGCCAGTGCCTTCCGCATAACGCCGAGCGCCTTGGCCTGAGCATCATCTTTCGGTACGACGTAGTAGGGTCGCTCGAATAGAGCTAACGAGAGCTCCTCTGCATTGACGAACTGCTTGATCTGCATCGTCGTCGCCGTCGGAAGCCGCAAGGTTTTTAGTTCGTCTGGATCGATCTCGATGTATTTGTCACGGTAATACTCAAAGCCCTTGACGATGTCGGCCTTTTTAACATCGCCACTTTCATCCACATTGCGATGATGAACTCGTTTATGGGTCTTCCGGTCAATCTGATGAAATTCAACCTGCCGCTCTGGCTTGGTGGCGGGGAAGATCTTAACCGCAATCGAAACAAGTGAAATCTGAATGGAACCGGACCAAGTTGGACGTGTGGGCATCGTATCTCCTTGGAAACAACGACCTCAGTCTTTACGATGCCTTAAATGAGCTTGAGGTGCCCGGAACATCCGCTTGCATCTCTTATTAGGGCCGAGGACCGTAGGAGACCCGTCTCCTTCGGAGTGTCCAAAGCCCGGCCGACAACAATGCTGGTAGCGACCGAAATCACGAGCTAGGCGTTATGCCCAGGCAATGCACGCCAGAGGAACAAAGCAAACGCCATCCACCCAGGGTTACCTGCGAATGCCCAGGCCGTCCATGAGATTGAGGGCGGCTGAAGCAAGAGCAGCAGCAGTCCCGATCCGAGGCGTGCTTGACGATAGAAAGCGCCTCCCTCGGAAGCGGCGTAGAAATGATGCAATCGTTAGGAAGCCTGCTCTGTGTCTTCGATAAATGAGATGCGACTGGCCCACGTGCGTGTGTCCAGGATGCATCAAAACTCCATAGAAGACGATGCCATTTCTCATAAAAATAAGAGGAATCTCTCATGAAGTCGCTCGCGAACCCCACCACACTAAAGCCCATTGAGGATGACGATCTTATTCAGGTCATCATCGAAACACCTGCACAGAGCCGGAACAAGTTTGCGTTTGATCCCAAACAGTCCGTCTTCGCCTTGAAGAAAGTTTTACCCGCAGGCATGGTGTTTCCTTACGATTTCGGCTTCTTGCCTCAAACCTTAGCCCCGGATGGCGATCCCATCGACGTCCTTCTTCTTATGGATCAACCCGCTTTTCCCGGTGTGGCTGTGAGAGCCCGACTGATCGGAGTTATAGAAGGCGAACAAGTCGACGGCAAGAAAAAGATTCGGAATGACAGACTGGTCGCCGTTGCCGAAGCAACGCATATGTATGCGGCAATCCGGAAGCTGTCGGATCTTCCCAGCAAATGGGTCAAAGAGCTTCAGATCTTCTTCGTCAACTATCACAATCTCGAAGGCAAGGAGTATCGCCTCCTAGGATGTCGAGGAACCAAGCAGGCGATGCGTTTGATCAAACAGGCTAAGAAAGCTGCATAACCGATATGGGCGAGATTCTGTTTAGGTTTTTGATCGGCGGCGCCGTTGTCAGTCTCTTCGCTGTATTGGGAGAGGTTCTGCGTCCGAAGAGCTTTGCCGGACTCTTTGGCGCTGCCCCATCTATTGCTCTCGCGACGCTTGGGCTAATGGTCCATCAGCACGGTAATGCGTATGCTGCACTGGAATCGCGATCCATGATCGTAGGTGCGTGTGCCTTTTTCATCTACGCGGCCGCATCGAGTTTTGTTTTGCGACGGCTGCCTTTATCAACGCTAATGACGACGTTGGCTTTGCTGCCAATTTGGTTTCTCGGCACACTCGGTCTGTATGGGCTATTGAAGTAAGGATATATCTGTGATTTCTGTTCATTTAGCAGCGTTGAAACAAACGAAGCCTCACCAGTATGCAATCAGGTTTCTGATCGGCGGGCTTTGCACGGTTATTGCGGGTCTCGTCGGGAAACGATTCGGTCCCGTCATTGGAGGGCTATTTCTTGCATTTCCGGCAATCTTTCCTGCCGGAGCCAGTTTGATTGAAAGTCATGAGAAGGAAAAGAAAGCGAAGATCGGCGCTGACGGTGCTGCCCGTGGACGCCTGGCCGCAAGCATGGATTCGGCAGGCGCAGCTCTCGGCGCCCTTGGCTTGATGGGATTTGCTGCCGCTTCGTGGTGGTTATTTGAAGACTTATGACGCAACCTTCGCAATAGCCGCCGCAACGCTAGCGTGGGTGTTATTGGCACTCCTTCTTTGGAATCTAAGACGATATCGAATCTTTAGGGCTTTCTAGTGTACGGAGGCATTTGTAATTGAGGTCCGCACCAGAAGTGCGGACCCACTTTTTGTTGATTCGACGAGCTACGGAGTGGGACTTCTGGCTATGCGACGGCCTTCTCAGCCCATGGATCAATCACGATCTTTGTCACGCGGTCCTTCTTGTCTCGCCACACTTTGTACATCTCTGGAGCTTCGTCGAGAGTAATTCGATGGGAGATGATGTAACTAGGATCGATCTGCCCTTTCTCGATCCTTTCTAGAAGGGGCTTCATGTAGTTATGCATGTTGGTCTGGCCCATCTTCATGGTGATTCCTTTCCCGAACGCTGCGCCAAAGGGTACTTTGTCCAGCAAGCCGCCGTATACTCCGGGAATCGAAATCATGCACCTATTTGGGAGTTTCTTAGGCTGGTCTGAGACCTTGAAACGGAGCGCAGCTCTTTGAGTCTTAGCGCTCTCGGGGGTCCTAACAGCGGCGACCACCAAGTTTCTGGAGATGGCATCCCAAAACAGGGGTTATTCAAGGGTAGGTCAACTCAATCAGTTAGTTGCTCCTCCCTTCCGCGACTTTGTCGCATCCTTGTT